>CAJUDA010000014.1:29715-80224 GCA_910584875.1 uncultured Eubacterium sp.
AATTTTATGAAGGCAAGAGCAAGCCGGTGAATCTTGAGCTTCAGCAGATCATGGTGCAATTAGATTACATTGAGCAAACTGGTCATGGAGTACCCCTGATCATATCCAGATATGGAAAAAAAGTATTTGACATTACTGAAAATTTCATTACTGTAACCATTCCTCTTAATAAAAAAAGAGAAAATACTAATATGATAAAGGAAAGCACAAACTGGCTGACCGGCAGCAAAGATGAGCAGATCCTTATGCTGATGAAAAATAACAGAAACATTCGCGTGCATGAGATCAGTAAACTGCTGGGAGTAGGGACAACCACGGTCACTAAAAGGATACGACATTTAAAGGAACGCGGAATCGTAGAGAGAAACGGCTCCAAGAAAAATGGATGGTGGATAGTAAAAAAGGGCTGACTGAAAAACCTATCCAAAGAACTAAAGTTCTTATAAAAAAAGCGTCGTGATAAACCGACGCTTCCAAGAACGACCTGCGGTCGTTCTTGCTCCGCATGAGGCGAACTTTCCTATTCAATAAAAAAGCCCCCTGCCGCTTCCGATACAAAAGCGGCAGGGGGTTTTATCTTCCAAAATATCTTTCCAATTCTTACAGCGGTTCAGCCTGCCTTACACATGCCATACCCAGTCACGGATCTCTGGAAGATCCTGACCGTACTCAGCGATGTACTGCTTATGCTCAACCAGCTTATCATTCATCTGCTGGATCAGGTAAGATCCCTTATTGCCAAGCTGTGGCAGATGCATAATAGCATCCTTCACAAGGTTAAAGCGGTCGATCTCATTCTGGACACGCATATCAAACGGAGTCGTAATCGTCCCCTCTTCCAGATATCCATGTACAGAGAATTTCGCATTATTGCGGTCATGAGTCAGCTCATGGATCAGTGTCGGATAACCGTGGAATGCGAAGATAACTGGTACATCCTTGGTGAAGATGGAGTCAAACTCACGGTCACTGAGACCATGCGGGTGTTTCGTATCGGACTCAAGCTTAAACAGATCGACAACGTTGACAACACGGATCTTCAGCTCCGGCATAGCGTCACGGAGAATCGTAGTAGCGGCCAGCGTCTCCAGCGTAGGAGTATCACCACAACATGCCATAACAAGATCCGGTTCTTCGTTCTGGTCGTTACTTGCCCATTCCCATACACCGATACCCTGAGTACAGTGTTTCACCGCCTGCTCCATGGTCAGCCACTGACAGCTTGGATGCTTGGATGCAACGATCGCATTGACATAGTTCTTGCTCTTGATACAATGATCGAAGCAGGAAAGCAGACAGTTTGTGTCTGGCGGCAGATACATACGGACTACGTCTGCCTTTTTATTTGCGATATGGTCTAAGAATCCCGGATCCTGATGGGTAAATCCATTGTGATCCTGCTGCCATACATTGGAAGTCAGGATAAAGTTCAAGGATGCGATCGGCTGTCTCCAGGAAAGCTGGTTTGTCACCTTCAGCCACTTTGCGTGCTGGGCTGCCATGGAGTCAACGATACGGATAAATGCCTCATAGCTGGCGAAGAAGCCGTGGCGTCCTGTCAGCAGATAGCCCTCTAACCATCCTTCGCACATATGCTCAGAAAGCATACCATCCATAATACGTCCGTCCTGTGCCAGCTTGTCGTCATCCTCATACATCTCTGCATTCCAGGCACGGTTCTCTTCCTCGAATGCATGATAGAGACGGTTTGACATAGACTCATCCGGTCCGAAGATACGGAAGTTCTTGTTTTCCTTGTTCAGTTTAAAGATATCACGGATATATCCGCCCAGTTCGATCATATCCTGTGCTTTTGTCTTGCCAGGCTGTACTTCGATACCATAATCACGGAAATCCGGGAGACGCAGATCTTTCATGAGAAGACCGCCGTTGGCATGAGGGTTGGATCCCATACGGGAATTTCCCTTCGGTGTGAGTTCTGCGATTTCGGGAACGAGACGTCCGGTCGCATCGAACAGTTCTTCCGGTTTATAACTCTCCAGCCACTCTCTCAGCTGGTCAAGGTGCTCCGGTTTCTCCATGGACATCGGTACCTGATGGGCACGGAACGATCCTTCGATCTTGTCGCCGTCTACCACCTTCGGTCCCGTCCAGCCCTTCGGAGTGCGAAGTACGATCATCGGCCACAGAGGTCTTGTGGCATCATTATTATCGCGTGCATTTTTCTGGATCTCCTTAATCTTTTCGATACAGGTATCCATTGTCTCAGCCATCAGCTTATGCATCGTCATCGGATCGTCACCCTCGACAAAATGAGGCTCCCATCCACAGCCAAGGAAGAAGTGCTCTACTTCTTCATGGGAAAGACGGGCAAATACCGTCGGGTTGCTGATCTTATAGCCATTCATGTCAAGGACCGGCAACACAGCACCGTCATTGACCGGGTTCAGAAATTTATTGGAATGCCATGAAGTTGCAAGAGGCCCGGTCTCGGACTCACCGTCTCCAACTACTGTTACAGCGATCAGTTCCGGGTTGTCAAATACGGCGCCAAAAGCATGAGCGATGGAATAACCAAGCTCACCACCTTCATTAATGGAACCCGGTGTCTCCGGGGCACAGTGGCTGGGTACTCCACTTGGGAAAGAGAACTGCTTAAACATCTTCTTCATTCCCTCTTCATCCTGGCTGATGTTCGGATATACTTCACTGTAAGTTCCCTCCAGATATGTATTGGCGATCTGGAAGTTACCGCCATGACCAGGACCAGAGATGTAGATCATATCAAGATCATACCGTTTAATCACGCGGTTGCAGTGCGTCCAGACAAAGTTCTGTCCCGGAACGGTCCCCCAGTGACCTACGATCTTCTTTTTGATATGTTCCATAGTAAGCGGCGTACGCATCAGCGGGTTATCCAACAGATATAACTGTCCGGCAGACAGGTAGTTGGCAGCACGCCAGTAAGCGTCCATTTTCTGCAGCATCTCATCATTCAGAGGCTGCTTTTCAAGACAAGTATTTTCGCTCATAATAAACTCCTTTCGACATTTTCTCTATATATGAACATCTTTATTATATAGTCAGCTATCAATTAATTCAAGCCTTTTTTAAACAACTTTCCGTGTACCGGGACAAAGAGCAGAACCATACACCTCCGGTTCTGCTCTTTGTCCATGCTTTTCACCCAACAGCCGATTCAAAATGGCGCCGTCAGACTATGCGGTATATTTGCTGACCAGGTTGTCAAACCGTTCCTGATTGCACTGGATCCAATCCTTATATTTCATATTTTCAGAAGAGATCATTTTGCCCAATTCTACAAAAAACCGTGGAATATCTCCGATCGTAATCGATTTTCCCGCATCGGCGATCACTTCTTTTCCCTGTTGGTCACAGCCGCCAGTGAAAATCGCAAATGCCGGCTGCGGACCATCCGGTGTCTGTTTGACAGCGCCCCGCAGCCCGATTCCCGCAGTCTGATGCGTCCCACAGGAGGATGGACAGCCGGAAATATGAATCCTCGGAAGCACCCCGTCTGCAAAATTTTCCTTGCGGACCGCCTCAACACAGTCACGCAGCATCGCCTGTGAATCGCGGAGCCCCACCTGACAGACAGCATTGCCGATACAGGCAACGGAAGTTTCAAACAACGTACCCGCCCCGTCTGACGTCAGTTCCAGTACCTTGTTTGCTTCTTTGGCATTGCAGTTGATCACATAGAGTCCCTCATCCGCCGTAAGGCGGATCTCCACATGTTCCATATCTTTGATCAGATCGTATAATTGCTTTGCCTTCGCCGGAGTGAGGATGCCTCCCACCGGCTGATAGAATACAGCATACAGCCCCTCCTGCTTCTGGGGAATGATACGCTTGTCCTCCACTGCCTCACCACAGCCAGTCTTTGAGAGTACAGGGATAACAATATCGGCATCCAGCTGCTCTGTGGCAGATACTTCCTCCAGTTTTTCCTGATATGCCTTCACAAACCCTTCTTTCCCGAGAGTATCCTGCAGATAACGGGTCCTTGCCCGCGCCCGGTTCTCATAATCACCATATGCCGTAAAAGTATTCACCATCGCCTTGATATAATAGAGAACCTTATCAGGTCGGATGCCCTTTGCCACGCAGACGCCCAGTTTCGGATTGATCCCCAGTCCGCCGGCAGCATAGACGTCAAAGGTTCCTTCCGGGGTGGCGGCAAAGCCAAGATCGCGGAACGTAACATGGGTCTCATTTGCCGGGGAGTTGGAAAATCCAACCTTTAATTTGCGGGGAAATTTCACTGCTTTGATAAATCCCATCATATAATCGCCCGCCGCCCGTGCATACGGAAGCACGTCAAAATATTCTTCTCTCTGTACACCCGACAGGGGGGAAGCCATGACATTCCTGGGGAAATCACCTCCGCCGCCCCGGGAGATCATGCCCGCCTTCCAGGCAGCCGCCATCATATCATACAGATCCTCTGCTTTTACATGATGCAGCTGGATGGACTGACATGTGGTAAGTTTCATTATTTCAATATGATAGTTACTGCATGTTTCAACGATATACCTCAGGCGTTCTTTTGTGATCTGTCCTCCTGCCATCCGGAGCCGGAGCATATGGGTTTCTCCTCCCCGTTCGGCATAACTGCCAAAACCGCCTGAAAACTTTTTGTACTCTGCTACTGATAGTTCTTTCTTGTGAAACTGGATTGTTTTCTCCCTGAACTCATCGAGGTCAGGAAGAAACTCAGATAAGTAATCTACAGGCATTCAGATCCCTCCTTTTCCACTATGTATTTTGCACTGGTTTTCATTATCCTATGCATTTAACCATAGCTATTTGCAGCTGTCACTATACAGAATCTCTGCGCGTTCCCAGTTTACGACCTGCCACCAGTCGTCCACATAGGCGCCCCGCAGATTCTTGTGTTTGAGATAATACGCATGCTCCCAGACATCGATGACCATGATCGGATGGAGGTGGAGATTCAGAGGCGTATCCTGGTTTGCTGTTGTGATGATCTGGAGCTGATGATTTCCATCTGCCACCAGCCATGTATAACCAGAGCCAAAGACAGCGAGTGCCGTTTCCTTCCATTTACCAAAGAAATCGGAAAGAGAGCCAAACTGGTCATTGATCTGATCCCGTATACTGCCCTGCGGCTGTCCTCCCGGATTCCTCAGCCCGGCGAAAAAAAACTCATGGTTATAAACACCGCCTCCATTGTGTCTCACTGAAGTCCGAAAGCTCTCCGGGACCTGGTTCAGGTCGGACAACATTTCTTCCAGGGAGACTTTCCACCAGTCGGGATGCCGGCTCATCGTCTTGTTGAGATTGTCTACATAAGCCTGCAGATGCTTGTCGTGGTGCAGATACATCGTCTGTATATCGATAAATGGCTCCATTTTCTGAAAAGGATAAGTAAGAGGATAATTGACAAAGGGATAAAAATGATCCATATACGAAACCTTTTTCTTTTATTCTATGTAATCCTCCCATGTACCATTCCAATAATCAGAGTTTTCAGAAGCCGCCCCGGCTGTTCCCCGCATTCTGTCACAATTCGACAAAATTCCCATAGATTGATAGTAAGAAACAAAGCCCGGCGGATCCGGGCGGGATAGGAGAAAACTATGTACTATTTTTTTACTTTCTTTTTACTATTTATCCTTTTTTTCCTTATCTTCTTCCACTTCCGTAAACGGAAGATCATACGAAAGCTGTGCTGTATGTCCGATCAGGAAAAATGCTGTATGCTCAATGAACTGACGGAACCACTTGGTTATTGCTATGATGCCAGACAGGATATATTTACAAGTACGACAGATGCCTGGCAGAAGAGGTTTGGATATGGCGCCATCTATGACAAATTTGCGCCGCTTTTGAATATGGTCATCGACAGCCAGCCTGTCTATTTTGACTATGATGGCAAAACATGGCTGATCGAATTCTGGAAAGGTCAGTACGGGATCAATACCGGCTGTGAACTGGGGATCTATCATGCAGATGAGATCATCCCGCCTTCCAGAAGGAAAACCACACTGTTTTCTGCGGTAGAAAAAAATGAATATCTCGATATGTCCGTGGAACTCATCCGCAACGGCAAAGTCATCGCCATCAAAAAAGGAAGGCACTGGTGGCAGACGATCTTCTCCATGGGAGTATTTTCCCAGCCTGAGGAGCTGTTTATGAAAATCCACATCTGTTTCCCTGACATAGAAATGCGGAATGCCTTTATTGAAGGTCTGGTGGGAGCAGGATATGACGTAGACTCCATCTTCCTCTCTGTCTGCCATACGGATGTATCATTCAGCTTTTGCTGCCCTCACGGGCACTGTGGGATTTTCAGAAAATTGTACTGCTGCCTTGTCCAGCACATCAATCATTTTTACTGCCGGCTGTACCGGTTTGTCACCCGTCCGTTTACCTGGACCTGTGACAGACTGCTGTACCTGTATTATTACCTGCCGTTCTGCTTCCGGCGCATGCTGCGTCTGAGACGCCATAAGCATTGCAGAAAAAAACGGCGCTGCACTGGGAGGTCCTGATCATGAGTTGTCACCATCGCCTGGATAAAGCTTTTGAAAATGCCCTTGTCCTTCCCCTGGGAGGCAGCCGTCGCTACGTTCTCTTCAGTGACTGCCACCGCGGGGATGGAACACACAACGATAATTTTTTAAAAAACCAGTGTCTGTATCTTGCCGCACTCCGTCATTATAATAAGAAGGGCTACACTTATATTGAACTGGGCGATGGTGATGAACTCTGGGAAAACCGGAATATGGAACAGATCAAGGAAGTCCACAGCGATATCTTCCGTGAACTCTCTGCGTTTTATCACGAAAAAAGACTTTATATGATCTACGGCAATCATGATATCGTAAAAAAATATCATTCCTTTTCCGAGAAAAAATGCGCATCCTATTTTTGTACCACCAGCCAGCGACAGCAGCCTCTTTTCCCAGGTATCCAGTTTCATGCCGGAATCATATTAAAAGAAAGCAGCACTGGAAAAAGCCTTTATCTGACCCACGGACACCAGTCATCGCTGCTGAATTCCACTCTCTGGCCGGTAAACCGCTTTTTAGTGCGCTACCTCTGGAAACCTCTGGAGCAGCTCGGTGTACTGGATCCCACCAGCGCAGCCAAAAATTATACGAAAAAAAAGAAATCCGAGCTCCGGCTGAACGCCTGGGCTGAGGATCGCAGACACATACTCATCACCGGTCACACTCACCGTCCCATGCTCTCTGATAAGGCAGATACCCGCTACATCAATACCGGAAGCTGCGTTCATCCTCTCTGCATCACCTGTATCGAGATCTGCTGCGGCAGGATCACTCTGGCAAAATGGTATACCGATACAAGGGAAAACGGAAATCTGTTTGTCGACCGGGAAGAACTGTCCGACGTCATGTTAAATATGTACCAAAACTTTCCAAAATAAATTTTTCTTTTGTGGATACAATAGTATCAAGATAAACGAATGAAAACGGCGACAGCGTTTCGGTACGACGGATTCTCGGGGAAAGATGATTCACTCGGAAAACATCAGAAAGGAATGTGGTTGCCTGCACATTCCTTTATCTTTCCTATAGAACAGCAGTCTTATACTGCAGTAAGAAAAAATTATGGAGGTAATGAATCATGACTAACAGTTCTTCTAAAATGGAAGTACCACAGGCTAAAGATGCAATGAACAGATTTAAGATGGAAGTAGCAAACGAGATCGGTGTAAACCTGAAACAGGGTTACAACGGTGACCTTACTTCCCGTGAGGCTGGTTCAATCGGTGGCGAGATGGTTCGTCAGATGATCAAAAAACAGGAAGAGTCCATGAAGTAATCAGGACTCATTGACCGGAGCTGCAGGCTCCAGACTAGTTTTTTTCGCACAATACGAAGCGCCCGGAATCAGGAGTCTTGGTTCCGGGCGTTTCTGTTTTTGTCTGGTTGCTTTTTTCTTCTTCTATGCTATAATTCTTTTAGAGACAACGATTGATAATTGATTGGAATACCGGGAGGACACGATGAAAAAATTATGGTTTGGAAAATACAAATGGGCAAAAAGAATCCTGCTGATCCTGATCGCACTGGGAGCAGCCGGCAGCGGCAGCATACTGGGGATCAGCAGCTATATGAAGGCAGCGGCAGCGGACGCCATCTATACCGGAGACAGCGGCAGCCAGATTCCCACCGTGGACTGTATCCTGGTCCTTGGCGCCGGTCTGAAGCCAGACGGGACGCCGAGTCTTGTCCTGACGGACCGTCTGAACCGCGGGATCGAATTATACAAAAAAGGAATCTCCCGCCGTCTCCTCATGTCAGGAGACCACGGCAAAACCGGATACAATGAGGTGGAGGCAATGAAGAAATATGCCATGGATGCCGGCGTCCCCGAAGAAGACATCTTTATGGATCATGCCGGCTTTTCCACCTATGAATCCCTCTACCGCGCCCGCGACATATTTGAGGTAAAAAGCCTCGCCATCGTGACACAACCCTATCATGAATACCGTGCCGTATATATAGCAGAGAAGCTGGGGCTTACAGCATATGGGACGCCGTCCATCCCCACCCAGTACCGGAATGCCTGGATGATGGAAGTCCGTGAGATGCTGGCGCGGACGAAGGAATTCTTCAATCTGCTGATCCAGCCAGAACCAACCTATCTCGGTGACAGGATCCCCATCCACGGCACAGGGACGGCGACCAATGATTCGGACAACGAAAATTAAGTCTTACAGCAGCGCCGCCCGCAGTTCTTCCCCGCTCTTTGGACTCAGATATGCCGGAGCGATATCAAAAACTGTTTTGCAGCCGCACTGTCCTTCCTTTGCCAGACGGCAGGCAGCCCTGGCATAAGCGACGAGTATACTGGATGTAAATTCCGGGTTGGAGTCCAGCTTCAGGCGGTATTCCACCAGGTGCCTGTTTTCTTTGTCAAGTCCCGTCACGCCGCTTCGCAATACAAATCCGCCATGCGGGATACCACTGTGCTCAGCCAGCAGTTCCTCTTCACTGATAAAGTGAACAGTCGTGTCATAATCAGCAAAGTAATTCGGCATCGTCCTGATCTCCTGCTCTACCTTTGCCGCATCAGCACCTTCTTCCAGTACAACGAAACACTCTCTTGTATGCTTTTCACGCGTTGTAAAATCGGGATCGCTCCCGTCACGCACTGCCTCTAAGGCACTCTCCACCGGAATCGTATACTGTTTGGCGTCTTTCACGCCCTCAACACGGCGGACCGCATCCGAATGTCCCTGGCTCACACCCTTTCCCCAGAATGTATAATCCTTCCCTTCCGGCAGTATAACGTTGCCATACAGCCGGTTCAGGGAAAACATACCCGGATCCCAGCCTACAGAGATGATCCCCACATGGGAGCTTTCTTTCGCCGCCGCATCGACCCTGGCATAATGCTCCGGGATCTTTGCGTGGGTATCAAAGCTGTCAACTACATTAAAATATTTTACATATTCCGGCGTCTGTTCCGGCAGATCCGTAGCACTGCCGCCGCATAATATCATAACGTCGATCCGGTCTTTCCAGTCCGGCGCATCTGCTGCCCTGCAGACCGCCGCCCCTTCTGTGAGGATCGCTACCGAAGCCGGATCCCTGCGGGTAAACACAGCGGCAAGCTCCAGATCTTCATTCTGGCGGACCGCACACTCCACTCCGCGCCCCAGATTACCATATCCCAGTATTCCTATCTTTATACTCATATCATGCCCTCCTAATCAGCAGAATTTTCCCTTCGATTCTCCATCTCCCATCTCCATTCTTCCCATGAGCATTCCTCGATCTTTTTTGTCTCAGGGTCATACCGCACAAATCTGCTGTCTTTCTTTCCCTCATATTGGACATAGATCCGACCGTCAAACATGTCCTCGATCGAACTGTCATGACTATACATGGGAAGTCCCACTTCTTCATCCTCCTCATCCAGCAGATAATACTCTCCCTTTTTGTCCAGATAATTCATCAGCTCATCTTCCCGGCGGAGTGACTGCGGATCCCGGACCGGCGCACGGAATAATTCCTGTTTATCAAATTCGGTCCTTTTCCCTGCCTTCCTTTCCTCCCATTCTGTTTCTATCATAAAATACAGGGAATCCTTTTCCGCAAACAGGGTTTCTATGCCGACATCCTGAAGCTTCTTCCCCGTCGCCTTTTCCACAGCCTCCCGAAACACCGCTTTCCGGACAAGAAGCGTGACCTTCCCGGTGATGCCGTCATATTGAAAGAGGTTGTCACCCAGCAGAAAATACAAACTGCTGCCGATCTGTTTATAAGCATAGATCCCGTCATCCTCATCCCCTATATGCCAGGAATAAATCTCCTCACTCTCTCCCGTATCCGGATTCAGGAGAAAAAGCTTCTTCGCTCCCTCAACGATCAGATTCCCGTTGATCCAGACCGGACCATCCCGGTCATCTAATATGTCAGGCACTCCTCCCGCTTCCTTGTGTCCCAGCAGCACAGTCTGCCGTCTGGTATCCAGATCAAACCGGCACAGTTCATAATCGTACTTCGTATCACCACAGCGGATCACGACCAGATAATCCTCCGTTGCATAGGTAACGTCCAGATCCTGTGCCTTACATAGCTTTTCTTTTTTGTTTTTCTGCGGTCTGCCCATCTTTACCGATCTCTCAACGGGCACCCGGTACAACCATTCCTTCCCTGTCTCATCATATGTCGTATAATAAAGCCACTCATTTGTCACCCACTGCAACTCATAAATATCCATGTCCATACTATATTTATAAGCGTCGGGATCCTCCTTTTGCTGTCCCCAGAACACTTTGTGGTCTTCATGTCTTGGCACCACATACGATGTGTAGTCATTGGCATCCCGGCTGCCCACCTTCCGGGAAGACGCCGCAGCATTTCCTGCTGCACTCCCGCTCGCCGTCGCCACCAGTGTTTTTTCCGCCATATCCGTAACACCACACCCGGCAGCCAGGGTGGCAGTCAGTATCAGTACAGACGCTATTTTCCATGCTTTCCCCATACTCTCCTCCATTCAACATCATGTAATATGTAATAATATTATAATCAGAGCGGTTTATGTTGTCAATTATTTATGGTCAGAAAATGTCAGCAGAATACACGGGATAAACAGTAAGATATTTCTCCTTACCGCTTCGTTATTTCCTTTGTTTTCAAATCATAATAGATTCTTACCGCACTTCCTGACTCTGCCGGACACACAGCGATCGCTTTGCCATCCCGGATATCTTCGATCCAGCCCAGTTCCTCAAAGCTGCCATCGTCCGGATCCTCTACATACCCCACCTTATCCAAATAGTCCAGAAGGATATCTTCCCGGCTGATCTGCTGTGGGTCTTCCCGTGGTGCGTGATACAATTCCGTTCTATAATAAACCGCTTTCTTCCCCGTCCCCTGTTTACGCATTTCTTTGATCTGACATATAAAATACAGATTTTCCTGGTCCAGATATATCTCATCCCAGCTTTTGACCCGTTTGTTCCCTCCTGACCGCTGTACCGCTTTTGCGAAATCGCTCTCTGTGACCAGACAGCTTACTTTTCCCAGGTTTCCGTCATAACAATACAGGCTGTTGTTTTCCAGAAACCAGACCTGATCTCCCTGATATACAAAAGCTTCCACGCCGTCCTCTTTCGGTTCATGAAGAGTAAAAATCTCTGTCACCTCTCCGGTATCCAGATCCAGACGAATCAGTTTTTTCCCGCTCTCGACCAGCAGTCCGTCAGCCACCAGAGCCGGGTCATTCATGTCATCTGTCAGCACATATAAATCTTTTATTTCCTTTGAATTGACCAATTCTTTGCAGCTTCCACGATCCAGATCATACCGGACAATACTTGTCGCTCCTTCTCTGTCCATCACCTCCAGGATCAGACAGGTTTCGGTGGCACAGCGTATATCCAGCGAATATTTGCGGATCAGTTTCTCTCTTTTATTTTTCTTTATGTGTTCTCCCTTTTTTGTCTTCACAATGGGCGCCCGCCACAGTATATCCTCATCATGATCACCCTCTGTTGTGTAATAGAGCCATTCATTGGCGACCCATTGTACACTGGTGATGTCCATCTCTACCGTGGCTGTATAGCGATCACTGTCATCATCGTCATCCTCTTGCAACAGGGTCCCCCCATATTTTGGTGCCAAATAAGTATAATCATCATTCTGATATCTGTGTCCGTCCTGTCTGTACTTAGATACCTGCACATTCCCTTTCACTGCACCGCCGCTTACCGCGGATCCTGTTCCGGCGGTCCCCGCATTGGCGCAGCTGGTCAGGAGCATGCACACCAGAGCCAGGGAAATCATGGCTGTCATAATCTTTTTCATACCTGTCAGACCTCCTTTTATTGGATTTTCTTTTTCTGTTTCTGGTCCCAAACGGTTTCATCCTGGCTCATAATCGGAGCAAGTGCCAGGATTCCCTGCCAGTGATGCATATCCACTGCGATCGCATGACCGTTGTCATAAAAGGGATAGAAGGTCTCTGGCGAATGTCTGCCAATGACACGCAATTCCTTTTTATCCAGATCATAAATATCCATCGCCAGCTTGCCCTTCTTTTTGTAAGTCCCCGCAAAATAGAAAATCCCATTGGCGACACCCTCTCCGATCTCTACCATATATGCCTCGTCATCGTCTGCTTTATTCTTATATCGTCCTGCCGCTGCTTTCTTGTAATAGTCAAGGATCTCTTTCCTGGCATGCGCCGTGATCTTTTTCTCAATCTTCCATGTCCTGTCCTGATCCATATCCCGGCTGACGCAGACGGCGTCCATAAACTCCACCTTCCTGCCCTTTTTGTCCGTTACGACAGTGGGATACTGGATCTCTGCATAGACACGGTGATCATAATATCCAAGATAATCAAGTGTCATGCCGTCTTTTTTTCCCCAGCGTCCCTTTTCCCACGGAATCCGCATCTCCTCTGCGATCTGTTCTCCCTGACTGCGGGTCAGCACTTCGATCGTCTCACCGCTGTTGAGATCCAGCAGCAGATCCCCTGCCCCAAAAGGAGAATAGGGATGTCTAAAATAATACTCCTTCCCCAGCCGGAGCCATGGATGGGCTGTGGTCTTCATCGTCCTGCTCTTCCCGGTCTTCCACTCGGTCAGAAAATCCTTTTGTTTCTCCCCTTCTGCAATGGCATATTTCGTCCCCGCTGCGTTCATCAGACCTTTTATCGGATAAGAATGCTGCTCTTTTGATCTCAGGTCATAGGTACCAAATCCACCGATACAATCATAATAGATAACGTCATCAACGATCTGTAAAAAAGAATTTTCTGTAAAATCAGACCACCCATCCAGTCCTTTGGGTTCCCGGAAGACAACTTCTTTTTTTGAAAATTCCGGGATCTCGTCCTCCCCTTTACGGATCAGAGGGACACGGTATACGACCTCCGGGCACTCCGTTTCTGACTCTTCCTCATCGTTTTCTCCCAGGCTTCCATCCGTCTCAATAAAATACAGCCAGTCCTCATCCACATAAAAAAGCTCCTCAAACCGGTCCCCCATCGGGTACGAATGAAGCAGTTTCCCGGACAGGCTTCTCTGGCAGATCGTATTTGCCTCCGGCACATCGGTCTGGATCATGGACTCCCCTTCAAAATCTGTATAAAAGCAGTTTTTTGAGACATAGCGGAACAGTTCCTTTTTCTCTTTGTTAATCCGCACCGGCTGATCCGTCTCTGTCCCTGAACCTGGCATACCCTCCGCTGCCCGGGCACTGGCTGATCTCCCACTGACAGACTGTCCACTGACCACATCGCTGGCTGGCAGATTTTTTTCTCCGCAGGCGCAGAGTCCTGTGACAAAAACAAGCAAAAATAAGAGTATTCCTTTCCTCATGGTGTAAGATCTGCTCCTTTCGTCTGCATATTACAGCATCATTATACAATGTTGGGTCTATTGTGTCAACCATATAATTTTACAGAGTAGCCTCTTTTTACGTCCGAGAAAATTTAATCATACGAATTTACTTTTATCATCGAAAAACAACGAAAGCCGGTTAATCTTCATTTTTTGAAAACCAACCGGCTTTATATCATTGCCTTTGTTATTATATCAAATTAGTAACCCCACTTCAGCGGTTCTTCCGGTATTCTGAAACATCTGTTTCCAGAATGATCTTCCGGATAGGAAGGATCCTTCCCGGTGATACGGAGAGCTCATCCACTCCCATCGCCAGAAATTCTTTCGTCAGTTCCAGATCTGCCCCAAGTTCCCCGCAGATTCCTGCCCAGATCCCTGCCTTATGTGCATTTTCTGCCACCATACGGATCATCTCCAGAATCGCCGGATGATGACTGTCATAAAAGTCATCCAGTTTCGGATTCTGACGGTCGATCGCCAGCGTATACTGTGTCAGATCGTTGGTGCCGATACTAAAGAAGTCCACTTCTTTTGCCAGAGCTTCACTGATGATCACCGCTGCCGGAGTCTCGATCATTACTCCCTGCAGGGGATCTCCGTACTCGATACCCTGTGCGGCAAGCTCATGTTTCACCTCTGCCACGATCTCTTTGATCTTCCGTATCTCCCAGAGACTGGTGATCATCGGATACATGATGGCGATATTACCGTAGGCGCTGGCGCGCAGGAGGGCGCGGAGCTGCGTCTTAAAAATCTCCGGCCGGGTAAGGCAGATACGGATGGCACGGCAGCCAAGCGCCGGATTCTCTTCTTCCTCCATCTCAAAATAGTCACATTTTTTATCTGCTCCGATGTCCAGTGTGCGGATAATCACACGCTTGCCAGCCATCGTCTCGGCAACCTTCCGATAAATCTGGAACTGTTCTTCCTCGCTGGGAAAGTCCTCCGACTCCAGATAGATGAATTCACTTCGGAATAATCCGATGCCGCCGGCATCGTTCTGGATCACAGTGGCAAGATCTTTGATATTGCCTATGTTGGCATAGAGCATTACCTTCTGCCCATCGAGCGTAACATTGTCCCTGCCTTTGAGCTGCTGCAGAAGCTCTTTTTGTTCCTCTTCCTCCTGCTTTTTCGCCTGCATCTGCTCCATGGTCTCCTGATCCGGCTCCACATAAATACATCCTTTGGATCCGTCGACTACCGCCATCTTGCCGTCTACGCTTTCATCCAGCGGGATGTCCGTGCCGATCAGCGCCGGGATCCCCATCGTGCGTGCCAGGATTGCCGTGTGCGAATTGACAGAGCCATGTACCGTCACAAAAGACAGCACCTTATCCTTATCCATCTGCACCGTCTCGGAAGGCGCCAGGTCATCTGCCAGTACGATCACTGGCTCCTCCGACTGGATCCCTCCTGACACACCTCCACTGAGGACTGTAATCAGACGCTCTGAAATGTCTTTGACATCTGCCGCACGTCCTCTCATATAATCATCATCCATGGCAGCAAACATCTGGGAGAAATTATCACCCGTAACTGCCACTGCATACTCCGCATTGACGCCCTGTGTCTCAATGATGCTCTCTACGGATTCCACAAAATCATCGTCCTCCAGCATCATCTGGTGTACTTCAAATACTGCGGCATTCTCTTCCCCCACTTCATTCAGCGCCTTTTCATACAGCTGTTTCAGCTGCTCCATCGCAGTTTCAGAAGCCTTGCGATAGCGGTCTTTCTCCTTCTGGATATCATCCACTTTCGTCCTTCTGACCTGCTGTTCTCCTTTTTCGTAAACATAAATCCTGCCGATGGCGATACCACTGAATACACTTTTACCTTTATAAGTCTGCATACGCATCTCCCTCCATAACGGACTTACAGATTTTCCTGCATAAATTTACTGATCTCTTCGTATGCAGCCTCCTCGTCTTCTCCGTCAAATGTGATCGTCACCTCATTGCCATTTTTTACCCCCAGACCCATTACGGCAAAAATCTTTTTGCAGTCACCGCTCTTGCCGTCCTTTGTCATCGTGATGGAACAGGAAAAATTTTTTGCCGCCTTGATCAGTTCTCCTGCCGGGCGGGCATGGATGCCCTCCTGATCTGTAATAACATACGTAAACTCTTTCATAATGATTACCTCCTTGATTTGTTATTTTTTATATATTATTAGTTACAGTATCTCACTTCACATCTTGCATAAACCTCATCAACCTCAGCCTTCGTCGCAAGATTTTCAGAAAATGCACTGGCGCTTCCTGTCGAAACACCCATGCGGAATGCATGTTCATAGTCCCCCTTCGTAACCCAGCCAGTCACAAAGCCTGCTACCAAGGAGTCTCCGGCGCCGACTGAATTTTTTAATTCTCCCTCTGGCGCCTCTGCCATATAAACCTCTCCGGTCTCACTGACAAACACAGCTCCCTGCCCTCCCATGGAGACCAGTACATTTCTTGCACCCTTCTCCTGCAGCTTCTCTGCATAGGGCACGACCTGCTGTTTCGTCGTGATCGTTACATCAAAGAGTTCGCCCAGCTCATGATGATTCGGTTTAATAAGAAATGGCCGGTATGGCAGTACATTCACCAGCAGATCCCCTGTGGCATCTACTACGGACATAATCTCTTTTGATTCCAGCCGTTGTAATATATCACGATAAATATCGTCTGGCATTGATTTGGGTATGCTGCCCGCCAGCACCAGTACATCTCCTTTATCAAGCCGGTCCAGCTGTGCCAGCAGTTCTTCCAGCTTATCCGGCGCAATTTCCGGTCCCATGCCATTGATCTCCGTCCCATCAATATTTTTAAGTTTTACATTGATGCGGGAAATTCCATTTGAAATACGGATAAAATCCGCGTTCACGCCGCTTTCTTCCAGTTTCCTGACGATCTCCTCTCCCGTGAAACCTGCCATAAATCCCAGTGCTGTATTATCCAGACCAAGCTGTTTCAGCACGATTGACACATTGATTCCCTTCCCGCCCGGCAGCATTAATTCCGAGGCAGTACGGTTCGTCATCCCCAGCTCAAAATGATCGACGGAAACAATATAGTCAAGGGACGGATTGAATGTCACTGTATAAATCATGGGAAACCTCCTTTCCAATCGAATTTAATTTATGAAAACCTCTCAAGAACCCAGTCTGTATCTGCTGTCGTCTTCAGTGTCTCAAGAACCTCTTCATCCTCCAGCATATCACAGATCTTTGCGAGCAGGTCAAGGTGCTCATCGCCGATCCCGGCGATGCCAAATACCAGCTGTGCCTTCTCATCACCGAAATCCACACCCTCCGGGTACTGCAGAAGGACGATCCCTGTCTTTTTCACCGTGCCCTTCGCCTGCGTCGTACCATGCGGGATCGCGACACCCATACCCATGTAGGTAGTCGTCAGCTTTTCACGTTCCTGCATGGCGTCCACATAAGATGGATCGACATAACCGAGCTTCGCCAACAGTTCACCTGCCGCCTGTATCGCCTCTTCTTTTGAAACCGGTCTCTGGTTCAGGCGGATACCTTCAGCCGTGATCACTTGTTTCCGGTCATTTTTGTTGTCAGTAACCGGGACCTGCTGTCCGGGAGCGTCACCTGTCTCTTCCTCCGCCAGTCTGTCATAAAGCAGATCCAGGTTAGGGTCGCTCAGGAAATTGCCGATCGTGATGATCTGTGCCTGCGGTGCAGATTTCTTTGCCCTGTCGACTAACGTCACCTGTACAACTGCAATGTTACAATCTGCCGGAATATTATCGACAGAAGTATTGGCCACTGTGATATCCGGGCGGATCTCCTGGATCCGTTTTCTAAATTTCGTCGCTCCCATTGCTGAAGATCCCATACCGGCATCACAGGCAAAGATGATCTTCTTTACTCCGGTCACACTGCCGATTTCTGCCGGTACAGCCTGCCCTTTTGCCTCTGCCTTTCTCGCCGCCATCTCACTCTGGGCAGCCTCCAGACTCTTACTGCCAGCCATCTTTACGATCGGTGCAGCGATAAAGAAAGAGATTGCCGCCGCCAGTGCGACACCTACGATCACTTTCCACATATCCGGTCCCGGCGTCATCATCAGATAGGCGATGATGGACCCCGGTGAAGCCGGTCCACGCAGCCCGCAGCCGGTCATGTTAAACCAGAAAATTGCCGCCATGTTGCCGATGATCGGTGCGATAATGACCAGCGGATTCATCAGTACATAAGGGAAATAGATCTCGTGGATTCCCCCGAAAAGATGTATGATCACAGCGCCCGGCGCAGACTGTCTCGTTACCTTATCTTTGCAACAGAACATATAAGCAAGCAGCACACCAAGCCCCGGACCCGGATTTGCCTCCAGCATGTACATGATCGATTTGCCAAGCTCCTCCGCCTGACCGGTGGCGATCGGCGTAAATACCCCGTGATTGATGGCATTATTCAGGAACAATACCTTCGCCGGCTCGATAAAGATCGAGACAAGGGGAAGCAGTCCGTGGTTTACCAGGACATTCACCCCGGCCGTCAGTACGGCGAGGATTCCACTCATAAGCGGTCCGATCGCGATATAGCTTAACAGTGCCAGTACAAGACCGAATATCCCGACAGAGAAGTTATTGATCAGCATCTCAAAGCCTGCCGGCATATGCCCTTCCATCAGCTCATCAAACTTTTTAATACAAAAACCACTGAGAGGACCGACCAGCATCGCTGCCATGAGCATCGTGATCTCTGTGTTGCTCATGATGGCCCCGATCACGGCGATCGCCGCCACAACCCGTCCTCTGTCACCGCCTACCATTTTCCCGCCGGTAGCAGCGATCAGTACCGGGATCAGATAGGTCAGCATCGGAGATACCATGGAACTGAAATTTTTGTTTGGTATCCATCCGGTATCAATAAACAGTGCTGCCAGAAAACCAAAAGCGATCAGCGCACCGATATTCGGCATCACCATTGCCGATAAAAACTTACCAAATTGTTGTACCTTATTTTTCACAGTATGACCTCCTTCCATACAGGAAACGCTGTATGCTTCAAAGGAAATCACTGCAGAAAACAACCCGCATTCAGAGAACCTCTACATTATGGTTTCTGCATTCGATCAGAAATTCTTCAGGCAGTCGTCCATCCGAGACTACAATATCCACGTCCTCCAGTCCACAGATGGAATATGTCCCCTTTGCACCTGTCTTGGATGAATCCATCAGTACGATAACCTGATCCGCCTGCCCGATCGCCGTTCGTTTCAGGATCGCCTCTTCCTTGTTGCCGCAAGTGAACCCGGTCTGGTGTTCATAATTCATAACGCCCAGAAAGGTCTGATGAAAATTCACCAATTCCAGTTCCTTCACAACAGATGTACCATAGACGCTGATACTGTAGCGATTCAGTTTGCCGCCAGGGATCAGCACGGTTGGTTCGGAAAGATTTGCCAGCTCAGTCGCACAGCTCAGACCTGTCGTATAGATCAGATTTGACTGATTGGGAAACCGGTGTGCCAGTGCTGTCGTCGTGCTGCCGGAATCCAGAAAAAGAGCCGTGTCCGGCTTGATCAGCTGAACTGCCTTCCCGGCGATCGTTTCCTTCTCCTCCAGATTGCGTACCGCCCTCCTGTTGAGATAGTCATCGGTCCCGATCACAAGTTCAACGGATTTGGCGCCTCCGTGTATCCTTACAATCTTTTTTTCCTGATCCAGAACTTTTAGATCTGTCCGAAGCGTCATTTCTGAAACCTGTGGAAAATTTTCCCTGATCTGTACAAAACGCACATAACCATTCTGATTCACCAGATCTACGATTTGTTTTCTGCGTGTATCCATTGAATCCATAAATTCTCCCTCCTCACCTGTATCTGCGGGAAAGAGAATACCAGCCGTTTCTATTTACCCACAAAATTTTCTAATAAATATTCTTCCGCTTCCGGACACCACAGGCCCTTATGCTCCTCTACGATATCTGCCAGTCCAGCATAACGCTGATCCTCTCGTTCTTCTCCTGCCTTGCGCAGATCTTCCAGAGCAGTCAGGGGCATGGTGAGATGCGTATAGATCAGTTTCTTGCCACCAGGGATCTTTGGCAGGTTCAGAGTCGTCTCTGCCACCGCATCCAGTCCGCCGATATGCGTCACCATAACAGCCGGATCGATCCGTTTCGCTGCTGTCAGCTCCAGAGATTCAATCATATCCGCCGTATTGCCTCCCGTCGTCCCCATTACATGAGTAGAATTATAGTGAACGTCATAAAAATTCATGGAAGCACTAAACTTATTGTCCGTCGGTCCGGCAAAGAAATTCAGACAGCCGTCCCTGCCAAGAATATCGCTGGACTGTTTCACGACCGCCGCTACCGGCGCATAACAAAGCACATCATCGTATCCGGTCCCGCCGGATCTGGCAAGCAGCTCTGCTACCGGATCGTCATAATCACCCGTATTGACAAAATGAAGTTCGATCCCCTCTTTGGCATAATCTGCCACCGGGAACAGCTCCTCTGCCCGGTCCAGCCGTTCCTGATTGAGATCGGTCACGACAACCATGGACGGCCGCACATCACGATGCAGCGCATACGTCAGGGCACCCAGTCCCATCGGACCGGCACCTGCCATGATCGCAAGCTTACCATTCTCTTTAATGCCCATCTGATGTTCATATACACCCATCTGGGTATGATAGGCAGCATTAAACGCCCCAATGCTGCACGACATTGGCTCAGCCAGGGATGCTTCATAGTAGGCACGTCCTTTGTACTCCAGCAGGCAGCCAAGCTCCATTACCTCTGCCGGGATCACGCAGTAGGTCGTATCTCCGCCGAAAAATTCATACGAGTACCCCGGACTCCACATCGTACCTTTGTAGTTGAGCGCCGGCTGCAGCGTAAATTTCATGCCAGGTTTAAATTTCTCCTGATGGTTTTTTCCTACTTTTACAATGTCTCCGGCAAATTCGTGTCCCATAATGGCAGGATGCTCTGCCACATCGTCATGTACCCGTTTGTGCTCTGTTCCCAGTATCGCACATTTGTAAGTCGACATGCAGATACTGTCCGATACAACCTTTACCAGAATTTCGTCATCTGTAATCTCCGGAAGTTCAAATTCTTCCAGTCTCAGGTCATTGGCAGCATGCAGTCTTACTCCTTTTGCTTTCATAGATCAATGCTCCTTTCTTTATTGTAATCCTGTCTTCCTGCTTTTGCAACAACAATTTTTGGTAAAATATTCTATAAGTATTTTTGTTTCAAAAACTACAATTGTTGTTTCAAAATCTTTAATGTTATTATATTCCGTTTTTATCGGGATGTCAACTGTTATTTCAAAAATTTTTACTTTGCTAATCTTTCTATATGATTATTGCAAACACCTTTCTTTTTATTCATGTATTACAAATATTAAAAATGGCTGGCTGAGAATCGCAGTCAGCTAAAAAAACACGAGAGAACTAAAGTCCTTTCGTGTTTTTCGCGCTGTTGAGCTATATTTCTTATCTCCGGTCCATATCCATCTGGATCTGTTCCAGATAATGGACAAAGGTACCAGAATATGTGGATATTTCAAAAGCAGGATCCAGTTCTGCCAGTTTGAAATTCTTTGGTCCTCCTGCCTGCATGCGGTCCCAGAACCTCTTCAGGTCAGCAAAGGGCAGGTACATATATTTTTCCTGTGCCTTAAAGTAGATCAAAAGGAAAGCGATACCATCCTGTGCCTCAAAATCTGACATAAACGTCATCTGGTGTTCATGGACATTATTGCTCAGGGCGAAAGTCCCGGTAGCGCATTCTTTGGCATCAAAGCAGACCGGTATTCCCTGTACCACACCAATATAGTCTACCGTACTCTTCTGGTCAAAATATGCCAGTGTGATATGGCGGGTTTCTTTATCGATCTTTAAAGGCTTGATCGGCGTCGGTATCTTCTGGACGAGCGCCAGCTTCTGCATCCGGTATTTCTCATTGGTCATATTGACGATCTCTTCCAGAAAGGATCCACGAAGCCCCCGCGAATTCCATGTGCCCATCTCTACCTCCTGCTGTGTTATGCCAATGGCTGGTAAACGATCTTCGACCGGATCTCTTCCATCTTCTCCCTGCCGGCAAGGATCTCCAGAAGCTTCAGGGCAAATTCCATCGCTGTGCCAAGCCCGCGGCTCGTCACAATATTGCCGTCAACCACCACCGGGTCACGGGATACCTCTGCTCCGATAAGATTCACCTCGTGTTCTGGAAAGCTGCACGCCCTTCTGCCCTCCAGCAGTCCATATTTCCCCAAAACTCCCGGAGCGGCGCAGATCGCTGACACAATCTTTCCTGCCTCATTCATGGCAAGCACTGCTTTTTTCACAGCCTCACTCTCGCCGAGATGTGTCGTCCCCGGCATCCCTCCCGGCAGGATAATGGCATCATACGATAACAGATCCACTTCCCCTAACACGGCATCCATGCCGACACGGACTCCATGTGAGCTGGTCACCGTCTCCTCCTCTGTGATAGAAGCCATCGTGACGGTGACTCCGGCACGGCGCAGAATATCCACCACCATCAATGCTTCTACCGTTTCAAATCCCTGTGCAAATAACATAACTGCTTTCATCTGATACTACCTCCGTCCAAATAATTTGTTTTTTATTTTTTCAAACGCTGGTGGGAGAGACGCCTCAAAGCATCTGCCTCCCACCCCGTCAAAAGGCTCTTCCAGCTCAGGGAAATGGATCTCACTGGAATGAAGAAAATAACCGGATACCCCCGGGTATCTTTCCCCTCCATATTTCGTATCCCCGAGCAGCGGATGCCCGATACTGCCCAGATGACTGCGGATCTGATGCGTCCTGCCTGTTATGAGCCGCACTTTCAGAAGCGTGTACATTCCGTTATCCGCCAACGGTTCATAACCTGTCTCAATATATGAACGTCCTTCACCGTCATCCGGATAAACGGTCACCTGGTTCGTTTTTTCATCCTTTATAAGATATCCACGGATCACCTGTGGCTGTTTCATCACGCCTTCCACAATAGCAAGATAATATTTTTCCAACGCTCTTCTTTTTAAGAGTTCAGACATCTTCTGCAGGCCGGCAAGACTTTTGCCGGCAATGATGATCCCGCTTGTGTTGCGGTCCAGCCGATTACAGATTCCCGGCACAAATGTCCCGCCCGGCTGCCACTCTCCCTTTTCCTGCAGATAGCCGAGAACATACTCGACAAGACTGATATCATCTCTTTTTGCCTTCTGCGAGAGCAGCCCTGCCGGCTTGTCCAGCAAAAGCACATGCTCATCTTCATATATAATCTTCAGATCCATCTGCGGATAGATCTGCTGTACCGCCTCTCCACGGAATTTCTGTACCGTTTCCTCAGACAGATACAATGCCACTCTGTCCCCTGTGGCAAGGATCTCCCTGCCCTCAGCACGTCTGCCGTTTACTTTGATATTTTTCTTGCGGAGCATTTTGTATAGAAACCCTTTAGGAGCCTCCCGCATATATTTCTGCAGATACTTGTCCAGCCGCTGCCCGCTGTCATTCTGCCCAATCTCTATTTCTCTCATAAAAGCCTTTCTATACCGCCAGTGAATGCAGGTATTCCCTGACCTTCTCTGTCCGCTCCTCTTCTGCCTCCACCTGCGTCAGCCTGTCCAGATGCCGGAGCATCTCCTCATCACTGTCAAACACCTTTGTATGAAACTCCGACGCCGCCTTATGGACACTGTCCGCCAGATATTTTTTCATATAATCCACGTCCTGGCGGGAAGACGCCGTCACCCCGAGGACATTGCCGTTTTTGATCAGAAGAAAGTCCAGATGCATGATCTTTTCCGATGATGTAAAGACATAATCTGTAAACAGGATCCCTCCGCCTGAAGCCTGGGATACCTTTTCATATCGATCCCTGTCCACACCCTTTCTCGGCACCATCACCACCAGAGCCACGACGCGTTTCGCTGCCGGAAGTACCATCAGTACAGCGATCACCGTAAATATATTTGCCCTGGTCTTCGTCAGCAGATATCCGCAGACAAAGATCGCGATCCCGATCAGCACAAAAACAAACAGCCAGATCATATTAATTTTTTTCTGATTCCTGATATAACCGTACTCACACTTATCAACCATCCTGTATACGCTCCTTTCCAATCCGACAGCACGGATAAGTCCAGAACTATTGTATCACAAAAGAACAGGTATGTAAATCTATCCTGCCACAGTATCAGGGCAATCGCTTACTAATCTGCTGCCAGGGCATTCCGGGGATGCTCCAGATATCTCAGAATCTGATACGGGTTCACACTGACTTCCTTCCCCTGCAGTATCATATAGATCCCGAAATGGAGGTGCACAGCAAATTTCCCTCTGGTCCCTTCTTCCCCATACCCGGTATCTCCCATATAACCAATAACCTGCCCTGCCTTCACCTCTGTTCCCTCTTCGATCCCTTCCGCATAGTGGTCCAGATGGGCATAATAGAAATAGGAGCCATGCGGCGCACGGATCCCCAGACGGTATCCGCCCAGTTTCAGCCACCCCTTCTTTTCTACTATACCATCACTGGTACTGACCACAGCAAAATATCCCCGTTCCTTCCGGGACGGCATAATATCTGTTCCCTCGTGATGCCGCTCTCCCCCGTAGGAACGCGCTCCTCCCCAGGAATCCTCAAAGCTCAGTGCCTCTCCACCCGTCGTATCCGGCTGTACCGGAAAACACTGTACATCTGCGAGAACGGTTTCAAATGCTTTTCTGTATGGTTCCGTCTGTTCTGTCTTTATAAGGATATGAAACCAGGACAGCCAGGGACAATGCCCGCTCTCCCTGTTCAGACTTCCCTTATGATAAAGAAAGTCCTCAGCAAGCTGCCCATAGCTGTCCTGCTCCGCCAGATACTCCGCCGAAATATCAAACCGCCGGAACTTCTGCTGCCCCTCCTCCGAAGAAAGGTCTGGCAGATTCCGGATATCCAGTGAGTGTTCCAGAAAGCCGGATAATATCCCTACACTGATAAATAATAAAATTGAGAAAATGACATACAGAACTGTTTTTTTACGAATGTGCATACGAATCCCTCCAAGGAAGGGTATGCACATTCATCCATAAAAATACCCGGATTTTAAAACGGCATCGCCAGCAGTTCATAGCTCCGGTCGATCATCGCCTGGCTGCCGGAAGAATTCTGGATCGTGACAATCCCCGTCCTGTTTTCCTCCCGGAGAAGCCCTTTCACTTTCAGACGCCGTTTCAGTTCCATAGACGTACCAAGACTCCCGTCAATGAGCCGGATCGGTCTGTCCCCCAGAAATTCCATCAGATGAGGGCGAAGGAAGGGATAATGTGTACAGCCAAGTACGATGGTTTCTGTGTCGTCTGTCATATATGGCAGCAGATTTTCCCTGAAATAAGTATCCAGCTGTTCTCCGTCAAATCTGCCCTGCTCCACAAATTCCATCAGTCCGCCGCACGGTACAGAGACGATATCTGCCTGGTCCCGGTACTGTTCTAAAAGTAAATGATATTTTTCCTGTGCGATCGTCATCGGTGTAGCCATCACAAGGATCCTCCCCCCGTGACTGGATACGACGGCCGGCTTCACCGCCGGCTCGATCCCCACGATGGGAAGATCCGGATACATGCCGCGAAGCAGGCGCACCGCAGCACTGGTCGCCGTATTGCAGGCAACCGCCAGTCCTTTGATACCCTGCTTCATCAAATTTTCGACAACAGCGAAAGTCAGATCCCGGATCACACTCTGCTCCTTTGTTCCATAAGGGGCATGGAGTGAATCACCAAAATAGATAAAATCTTCCGCCGGCATGATCCGGATGGCTTCGCGGAGAACACTCAGCCCGCCAAGCCCCGAATCCATAAACCCAATCGGTAACTCCTTACTCATCATCCATAGACCTCTCTGTGATATCTTTTTTACGATTTAGCATATCGTAGATACATGGTACCACAAACAAGGTCAGAAGTGTACCATAAATCAATCCACCGATGGTTACGATCGCCATGGGGCGTGTCATCTCTGTCCCCATGCTGGTGCCCACTGCCATGGGGACCAGACCAAGTACCGTCGTCACTGCCGTCATCAGGATCGGGCGCAGTCGGGTCGTACCCGCTTCTATGATCGCCTCTTTCTTCTCTGTGCCGGCACGGCGCAGCTGGTTTGTATAATCCACCAGTACGATACCATTATTTACGATAATACCTGCCAGCATGACAAAGCCGATCATGGCAATGACGCTGACATCACTTCCCGTGATCCACAGTCCCAGGAAACCACCGGTAAAGGCAAGCGGTACTGTGAACAGGATGATAAATGGTGACAAAAGCGACTGGAACTGCGCCACCATGATCAGGTACATCAGCACAACACCAAGCAGCATCATCAAAAGTACCTGCCCCATCGCCTCTGCTGTAGAATCATCTTCACCATCGTATTCCACTGTATAACCATCCGGCATCTTGTAATCCTTCATGCTCTTTTTCACTTCCGCACTGACATCACTTACGATGTATCCGTCCTTGATCCCGGCAGCCACCGTAACAAACCTCATCTGCCCGTCACGGGTAATGGAGTTCGGAGAATCTGCTGTGGCAAAATCGGCGATCCTGCTCAGTTTTACCTTCTTTTTCTTCTGTGTCGTCTGGTCAGTGTACTCAATCTTTAACTTTTTAATGTCCTTTCTGGTTAATTCCTTATCTGCAGAGGAAGTGACATAAATTCCCAAATCGTCCGTGTCCGTCGAAACGGTCGAAACGGATGAGGCTTCCGACAATTTTGCAGAGATCTGCTGGAACACCTGTGCCACGGTCAGCGAATACTTCATTGCCTTCGCCTTGTTCACAGAGATACGGTATTCCTGCCCGGCATCCTCCAGACCGTTTGATATATTTTCCAGACCATCAATCTTCTCTAGTCGCTTCATTACATCTTCCGACACACTCTGCAGCTTATCCAGATCCTTTCCTTTGATATTCATCCGGACTCCCTGCCCCATCAGAGCACTCATATCCATTGCAGAGGAATTGACACTGAGCTCACAGTCAAAATCCTTTGTATTCTCTTTGATGCGGTTACCAACTTCTTCGTTGGTCAGTTCCCTCTCCTCCTCTTTTAACAGGACATACATCGTAACCGTATTGCCGCTTCCACCGCCTGTCAGCATGGACATGGAAGAACCGGATCCGGTATAGGCACCCACCGTCTCGACATCCGGGATCTCCAGGATTTTATTCATCACATTGTTGGAGATCTCTTTTGTCTGTGCCAGGTCTTTATCGTCATCCGTCGTGAGGCTTACCGTCATCTGGGTGCTCTCCATCTCTGGCATCATGGACATTCCCTTCCGCATGGAAAGCGCCGCAAACAGTACCAGAAAAACGACGGATGCGATCAGGACAACCGGCTTCCAGCGGAGCGCCACAGTCAGCAATTTACCATAAATGCGCTGCATGCCTGCGCTGAAACGCGCCTCTTTCGACCTCGTCTTACGGATCATCCCCGCCGCCATGGCCGGTACCAAGGTGAGGGCAATGACCAGGCTGGCGCCAAGAGTATATGCCAGGGTAAGGGCAAGGTCGACAAAAAGCTCTTTCGTAATACCTTCTGTAAAGATAATCGGTGCAAAGACACAGACTGTTGTAAGCGTAGAGGCGATAATAGCACCGCCCACCTGCCTTGCTCCCGATACCGCCGCCTTTTTCACCGGATAGCCCTGCTGCCGCAGACGGAAAATATTTTCTATCACCACCACAGAGTTATCTACCAGCATCCCGACGCCAAGTGCCAGACCGGACAGGGAAATGATATTCAGTGTAACACCGCTGAAATACATCGCCACGATAGCCGCTACCACACTGAGCGGGATAGAACAAGCCACGATGATCGTGGGGCGGATATCCCACAGGAACAAAAACAGGATCACGATGGCAAGGGCACCGCCTACCAGCAGATTCTGGATCACGGCGTCCACGACAAGATCGATATATACACCCTGATTCATCAGGATCGAAGAATGAAACCCTTCGCTCTGTGACTCCAGTTCCGTCAGTTTTTTCTCCAGATTGCCTGTCACATCACCTGTAGAAAAGCCAGACTGCTTCTGCAGCGTGACGAGTACCGCCGGATTCCCGTTTACTACCGTATAAATATCTTCCTCATTATTTGTCTGCGCCACATCTGCCACATCACCCAGCGTGATGGGTTCCAGACCATCAATATCCATATCACAGATTACCAGTTCACTGATATCATCCGCTGACTCCACCTTGTCGCCGACGCGGATCAGATAAGAGGCATCCTCCTCGGTCACATAACCGGACGGCATGTCAAAGTTCTCTGCCTTCAGGATATTCTCCACCATTTCCTTTGTTATGATCTTGTTGAGATCTGCGTTTTCTTTTGTCGTCTTCTTTGTATCTTTCATCTGTGTCCGGGCTTCACTGATCTTATCCGAACCACTGTTGAGCTGTGCCTCCGCCACGCTCATCTGGATCCCTGCCAGGATCTTCTGTTTATTTAACTCTTCCAGACCTTTTTCGGTGGATACGCTCCCATCCTGCAGCTTTTTCTTCGCAGCATCCAGCTTTTTCAATCCCGCCGT
Organism: uncultured Eubacterium sp.; assembly: GCA_910584875.1. Lineage (GTDB taxonomy): Bacteria > Bacillota > Clostridia > Lachnospirales > Lachnospiraceae > Eubacterium_F. Next base: position 58,125 of record CAJUDA010000014.1, read on the forward strand.
AATCTTTTTCTGGGCAGATTCCACTTTCTTTTTATTTTTTTTCAGCGCCTTTTCCTGTTTTTCAATCTGTCCCAGTCCTGACTGCGCCGATGTCAGCCCGGAATCAATTTGTTTCAACTTCTGTGGCAGACTTGCCTCGGTGATCCCCTGCTTTTTCAGATTGGTAAGAATCACCTGTTTCTGCGTTTTCACAGAAGTAAGCGCCGTTTTCAGTTCCGCTGGTGCATTCGCCCCCAGGGCATCCACCTGGCTCTGCAATGATGCTTCCTGTTTATTCAGCTGATCCAGCGTCTTCTGTAATGTCTCCAGCTGCGTCTTTGACGCTTTCAGTGTCGTGATGCTGGTCTGCAGCTTCTTTTTATTTACGGCGATCGCAGCAAGACCATCATTGACCTGTTTTGCCGAAGCATTCAAAGTCTTTTGCTGTTCCTTCACCTGTGCCGTCTGCTCCTCGATCGTCCGCAGACCATCCCGGATCTTCTGGGAAGCACCATTTAGCTTTGTCTCCCCTTTCGCCATCTCGGATGCTGCCTTTTTCTTCTGTGAATCGAGAGTTTTTTTGCCGTCTTCTATCTTTTTTTTGCTTTTATCCAGCTTTTCTTCGGCATCTTCCAGTTTGCCGTCGATGGCATCCTTTACTTTTTTATTGACCTTGTCAATCTTATCCTGCTGGATAATCACATCAATCTGGTTTTTCACCGCTCCGGATTCATTGACCGACGCCACGCCATTCACACTCTCCAGCTCTGGTATGATATTCTGCTCTACCAGCTTGGTCACCTCAGCCGGGTCTTTATCTTTATAGTCAAGCGCCGCTACCATGATCGGCATCATATCCGGATTCAGCTTCATGATCGTTGGACTGCCAATCCCGTCCTCCCACTGCGCCGTGACCATATCCAGACTTTCCCGCATATCCACAGTTGTGGACGCCATATCGGTCCCGTCATTGAATTCCATCATCACCAGTGACATATTGTTGATGGAAACAGACTGGAGCTGTTTGACGTTATTGATCCTCGCCATCGCCTGCTCCACCGGCTCGGATACCGCCCGCTCCACCTCTTCCGGGCTTGCCCCGGCATAGGTCGTCATAACTAACGCATATGGCAGTTCCATGCTGGGAAGCAGATCCGTACTCATATTACGAAATGATAAAAATCCTAACACCAGAACGATCACGACCGCTACCAGTACGGTAAGAGGCCGCCTCACACTATATTTCGATAACACGAAATTCCCCTCCTTATGTCTTAGCCTGGCTGCGGGTCCTGAACCGCCAGGCTGTTACAACTTTTATGTAATTCCGTCTTATTATAGCACGAAGCCCCTCTTCTGTCATTTACCAGTCTGTGATTTTTCTGTGAATTCTTATTATCCCTCTTTTCTCAATACTTCTTCACATAAGAAATCTTTGCCGAGGCACTTGCCGATACCCCGCCTTCATCCAGTGTCGTATACAGGTAAATCCTCGCCTTTTTATTTCCAGCGCACCCCAGCGTCCAGAGATGTTTTGCCTTGCGGACATCCACTTTTTTGAGTTTGTTTTTTTCACAGCGCAGGGTATACAGGTTGATCCCGCCGTAGATGCGGGTCAGTTTATTATGGTCGCACCACACCTTGGTCAGTTCCGTAAATTTGCGGAAATCAAAAGTGCCGGCAATCTTGTTGTAGCTGACATCAATCGTCTCTAAATTTTTCTTCTTTCCCCATAGGATCTTTTTCAGAATGCCGTCCTACCATGTAAGGTGTTCCAGTTTTTTCAGTTTCCTGATATCCAGTTTTTTTAGTCTCTTGTTTTCATACACTTCCAGGCTCTTCAGATTCGTCATTTTATTAAAGTTGATTTTCGTTAAGGATTTACATCCATATATACTGAGTTCCTTTAACCGCTTTGGATTAGGCAGGTTCAGTTTTTTCACCCGGTCCATGTGTGAGATATGCAGTTCCTTTAGTTTTTTCAACCGGGAAAAGTCCAGTTTCTTTACCTTTTTTTGACGCCAGATTTCCAACACTTCAAGCTGGGGGACTTTGGTCAGGTCCAGCCTGTCAATGTCACTTCCTTTTAGTGACAGCCAGGAAAGTTTCGGTACCTTGGATAGATCCAGTTTCTTCAAATGTGTCGGATCCAGATACAATGATACAAGATTCCCTGACCGGGGCAAGAGCAATTCTTCCAGATCCGCTGAACTCACCTGAAGCACCCGTAAACCCGGCAGTTCTGAAAAATCCAGTTTCTTGATATCGATATCATCATCATACGGTGAATCCAATGTAACCTTCCACAGTTTATCCACTCCGGCAAATCGGAGATCCTGCAGAAACGGGCAGGATTGTATCCATAATATCCCCAGTGATGGGCAGTCCTGCACCGCCAGTTTTTTCATCTTACTGCTGTCGACAACCCTCAGTTCTACCAGCTTTGGCAGTCTTTTTATCTGTACTGCCTCCTGTGAAGTCCTCAACTCCATCTTCTTCAATTTCCCATGGTTTTGCATCTTTATCTTCTCCATGAACTCTCCACGCAGCTCCAGTTCCTCCAGGTTCGGATTCTCACAAAGATCCACTTCTTTTAGATTTTTTGTGGAAGCAAATCCCAGATATAGTTTTTTTAACTTTTTGTTGTTCTTTAAAACCACTTCCTGTACTGACTGGGATCCCAGTGAAAAATCTGTTACATTTCCCATCCTCCCCAGATCAAAGATGCCGACATCCTGATACTGATAAAAATACAGTTTCTGCAGGGATTTCAGCTGTTCCATTTCTGCCCTGTTTTCTATTACCAGTGCTGCCAGACTCAGATTCTTCAGACTGGTCAACCTGGAAATCCCCTTTAGATTTATCTTCCAGTATTTCCCATCCTTTTCTGCCCTCAGATCAATCTTTTTGATCTTCCTGATCTCCTTATCCGACAGTTTCCCGTCCTTATTGTAATCCTTATACTTTAATTTCTCCCGCAAAAGAGCGTCTGGAAAATTTGTTTTATTGATCCTGACCGATGCTGCCTCTGCTTTCCTGGCATAAAAGATGCTGCAAAACAGTAACGCCCCCAGCACCAGATACTTGATTCCTTTCCTCATTATCATTCCCCCTACTTTTTTGACTTTTTTGATTTCTTTTTTTTCGGCTGTTTTGCAAAATACGGATACAGCACGATCTTTGTCCCGACTCCCCATGGGATCTTCGCCCCCAGCTTCTTTTTGGGTCCTTTTTTCCCCTTCTTTGACGGGTTCAGTATATAGCCTGCCTGTTTCTTGCCCTTTTCTTTTGTTGTGTATTTTGCTTTTTTCGGAATTATATATCCTTTTTTCCTGTGGTCCCATATATTCTGCGTTACTGTTTTGTAGTCAACTTTCTTTACTTTTTTAATGTTCTTTTCCAGTTTCTTTGCCTCATAACAGATCGTCCGCCGGATCTCCACCGCCTGTACTTTAAAACGCAGATTACGGTATGCCGTGACCATAATCAGGTTTTGTGTGATATTACCTCTACCTTTTTGGGGATATAGTGATAGAAATCTTTCTCAATACTTCTTCACATAGGAAATCTTTGCCGAGGCGCTTGCTGATACCCCGCCCTCATCCAGTGTCGTATACAGGTAAATCCTCGCCTTTTTATTTCCGGCGCACCCCAGCGTCCAGAGATGTTTTGCCTTGCGGACATCCACTTTTTTGAGTTTGTTTTTTTCACAGCGCAGGGTATACAGGTTGATCCCGCCGTAGATGCGGGTCAGTTTATTATGGTCGCACCACACCTTGGTCAGTTCCGTAAATTTGCGGAAATCGAAGGTGCCGGAGATCTTGTTGTAGCTGACATCAATCGTCTCTAAATTTTTCTTCTTTCCCCATACGATCTTTTTCAGAATGCCGTCCTGCCATATAAGTTCCTCCAATTTTTTCAGTTTCCTTATATCCAGTTTTTTTACTCTCTTGTTTTCATACACTTCTAAGATCTTCAAATTCGTCATTTTATTAAAGTTGATCTTCTTTAAGGATTTACATCCATATATGCTGAGTTCCTTTAACCGCTTTGGATTAGGCAGGTTCAGTTTTTTCACCCGGTCCATGCTTGAGATATGCAGTTCCTTTAGTTTTTTCAGCCGAGAAAAGTCCAGTTTCTTTACCTTTTTTTGCCACCAGATCTTCAATACCTCAAGCTGGGGGACTTTGGTCAGGTCCAGCCTGTCAATGTCACAGGATCCCAGCGACAAAAAGGAAAGTTTCGGTGTCTGGGACAGATCCAGCTTTTTCAGGTAACACGAACCCAGATCCAGTGAGACAAGATTCCTCGATCGGGGCAGGATCAGTTCTTCCAGATCCTCCGATTCCACATACAACACTCGTAATCCCGGCAGTTCTGAAAAATCCAGTTTCTTAATATTGATACTGTTATCATACGGTGAATCCATTTTAACTTTCCACAGTTTATCCACTCCGGCAAACCGGAGATCCTGCAAGGACGGGCAGGATTTTATCCATAACGTCCCCAACACCGGGCAGTCCTGCACCACCAGTTTTTCCACTTTTGCTCCAACAACTTTCAGTTCTGCCAGCTTCGGCAGTTTTTCCACCCGGACTGCCTGCTGGGAAACATACAGTTCCATTTTCTTTAACTTTTCATGGTTCTGTATCCTGAACTTCTCCACAAGATTTACAACCAGAGTCAGTTCTTCCAGGTTCGGATTCTCACACAGGTTCACTTCTTTGAAATCCTTTGGAAAGGCAAAATCCAGATATAGTTTTTTCAGCTTTTTGTTGTCTTTCAAAACCACACCCTGTGCCGACTGGGATCTCAGCTTAAAATCTGTCACATTCTCCATCCCACCCAGATCAAAGATCCCGACATCCTGATGCTGGTAAAAGTCCAGTTTCTCCAGGGATCTCAGTTTTTCCATCTCTTCCCTGTTTTCTATCACCAGTCCTGACACACTCAGTTCCTTTAAACTGCTCAGCCGGGAGATCCCCCTGAGATTCAGTTTCCAGTATTTTCCCTTTTTTTCTGCCTTCAATTCGATCTCTTTGATCTTCCTGATCTCCTTATCCGACAATTTCCCGTCCTTATTGTAATCCTTATACTTTAATTTCTCCCGCAAAAGAGCGTCTGGAAAATTTGTTTTATTGATTCTGACCGTTGCTGCCTCTGCTTTCCTGGCATAAAGAATGCCACAAAACAGTAATGCTCCTAGCACCAGAAACTTGATTCCTTTCCTCATAATCATTCCCTCCTCTACTTTTTTGACTTCTTTTTTTTAGGCTGTTTTGCAAAATACGGATACAGCACGATCTTTGTCCCGACTCCCCATGGGATCTTTGCCCCCAGCTTCTTTTTCGGTCCTTTTTTTCCCTTCTTTGATGGGTTTAGGATATAGCCTTCCTGTTTCTTCCCTTTTTCTTTCGATGTGTATTTTACCTTTTTCGGAATTTTATATCCTTTTTTCCTGTGGTCCCATATATTCTGTGTTACTGTTTTATAGTCTCCATTTTTCACTTTTTTGATGTTCTTTTCCAGTTTCTTTGTCTCGTAACAGATCTTTCTGCTAAGTTCAACCGCCTGTACTTTAAAACGCAGATTCCGGTATGCTGTGACCATAACCAGGTCTTGTGTGATATTACCTTTTTTTGATGATATTGTTACCTGAATTTCTTTCGATGTATTTTCATCTTTTTCTTCTGGTCCATCAATGTTCAGCCGTTTCGGCTTCTTTTTTCCAGCCTTTGTATAGGCAATATACCTGCTGGTCTGGTTGCCGGTAAACTTGATTGATTTTGTCGCAGTTTTCCCTACCCGGTCTAAATTGGCCACCCCTAGTTCAGGAAGTGTCACTGTCTCCAGATCATGGTTCAGCTCCCAGTTTTTCTCTTCCCCTGTTGCCTCCTGCCAATACCGGTTCAGCAGCGTCAGTGCCACTCCTTTTTTCTGCTTATTCTTTATTTTCCCCAACGTCTGTTTCCAGCAGTTTTTCGTCAGGACAGACTTCTTTTTTTCTTTCTTTGTCAAACCATTCTTCCATCCGCTTACCAGATTTTTGGCTACCTTCTCCGCCAGTGTCCTCAGCACATTCGGCATCGCCTTCTTCTTTCCCCGTTTCTTTAGCTGGTCTGCGATCGCCAACTCATTCACCAGATTATTATAATTAATAATCTTTCCATTTTGGGTTTGATCCTGCTGCTTCTTTTTCCCGTTTTTGTCCTTACCTTCGGTGGTTTTCCGCAGATCCTTCCAGACAGCCTCCACTGACCGTCCCTTTTTCCCCATATTCTTGATGGCACGGTCCGGGTGCACGATCGGTCCCCAGTCATAGCAGTCTTTCTTTTTCTCCCCTTTCCCCTTCTTATATGCCCTAAACCACTTATATGCCCGGTGCGACAGGGCGTCCGTGGCATTGTGGACCGCCACTCCGAGGAATACGAGGCGTCTCTTTTTCTCGTCCCTTTTCTTTTTCGATTTACTGCTCACGCCGCACGCCTTGAAAAGCCGGTTCAGTGTCGTCTTTTTCAGTTCTTTCCGGATATCGGCATTTTTCTTCACTCCCTCATATGCCTTCATATCTTTTGTGAATACGGTTGTATATTTCGGCAGGGCTTTCCCTTTTTTATAAGATTTTGAAAGATAATACAGGTATTCGGTATCTGCGATGTAGTTTCCCCCTCCGTGAAAGCAGGGATGTTTTGCCATCTCTTTCAGCCCCGGCAGCTCATCCGAGATGACCGCCGCCTTTTTGACAAGCCGGATATCCTCATCCGATAAGCCCGATTTTCCTTTTTTTATGATGCTCTGGTGCTTTCCCTTTTCCCAGGAGCCGTTGACGTAATTTATTTCTTCCTCCGGGGCGGTGTCCTGTCTGCTGCCACGGATGCCTTCGCTGGCGATCCCCACCGCATGGCGGTCGGGCACGCCCCTGCTCTTCAGTCCGGTGTAAGCGAGGTTCATCGTATCGTAGTTTTCTTTTGCCCGTGTATAGTCCAGCAGTCCCGCCATTTCCCCTTGTGCGTAACCTGTCCCGGCGACGCTGCGGTTGGCGCTTTTTGTCAGGAGAGTGCGGATGAACCGGCTGCTCTTCGTCCGGTCCCTGCCCCACAGGGCAGCAGCGGCTCCCGTCACATGGGCGGCGGCAAGGCTGGTCCCGCTCTCCACCACGATCCCACCGAAGACGCCGGTTGACAGGATCCGGTCTCCCGGCGCTGCAAGGTCTGTCGCTGGTCCGCCAGAACTCCACGCCGCATAATTGTTTTCCGTGTCCGTGGCGCCTACGGCAAGGACTTCTTCATAGGAAGCCGGGTACTCTACGGTAGATTCCCCTTCTGACGGAGTCCCGGCATTCCCGGCTGCCGCCACCATCAGGATCCCCTTCCGGTCTGCCTCTTTTACTGCCCTTTCCAGTTCCGGGGAAGGCTGGTCCGTCCCCAGGCTCATATGTATGATATCGGCTTTCTGCTCTATGGCCCACCAGACCGCCCGCGCGATCCGGCTGGCGGGCGCCTGGTTCTCTTCATCCAGCACCCTTGCCGAGTACAGCTCCACGTTTGCTGCCAGTCCGGTGATCCGGTCTTCGTTCTCCCGGGCACAGATCAGTCCGGCGATGGCGGTCCCGTGGCCGCTCACATCATCGAAGAGCATGCTGCGCTCTTCCTCTTTTCCGTCCAGGAAGTCCCGGCGCTCCTCACAGGGGATGTCTTCATCCACATCCACGCCGGAGTCCAGCAGTACCACCCGGATCTTTTTGCCCTTCCGGCTGTCCTCATAAGAACTTTCGGCACGGATGCTGCGGATGTTCCACTCCGCCTCTCCCGCCCTGGTATCGGCAATGACATCGGCTTCTGTCCGCACCGGCGCGGTCTGCGCATAGGGCAGCACCAGCGCCAGGACCAGAAAGAAGACCAGTCTCTTGTTTTTGTTCATTGGTATTCACTCCCTTCTATCTTATCCGAATCTCATCACTAAAACAACTATATTCTTTCCCCGGTTTATAATACGCCCTGATCTTAAAACGGCTTCCTTTAACCGGACTGGAAATTCTATAGGACAAGGTATGTCTGCCTACACTTTTTTTCCTGACAAATTTCCCTTTCTTTTTATCATAGCGGTATATTACGTAATTTGTGGCACGTTTTACCTTTTTCCACGTCAGACGGCAGGTCTTTTTCTTTTTCTTCACTTTCAGCTTCGGTCTGCCAAGATCCGCCCCGACTTCGATCATGCAGAAATCAAAGACGCCCGTGTATCTGTCATATACCATGATCCTTGCCTCACCTGTCTTCTTCGCCGTGATCCTGCCCGTATCTGTCACGGTGATGACCGATTTTTTACTCGTCCTCCATACCAGTTTTTTCTTCGTGACAGCTGTTGGTTCCAGCTCTGTCTTTAACGTCACGCTCTTCCCCAGTGTCAGATGGTCCGGCTTATCCGTGAGGCGGATATCACTGGGATACTGCTCCACCCGAATCTGGCAGGCAGCGGTAAAACCGCCATCCACGGTACGGACCCGGATCGTGGCAGTCCCCGGCCTGCACCCCGTCACGATCCCCTTCTGGTCCACGGCAGCGACAAGCGGGTTCTGGCTGAACCAGGTCACCTTTTTGTTGGAGGCATTGCCAGGGAGCATCGACCATACCAGCTGTCTGGATTCTCCGGTATCCAGCTCCGCATCTGACTGGAGACGGACTCCCGTTGCCGCTACCGGACGGATCGTCACCGGGCATACTGCCTGGAACCCTCCCTCTTCTGTCGTGGCAGTTACTGTCGTCTCACCCGGTTTTTCCGCCTTATACTGTCCATCCTGCTGCAGGGACAGCATCGCATCGTCCGCTGTCCCGAGAGTATATTCTTTTCTGGACGCATCCTCTGGCAGCACCTGGACCTCAATCTTCCCTCTGGTGCCATCCTTGATATCCAGCTCTGCCGGAAGGATCCGGATCCCGGTTACCGGGATATAGGGCTTTACTGTCACCCGGCATTTCGCACGGCAGGCAGGCTTCTGTACACTGGTCACAGTGATGACGGCAGTGCCGGTCCCTGCTGCCCGGAAGTTCCCTTTTGCATCTACGGTGACTACATTTGTATTGGAGCTCTGATAGTTCAGACCTGTGTCTGTCGTCACATATGACTCCCGTACCGGGGTCAGTGTCCCTGTCTCTCCCTCAAAGCAGGTTTTTTCTTTTTCCATGCGGATCCCGGTCAGCGGGACTACCACCCGTGATTTCCTCACATATGCCCAGTATTCACCGGAATCCCCAAATGTTCCGTTTTTTAACTCCACCCGGTAGAAGTCCTTACACTGGTATGCCACGACGACCTCGGTATCCGAAGAGATCTGTCCTTTCACTTCGGTGTCTTTGGACGTGATGCCCTCCTGGTCGGACGCTCCATAATACACAGTCGTATTCTTTTTTATGTACCCCATAATCTCTTTCCCACCATCCATATGGCTCAGACTGGAGACCAGCAGTGTCCGTGTCACCGGTTCGCCGTCCGCTTCACAGGTCATGGTGATCAGCGCTGTCCCCTCTTTTTTGCGGTGGGTCAGCCAATAGTCTCCTTTCTTTTCGACCGAACACACTGAACTGTCACTGGTCGTAAACTCGATATCCGTCAGCACGGCGTCCTTCGTCGGCTCTGCCGTAAACTCTGTGTAGCCCAGCTTCTCTGCTCCCATATGGGATCTCGATCTGCCGGGCTGTCCATATACGATGATCCTCGCTCCCTTCCCGATCTTCTCTGCTTTCGCTGTCTCGGCAGTAATAAAACAGCCTGCTGCTGCCGCCAGTATGAGAAACAGCCGGACAAGCCGCTCTATCTTCTTTTCCATATGCGTCCCCCCTTCTTTACACGTCGGTATTTCCGCTGCACACTTTTTTTGATCCCGGTCACTTTGAACCGGATCCCATTATAAAAGACACGTTTCGGTATCCGGACCTTCTTTTTCGAGATACCGGTTACCCTGACGTTATTTCCTTTTTTACCAGATTTCGTAACCTGAAAGCGGACTCCGTAACGGCGGAATGTCCTGCCCTTTTTTTCATATTTTTTATACCAGACCGCTTTAAGGGTGATGACAGGGGACGTCCCGTCACTGACCCCGGTATCCAGCCTGGTCTTTTTTGTGATCCGTTTCTCTGTTTCCGCACTCTTCCATCCGGCGAAAATGTAATTCTTCCGTTTTGTCCGGCGTGCCGGCAGAATGTTCTTCACTCCCCAGGACACATTTTTGCGGTCCCTGACCTTCTTCCCACCCCTGACGTCATAGTGGATCGTATATGCTTTCTTTTTAAACCGTGCATACAGGACAGGGATCTTCGCTGTGCTGTCACCGGAAAACTGCGCCGCATAAATCTCCCCGTAGGGCGACTGTTCCGTGATCCTTTTTCCCGCGCTTCTCGCCGTATACCAGCCGCAAAAATCATAACCGGGCAATACCGGATCCTCTTCCTCATCGATCACATTCTCTGTCGCATCCCATGCCAGATCCCCTTCCAAAAGATTGTCCGGCATATCCTCCGGCTTTTGTTTTGTATCCGATAGCCCGATGGCAAACCGCAGTTTATAACCCTCTTTTGCCTTCCAGCGGGCTTTCAGTGTACTGCGGTCAACGCCATCTCTCCTGACCGTCTGACCATAGGACAGCTTCGCCCCGTCTGCCGCTGTCACAACTGTCCCACGCTCTGTCTGCCATCCCAGCAGCCGGTATCCGGTCCTCACCGGCACATGGTTCCCGGAGGGGATCAGATTGGTCGTCCACCAGTCCACACTGCTCTTCTCCAGAACAGGCATCTTCCCGCCTGCCGGATCATAGACGACCCGGTAGCGGCGTTTTGTCCATCCGGCATACAGGGTAATATGCCGGGTCAGCTTTTGCGGAAAAGACCATCTGCTGTTTTCCGTACATGCCGGATCCTGATACCAGCCGGTAAAGAGATATCCCGCTCTTGCCGGTACCGGTGGCTCCTGATCTGTCTCTCCCTCCGGCACATATTGTGCCAGTATGGGGCTGCCACCCCGGCTGTCATAGCCTTCCCGCCTGCCAATTTGCAGATCCAGTGATACTTCCATGCGTTCTCCGGTCACACTCCCTGCATCATAGGTATAACTTACCTGGCGGATCTCATCCGAACAGTACACGATGCCGCTCTCTGCTTCATAACCAGAGTGGATCCCATCCCCTGGCGCCCCGTCAATCCGCACATCCGAGACTTTCGTCAGGTCGAACCTGGTATCAAGGTCTTTTAGATTTACCTGGTATCGTTCTTTCTCTACATATTCCCCGGCAGTCCGGGTCTGGCCCGCCATATGCAGTTCCCCCAGTGCCGGATTGCTGCCCAGCTCCAGACTGGTCAGGGACAAGGAACGGATATTCAGATACTGCAGCAGGGGACACATACTGACGTCCAGTTCCCGTATGCCATTTCCGTATACGGACAGCTTCTGCAGCTGCCGGTTTCCCGACAGATCGATCTGTGTGACACCGGTATAGCCGCAGCGCAGCTCCTGAAGTCCCGGAAATGCCTCAATCCCTTCGACGCTGCGGATCTCTGGCCGCCCGTTGAAGGAAAGAACGCGCACGGCATCACATTCTTCCTTGGATAATCTGCCATCCCCGTCCAGATCAAAGGGGAGTCCCCTGTTTTGTCCCGACGAAAAGGTCTCCTGTTTTATGTACTGTAAAAATTTCTGATCCGGGAAAACGGTATGCCCGGCGGCATCCTTTCCTGTGGTGAGAGAGACCGGATATACGATATCGTCCCCCGTCGCCGGGATCTGTACCGCCTCTGCTGCCGGTCCGGTCACCGCTGCCGGGATTCCGGCACACAACAGGGCGCACACGAAAATACCGGTCAGAATACTTCTTCTGTTCTTCATTCCCTTTCCTCCCCTGCTATTTACTTTTTCAGGTATAATGTTACCTTTGTTTTCTTTTTTCCGTTTGTAAACATATTATACTGGTAGGTTATCTTTTTCGGCAGTTTCTTCCCCCGGATCAGGATCCCTTTGTTCCCTGCCTTCCCTTTTGAAAGGCGTGAGAGCACATTTGTCCTTGTGATCCCGGGAAGGGGCACCAGATACCCGTCCTTTCTCTTTTTGACACGGATCCGGCGGCTCTGCCTCTCTACATTGACATAATTGAGCTCCTTTCTCCCAATCCCGAAATTACCTGTTACGATCTGGTTGTCCGCACAGGACAAGTAATGCAGGAGATGATTGTTTTTTACATCCAGCTTTCTTAGCCGGTTCTGGTCTGCCGATAATTCCTGCAGTTTTGTCAGCCGGGTGACATTCAGTTTTCTGATCCGGTTCCCGGACACATACAGCCGGGTCAGTTTTCTGTTTTTTGACACGTTAAGCTTCTTTAGCTGGTTGTCCCGGCAGTTCAGCAGTGTCAGTTTTTTATTTTTTGATACATCCAGCTTTGTCAGGGAATTGGTCTGGCATCGTAATGTCCTGAGCTTTTTGTTTTTCGACACATCCAGGTGGTCCAGCATACTGCCGGAACAATCCAGCGTCTCCAGATTGGGAAAATATTCAATCCCCTTAACTGATTCTGCAGGCAGATATTCATACGCCAGCCTGTATTCCGACGTCTCCCCCACATCCAGCTCCTTTACCGCCATCCTCTCACCATGATCCAGTTTGCCATCCCCGTTTTTGTCCAGCTCTGCCTCTACATAGGCGCGGAAATAGAGATCCGGGAAATTTTTTTCATTGATTGTTACCATGGCGGCTCCGGCTTCCGGACAACGGATGCTTCCTAAGATCCCCATCGCTACAATGACGAAAACCACTCTCTTCTTTCTCATTTTTCACTTCTCCTCCTTTGCCAGTTCATAAGCGATCTCCATCAGCTGCTTCATCTTCATCTGGGTATGAGGACTGAGCTTCTCCATATCACGGAAAAACTGCCGGCTGTCGACAGGATCTTCCCTGCCTGTAAGGATGTAGTCAGCTGACACGCCAAACTCTGCTGCCATCCTCACTAATATTTTTGTCGAAAACCATTTGTTCTTTGTCTCAATCTCATATAAATATTTCCCGGATATCCCGATCTGACGTGCAAACTCGTTTCGGGTGTCTCCCCGTTCACTCCTAAGACTCTTTATCCTCTCTCCCATGCTTTCCTTTGCGAATTCTTCCATCTCGTTCCCCCTCACTGTATATTTCCATCTATCTTACCAATTACGACAAAATTCGACATATTTTTTTGCTGAACTGCATGATTCAGATACTAAAATAATCTTTTTTTGAAATGATCCAGAAAGCTTTTCTTGATGGTCGAACCGATTTCTATCACAGTCCCGGAGGTTGTCAGATAGATATAACGTCCGGGCTCATCAATCTTTTCGATATACCGCATATTGACGATTGTCCCTCTGCTGCATCTCTGGAACTCTTCTGAATCAATTTCTTCCCATACTTTTTTACAGGAACGATAGGGTATCTTGAATACTTCTCTGGTCGTATGGATATATAATTTGTGGTCTTTGCTTTCTATGTACATGATTTCATGCAGAGGAACTGACTGCAGCAGGCCATTTGTGTGAAAAATAAAAGATTTTTCCTGCCCTTCTTCTGTGTGATAACGCATGGCATTCATAATAATCTTCTTTGTCTTTTCCAGATCAAAGGGCTTTTCGACAAAGGCGTAACACTGCACTGTATGAAACATACACATCTGGGAATCATACAGGGACGTGATAAAGATAATGGGAGTAAAAAAATACTTCTCCACCTCCCGGATATGCTGTGCAAACACAGCGCCTGACTGGTCCCCTGTCTGCTCCGGATGCAGGATGATATCGATCAGAAAAACGTCTATCGTCTTCTTCATAGCGATACAGTATGCCTCATCCTCGTTCTCCGCTGTATAAACAGCTGTACCCTCATCAATTTCTTTTAAGAGGCGGACAAGCACTTCTCTTGCTTCCATTTTGTCTTCCACGACCAACACTTTCTTCATATCTTCTCTTATCCTCACTTTTTCTTTCCGAATTGCATTTCTTTTAGCCTGGCGGGTTCTTATTGGTGCCGCCAGGCTGCTGTAGTTCAGTATAAAAAGAACATCATTCAGTAAATATCAGGATATTTATATCCGTTTACTGATATAATACTCATGTCAGAGGGGGAGATCAGGCATGATCTCAGATACATAGTCACATTTGCGCATACTATGCTATGCAGATTGGAGAATATTCTATTCCACGCGGGATCTGTTTTCTTACAGACCGGCCGCTGTCGCTTTTCCTGTACCGGGCGGACAGCTGCCAGTAAATAATTTTACAATATCATAATATAACTTTACCGGTCATGCCTGATCATGCTCTCCTTTTTACGGGGATCACGATCTCTGCCACAAGCCAGTTTACCTGATTATCTTCTTCGTTACATATACGCAGCGTGCCGTCATATTTTTCTACGAGACCGGCAACCGTCGTCAGACCAAGCCCTCTGTCATTCCCTTTGGTAGAATAACCTGCCTTCACAAAATGACGGATGTCATCCTGACGGATATAATCAGAGTTATTTTTTACCAGGATTCTCACGCACCCCGGATTTTCGGAGATTTCGGCGTAAAGTTTCCTGGATTCCTGCTGTACCAGCGCCTCTATGGCATTATCAAGCAGAATTCCCAGAATTTCAATCACGCAATATTCCGGTAACGGCAAATTTTTTAAGGATGATAGTTGTACACAATAAGCCGGATCGCATCCCTGCTCTTCCGCCATCGTGAATTTCGAGTACAGAAATCCCGCAAGTACAGGAGAAGGGACTGCCAGAAGCTTATTGTAACGGTTATCCCTGTTGACCTCCTCACAGTACATTCTCTGTTCCCGGATCAATTCCTCTGCCGAGGAGATTGTTTTATATATCCCGGAGAGAGCTATAAGATGATTGTCAAACTCATGCTGCTTTCTGCGAATCTCCTGCACCAGTTCCCGGTAAGCGCTGCCGTAGGTTTCTTCAAACTCCTGCTCTTTACCACGGATGTACGCCTCCTTTTTCCGCTTCCGCCACATAACGATCTGCATGCAGAATAAAGCAGCCCACAACCCCAAAAGGAGAGCATCTGTCCCCCGCAGGACATCGCCGGATTTCTTCACTGCGAGACAGCCAAGGATCATATAAATCTTATTGATATAACCAGTATCCACAACATCCAGAATAATCAGAATAGCGATAGAAAATACAAGATCATAGAAACGAAATCTGTACCACTTACTGCAGATATAGATTATGACCAGAAACATGAACACAATTTTAAACAGTTCGCTCACTTGTAAAAGCATGTTCCGCTCCCCCCTCTGCCTATTCCAGGGAGTCCAGAATTTCCACCAGATAGTGGATCGCTTTTACGACGGAATGCTTTAGCACGGTTTTGGGTTCTTCTTTCTCAATCCGTCCGATCTCATTCAACAGAAGATCACTTCTCGCCACTCCGCCATATATAAAATTGAGGTCACAATTTAGCTTGTTCAGCAGGATCTCATTATATGGTCCCGAAATGGCATTGGTACCGTTTAATATTTTGTTCACCGAATCTTTCTCTATACCAAGCAGCTGAGCAAGCTCCTCCCTGGACATGCCAATGGATTCGATAAAATACAGCAAATTTCTGCCTGCCAGAATATTGGCCGGATTTTTCTTACTGTTATCTGCGGATCTGCTCATACGGTAACACCTCTTGCTTTTTTCTTTATCATATCAACTCTTATTCATATTATGTATGGATTTATAATATTCAAGAGTATCAACAATCCCAAAAGCAGGTATCTTTCCTGTTTCCGTTATGAATGCTGGTCAAACGATCAGATCCTATACTACTTTCCCCCTATGCCCTTAAATTCCTTTCCCGTGATGATATAGTCCATGCTGATCCCCAGAGCATTTGAGAGGCGGTACAGGGTCAGGGCAGAAAAGCCTTTTTTATTTCCTTCAATTTCATATAAGAATTTACAGGAAATCCCAACTTTTTCTGCCAGTTCATCTCTTGTATACCCCCTTTTCACTCTCAGGTTGGTAATCCGTATACCAATCCGCTTATCCAGTGTTTTTAGTTTCCGTTTTGCCTCAGTCTTAGCCTTTGCATCTGCTTTTGCATTTGCTTCCGTTTTTGGATTTTGTTTTGTGTCTGCCATAGTTTTTTTCTCCAATCTGTTTATTTTTTTGTTACTCCCTACAGTCAGCATCGTACCACATTTTTGTCTCCAAAGGAGAAATCTGCGTTATGTGGGCACTAATTTGCATCAGAGTATCAAAAATACTGAACTAATGACATTTTACAACAATTTAATGCAAAATTCGCAAACATCAGTTAATGTCACTTACTTTTTCATTAATGTAGCTTTTTTCATATCATCATGCCATTTATCAATGCATTAATGAAAATTTAGGGGCACCTATCGCCATATTTCCCACTTTTATTTCAGATTTGTTATATTAATTTTATAATTTTTATCCATTCATAACATTTTACATTTTGGAGGGCACTTATGGCCGGCAAAAAAAGTACATTGGAGAAAACAGAACTTACGAAATTGGAAAAAGCCCGGATTCATTACTTGTTTTTATGTCTCTTTTCTGAGGGCAGTAAATTCCTGATCATGTATATTATCTTTCATGCATTGCATATGACCGGGGAATATCTGATCACTCTGATTGTACTATTATCTGTCAGAAATTTCTCTGGCGGGATTCACCTGAAGCATTATACCAGTTGTCTGATCTTTACTTTTACATTCATACTCGGCATCATACTGGTTTCAAGAGTTCTAGTGCTCAATCCTGTAATAGAAAGTCTGATCTTACTGGCGGCAGCTTCGCTGTTGTTTATCACCGGTCCTGTCACCTCTACAAACCGCCCGGATCTGTCACTGGAACAGAACAAAGCATTTCGCCGCACCGGGGCGGTAATCATACTGATCTATTCGGTATTATTTCTTTGTATGAGAACACTTACCTGCCATGATCTGATCTTCTGGGTAATTGTTTTTCAGATACTGCAGCTGATCGCTGCAAAAATGATAAAAGAAAGGAGAGAACACCATGAAAAACTTTATGAAGAAGCATAATTTTATCCCTCTGTGCAGCCTGGCACTTGCCTTTGTCGGATTCTTCCACTATCGTGGAGCAAGTCTTCTGTTCTTTGGCGAACCAGAGTATCCGACTGAGGACTGATCTCTGATTTCTAACCTATCACAAAACTATATTTCTAAGAGAAGAAACTATAAATCAGCGGGAAAGTGCTTTGAGCCGGTTTATAGTTTCTTTCATTATCAAGGAGGAGTTTGAAAATGTATAGAAAGAAAACTTTCAGCAAAATCGCTGCCCTGGGACTGAGTGTATGTATGGCAATGTCTGCCACAACCATTCATGCATCGGTACCTCCGTCAGAAAAGGGTTCACAAAATACAGATGTGATGCCACAGAATGAGAAAGACTACATCGTAATGACCAGGACAGAACAACAGGCGGACGCCCTGGAACAAAAGTATAACAGCCCGGATATACTGAATACGAATGGGGAAGACTGCCTGCAGGAAAACCAGATGGCTTCTGTGACACTGACAGACCGGGAAGCGGAAAAACTGTCTGCACAGAAAAATATAACATTTGTCGAGGAAGATGTGGTGGTGGCGGCAAGCCATACCAATACAGAAAACGATAGAATCCGTAAGAAAAACACCATTGAAAAAGTACAAAAAAGTAACGGTGAGGAATGGAACCTGCGGATGATCCACGCTGACCGCGCCCGCAAGATGATCGGGAAAAAGAGAAACAAGGGTAAGAAAGGCAATAAGGACCGTGTGCGGATCGCAATCCTTGACTCCGGCGTTGACTATAATACCGATATGAATATCGCCGCTACTTTTTCCCTCGTGCCGGGAGAGGAAGACATGAGTCCCTTATTTATGGACGCCACCGGACACGGGACGAGTGTCGCCGGACTGGCGGCGGCAAAGGACAACAACCGGGGGATCACCGGCGTCGACCCCTATGCCGAGATCTACTCCATACGGGTGCTGGACGATGACAACTGCGCCCCGGTCAGCCGCGTCATCGAGGGTATCTATATGGCGATCGAAGCAAAGGCGGACATCATCAACATGAGCTTCGGGGTGGATACGTATTCACAGGCGCTGGCACAGGCAGTCCGGGATGCTGAAAACGCAGGGATCCTCGTGATCGCCGCCGCAGGAAATACCGGACTGGCAAAAGAGGCAGGGACAACGTCCACCGTACAGTACCCGGCAGCGCTGGAAGAAGTGCTGGCGGTCGGCTCAGTAGACAAACGGGGCGACCGGGCAGACGACAGTGCGACCGGATCGGAAATCAGTCTCACTGCGCCGGGCGAGCTGGTACGGAGCACCGGGATGTTTGGCAGCGGCGAGGTCGTGGAATCAGGCACAAGTCTCGCCGCCCCCCAGGCAGCCGGGGCAGCGGCACTGATCCTTGAGAGAGACAAAGACGTATCCCCGGGCTTCGTCCGAGAACTGCTGAAAGCCTCTGCCAACGCCTACGGAGAAGAGGATGAATACGGGGCAGGTCTGATCGATGTCGGTTATGCGCTGGAGCACTATGATTCCTTTAAGAAGCAGTATAAAGAAAAAAATCCCTCCCGTACCGTCATACCGGAAAATGAGACAAAGGTGCCTGTGTTCCAGAAGACCGGGTGCGTGAAAGGGTGCTGGAGTCGGAATAATCATGAAAATCTTGTAAAGAACAATAATGAATATGTAAAAAAGGGCGCCCGTTTTAACGATGGTGATGAGGATCGTTATATTACAGGGAAAGATGAAAACGGAAAACCCCTGTATCGTTACCGCGGTATGAGAAACCATCCATGGTGGCATGGCTACTACAAAAAGACACAAAAAGGAAACTATCTCTGCAACTATGCCGCCGCCTATCTCTATGAAACAAGGCTGGCAAATGCTGTTGGAAAAAAGACAACAATCCGGCATCCCGGCTTACCGGGCGTCCCCGCTGAAAAGATCCAAAAAGAAATCGCACAGATCGACTGGAAAAACATTTTTGGCAAAGTACCATCTAACAAACATAAACGGGATTTTCTCTGGGGGATGGCGATCCATAATCTGTCCGATACCTTTGCCCACAGTGCTGTAGTTAAAGGAAAATTAATCGATCATACTAAAAGTGATGGAAACCGTGCAGATGCAGACAGAAAAGACATTTGTGAAGACCGATGGTATTATGCATCAAAAGCTGTTGGCAAAGCTCTGAAAAAATACAACACCAATACTGATGGAAGCTGGTCTGATTACTTGCCAGTATGCAGCCAGAGCACATTTAAGCTAGTCAATATATACGATAATATAAAAGGCGTATTTGGAGAAGGGGCTGCCAGTCATTTTAAAAAGATAAATGTAACAAAAAAATAATAGAAGGGAGACGCCGGACATCCCATGCCCGGCAGAATAAGCAATGAAAACAAAAAATCTATTGAAGAAATATAGTTTTATGAAAATGGGACTTTGGCTTATTGCCAGTCTCTCCTTCCTTGCTATGTTGGGTGGCTGTGGAGCAGCCAGCAATGAAGCGACTGCTAGCGGAGCCGCCTCGCAAGCGAACATATCCCGAAAAAACATAAAACCGGGTAACAATCCTATACCAGATGAGGATACAGACATTTCTCCTGAAAGCAAAAAACGTGGAAAGATCAGCCTCAGCAAAGATAAAAAAACGATTTTTGCCCAGGGTTGGCTTGAAACACATGAACTGGCAGACCGCAGAACGAAAAAGGCAACAAAGATTGTTTTTCGCAAAGATGCCAGGATTCTCGTGGATTGGAACATGGACTCTTTCTGTCCCCCACATCTGCAGGATGCCCCTCTGGTAAAAGAGATCGAAGTGGAAGAAGGCAATCCTTTTCTATATGAAATAGATGGTATGTTGATCCAGCGGGCAGGTGCTGATTTCGATATTGAGTACACAACAGACAGAGAGACCCTGATTCTCTGTGTCCCCGGCAAAAAAGGAGAAATCCGGATTCCAGAAGGGGTACAGGATATATATACCTCTGCCTTTTATGGATGCTCTGGCATTTCCTCTGTTTTTCTACCGTCCTCTCTGTATGTCGTTGGTGATGCTGCGTTTGGAGGTATGAAATCCTGTACAAGTATCCAGTCACAGAAAAACAAAAAGGGGTTTTTTACAAAAAACGGAGTTCTATATCTCCATTATTCAAATTCAAGCAGTATTTTAATTGCTTATCCGGCAGGTAAAACAGATAAAATCTTTAAGAATGCACCAAAAAACACCGCTTTCGTATCTGCTGGCGCCTTTCTGGAAGCAACTCAGCTACAAGAGGTTTACCTTCCTTCCGGGATGAAGACAATAAATGACGGCGCTTTTTGGGGTTGTAAAAACCTCAAAAAAGTCATTGTAAATAACAAAAAAAGGATAAATGTAGCAGGGGATGCCTTTTTCGGATGTCCAAAACTAAAAGAATATGTAACAGATAAACATGATTATTTGTAAAAAGCGAAGGAGGAGAAGCCGGGCATTCCATGCCCGGCAAAATAAAATTATGAAAACCAAAAATTCTTTTAAAAAATATGGTTTAAGAAAAATAGGTCATTGTCTTATTGCCTGTCTCTTCTTTCTTCCCATCTTGGGAGGCTGTGGGGCAGCCAGCAATGAAACAACTGCCAGCGGAACCGCCTCTCAAGCGAACATATCCCAAAAAAACATAAAACCGGGTAACAGTCCTATACCAGATGAAGCTACGGACATTTCTCCTGGAAGCAAAAAACGTGGAAAGATCAGCCTCAGCAAAGACAAAAAAACGATCTTTGTCCAAGGCTGGCTGGAAACACATGAACTGACAAACCGCAAAACAGCAAAGGCAACTAAAATTGTCTTTCGCAAAGATGCAGGAATTCTCGTGGACGGGGATATATTAGATTTCTGTCTTCCGCCCCTGCAGTATGCTCCTCTGGTGAAAGAGATTAAGGTGGAAGAGGGCAATCCTTTTCTATATGAAAAGGATGGTATGCTGATCCAACGGGCAGGAGCCGACTTCGATTTTGAATACACAACAGACAGAGAAACCCTGATTCTCTGTGTCCCCTGTAAAAAGGGCAAAATCCGAATCCCGGAAGGAGTGCAGGATATTTATTCCTCTGCATTTTGGGGATGCTCCGACATAACTTCTGTCTTTCTACCATCCTCACTGAATAACATCGGTAACGCCGCATTTGGCGGTATGAAATCCTGTAAAAACATCCATCCACCTAAAAACAGCAAAGAGTATATTTCAATAAACGGAGTTCTATACTACTATTCAAACTCGAACAGTGTTTTAATTGCTTATCCGGCAGGTAAAACAGATAAAATCTTTAATAATGCACCAAAAAACACAGATTTCATATCTGCTGGCGCCTTTCTGGAAGCAACCCATCTGCAAGAGGTTTATCTTCCTTCCGGGATGGAAAAGATAGATGACGGTGCTTTTGGGGGTTGTAAAAACCTCAGAAAGGTCATTGTAAAAAACAAAAAAAAGATTAATGAAGTATCAGCACAAGCTTTTTGGGGCTGTCCCAAGCTAAAAGAACGTGTAAAAGATAAATATGAACGATAAAATTTTTACAGCACCCACATAGCTGAGCAGTGCCAATTTGAACCCGTCGTTGAGCTGGGACCGGGATAAGGAGGTGAAAGAATGTATCTGTCTTTTGTACGATGCAGAGAATGCATTGAATAAAGCGTTCTTTTCATATGGCAGCAGACTACCGAAAAGAACGCCCCATTGAAAGCACATTGGAATTATAATACAGGATTTCCTTTTTGAGAAGAGGAAATCTCACAGAGAGGATGAGAAAATATGGTAACAAAAAACAAAACAGGGGCAAGGATTTTAGCAATGGGACTAAGTATCCTGGTAATGGGAAGTATCCTTCCTGTCAGCCCGGTTGTCGAAGCAGAAGTAAATTATACGGTTTTTGAAGAAAAGAAAGATTACATTGTCAGCACTTCCAAAACAGAATCCTTGGAAAGAAGATTTGATGTTACTGCCACGGTCAGCAGTAACAGTGATGAACTTCTGGAAGAGAATGATCTGACCACACTGGAACTGACCGGGTCAGAAGTGCAAT
>CAJUDA010000015.1:0-53963 GCA_910584875.1 uncultured Eubacterium sp.
GGGAGGAGGATGAGCCGAGGAGCCTGCATCTGTATGCTTATTGTTATAATAATCCAGTTACGTTCTCGGATGCTGGCGGAGATGAGCCGGTAAGTGATGTTATGGCTGCGGGGATACGCATCGCAAAAACATTTACTTCTAAAAAGAACAAAACAGGAAAAAAGAATAATAAAATATATAAGAAAAAGGGGATGGGGAAAACCTATCGCTGGCCAAAAGATGATACAGGGAAAACCTGGAGCAGAAATTTAAAAGTATGTACAGATGGAAACATTAAATATATTAATGAAGCGAAAAAGGGGCATTGGAATGATAACAAATATTTTTACGGGGATACAACACATCAAAATAGTATAAGCTATGGGAATGAAATATCTTCGGATGCTGTACCGTATGTTGTTGTCACAACAGGAAACGATGTGAAAATGGATTTATCAGCGTATTTGTACTCACTGGCTGTCATTACCTGTGGGAGTAATGTGAAGGGAACAAAAGTAAGAAAGGGCGACTATTTATATTGTGCCGTACTGGAAACGCATGAAGTATCATGGGCAGAAATGGGGGAAGTATCCATATTTGCAGCATGGAAGGTATTAGGGATTAAGAATAAAGAACACATTGGGAACAGCTTTCCGGATAACAGAGGGGGGGAAATGGAAGATTGATATTTTTGAAAAATCCATGCCGAAGGGAAACTGGGCGACGAATGATAAAAAGTTAAGAAAACAGATCTATAAACATGGCAGAAAATGCTACAGGGGAAAAGGAAAATGCCTGAACCCTAAAAAATAAATAGAGGAGCAGAGGAATGATGGGAAAACGGATCAGTTATTTGTTATGTGTGGTACTTTGTGTATTTGGATGTGGATGCAACGGGAAAACAGGATTTACCACGGGACCGGCAACAGACGCTGCTGTAATGGTGGTGACAGGTTCTGTTATTTCCGGGACAGGACTGTCGGTCCTGCCTGCGGTAAAGGCAGAGGGAAGGGCTACGGGATTCAGGAATTCGGTATCGCCTTCCGGGGCAACCTGGGCCAGGGATCTGGTGGCAGATGACCGGTACATTTTCTATGCGGACGAGAGCCATATCATCCGGCTGGACAGGACAGCAAAAGAGAAGAAGGTTATTGCCCGCCACAGAAAAGGCGGAAACATCAGTATGTGTCTGGATGGTAATTTTTTGTATTATGTCGACGATGACGATACGGTATATAAAGTAAGCATCAACGGGGGGAAAAAGGAAAAAATCATAACCAGGCGTATCCTGGAACAGGAGGGTTATAAAATACCTTATATCTGGGGTGTCAGGATTTACAAGGGGGTAATGTATATACATACAAAATACTGCAGGGATATTATCCGGTATTTTCCTGAAAGGAAAAAAATAGAGAAGATAGGATCTGCTATTTATCAATCTGTTTTTTATAAGGGTTCATTGTATTATACTGACAGAGGGGAAAGATGCATTTACAGGATCAACCTGAAAACCCTGAAGAAAGAGACCGTACGGAAAGATCCGGATAAAAAAGAAAAAGGACTTATTTACAAGGATCTGCTTTGCGCCGGGGGAAAATTATATTATCTGAGAGGAGATAAAATGCAGATATTCTGTTATTCAGAAGAGGGAAAAGATGAACCTGTGGGAGAAGAAATGACATGCTGCAATCTAATAGCAGGAGCAGATGATAAACTTTATTACCGCTGCTATCCAGAAAATTGGGACTATAGATATGGACCAGAATATCTCGGCGTTCATGATGGATATTCCAATACAATCCTGCTCCTTATGCCGGATGATGTACTAACTCCGGCATTTGTAGTCGGAAATGTTCTATATTATGAGGCAGAATTCACGGATGAGAACGGGGTAAGGGTGGATATGGATTACTATTACTATAAGGAATGTTCGTGGGAACAGTAAGGAGATGTCCATAAAAGATATGAATAGGAAGGAATGATAAACAGAAGTCAGCTTCACCTATGATGCGGAAGGGCTTCGGATGAGCAAGACCGTGAACGGGGAAAAGACGGTCTATGTCTGGGACGGGGACCAGATGGTGCTGGAGCTGGAAGCGGACGGGAAAGTGAAGAAGAGGTATGTTAGAGGAAATGACCTTGTGTTTGCAGATAAAGGGAATGGAACCGAGCAGCAGTATTATGTGACCGATCCCCATGGGAGCGTGGTGCAGTTGACAGATGGGAATGGAAAGGCTACCAAGACCTATGAATATGATTCCTTTGGCAATGAAGTAAAGCCGGATGAAAAGGATGACAACCCCTTTCGATACTGTGGAGAGTATTATGACAGGGAGACGGGGGAAGTGTACCTGAGAGCGAGGTATTGCCAACCGGAAAAGGGACGGTTTCTGACAAGGGATACGTATGCCGGGGAGGAGGATGAGCCGAGGAGCCTGCATCTGTATGTGTACTGCTATAATAATCCGGTTACGTTCTCGGATGCTGGCGGAGATGAGCCGGTGAATGATGTTATGGCTGCGGGGATACATATTGGGAAAAATGTTTATACTCAAAAAACGAAAATAAAAAAATCTCCAAAAGATCATTTAGTGTTATTTAGTAATAGTAAGGGAAGGGTAAAAATTGTAGATACAACTAAATTGAATAAACAGATTATTTCTGAAGGTTCATCCTGTTATTGGAGTACAGGAAAATGTTTAAACGATAATAGTAAATCAAAACTAGAAAATGCACCGCGGGATAATAGAAACTGGAATAGAGGTTGGAATTTTTAAAATTAGTTTGTTGTTTTTAGGAGGCTCGCAGCGTTTTGAAAAACTGAATATATAATTGTAATAAAAGGAGATGGGATGGTATGAAGATCAGTAAAAATATATGGTTACTTAAATTAATCTGTATTTTATCGTTGTTATTATTTACTGGTTGTAGTTATAATCAAAAAATAAATAAAGAAATTATTTTACAGAATACGGATATGCCTACGCAAAAACCAGATACAAAGACTGAAATCACAGCTAAAGATAAAAATATTGATTGGAATAAGATAAAAATTCCTGTGACAGATTTTTTTTGTGAAGAATGGGGAGGGACATTAGTTGAAAATTCAAGTTACTATTTCTATATTTCAAATAGTAATATTGTAAAGCTTGATAAAAAAACACATAAAAAAACTAAGATAGTAAAATTTAAGGGAAGAGATAAAAGGATAAAATTATATCTTGCTGACAAACATCTGTATTTTATTGACCAGATTTCCAATAATATTTATTCCGTTGATTTTTCGGGTAAAAAGAAAAAACAAATATTTTCATATAATATATTGAAAAAATATAAAGGTGTTATGAAAAATTGTGAAATTCTGGGGATGCATATATATAAAAATGAAATATTCATTTTATTGTCAGCATATGAGGTGATTCATTATAATGTGAAAAACAGAAAACTTAAAAATTTGGCATATGATGTAAGAAACGGTTGTTTTTTTAATAATTCTTTTTATTATATAAAAAGAACTCCCAGTCCGATTTATAAGACAGATTTGTATATAAATAAAGAAGATGAGGTTAAAAAATCGAAACATTATCAGGACCTGTTAGTATTTAAAAATGAGTTTTACTACGTAGTTGATGATAAGATATATAAATACTCAAAAACCAAAAAAGAAAAATTGTTTTTTGAACTATCTTCTGGACAGGAATTTATACAGTTTGTGCCTTCAAAATATTTATTTGCTTTTGTTTATTGGGAGAATGATAATTTATATTTATCATGGAAAAAAAATATAAGCGGGAATTGGATTACTAAAATACTTCCGGAAGATTATAATGAAGCATATGGGATTATTGACAATGCATTTTTTTATGAAGCGGTAGATTTAAAGGATGAAGATGAGAAAATTTTACCTTTTTATGAAACTTTGGATATATTGAACTAATAAAAAGAAACCATAAGCATAACGACGAACTGCTCCGTACCGATACCTTAAACACCGACACGGTAAAAGATACCGTAGGCATCTATAAAAACGACAGAAACGGGAACCAGCTCGCCACGGTCAACCGTTATGAAATCCCGGAAGAAAAGAAAGAGAAACCATATATCGACATCGACGTGACTCTGGGGAGCAGCCGGCTCAATAAAAACGTGGTCAACCACTACAACGCAGAAAACCAGCTGGAGCTGGGAACGGAATAGTCATGAAAACCTATGAATATGACTCCTTCGGCAACGAAATAGAGCCGGATGAAAAGGATTACAACCCCTTCCGCTGCTTCGGGGAATATTATGACAGGGAGACATTCCAAATACATTAGAAGACATTATTCGTGGATTTGCCGGAAAAATCATTTAATGGCTGCAGTAAAAAAGCACTAAGAAAAAGGAGAAATGGGAAATGAATAAAAAATTAATCCTGACAATAATTGTGACAACTATTATGGCAGTGAGTGCAGTTTTTTATGCAGTTGTATATATATCACCATGGAGCATAATGTATCTTTATGGTCAGTTCTGTGTTCCAGAACCAGCAGAACCTTCAATAACGGAGGAATCATTTCCCTTTACTCTGGATTATGAATTAAATGGGAAAAAGAAGGTAATTGAAGATACAATGATATGTAAATATACGGGCAGTGAGTGGTATGGAACAAGCGATGAAAAATCCCGTACCTGGGGAATGAAATTGAAATCAGGGAAAGATGCGGTTGTATTATGGGAGGGCAAAAACAAACGAGGGGAACAGCAGAGGATTGTATGGGGCGTTGATCCGGCATATTTTATGGGTGATGGAGATGACGTTAAAAAATATGAACTGCCAGATAAAGAGTATTTCTTTTATCCGGGAATGACAGCAGAGGAATATTATAATACCTATATTGAATTGGAAACGACGGAATCAGATGGATTAACAGATGAAGAGTCTTTAGGGAAAAGAAAACTTTTAGAAAAATACGGGATAAAAATTCTTAACTGGGAATGCGCTCCGCCGATTGAAAATTCATTTCAATAAAGCTAAGCTTTAGGAGGTTATTATGAGGAACAGAGTAAGTGTGTAGTTCAAGAGATAAACAAATTTCACAAGAAAAGGGGATCACCAAATGAAAAAGATACATTTTTCGGAAATAATTATGGTTTTAGTAATAATTATGTTTTTGGCGTTAGTGGCAGGATGGTTTTACATCATGTTAAGTCCTGGATCCTATTCTGATATCTTTGACAAATATGTTGAAGACATTACGCCCGGTAAAAATTCCAGCGCGTTTGGGCATTTTGAAGTGCAGGAATATGACAATATAAAATATTTCTTAGACGGCTCGAGTAATCTGTGTTCCATGAAAGATCAAAAGAAAAAGGTCATATTGGAGGGTGTTGAATGTTTTTTGTTTTTTGAAGATGAACTGGTATACACTTTAATTGATGATGAAAAAAATGTATACTCTGAAAATATGCAAAATAAGAGGAAAGGTAAAGTTGCTCATGTCAGTGCCCAGATTTTTCTAACCCTGGATAATTTCCTTTATATTTATACGAAGGATAATTATTTACATAAATATGACAGGAACTGGAAAGAAATGGAGGCAGTAAGTATTGAGAAAAAAGGATACGATGGCTGTTTTGAGAGAGCATATGCAGCAGATGGCAGGTTCGTATTTTACGCAGAGGATGGGGATTCGGATGTATATACATATGATACAACGACATGCAGACTGCAAAAGGTAACTGTACCAGGGGAGTCAGAAACAGGATTTTCTGAAGAAACAGACATAATTCAGTGGGAGGGGGAGATCTATTATATGCTTTGTTATTATAATGATGGGGACATGCATGATTCAATGACTCGTGTGGAATGTGCCGAAAATGGAATATACAGACTTGATCCTGCAGGTAAAAAGTTTCTGAAAGTATCTGATCTTGTCGGAGATTTTATTATTGTGAATAATGAACTTAGTGTTGTAGCTGATCGTTTTTTTGGAACAACGAAACGGGTCAAAAAAATAGATTTTTCAAAATAAAATTTTTTAGCAAAGTTTTTAAAAAGTTTTTCTTGCAATATTTCCCTTTTTATGGTATAGTGAACCTTGCTGTGACATGATAGCGGAGATCCGGGAGGTTGCCACCGTCTGGTGGGTTTTTCCGGGGAGCGAATGTCAAGAGGTCAGAGATCAGCGGCAATATTGTTTCTGACCGGTAAACCTGACGGCAAGTCACTGTACAGTAACATAGTTTCTGCCAGAGAGCAGATAAACGTGTGTGCCACACCTCTGAAGTCCAGAGGTATTTATAATGAACCGGCATGACACACACGGATGAGTGTACAGTCACCACTTGTCGTACTATTTCAAATTAAAAGTACGAAAAGGAGGCGGCTATTTTTATGGCAAGTCAAAAATCTCAGAAAATGAGAATCATTCTGAAGGCGTATGATCATCAGCTGATCGATTTCGCAGCTTCAAAACTGATCGAAACAGTAAAGAAAACGGGTGCAAAGGTAAGCGGGCCTGTGCCGATGCCTACGAAGAAGGAGATCGTTACGATCCTTCGTGCGGTACACAAGTACAAAGATTCCCGTGAGCAGTTTGAGCAGAGAACACACAAGAGGCTGATCGATGTACTGACGCCATCGCAGAAGACAGTGGATGCACTTTCGCGTCTGGAACTGCCTGCTGGCGTTGCGATTGATATCAAAATGAAATAATGTTACATTATTATCATTTGATGACTGGTTATGATGCAGGTCTACGGTTCAGGACATGGCAGTAACCATCTAGTATGATTGTTTCCCTATATATAAGGATGCAATCCGCTGTAGAATTATTTAGGAGGATTTAAAAATGAAGAAGGCTATCGTAGCTAAAAAAGTTGGAATGACACAGATTTTCAACGAAGACGGTGTGTTGACACCAGTTACCGTGCTGCAGGCTGGCCCGGTCTATGTATCTCAGATCAAGACGGTCGAGAATGACGGGTACGAGGCAGTTCAGGTGGCATACGGCGATGTTCGCGAGAAACTGTTGAACAAACCGAAAAAAGGACATTTGGCAAAGGCAGGAATAGAAAACAAGAGATTCCTCACAGAATTTAAGTTTGAGAATACTGCTGAGTACGAGCTGGGACAGGAAATCAAAGCAGATATCTTTGAAGTTGGTGACAAGATCGATGTGACCGCAAAGACAAAAGGTAAAGGGTTCCAGGGCGCCATTAAACGTCACGGACAGTCCCGCGGACCGATGGGTCACGGCTCCAAATTCCATAGACATGCTGGTTCCAATGGTAGTGCATCGGATCCAAGCAAAGTATTCAAGGGCAAGAAAATGCCTGGTCAGATGGGCGCAGTACAGGTAACGATCCAGAATCTCGAGGTCGTGCGTGTGGATGCGGAAAACGATCTGCTGCTGGTAAAAGGCGCAGTGCCAGGACCGAAAAAATCAACAGTAATCATTAAAGAATCCGTAAAGGCATAACTTTTCGGAAAGGAGGAAGACACAGATGGCAAGCGTATCTGTTTATAATATGGAAGGCAAAGAAGTGGAAAAGATCGATCTGAATGATTCCGTCTTTGCTGCTCCGGTAAACGAGCATTTGGTTCATATGGCAGTTGTTCTGCAGCTCGCCAATAAACGCCAGGGGACACAGAAAGCTAAGACACGTTCTGAAGTCCGCGGTGGTGGTAGAAAACCATGGAGACAGAAAGGGACGGGTCATGCAAGACAGGGTTCCATCCGAGCTCCGCAGTGGAAGGGCGGCGGCGTCGTATTTGCGCCGGTGCCGAGAGATTATTCATTCAAAATGAATAAGAAAGAGAAGGCAGCAGCGATGAAATCGGTATTATCTTCTAAAGTAAGTGAGGATAAGCTGATCGTAGTGGATTCTCTGGACTTTGAGGCTCCGAAGACGAAGAAGATGAAAGAAGTTCTGGCGAATCTGAAAGCAGACAAGGCACTGGTAGTAGTTGACGGCGATTCGAAAAACACGATTCTCTCTGTAAGGAATCTTCCGACAGCAAGAGGCGTGTACAGCAATTCCATCAGCGTATACGATATTCTGAAATATGATACCGTGGTTGTTACCAAGAGCGCTGTAAAAGCAATCGAGGAGGTGTACGCATAATGGCAGATTTGAAATATTATGACATTATTGACAAACCGGTGATCACGGAGAAGTCAATGTCAGGAATGGAAGATAAGAAATACACATTTTATGTGCACACAGAGGCAACAAAAAATCAGATCAGGGAAGCGGTAGAAAAAATGTTCCCGGGGACGAAAGTAGCCAAGGTCAACACGATGAATCTGGCTGGCAAAAAGCGCAGAAGAGGCGCTGTGACAGGTAAAACAGCGAAAAAGAAGAAAGCGATCGTCCAGCTGACAGAAGATAGTGCAGATATTGAGATATTTGAAGGATTATAAATTGTCCATTCCTGGACAATTAGAAGTTTCTGCGAAACTTCCCAATGAAAGAAAACGTTTTTTCGCTCCGCAAGGAGTCAAAGGATGAGATATTACGAACTTTTTTGAAAGGAGTGTAACACATGGGAATTAAAAGTTATAACCCATATACACCTTCTAGAAGAAATATGACGGGCTATGATTTCAATGAGATCACAGCAAGCAAACCGGAGAAGTCCCTTACTACTTCACTGAAGAAGCATGCAGGACGTAACGCCCAGGGTAAGATCACGGTAAGACATCGTGGCGGCGGTTCTAGAAGGAAATACAGAATCATTGATTTTAAGAGAAATAAAGATGGTATCCCGGCTACGGTTAAGACAATTGAGTATGATCCGAACAGAACGGCGAATATAGCGCTTGTCTGTTATGCGGATGGTGAAAAGAGATATATTCTGGCTCCAGTGGGGTTGAAAGTCGGTCAGACCATCATGAATGGTGAAACAGCAGAAGTGAAGGTTGGTAACTGCATGCAGCTCAAGGATATGCCGGTTGGTACCCAGATTCACAACATTGAGATGCATCCGGGACACGGAGGACAGCTTGTGCGTGCCGCTGGCGTAAGCGCCCAGCTGATGGCGAAGGAAGGCAAATACGCGATTCTCCGTATGCCGTCTGGCGAGATGAGGATGGTGCCGGTTGTGTGCCGCGCTTCCATCGGACAGGTTGGAAATACCGAGCACAACCTTGTAAACATCGGTAAGGCAGGACGTAAACGTCACATGGGTATCCGCCCGACTGTGCGTGGTTCGGTTATGAACCCGAATGACCATCCACACGGTGGTGGTGAAGGTAAGGCTCCGGTTGGACGTCCGGGTCCATGCACACCTTGGGGCAAGCCTGCACTTGGTTATAAGACGAGAAAGAAGAATAAGCATTCCAACAAGATGATCATCCGCCGCAGAGACGGAAAAGCCCTGGCTAAGTAATCATAGCCGATGCAAACAATAAGGAGGTAAAAGCTAGTGTCACGTTCATTAAAAAAAGGACCATTTGCCGACGCTCATCTTCTGAAGAAGATTGATGCCATGAATGAGTCTGGAGATAAATCCGTAATCAAAACCTGGTCACGTCGTTCCACTATTTTTCCGAGCTTTGTAGGACATACGATCGCTGTCCACGACGGAAGAAAGCATGTGCCGGTATATGTGACAGAGGACATGGTAGGCCATAAGCTTGGCGAGTTTGTAATGACAAGAACTTACCGGGGTCATGGCAAAGATGAGAAGAGAGGATAAAATTGTCTCGCTGCGCGAGACATTGGAAGTTTGCAAAGCAAACTTCAGCTTGGAATAGGCGTTTCGAGACGTTGGAAGTTTGTGAAGCAAACTTCGGTTGAGAGACTATTTGGAAGTTTGCTTTGCAGACTTCAGAAAATTTTGTTTCAAATGTATGAAAGGAGGTTTCTGAGAAGTGGCTAAAGGACATAGATCACAGATCAAGAAAGAAAGAAACCAGAACAAAGATACAAGACCATATGCTAAGTTGTCTCATGCCAGGATTTCTGCCCAGAAGGCAGGGTTCGTACTGGATGCGATCCGCGGAAAGGACGTACAGACTGCGCTTGCGATCCTGGAATACAATCCAAGATATGCGTCTTCGGTAATTAAAAAACTGCTGAATTCCGCGATCGCAAATGCTGAGAACAACAATGGCATGGATCCGGAAACTCTCTATATTGATGAGTGCTTTGCCAACAAAGCAACGACGATGAAGAGAATCAGACCAAGAGCACGTGGTATGGCTTACCGTATTGAGAAGAGAATGTGCCATATTACCATCATCTTGAATGAAAGATAGTGAAAGGAGATTAAGATGGGACAAAAAGTAAATCCACACGGCTTGAGAGTCGGCGTCATCAAAGACTGGGAATCCAGATGGTATGCAGATTCTGAGGAATTTTCAGATAACCTTGTTGAAGATTATAAGATCCGTGAATTTTTAAAGAAAAAATTGTATCATGCAGGGATCTCCAAGATTGAGATCGAGAGAACGGCAGACCGCGTAAAAGTATTGGTATATACTGCCAAACCGGGTGTAGTGATCGGTAAGGGCGGTTCTGAGATTGAAAAATTAAAAGGTGAACTTGCTTCTTATTCTGCAAAAAAAGTGCTGGTTGACATCAAAGAAGTAAAGAGACCGGACAGTGACGCACAGCTTGTGGCTGAGAACATCGCACAGCAGCTGGAAAACCGTATTTCTTTCCGCCGTGCCATGAAGTCCTGCATGGGCCGTGCCATGAAGGCAGGAGCGAAGGGAATCAAGACATCCTGTTCCGGACGTCTTGGCGGCGCTGATATGGCGCGTACTGAGTTTTACAGCGAAGGCAATATTCCGCTGCAGACATTGCGCGCAGACATTGACTATGGTTTTGCAGAAGCAAACACAACGTATGGTAAGATCGGTGTCAAGACATGGATCTACCATGGCGAAGTACTTCCAACCAAAGGAGGAAAACCAGCCAAGGCTAGTGCGAAGGAAGGGAGCGATAAATAATGTTAATGCCTAAAAGAGTGAAACATCGTAAACAGTTTCGCGGCTCCATGAAAGGAAAAGCGTTACGTGGTAATAAAATCAGTTATGGCGAGTTCGGTCTTGTGGCTGCTGAGCCTGCATGGATCCGTTCCAATCAGATTGAGGCGGCACGTATTGCCATGACACGTCACACCAAACGTGGTGGTAAGGTCTGGATCAAGATTTTCCCTGACAAGCCGGTTACGAAGACACCAGCTGAGACCCGAATGGGTAAAGGTAAAGGTGCTCTGGAGTACTGGGTTGCTGTTGTGAAACCGGGGCGTGTTATGTTTGAGATCGCTGGTGTACCGGAAGAGGTAGCAAGAGAGGCACTGAGACTGGCTATGCACAAACTGCCGATTAAATGTAAGATCGTTTCTCGTGCAGATTTAGAAGGAGGTGCGGGCAGTGAAGAGTAAAGAATTTTTGAATGGAATTGCAGGCATGTCACTGGCTGAATTAAACGATGAGCTGGCAGCTGCCAAAAAGGAGCTGTTTAACCTGAGATTCCAGAACGCAACAAACCAACTTGATAATACAAGCAGAATCAAAGAAGTCAGAAGAAACATTGCTCGTATTCAGACAGCAATGTCCAAAGAACAGAGAGCGGCAAACTAAGCTGAAGAAAGGAGGATTTTGTTGTGGAAAGAAATCTTAGAAAGACCCGTACGGGAAAAGTTGTGAGTAACAAGATGGAAAAGACCATCGTTGTGGCAGTAGTAGACAATGTAAAACATCCCCTTTACGGTAAAATCGTTAAGAGAACTTACAAATTGAAAGCTCATGATGAAAACAATGAGTGCAATATTGGCGATAGAGTTAAGGTTATGGAGACAAGACCGCTGTCCAAGGACAAGAGATGGAGACTTGTTGAAATTATAGAAAAAGCCAAGTAAACTACCTGGCTTCAGCGAAGTGATTCATTCGCTTGAATAATTGAAACTCAGGAAAGGAGTATTTGTTATGGTACAGCAGGAGACCAGATTAAAGGTTGCTGATAACACCGGAGCAAAAGAGTTGTTGTGCATCCGTGTTCTTGGCGGTTCTGTTAGAAGATATGCGACTGTCGGTGATATCATTGTTGCTACGGTCAAAGATGCAACACCAGGTGGAGTTGTAAAGAAGGGTGATGTTGTAAAGGCGGTTGTTGTCCGTACAGTGAAAGAAATCCGCCGTCCGGATGGTTCATATATCCGTTTCGACGAAAATGCAGCAGTAATCATCAAAGAAGATAAGACTCCGAGAGGAACTCGTATTTTCGGACCGGTAGCCAGAGAGTTAAGAGAAAAACAATTTATGAAGATTGTTTCCTTAGCGCCAGAAGTATTATAAGGAGGTGTCCCTAAGTGGCAACAGCAAAGATCAAAAAAGGTGATACCGTTCGCGTTATTGCCGGCGTAGATAAAGGTAAGGAAGGAAAAGTCCTTGAGGTAAAAGGTGGCAGGGTCAAGGTGGAGGGCGTCAACAAAGCAAAGATGCACATTAAACCGAACCAGGCAAATCCAAAAGGCGGCATCGTAGAGCAGGAAGCTTTCTTCGATGTTTCAAACGTAATGTATGTGATCGATGGCGACGTTACCCGGATCGGTTTCAAAGTAGAAGAGGGTAAGAAAAAAGTTCGCTATGCCAAAAAAACAGGCGCTGTTATTGATTAATAAAGAGAGGAGGTACTGTTTAGGATGGCTAGATTAAAAGAGACATATTTAAACGAGATCGTAGATGCGATGATGAAGAAGTTTGAATATAAAAATGTTATGCAGGTACCAAAGCTCAATAAGATTGTGATCAATATGGGCGTTGGTGAAGCAAAAGACAATTCCAAGGTTTTGGATACAGCGATCAGTGATCTTGAGATCATCACAGGTCAGAAAGCTGTTGTAACAAGAGCAAAGAAATCCGTTGCGAATTTCAAGCTTCGTGAAGGGCAGCCGATCGGATGCAAGGTTACGCTTCGCGGTGAGAAGATGTATGAGTTTGCAGATCGTCTGATCAATCTTGCACTTCCACGAGTGCGTGACTTCCGTGGTGTAAATCCGAATGCTTTTGACGGCCGTGGAAATTATGCTCTTGGTATCAAGGAGCAGTTGATCTTCCCTGAGATTGAGTATGATAAGGTAGATAAAGTCAGAGGTATGGACATTATCTTCGTTACTACCGCTCAGACAGATGAAGAAGCACGTGAACTCTTGGCACAGTTTGGTATGCCGTTTAAGAAATAGTTAGGAGGAAATTTCATGGCTAAGAAGTCTTTGAAGATTAAGCAGCAGCGTAAACCGAAGTTCTCTACCAGAGCGTACACTCGCTGCAAGATTTGTGGTCGTCCACATGGATATCTGAGAAAATACGGAATCTGCAGAATTTGCTTCCGTGAATTAGCTTACAAAGGCCAGATTCCTGGTGTTAAAAAAGCGAGTTGGTAAAGGAGGAAACTGAGAATGACAATGAGCGATCCTATTGCAGATATGCTTACAAGAATCCGTAATGCAAATACTGCAAAACATGATACAGTTGATATTCCTGCTTCCAAGATGAAGGTTTCAATTGCTGAGATCCTTTTGAAGGAAGGATATATCAAAAACTTTGAAATAATAGATGTAGATGGATTTAAATCCATCCATATCACACTGAAATATGGCAGGGACAAGAATGAAAAGATCATTTCCGGTCTGAAAAGGATCTCCAAGCCAGGTCTCCGTGTGTACGCAGGGACAGACGAGCTGCCCAGGGTGCTTGGTGGTCTGGGAATCGCTATTATTTCAACAAACAAAGGCGTGATGACAGA
This sequence comes from uncultured Eubacterium sp., assembly GCA_910584875.1. Lineage (GTDB taxonomy): Bacteria > Bacillota > Clostridia > Lachnospirales > Lachnospiraceae > Eubacterium_F. The sequence goes on from CAJUDA010000015.1 coordinate 13,723, forward strand.
TAAACAGGCACGCAAAGAGAACGTGGGCGGAGAAGTCCTCGCTTTCGTCTGGTAGATAATGTCTCGCTGCGCGAGCCATATAAAGTTTGCAAAGCAAACTTCTTTGGTGGAAGGAGCTTTGACACAAGTAATGATGCAACTGTAAAAGTTATACCCCAAAAAAGATATAGGAGGTACCGGCATGTCACGAATTGGAAGAATGCCTATCGCGATACCTGCAGGCGTAACTGTAGATATTGCAGAAAATAATCAGGTGACGGTTAAAGGTCCGAAGGGCACTCTGGAAAGAGTTCTGCCTGCAGAGATGACCATTACGAAAGAGGGCGAGGAGATCACAGTCACCCGTCCCAACGATCTGAAAAAGATGAAATCCCTTCATGGGCTGACGAGGACTCTGATCTACAATATGATCGTAGGAGTTACCGAAGGCTATGAGAAGAAACTGGAAGTAAACGGCGTTGGTTACCGTGCCGTAAAGCAGGGTAAAAAACTGGTTCTTTCCCTTGGTTATTCCCATCCGGTAGAGATGGAAGATCCGGAAGGGATCGAGGTTACTGTGGACGGACAGAATCTGATCATCGTAAAGGGAATTGATAAAGAAAAAGTTGGCCAGTACGCGGCTGAAATCCGTGAGAAGAGAGCACCGGAGCCATACAAGGGCAAAGGGATCAAATATGTGGATGAAGTCATCCGGCGTAAAGTTGGTAAGACTGGTAAGAAGTAGAAAGGAGTAAATAAGAATGGTTAGTAATACAAATAGAAGCGAAGTTCGCAAAAATAAACATAGAAGAATACGTAGCCGTTTGTCTGGTACTCCTGAGAAACCACGTTTGTCTGTGTTCCGTAGTAATAACCATATGTATGCACAGGTTATTGACGATGTTGCCGGCAATACAATCGTTTCCGCATCAACTCTTCAGGCAGATGTAAAGGAAGGTCTGGAGAAGACAAATGATGTTGCCGCAGCTGCTAAGCTTGGTGAAGTGATCGCTAAGAAGGCATTGGACAATGGAGTGAAAAAAGTAGTCTTTGATCGCAGCGGTTATATTTATCAGGGTAAGGTAAAGGCATTGGCAGACGCAGCAAGAGAAGCTGGTCTGGAATTCTAATAAGGAGGAGAACACATGAAACGTGAAATTATTGATGCTAGTCAGTTTGAATTAGAAGATAAAGTAGTATCAATTAAACGTGTAACCAAGGTAGTAAAAGGTGGTCGTAATATGCGTTTCACCGCCCTTGTCGTAGTAGGAGACGGCAACGGACACGTTGGTGCAGGTTTAGGAAAAGCAACGGAAATCCCGGAAGCGATCCGCAAGGGAAAAGAAGCAGCGATCAAGTCGCTGATCAAGGTGCCGCTTGATGAGAACCGCAGTATTCCACATGATTTTACCGGCAAATTTGGAAGTGCTTCCGTACTGATGAAGAAATCTCCCGAAGGTACTGGTATCATCGCCGGTGGTCCGGCACGTGCTGTGCTTGAGCTGGCAGGCTTTAAGAATATCCGTACGAAGTCTCTTGGTTCCCGTAATAAACAGAACGTAGTTCTGGCAACGATCGCGGGACTGAAAGAACTGAAGACGCCGGAAGAAGTAGCAAAACTCCGCGGTATATCCGTAGAAGAAGTATTGGGCTAGGAGGTGCAGAAAAATGGCAGATAAGTTGAGGATCACATTAGTCAGGTCTACCATCGGTGCGATACCAAAGCACAAAAAGACGGTAGAAGCTCTTGGCCTGAGAAAATTAAACAAAACCGTAGAGATGCCTGATAATGCTGCGACACGTGGTCAGATTCAGCAGATCAGACATCTGATCAAGGTGGAAGAAATCTAATCAAGGAGGTGCAGAGAATGAATTTATCAGAATTGAAACCGGCTGCAGGCTCTAAACAAAGCAATGCGTTTCGAAGAGGCCGTGGTCATGGTTCAGGAAATGGCAAGACTGCTGGTAAAGGTCATAAAGGACAGAAGGCTCGTTCCGGGGCTCCCAGACCTGGTTTTGAAGGCGGTCAGCTGCCGTTGTATAGAAGATTGCCAAAGAGAGGATTCAGCAATATTAATCACAAAGACATCGTAGGGATCAATGTAGAACTTCTGAATGCCTTTGACGATGGTGCTGAGGTAACCGTAGCGGCGCTTGTCGAGAGAGGCATCGTAAGCAATCCAAAAGATGGAGTTAAGATTCTTGGAAATGGAGAATTAACCAAAAAGCTTGATGTGAAAGTAAATGCGTATAGTGCAGGAGCTGCTGAAAAGATTCAGGCTGCGGGTGGAAAAGCAGAGGTGATCTAATGTTTACAACGATACAGAATGCGTTAAAGACGAAAGAAATCCGCAAAAAACTATTGTATGTGTTATTTGCCCTGATCGTTGTCCGGATCGGATGTAATATTCCGGTACCGGGCGTAGAAGCAAATGTTATACAGGAAATGTTCAACAACAATCAGGCATTGGGATTTCTGGATGTTATGACAGGTGGATCCTTTTCAAGAATGTCTATTTTTGCCCTGAATATCACACCATATATTACGGCGTCCATTATTCTGCAGCTTCTTACTATCGCGGTTCCCCGCCTGGAGGAGATGCAGAAGGACGGAGAAGACGGGCGGAAAAAGATCAACGAGTATACAAGGTATCTGTCAATTGTGCTGGCTGTCGTTGAGGGCGTGGCCATTATTATTGGTTTCCGCAATCAGAACCTTTTTTCGGACGGCGGATATGTGCCACTCATCGTGGCTGTCGTAGCACTGACAGCAGGAGCTGCCTTCCTGATGTGGCTCGGTGAACAGATCACAGAGAAGGGTGTGGGAAATGGTATCTCCATTATCCTGCTGATCAATATCGTTGCCCGTATACCAAGTGATCTGTCCAATCTGTATACGACTTATATTGCCGGCGCCGGCAATATCACCAATGCGATCGTTGCTGGTGCAATCATACTGGCGATCATCGTAGCAATGTTTGTCTTTATCGTATGGCTTCAGGATGGCGAGAGAAGAATTCCGGTACAGTATGCAAAGAAAATACAGGGACATAAAGTGGCTGGCGGACAGTCTACCCATATTCCCCTGAAGGTCAACACCGCAGGTGTAATCCCTGTCATTTTTGCAAGCTCCATGATGTCTCTTCCTGTCGTGATTGCAAGTTTTGCCGGCATTCGTCCGGCGACAGGTCCGAATGCGACAGTATTCCAGAAACTTCTGACTGTCTGCAACCAGAGTGACTGGTGTAAGATCGGAAGCTGGGGAGAGTTTAAGTATTCACTGGGATTACTGGTATATATTGTATTGGTGATTTTCTTTGCCTATTTTTACACTTCAGTTACTTTCAATCCGCTTGAGATTTCAAATAACATGAAGAAGCAGGGGGGCTTTATCCCCGGTATCCGTCCGGGTAAGCCGACAACCGATTACCTCACCTCTGTGCTGAACAGTATTGTTTTTCTTGGTGCTATCGGAATGGTGATCGTCTGTGTTGTACCGATCTTCTTCTCAGGTGCGTTTGGAGCAGATGTTTCATTTAGTGGTACGTCACTGATCATCGTAGTCGGTGTCGTGATCGAGACCCTGAAGCAGATTGAGTCCCTGGTACTGGTCCGCCATTATAAGGGATTCCTTGGAAACTAATTCAAACACCGTGAATCACGGTGAAGCAGATAGATGACCGCCTGCCAGGATATTCACTGGTGGGAGGTCTCTTATCGCTTAATAAATTAAAAAAGGAAGGAAAAAGGTATGAAAATTGTTATGTTAGGTGCTCCGGGTGCCGGAAAAGGTACCCAGGCAAAAATGATCTCCGAAAAGTACGGGATTCCTCATATTTCTACGGGTGACATCTTCCGTGCCAACATTAAGGAAAATACGGAACTCGGACAGAAAGCAAAAGGCTATATGGACAAAGGACTGCTGGTACCGGATGAACTGGTTGTGGATCTGGTCGTAGACCGTCTGGCTCAGGATGATGCGAAGAAAGGGTATGTACTGGATGGTTTCCCGAGAACGATCCCGCAGGCAGAGGCGCTCACCGATGCGCTTGCAAAGATCGGGGAAAAACTGGATTACGCCATTGACGTCGACGTACCGGATGAAAACATCGTAACCCGTATGTCAGGCAGACGTGCCTGTGTAAAATGCGGGGGAACATATCACATCAAGTATAATCCGACAAAAGAAGAAGGCATATGCGATGCCTGTGGCGGCGAACTGATCCTTCGTGATGATGATAAGCCGGAAACGGTTCAGCAGAGGCTGAGCGTATACCATGAGCAGACGCAGCCTTTGATTGATTACTACACCAAAGAGGGTATTCTGAAAGAGGTTGACGGAACGGTTGATCTGAACGATGTATTTGCGGCGATCACTGCCATCCTGGACAAATAGATATGGCAGTAACGATTAAGTCAGAGCGGGAGATACAGCTCATGCGGGAGGCAGGTAAGATACTTGCTGAGGTGCATGAGAAACTTGCTGAGATGATCGCCCCAGGTATCACTACCTGGGATATTGACCGGAAGGGGGAGGAACTGATCCGCAGTGCGGACTGCATCCCCTCCTTCAAGGGATATCAGGGATATCCGGCATCAATATGTGTATCCATCAATGATGAAGTTGTACATGGAATTCCTTCCAGAGAACACCGTCTTTTTGAGGGAGATATCGTCAGTCTGGATGCCGGAGTGATCTATCAGGGATATCAGTCCGATGCGGCGAGAACCCACGGAGTAGGGAAGATCGATCCGGAGGCGCAGCGCCTGATGGATGTGACGAAAGAGAGTTTTTACCGGGGGATCCGGTATGCCAGGGCAGGCTGCCATTTGTACCAGATTTCTGCGGCGATCCAGAGCTATGTAGAGGAGAATGGTTTTTCCGTGGTCCGCGATCTGGTGGGTCACGGGATCGGCAGAGAGATGCATGAAGATCCGCAGATCCCGAACTTCAGGCCGAAGCTCCGCAGAGGGATCCGGCTGCGTCCGGGTATGACGCTCGCCATCGAACCGATGGTAAATGCAGGCGGGTATGAGGTCTGGATGCTGGAAGATGACTGGACGATCGTAACACAGGATGGCATGAAATCTGCTCATTATGAAAATACCGTTTTGATCACGGAAGGTGATCCCGAAATCTTATCATTGTTATAGGCGTGAATGGAAGCGCGAATGGAGGTAAAAATGTCAAAATCAGATGTAATTGAAATTGAGGGAACCGTAGTTGAAAAGCTGCCGAATGCAATGTTCCAGGTAGAATTGGAAAACGGGCACAAGGTCCTGGCTCATATCAGCGGCAAGCTCCGCATGAATTTTATCCGTATCCTGCCAGGCGATAAGGTAACATTGGAGTTATCCCCTTACGATCTGACAAAGGGAAGGATTGTCTGGAGAGATAAGTAATTTTTTTATTTTACACTTGCAATCTGCAAAGTGCTATGTTATACTTTTAAGCGGACTTTTTTGAAAGGAGGGTATTACTGTGAAAGTTAGATCATCAGTAAAACCGATTTGCGAAAAATGCAAAGTCATTAAAAGAAAGGGTCGCGTCAGAATTATCTGCGAGAATCCGAAACACAAGCAAAGACAAGGCTAATGAATATATCGAAAACCGGAAGTCAATCTGCTTCTGGTTGTTTTCGTATTTATAAATTCAAGTTCTTGCTTTCTGTGTTACAGTACCAGATCCGTCATTCGGTTGTCATGGCTGGACAATCGTCCCGGTACTGTGATATCACAACGGTAAGCGCTGTGAGATTTCTCCGTCGGAGTTTCTTCTATATATAATAGGAAATTATATGGGGAGGAACCGCGGTTCTTGTTTCATGGAGTTGTTGTGATTTAAAGCGGCTGCAAAGCGAATCGTAGATTCGCTTAGAAGAATGGCTTCGCCATTCTTCACAAAGGAAAGGGGAATGCTAACGCATTCTTCGCAAAGGTAGGGGGATGGCGAAGCCATTCTTCACCTACACAAACAAACTATAATTTTAATGGAGGTGTAAAGCGCACATGGCTCGTATTAGCGGTGTTGATTTACCAAGAGAGAAACGTGTTGAAATAGGTCTTACCTATATTTACGGCATTGGTGTTGCCAGCTCAAGAAGGATCCTGGCTGAGGCTAATGTTGACCCGGATATCCGTTGTAAGGATCTGTCGGACGAAGATGTATCCAAGATTCGTGATGTCATCGACCGTACACAGACTGTGGAAGGTGATCTCCGCAGGGAAGTGGCACTGAATATCAAGAGATTACAGGAAATTGGATGTTATAGAGGGATCCGTCACAGAAAGGGACTTCCGGTTCGTGGTCAGAAGACAAAGACCAATGCCAGAACCCGCAAAGGACCAAAACGTACTGTGGCAAATAAGAAGAAATAATATAGGAGGGTAAGACTAGTGGCTAAACAAGTTGCAAAAAAAGTGACAAAAAAACGTGTCAAGAAGAATATTGACCGCGGACAGGCACACATTCAGTCATCTTTTAACAATACAATCGTAACGCTGACCGATTTAGAAGGAAATGCTATTTCCTGGGCAAGTGCAGGTGGACTTGGTTTCCGTGGTTCTAAAAAATCTACTCCCTACGCTGCACAGATGGCAGCAGAGACAGCAGCAAAAGCAGCTCTGCCCCATGGTTTGAAATCCGTAGAAGTAATGGTGAAGGGACCGGGTTCAGGAAGAGAAGCAGCGATCCGTGCGATCCAGGCATGTGGTATTGAAGTAACCAGTATTCAGGATGTAACTCCTGTTCCACATAATGGATGCCGGCCGCCAAAACGCAGAAGAGTATAAAAAGTGAAGCAGAGATTCACTATGCAACGCAGACTTCATCAGCATTTGTAGTAGATTTGATTTTATATAGGAGGAATTTAGAATGGCTAGAGATATGACGCCTGTTTTGAAGAGATGCAGATCTCTGGATCTGGATCCGGTATATCTGGGGATCGACAAAAAATCCAAGAGAAATGCGAGAACCGGAAAGAAGCTGAGCGAATACGGACAGCAGTTGAGAGAGAAGCAGAAAGCAAAATTCATCTACGGAGTTCTGGAGAAACCATTCCGTAACTATTTTGCAAAGGCACAGAAACTGAAATATGGAACAACAGGTGATAATCTGATGATTCTTCTGGAGCTGAGACTGGATAATGTGATGTTCCGTCTTGGATTTGCCAGAACGAGAAAAGAAGCAAGACAGATCGTTGATCATAAACACGTACTGGTAAATGGGAAGTCAGTAAGAATCCCGTCTTATCAGTTAAAAGCTGGCGATGTGATTGAAATCAAAGAAAAATTTAAAGGAGCACAGAGGTATAAAGACATCCTTGAAGTGACCGGTGGAAGACTGGTTCCTGCATGGCTTGAGGCAAATCAGGAAACACTGTCCGGAACGGTTAAGATGATCCCGACCAGAGCAGAGATTGATGTTCCGGTAAACGATGTGCTTATTGTCGAGTTGTACTCCAAGTAATTAAGTAAACCCAAAAGGAGGGTCCAGTCGTGTTTGAATTTGAGAAGCCTAGAATTGAAATTGCTGAGATTTCAGAAGATAAGAAATATGGACGTTTTGTAGTAGAACCACTTGAAAGAGGATACGGAACTACTTTGGGTAATTCTTTGAGAAGGATCATGCTGTCATCACTGCCGGGTACGGCTGTCAGTCAGATCAAGATCGACGGAGTCGTACATGAGTTCAGCGGAGTCCCCGGGGTAAAAGAGGACGTAACAGAGATTGTTATGAACATCAAGAACCTTGCGATCAAAAACAGCAGCGAGGATCTGTCTGCCCCCAAGATGATGTACATCGATGCTCATGGCGAAGGTGTGGTAACAGCAGCAGATATTAAGTGTGACTCAGACATTGAGATTGTTAATGCAGATCAGGTCATCGCCACATTAAATGGCGATGCCGACTGTAAGCTTTACATCGAGATGACAGTAACAAACGGTCGGGGATATGTAAGTTCAGATAAGAATAAAAGAGACGACATGGCGATTGATGTGATTCCGATTGATTCGATCTACACACCGATCGAGAGAGTCAATATCAAAGTCGAGAATACGCGTGTAGGTCAGATCACTGATTTTGACAAACTGACGCTGGATGTATTGACAAACGGGACTTTGGAGCCGGATGAGGCGGTCAGCCTTGCGGCAAAGGTATTGAGCGAGCATCTGAATTCTTTTATCGATCTGTCAGAAAAGGCAAGAATGGCAGAAGTTATCGTAGAGAAGGAAGAGGATGATTCCCAGAAGGTAATGGATATGAACATCGATGAACTGGAGCTTTCCGTCCGTTCTTATAATTGCCTGAAGAGAGCTGGTATCAATACGGTTGAAGAACTTACAAATAAAACCGCAGAGGATATGATGAAGGTTCGTAACTTAGGACGCAAGTCCCTGGAGGAAGTGCTGACTAAGTTGAAAGAGCTTGGTTTGTCTCTCAGTACGGGAGAATCTGAATAATAGTATTAAACAAGGAGGAAATACAATGGCAGGCTATAGAAAACTTGGAAGGACTTCCAGCCAGAGAAAAGCTTTGCTGAGGAATCAGGTGACCAATCTGTTGTATCATGGCAAGATCGTAACGACAGAAGCGAAAGCAAAAGAGATCCGTAAAATTGCAGAGCATATGATCGCTCTGGCAGTCCGTGAAAAGGATAATTACGAAGTAGTAACTGTTCAGGCGAAAGTGCCTCAGAAGGATAAAGATGGTAAGAGGATCAAGGAAGTTGTCGATGGTAAAAAAGTAACGGTTTTTGATACTGTAGACAAAGAGATCAAAAAAGACAGTCCGTCCAGACTTCATGCAAGACGCCAGATGAAGAAGATGCTCTATCCGGTCAAAGAGGTTCCGGCTGCTACAGCAGGCAGGAAAAAGGGCACAAAGGATATCGACGTTACCAATATCCTTTTTGATGAGATCGCTCCGAAGTATGCTGACCGCAACGGCGGTTATACAAGGATCATTAAGATCGGACCACGTAAGGGCGACGCAGCAATGGAAGTTGTGATTGAGTTAGTATAAGCAGATCGTAAGGGGGACTGTCAGTGACAGTCCCCCTTCGTTAATAAGGGAGGCAGTTCGCAATGATTCGTGCAGAGCATGTTACATACGATTATATAAGAAGAGATGATACGGATCATGTCATCGCAGTAGAAACGGCGGTCGATGATGTCTCTTTTCACGTTTCACCTGGTGAGTTTGTGGCGATACTCGGGCATAACGGCTCCGGTAAGTCAACGATGGCAAAGCATATCAATGCTTTGCTGACCCCGGAAAAAGGTTCCGTCTATGTTGACCATATCGATACATCTGACGAAGAGATGATCTGGGAGATCCGCCAGCGGGTGGGGATGGTATTTCAAAACCCGGACAACCAGATCGTCTACAATGTAGTGGAAGAGGATGTGGGATTTGGACCGGAAAACCTGGGAGTGCCGACAAAAGAGATCTGGAGGCGGGTGGAAGATGCACTTGCCAGGGTCGGTATGCTCCATGCAAGGAAGGAGTCTCCCAATAATCTGTCAGGCGGACAAAAACAACGGGTGGCGATCGCCGGCATCCTTGCCATGAAACCGAAATGTATTGTCCTTGACGAGGCGACGGCGATGCTGGATCCGGCGGGAAGAAAAGAGGTTCTGGATGCCGTCAAAGAATTAAATAAAAAAGAAAATATCACCGTGCTGTGGATCACACATCATATGGAAGAAGTGGTGGAAGCAGACAGGGTGATCGTTATGGACGGGGGTCATGTGGCGCTAGAGGGGACTCCACGGGAGATCTTTTCCAGGGTGGAGACGATGAAACAGCTTCATCTGGATGTGCCGCAGGTAACCTTACTTGCCCACGAACTGAGAAAAAACGGGATGCGGATACCACAGGATATACTGACCGTGCAGGAGCTGGTGGACGCAGTGGCGGACAGCATACAGCATACAGGGACAGGGGGGTACATTGTATGATCATAGTGAATGAGCTGGAGCATATTTACAATAAAGGCACCGCTTATGAAAAAAGGGCGCTGCATGATGTTAACCTGAAGATTGACGACGGCGAGTTTATCGGTCTGATCGGACATACCGGCTCCGGGAAATCGACGCTGATCCAGCATCTGAACGGAATATTGAAACCGTCCGGCGGCAGTATCTATTTTGATGGAGAAGATATATTTGCCAGAGATTATTCCCTTAAAAAACTGAGGAGCCGGGTCGGGCTTGTATTCCAGTATCCAGAACACCAGCTGTTTGAGAGTTCGGTGATCGGGGATGTGCAGTTTGGACCCAAAAACATCGGCATGCCCTCCCTTCAGGTGGAACTGCATGCCTATGAGGCGCTGAAACAGGTGGGGATCGGGGATGAACTGCTGGACGTCTCGCCACTCGAATTGTCGGGAGGACAGAAGCGGCGTGTGGCGATCGCGGGTGTGCTGGCGATGGAACCGCAGGTACTGATCCTGGACGAGCCGACGGCAGGGCTTGATCCGCAGGGGCGGGATGAGATCCTGGATCTGGTGGCGGATCTCCACAAAAAGCGGGGGATCACGGTTATCCTTGTCTCCCACAGCATGGAGGATATTGCAAAATATGTCAAACGTTTGATTGTGATGAATGAGGGAACCATACAGTTGGACGGAAGAGTGGAAGAAGTATTTTCCCATCACAGGGAACTGGAGACAATGGGACTGCGGGCACCACAGGTCACTTATGTGATGGAAGGTCTGGCGGCACGTGGTATATCGCTGCCACACAATGCCGTAACCATGCAGCAGGCAGTGTCAGGGATTCTGGAAGCTGCCGGAGCTGTCAAATAGAAATCATGAAAGAGGTCTGAGTTATGTTACGAGATATTACCATCGGACAATTTTATCATGTGGCGTCACCAGTACACCGGCTGGATCCGCGCGTAAAGGTCGTGGCGGCGCTGGTTTATCTGATCTCGCTGTTTGTTTTCAGCAGCTTTGCCGGATATATTGTAGTGACAGTATTTCTCCTTACTGTGATCACCCTGTCCCGTGTGCCATTTTCTTATATTATAAAGGGGCTGAAGCCGATCCTGATCCTGCTCTTGTTCACTGCTTTTTTTAATATATTCTGGACAAGGGGCGACGTTGTCTTTCAGTGGCGTTTTATCACTGTTACCTGGCAGGGACTGCGTAAAGGGCTGTTTATGGCGATGCGGCTGATCTATCTGATCATCGGTTCTTCCATGCTGACGTACACGACGACGCCAAACCAGCTGACCGATGCCATTGAGACATTGCTAAAACCATTGGAGAAGCTTCATGTTCCTGTACATGATTTTGCCATGATGATGTCACTTGCCCTGCGTTTTATCCCGATTCTTCTGGATGAGGCAAACCGTATCATCAATGCGCAGAGTGCAAGGGGCGCCGATTTTGAGGAGGGAAATCTCTGGAAAAGGATGAAGGCGATGGTATCGATCCTGGTCCCGCTTCTTGTATCTTCTGTGCGGCGTGCCTATGATCTTGCCATGGCGATGGAATCCCGCTGTTATCACGGGGGCGCCGGCAGGACGAAGATGAAGCCGCTGAAATACCGGACAGTGGATGGCATTGTCTATGGGATTCTCGTGATCTATTTTATTATGATCCTTGTGGTGACTCATTTTATAAAGATATAGGAGGATGGCTGTGAGACGGATTTGCCTGACAATTTCATACGACGGTACGGCGTACCATGGATGGCAGATCCAGGATAATGCTGTGACGGTGGAGGGGAGAGTGACAGAGGCATTACGGGAGCTTCTGCAGGAGCCGGTCGAACTGGCGGGAGCCAGCCGTACGGACTCGGGTGTACATGCTCTCGGCAATGTGGCTGTTTTTGATACAGAGACAAGGATCCCGCCAGAGAAGATCGCCATTGCACTGAACCATTACCTGCCGGACGATATCCGGATACAGAAATCCGGGGAGGTAACGGCAGATTTCCATCCCCGCTACCGGGAAAGCATAAAAACATATGAATACAGGATACGGAATGCAAGGATAGAGAATCCGGTCCGGAGCCGGTACTGCTATCATGTCCGTCAGCCTCTGGATCTGGATGAAATGAAAAAAGCCGCCGGATTTCTGACAGGCACTCATGATTTTTCTGCCTTTTGTTCGGCTGGCAGCCAGGCGAAGAGCAAAGTGCGGACGGTGTATAAGGTGGAGATTTATGAATATCCCGTCTCGTATGGTGATGAGGGGAGAGAGATCGGGATCCGTGTGAGCGGCAATGGATTTTTGTATAACATGGTACGCATCATGGCAGGTACGCTGATCGAAGTCGGACAGGGGCGCCGGAGCGCCATGTCGGTGGAAGAGGCAGTGTCAGCAGGTGACAGGGTTAAAGCCGGTCCGACGGCGCCTCCACAGGGGCTGACCCTGCTGGAAATTAGGTATTGACAGAAAATGGCGAATGTTATATAATATGATACTGTGACGTGAAAAATACCCGATCCAATGCCCCGGTAAGGTATTTTTAACATAAAAAAATTGAAAACAGAAGCCAGAAAAAAGGTCTTACGGACAGAGACCATGGTACTGGCAGAATCGAAGTAAGGAGGATCCCCGGGATGAAAAGTTTTATGGCAAATCCATCCAAAGTGGAAAGAAAATGGTATGTAGTAGACGCTGAAGGAAAAACATTGGGACGTCTTGCATCCGAGGTAGCAAACGTATTAAGAGGTAAGAAAAAGCCTATTTATACACCTCACATCGACACTGGTGATTATGTCATCGTAGTGAATGCTGAGAAGGTTAAGACAACCGGTAAGAAACTGGAGCAGAAAAAGTATTATCATCATTCCGAGTATGTCGGTGGCATGAAGGAAACTACATTGAAAGAAATGATGAAAAAGAAACCGGAATATGTTATTACTCACGCAGTAAAAGGTATGCTTCCGAAAGGACCTCTCGGTCGCCAGATGCTGAAGAAACTGCATGTGTACGCAGGCCCAGAGCACAAGCATGAGGCACAGAAGCCGGAAGCAATGGAAATTTAAGAGGATGGTAGAAAGGAGAAATAACATTGGCTAGTTCAACATTTTATGGAACAGGTAGAAGAAAATCAAGCGTTGCCCGTGTATATCTTACACCTGGCACCGGTAAAGTAACGATCAATAAAAAAGATATGGACGAATACTTTGGTCTTGAGACGCTGAAGATCATCGTTCGTCAGCCATTGGAGGCAACGAATACAGCAGATAAATATGATGTGAAGGTGACAGTCCGCGGTGGTGGATTTACTGGTCAGGCTGGTGCGATCCGTCATGGGATTGCCCGCGCACTGAATGAGGCAGACGCTGATTTCAGACCGATCCTCAAGAGCGCAGGATTCCTTACCCGCGATTCCCGCATGAAGGAAAGAAAGAAATATGGTCTGAAGAAGGCACGTCGTGCACCACAGTTCTCCAAGAGATAATTACAGACAATATAAGAGATTTTATGAAACCCTTGAAAGTCCAGTATTTTCAAGGGTTTTCCTTATACCTGCATTTTGCATCCATGATGCAGTTCCGATATAAATGGAATTCAGGCTTATTACATGGTATAATGGAGAGCGACAATTTGAACCCGCCGTTGAGCTAAGGGGCAGGAAGAGCAGGGAAGGAAAGAAAGATGCTGGATATATTAATTGTAGAAGATAACAAAGAAATAGGTACGTTGCTGTGTGATTTTTTGCGTAAAGAGAATTACACGGTTAGTGTAGCCCAGACCGGTGAAAAGGCTTTGGAATTGTATGAAACATATGGGGCTAAAGTGATTGTGCTGGATATTATGCTCCCCGGAATCAATGGCTTTGCGGTTTGTTCTAAGATCAGGGAGACTTCCAATACCCATATTTTAATAGCCAGTGCCAGGGTGGAAAAGGATGATAAATTAAAAGGCTTAAATCTTGGTGCAGATGATTACATTGAGAAACCTTATGATGTAGATATATTAATTGCCAAGATCAAAGGTATTTTTAAAAGAAAATATGGTCAGGCAGAAATGGTAGAAGGGAATATCCGATTGAATACGGTGCAGCAGTCGGTCTATGTAGACGGGCAGAAAAAAGAAGTGACGGAAAAAGAGTTTGAACTGTTAAAGCTGCTCATCGAGAATAAGAATGTAACGATGAAGAAGGAGTATTTGTTTAATACCGTCTGGGGAAGTGACAGTGAATCGGAGATTCAGACACTGACGGTACACATTAAGCGGCTTCGGGAAAAAATAGAAGAAGAACCGGGAAAGCCCAGGCATATTATTACAGAGTGGGGAGTGGGGTATCGGTTTGAGTAAGTTTAAAATTTTTATACTTTGGATTGTCATGATCGAGATCCTGCTTATATTGTCAGCAAATATTTTGTATTTTTATCAATATAATGACAGTGACGGGAAATTATATCTTGTGGAAGCAAGGCGTGTGGTGGAAGAGATAGAAGAAAAAAAACCAGAGGCTTCCGAAATAGAAGCAATGGATTTCGATAAGTATGAGACGATAGCAGGAGTCAGAGAGTTTGTTGCCGGAGAAGCCTGTGATAACGACTATTTAGTGGAAGAAATAGCTGGTAAACTGTACCGGATCGAATATGCAGAGGAAAGAAGTTCACGAGTCCCTTTGTACATCAATCTCACGCTGCTGGGTATGATGGCTGTGACAATTATTGTGCTCATGTATGTGTATCATAAAGTTTTAAAGCCCTTTCAGGATATGAGTAATTTACCTTATGAGCTGGCGAAAGGGAATTTGTCCATGCCTGTAAAAGAAGAGAAAAGTAAGCTGTTTGGACGCTTCCTGTGGGGAATGGACATGCTTCGCGAAGAGCTGGAGGAAACAAAAGAGAAAGAACTTGAATTTCTAAAGGAGCGGAAGACGTTGATTCTTTCTTTGTCCCATGATATCAAAACGCCGCTTTCTTCGATTGAATTGTATTTGAAAGCGCTGTCGGAGGATTTGTATGACAAACAGGAGAGAAAGGATGAAGCTTTACAGGGCATTGCAAGGAATGTGAAAGAAATAAAGGGGTACGTGAATGAAATTGTGACTGCATCCAGGGAAGATTTTCTGCATCTGGAAGTGCGAACGGGAGAGTATTATCTTTCAGAGGTGATCAAAGCCACAGAAAGTTATTATAAGGATAAGCTGTCTGTCATCCACACTGAATTTCAAGTGGATGAAGTTTCGGAATGTCTTGTCAGAGGGGATAAGGACCGTATGGCTGAGGTTCTTCAAAATGTTATGGAAAATGCCATAAAATATGGTGATGGTAAGCGTATCCGCATTTCGTTCGGGGAGGAAGAGGATTGTAAATTAATACAGATCGGAAACTCAGGGTGTAATCTGAAAAAAGAGGAACTTCCCAATCTTTTTGATTCCTTTTATCGGGGAAGCAATAGTACCGGTAGGAAAGGAAACGGTCTGGGGCTTTATATTTGCAAAATACTGATGCGTAAAATGGATGGCGAAATCTTTGCCGGGATGGAGGAAGATGTTTTTTGTGTGACGATAGTCGTTAGAAAGGCATAATGCGAATGAAAACTTCAGGGTCAGATTAAATGACTCTGAAGTTTTATATTTAAGGATTATTTAATAATTTTGGTGTTAGCATATCTCTTGTAAAATCAGTTCAGAATCAGGAGAGGAGCAAAGAATGTATCGAAACATACTAAAAAAAGATTTAAAACGAAAAAAGGCGATGAATATTATCCTGCTATTATTCATTATCTTTGCCACAATGTTTGTATCGTCCAGCGTCAACAACATTATAAATGTGACTACGGCACTGGACAGTTATTTTGAAATGGCAGATGTGCCGGATTATTTTGTGGCTGTCATGAATAAAAATTGTGCCGTTGACATTGATGAAACGGTAAGGTCGGCAAGCGCAGCAGATCGCTATGCAACGGAACACGTATTGTTTTTATCGTCTGGAAATTTTATCTATGAGGATGAGGATATCGTAAACGAGAGTATAAATCTGGTTCACAGCGACATTTGCATGAATTATTTTCTTCCCGATGGCAGTACCCTTGAGACGGTCAGGCAGGGAGAGTTTTATATGGCGGAGAGTAAGGCGGACGATCTCGGTATTGATGTGGGAGATAAGCTTACCATAGAATGTAACGGTGTGAGCCGTGGATTTGTTCTTGCGGGCAAAATAAAGGATGCGCTTTTCGGCTCAAAGCCGATCACGATTACCCGTTATATCATAAGTGAGGAGGATTTTAATTGTTTTCTTTCCGCAGAAAAAACAGATGGATATTACGGCGGTTCTCTTGTCTACCTATATTCTTCCGATATGGATGCGGTTCTGCCGCAGATAAAACCAATTGCCGAAAACAGCGTCTTAACAATGGACAGAGCCACTATGAAATTCTTCTACGTTTTTGATATGATCGTGGTAGGTATTCTGCTTGTGGTAAGCATTATACTTATTATGATCGCATTCGTAGTTTTGCGTTTTACCATCTCCTTTACACTTTCCGAGGAATTCCGTGAAATCGGTGTAATGAAGGCGATTGGTATCGGCAATTTCAAAATCCGGGGCTTATACCTTGTGAAATATATGGGGCTTTCCCTGATCGGTGCGGCGATCGGTCTTGTCCTTGGCTTCCCCTTCGGTAAAATGCTGATGAGCGTTTCCTCGCCAAGCATTATTATCGGAAACCAGAGTCCGGTATTGGTTAATATCCTCTGTGCCGTTCTTGTTATCGCGGTAATTTTACTGTTCTGCTATGGCTGTACAGGCAGGGTGAAGAAACTGACGCCGATTGACGCGATCCGAAACGGTCAGACAGGGGAACGCTTTCGAAAAAAAAGTCTTATGAGTTTAAGGAAATCCAGGTTTCCGATGTCGCCTTTCCTGGCACTGAATGATATAGTAAGCAGCCCCAGGCGTTATGGCATTATCACACTTACATTCTTTCTGTGTCTGTCCCTTTTGCTTATCCTTTCGGCGACGGTTTCTACCATGAACAGCAACCGTCTTGCCACGGCATTTGGATGGGCAGATTGCGATATCTATCTGGACAATAAAATACTTTCAGATTGTATGCTGGAAGACGGACACGAAAGGCTTGAAAAGCACCTTGATGAAATGGAACAGGCTCTTGCGGAAAATGGTATTCCCGCAAAATGCTATCAGGAAATGGTGTTTAACCTGCCTGTATCGTTCGGAGAAAACGAGAGCAATATCATTATCTATCAGGGCACAGGCTCCACAATGGATATGTACGAATATACAGCAGGAACAGCACCACAAAATACAGATGAGATTGCAATCACCCGGATTTCCGCAGAGAAGCTGAACGCAGCGATCGGTGATACCGTTACCGTCAAAACCATTGACGGAGATAAGGAATATATCATTTCGGCGTTTTTCCAGTCTATGAATCAGCAGGGAAGCGGCATGCGGCTTCACTGTGATGAGTATATCAATTATGTTCAGGCAGTCGGCGGTGTCGATAGTACGCAGATTACCTTTACGGATCATCCTGACAGCAGGGAAATTGAACGGAGAATAGAAGAAATCCAGAGGATTTTTCCCGATTATGAAAATATAAAAACCTGCGCTGAGAAAATAGCAGATATGATCGGTGTTGCGGGAACTCTTGATGCAGTAAAATCACTCGTAGTTGTTCTCACAATCGTATTAGCCGCACTCATAACCGTGCTGATGGAGCGTTCTTTTATCGCAAAGGAGCAGGGTGAAATTGCACTCATGAAAGCCGTGGGCACACGAAATGGTAAAATCTATGGATATCATGCGTTACGATTTCTATTTGTGGGAATGATGGCTGTGATGATCGGTGAAGTTTTTGCAATGCCGCTTACGCACCTGTGCATTGACCCGATTTTTAAAATGATGGGGATGGAGCTTGCCGTTGACTACGTTATCAATCCTGTTGAAATGTATCTGATCTTCCCTGTTGTCATTCTTGCCACAACAGGCGTCAGCGCATTTCTGACCGCGCTTTATACAAGGAAAATCAGCGCCTCCGACACTGCTAACATTGAATAATCATAAATCATAAAAAATGAAACAAAGAAAGGAATCAATTATGAATATTTTAGAAGTAAAAGACCTCTGCAAAACATATATCGTAAACAAACGCCAGAACAACGTTTTGAAAAATGTAAGTTTTACTGTTTCTGAAGGCGAAATGGTAGCCATCATGGGACCGTCAGGCTCGGGTAAATCAACGCTTTTGTATGCCGTTTCGGGCATGGATTCCATTACCGCAGGCGAAGTCTTATTCTGTGGAAAGAACATTGCGAAAATGCGTGAAAAGGAGCTTGCAGAATTACGTCTTGATGAAATGGGTTTTATCTTTCAGCAGATGTATATGCTGAAAAATTTAACTGTACTTGACAATATTATTCTTCCTGCGCTGCAATCAGATAAAAATACCGAAACCCGTAAGGAAACGGTCCAGCGTGGACAGGACTTAATGCGCAAGATGGGTATTATCAGCATTGCCGATAACGACATCAATGAAGTTTCGGGAGGGCAGCTTCAAAGAGCCTGCATTTGCAGAAGTTTGGTAAATATGCCCAAGGTTCTGTTTGCGGATGAACCGACGGGATCTTTGAACCGGACATCGTCCAATGAGGTAATGGAGGAGCTGGTAAAGGTAAACGAAGAGGGGGCAGCAATTATGATGGTAACGCATGATGCAAAGGTAGCCGCAAGGTGTTCCAGAGTGCTATATATTGTAGATGGTAACATTAAGGGCGAATATTTAAGCCCGAAAGACCGGGAGATGAAAGAGAAGGATCGGGAGAGATTGTTAAATAACTGGCTATTGGAACTGGGATGGTAAGGATATTTTTCCATATGGTGAAAGATATCAATTGCTATATCATATAATTTCTAAAAATCTCAAAATTTTCAATGCGAAACTAAAAAAATTCTATGTTTTCTCCTGACAGTATTGGTTATACTGACAATAACAAAAAGAAATAGGTACAGTATATACTTGTACAATAACCGAGAAGGGAGAAATGAAATATGAAGAAAAAAATACTGGGATTTACAATGGCAATGGTACTGGGTCTCTCGCTTGTGGCATGCGGTTCGGGAGACGGGGGCTCTTCGACGGGAGGCGGATCGTCGACGACAGACGGGGGTGGATCCGCTACTGTGGCAAATAAGGATAAACCATTGGTCTGGTTTAACCGCCAGCCATCCAACAGTTCTACGGGAGAACTGGACAAAGCCGCTCTTTCCTACAACAAGGATACCTATTACGTAGGCTTTGATGCCAATCAGGGTGCTGAGCTTCAGGGAACGATGGTCAAAGAATATATCGAAAAGAACATTGATAAGATCGACCGCAATGGTGACGGTGTGATCGGATATGTACTTGCCATCGGTGATATCGGACACAATGACTCGATCGCACGTACAAGGGGAGTCCGCAAGGCGCTTGGTACCGGAGTTGATAAAGACGGTGATATCAACAGCGAGCCGGTAGGAACCAATGTAGATGGAAAGGCTTCCGCTGTTCAGGATGGTTCGCTGGAAGCTGGCGGTAAGAAATATGTTGTCCGCGAACTTGCTTCCCAGGAGATGAAAAACTCTGCCGGTGCGACATGGGATGCCGCTACCGCAGGAAATGCCATCGGTACCTGGTCCTCCTCCTTTGGAAAAGAGATTGATGTGGTCGTATCTAATAATGACGGAATGGGTATGTCAATGTTCAATGCCTGGTCCAAGGATAACAAAGTGCCTACCTTTGGCTATGACGCCAATAACGATGCAGTAGCTGCCATCGCAGAGGGCTATGGCGGTACCATCAGCCAGCATGCCGATGTACAGGCATATCTGACACTCCGTGTCCTCCGCAATGCGCTGGACGGTGTGGATATTGATACAGGGATCGGCAAGGCCGATGAAGCGGGAAATGTTCTGAGTGATGATGTTTATACCTACAAAGAAGATGAGCGTTCCTATTATGCACTGAATGTAGCGGTAACAGCTGACAATTATCAGGACTTTACCGATTCGACCAAGGTGTATGAGCCGGTATCCAAACAGCTTGACAAGGGTAAGAGCGCGACAAAGAAAGTATGGCTGAACATCTATAATGCTTCCGATAACTTCCTCAGCTCGACGTATCAGCCGCTTCTTCAGAATTATGACGACCTTTTGAACCTTGAGGTGGATTATATCGGCGGTGACGGGCAGACCGAGTCCAATATTACAAACCGCCTCGGCAATCCGGGACAGTACGATGCTTTTGCCATCAATATGGTTAAGACAGATAACGCAGCTTCTTATACAGCACTGTTAAATCAGTAAAACAGTTCAGAGTATAAAGGGAATTACTGGTTCTGGTCCAAACTTGCCAGCCAGGACCAGTTAATCTGGGACTCTGCAAAGCGGAGGTTTTGCAGAGTTCTCTTTAATAGGAAGCGTGTGTGAATGGAGGTGCGCAGATTATGTCAGATAAAAAGAATGATATCGTCCTGTCGATCCGGGGCATGAGCAAATCATTTGGCAGGAACAGGGTTCTGGACCATATTGATCTGGATGTAAAGGCTGGTACGGTTATGGGCCTGATGGGAGAAAATGGCGCCGGCAAATCAACCATGATGAAATGTCTGTTTGGAACCTATCAGAAGGATGAAGGCAAGATTTTTCTGGATGGGAAAGAGGTGAATTTTTCCGGTCCCAAAGATGCGCTGGAAAACGGGATCGCCATGGTGCATCAGGAATTGAATCAGTGTCTGGAAAGGAATGTCATCGATAATCTGTTCCTGGGACGCTATCCGGTAAATTCCATCGGCGTGGTAGATGAAGGTAAGATGAAGAAGGAAGCGTCTGAACTGTTTCGGAAGCTGGGCATGACAGTCGATCTCACACAGCCGATGCGGAATATGTCAGTATCACAGAGACAGATGTGCGAGATAGCCAAAGCGATTTCCTATCATTCGCGGGTGATCGTATTGGATGAGCCTACTTCTTCCCTGACCGTGCAGGAAGTAGAGAAATTGTTTGAAATGATGCGTATGTTAAAGAAACAAGGGATCTCTCTTGTTTATATTTCTCATAAGATGGATGAGATATTTGAGATATGCGATGAGATATCCGTCCTCCGTGATGGCAATCTGGTGATGACAAAGAACAGCAAAGAGACGGATATGAATGAACTGATCGCAGCGATGGTGGGACGTTCCCTGGATAACCGTTTCCCTCCCGTTGACAACACACCGAAGGATGTCGTGCTGTCCGTACAACATCTGTCTACCAAATATGAACCGCATCTGCAGGATATTAGCTTTGATGTAAGAGAAGGTGAGATCTTTGGACTGTATGGACTGGTGGGCGCCGGACGGACAGAGCTTTTGGAGACGATCTTTGGTGTGAGGACCAGGGCAGCAGGGCGCGTGTACTTTAATGACGTCCTTATGAATTTCAACAGTGCCAGAGATGCTATGGATCACGGCTTCGCCATGATCACGGAGGAACGGAAAGCAAATGGTCTTTTCCTAAAGGGCAATCTGATCTTTAATACGACCATTGCCAACCTCAATGAGTACAAAGCCGGAATAGCGCTTTCCAATCCCAGGATGACCCGGGCTACAGCAAAAGAAATTGAGATCATGCATACGAAGTGTATGGGGCCGGAGGATATGATCGACAGTCTGTCAGGCGGCAACCAGCAGAAGGTGATCATGGGGAAATGGCTGGAGCGCAGTCCGCAGGTCTTTATGATGGATGAACCAACCAGGGGTATCGATGTTGGCGCAAAATATGAAATCTATGAACTGATCATCAATATGGCAAAGCAGGGGAAGACGATACTGGTCGTTTCGTCCGAAATGCCGGAGATCCTTGGGATCACAAACCGTATCGGCGTCATGTCAAACGGGCGTCTCGCCGGGATCGTAAACACCAGTGAGACGGATCAGGAAGAGCTTTTAAAACTCAGTGCAAAATACCTATAACAAGGGAGATGAATGGATATGGCGAATGAAAATAATAAAATTCTTACAATAGAGGAAGAGGCAAAGCTGAGACAGCCGATTGAGGAATACATTGGAGGGATTCAGGCGAAGATCGACAGTCTCAGGGAAGAGGAGTCGCCGGATAAAGGAGAAATATCAAAACTGATCCGGGAGGCCGAGGATTATCTGGGCACACATTTCGACCAGGAATATTATCAGAAGGTCAAAGCTGCCTGTGAACAGGAGAAGGTTCAGGTCCGGGCAGACTATGAAAAGAAGATCGCAGAACTAAAGCGGGAACATGAACAGACGATGGCGAAGCTCTCCGATCATCATGAAATAAAGGATGAAAAATATGTGTTTAAAAACAGGCTGTTTGATGCAAAAATGAAGCGGGATAAAGATCTCCAGCGCATCAAAGACCGGAGGCATGAGGCATATGTATTTAAGTTTCATCTGATCGATCTGCTCCGTATGTCTAAGTTTACCATTGCAGAATCTGTCATGCAGAAATGGGAAAACTATAAATATACCTTTAATAAAAGGACATTTCTTCTGCAGAACGGATTGTATATTGCGATCGCCCTGATTTTTATTATCTTGTGTATCATTACACCAATGCTGAAAAATGCGCCGCTGCTTACTTACAATAATGTATTAAATATTCTCCAGCAGGCTTCTCCGCGGATGTTCCTTGCGCTGGGTGTGGCGGGACTGATCCTGCTGACGGGTACAGACCTGTCTATCGGACGTATGGTAGGGATGGGTATGACGGCGGCGACGATTATTATGCATCAGGGGATCAATACAGGCTCCGTGTTTGGCCACATCTTTGATTTTACGCAGGTGCCGGTTATCGTCCGGGTATTCTTTGCCCTGTTTATGTGCATCCTTCTCTGTACGATCTTTACCACGATCGCAGGTTTCTTTACAGCGAAATTTAAGATGCATCCGTTTATTTCCACGATGGCGAACATGCTGGTGATCTTCGGGCTTGTCACCTATGCGACAAAAGGCGTTTCCTTTGGCGCCATAGAACCGGTTATCCCGAACATGATCATCCCGAAGGTAAACGGGTTCCCAACGATCATACTCTGGGCGGCAGCAGCCATCATCATCGTATGGTTTATCTGGAACAAGACGACGTTTGGAAAGAACCTGTATGCGGTAGGAGGAAATCCAGAGGCGGCATCCGTATCCGGTATTTCCGTATTTAAAGTGACAGTAGGCGCTTTTATCCTGGCAGGTATCCTGTACGGATTTGGTTCGTGGCTGGAATGTGCGCGGATGGTAGGATCCGGTTCTGCCGCTTATGGGCAGGGCTGGGAGATGGACGCCATCGCTGCCTGCGTCGTAGGCGGTGTATCCTTTACCGGTGGTATCGGTAAGATCTCGGGCGTTGTCGTCGGTGTGATCATATTCACAGCGCTGACATATTCCCTGACGATACTTGGGATTGATACAAATCTGCAGTTTGTATTTTCCGGCATCATCATCCTTGTGGCGGTCACACTGGACTGTCTGAAATATGTACAGAAAAAATAGCATATGATAGAAGCCCGGCGGTCTGCCGGGACTGGTCAAAAGAGCTGGAATCACTTCTGGCTCTTTTGGTATACATTTGTCCTTCTGTTTGGTATAATGGTGATATTGTGAAATATGATTACGGAGGAAGATATGGATAAATATTCGTTGCTGCTGGTCGATGACGAAGAAGAGGTCATTCAGGTCATCATGAAAAAGATCAACTGGGAGGAGATTGGGTTTACTGTGACAGGCTATGCCAATAACGGGGCAAAGGCATGGGAGCTGGTGGAAGAGATCCATCCCGATGTCGTTATGACGGATATCCGGATGCCCTTTATGGATGGAATGGAGCTGGCGGGCAGGATCCGGAATGAATATCCGGCTACTAAAATTCTATTTTTTACAGGCTTTGACGAATTTGAATATGCCCGGGGAGCCGTGCATCTTGAGGTAGAGGAATATATATTAAAACCAGTGAATTCCGTTGAACTGACCAATGTTTTTACAAAACTGAAGGGCAAGCTGGATCAGGAGATCAGTGAAAAACGCAATGCCGAGATCCTTCAGAAATATTACATGGAGTCGCTGCCACTTTTGCGGGCAAATTTTTATACATCGCTGATCGAGGGAAGTATACGGGAAGAGGAAGTGCCGGGGTATCTCTCCGATTATCAGCTCTCTTTTCCGGGACCTTTTTTCTGCTGTCTTGTGATCCACACCTCTTCCCATCAGGTGCCTGACGGAATGAATCCGCTGCTTCTTGCCACTTCGGTCCACAAACAGGCGGAAGAGCGCCTGGCGGGGAAATGGCAGGCGAAGTGTTTTTCCTATCTGGGAAATACGATCATGATCCCGCAGCTTCGGACAGAAAATGAGGTATCTGAGCTGACGGATGACTGTGACCGGTTTTGTAAATATGCCAAAAGCATCATCGGAGCTGTTGTCACTGCCGGGATCGGTCCGGTTTGTGATACGCTTCTGGCTGTGTCACAGTCTTATCTCGGCGCCAGGGAGGCAGTTTCCTACCGGGTGCTCTATGGCGCCGCCAGAGCGATCAATATACAGGAAGTAGTGCCCGGTGAGATGATCCACACCAGCCTGACCAATGATGTGGAAGTGTCTAATCTTTTTAAAATGATCCGCCTTGGCTCCGAAGAAGAAGTGATCCAGGCGGCTGACCAGTATATAAAACATACATCCTTCCCAAACAAATCGCTGCAGCGTCACCATGTGGATATGATGGAGCTGGTCAGTGCATTTTACCGTTTTGCATTAAATAATGATATCGTACTGGAAGAATTCAAAGAGGATATCCGCAAGCTGTACAGTGGTCTTTTTGATCTGGATCCGCTCTCTTTCCGCAGCTGGCTGGTCGACTGCAGTCTTGCCCTCCGTGAGAAGCTGATCCATGTGAGGAACCGGTCCACCCGGTCTTTTGTCTCCCGGGCAGAGGAATATGTCCATCTTCATTATATGGATGAAGACCTGTCCCTTGATCATGTTTGTAAGGAATTAGGCGTTTCAAACTCTTATTTCTCCAGTGTATTTAAAAAAGAGACAGGGAGTTCATTTATCCGCTATCTGACGGATTACCGGATGGAACGGGCATCGGACCAGCTGATCGGGAGCGATGAAAAGAGCTACATCATTGCCCGGAAGGTGGGATATACCGATCCCAATTATTTTAGTTATGTGTTCAAAAGGAAGTATGGTATGTCTCCTTCCAAATACAGAAAGGAGTATACTGAAGGTGAAAATTAGGCTTGGACGGTATATGGACAGATTGAAACCAAGGGGAATGCAGTCTACGGTGATGCTTGCTTTTACGGTAATATCGTTTTCTATCATGCTGGTCCTCGGCGTCGTGATGTATATCCGGTTTTCAGCCGTGTCGAGACAGGATCTGACACAGTCGACAGAAAAACTGATGGAACAGACAAGGGAGAGCCTGGAGGAATATCTGGTTGATATGCGTCAGATCTCTGATGCCGTTTACTATAATGTGATCAAAGAAAATGATCTTTCCGTGCAGAATGATAAGCTCCGGCAGGGGATGAACATTATATATGAGGGGAACAGAAATCATCTGCGCAGTATCGCTGTATATAATGATTACGGAAGCCTGATAGCCGCAGAACCAGTGGCGTCACAGAAGGAAGACCCGGACGTCACTCATCAGTCCTGGTATAAAAAGGCTGTGGAGGGAGTAGAAAATATGCATTTTTCCACTCCCCATATCCAGAATCTGTTTGATGATGCCGCCAGACGGTATTACTGGGTCATATCGCTCAGCCGTGCGGTAGAGCTTACGGATAAAGGCGATCCCCAGTCCGGGGTTTTGCTGGTAGATATGGATTTTTCCGGTATTTCACGTCTGCTGCAGCGGATCAATGCCAATACGTCAAATAGCGGACAGTATTATTATCTTTGCGACAGCAACGGGGAGATCATCTATCATAAAAAACAGATTCAGATCAGCACGGGAAGTTTTCAGGAAAATAATATCGCTGCCGCGGGATATAAGGATGGTGTTTATGAAGAAGATTTTGGGGGAGAGCACCGGAAGCTGATCATCAAAACAGTGAGCTATACGGGGTGGAAGCTGGTCGGGGTGATCCCGGATTCTACCTTTATCCGGGGTATGTTTAATATCCGGTACTTTATCATTCTGCTCATACTCCTGATGGCAATGATGCTGGCAGTGATCAACCGTGTTGTCTCAGTGAGGATCTCAAGACCTATTATGAAACTGCGTGATTCTGTCATGGAATATGAGGCTGGTGAAAAGCCGGAGATTTATATGGGGGGATCCCAGGAGATCCGGCATCTGGGTGATTCAATCCAGCATTCCTATGAGAAGATCGATCAGCTTATGCAGGAAATCGTCATGGAGCAGAACGAAAGAAGAAAAAGCGAGCTGGAGGCACTGCAGAGCCAGATCAATCCACACTTTCTGTACAACGCCCTGGACTCCATAACATGGATGATCGAAGGAGAGCGCAGTGATGAAGCCGTATTTATGATTTCTGAGCTGGCAAAGCTGTTCCGTATCAGCCTGTCCAAAGGGCAGACGGTGATCTGTGTCAGGGATGAGCTGCAGCATGCGGAGAGCTATATGAATATACAGAAAATAAGGTATAAAAATGCATTTACAGTCAGCTTTGATGCAGATCCTGAGGTGTATTCCTACTGTAGTGTAAAACTGGTCCTGCAGCCAATTCTGGAAAATGCCATCAACTATGGAATAAACAGTATGGATGACTGCGGGGAGATCAGGGTGGAGGCACGGAAACAGGGAGAAACAATTGTTCTTTCTGTATCGGATAACGGATATGGCATGTCAGAAGAAGAAACGGAACTGGTTCTGACGGACAGCGACCGGATCCACAAGCATGGTTCCGGAGTGGGGCTTGTCAATGTCAATAACCGGATCCGGATGCTTTTTGGAAAAGAATATGGTCTGACCATAGAGAGCGAACTGGATGAGGGTACTACCGTTTCGATCTGTATGCCGGCGGTATCGTATACAGAGGAGAACAGAAGGATACTGGAAAAAGGACACATGTTCAGCAGGGATGAATCCATAACAGGTGAAAACGGGATAAAAAGAAATGATAATGAGTAAAAAATGGTTTGTTATAATTGAGGTTATACTGGCGGTCGTGGCGGCTGTCCTGGCATTTATAGTGATCCGGGAACAGAGTGTGAAAAACATACACAAGGTTTCGGTAATCTTACCGGATTCCGAGGCCAGTTACTGGTCGGCTTTCCGGTATGGTCTGAAAATGGCGGCGGAGGATCAGGGAATCGAGCTGTTTGTCGTCAGTACAGGTAGTGAATTGTCATTGGAAGAGGAGATGCGCTTGATCCGGTATGAGATCGAACATGGGGCAGATGCGCTTATTATACAGCCTGTATCTGAGGCAGCGGCCGGGAAAAAAATAGAAGAGCTGACAAAAAAGCTGCCGGTTATGCTCGTGGGAGATATTATGACGGATGAGGGGGAGATCTCCCCGCTTCCTGTGACCGGACCGGATGATTATGCCATAGGTAAGGCTCTGGCACAGGAGGTATTGCGGGACTTCAATGGAAATGTGAAAGGAAAGGCACTGGGGTTCGCCGTACAGGATGAGAATGCGGCGGACGTGATAAGCCGCAAAAAGGGATTTGAAGATGCATTACAGGGCAAAGGAGTCCGGGTCAGCTGGACAGTATCCGTTTCTATGGAAAAGTCCGGCCGGCATCGGTTAGAAAACCAGTCCAAAACAGATATCGTGGTCGCACTGGATGATATCAGCCTCATAAGGGCAGGAGAGTGTTCGGCAGCGAATGATCTTCATGGAGCGATGATCTATGGGATCGGACACTCGACAGAAGCCATCTACTATCTGGACACAGGAGTCGCAGAATGTCTGGTCGTACCGGATGAATTTAACAGAGGATACCAGAGCCTGACAGAGACAGCAGAAACACTGGGGCATGTCTGGCATGTTATGAAAAATAAAGTTTTGTCACATAAAGTGATCCGCAGGGAAGAATTGTTCCTGAAAGAGAACCAGGAGATATTGTTTGCGATGAACCAGTGACAGGACGAAACACAGCGGAGATGGAAACTATGATGAGAGGAAAAAGGATATGGGCTGCAGGGATGATTTTCTGTATGCTTGTGTTACTCAGTGCCTGTGGCAGCAAAGGAACAGTGGCAGGCAGCAAAGTGTATGTCGGCGTGACATATTATGATCAGAGTGATACGTATATGAATCAGCTGATTGACTGTTTTCGGAACGAAATGGACGGACTGGGAGAGAGTGGTCTGGACATCACTGTGACAGTCAGGGGGGCGGGAGGTTCACAGATTACGCAGGACGATCAGGTAAAGGAGATGATCGGTGCCGGCTGCAATATCCTTTGCGTTAATCTGGTCGACCGGACGGATCCGTCCGAGATCATCGAACTGGCAAGGCAGAATAATATACCAATTATCTTCTTTAACAGGGAACCGGTAGCGGAAGATATGCACCGCTGGGACCGGCTCTATTATGTGGGGGCTGATGCAGAGCAGTCCGGTGTGATGCAGGGAGAGCTGGCAGTAGAGGCGATCCGCGACAATCCGCAGACGGACCGGAACAGGGATGGCAGGATCCAGTATGTTGTACTAGAGGGGGAGCCGGGACACCAGGATGCGATCATCCGCACAGAAAGTGCAGTCAATACATTAAAAAAGAAGGGGATCGAGCTTGAGAAGCTGAGCTATGGGATCGCAAACTGGAACCGCGCCCAGGCACAGAACCGCATGATGCAGATGATCAGCCAGCATCAGAACAGGATTGAGCTTGTTCTGGCGAATAATGATGATATGGCGCTGGGCGCCATGGACGCCTATCAGAAACTGAACTATACGGAGTCGGCGCTGCCTTTGTTTTTTGGGATAGACGGCACAGATGTCGGTATAAAAGCGGTAAAGGAAGGGAAACTTGCCGGTACCGTATATAATGATAAAGAAGGGCAGGCATCAGCCATGGCGAAACTGGTGAAAGCCATGGCTGCGGGAGAAGGGATGGAAGATATCAGATTTACAAACGATAAATATATTTACCTGCCCTATTCTAAAGTGAAGCAATAAAACGGTCAAACGCCGCTCTTCCATCCTCTGTCTGCTTAAATACGCCGGCACATTCCAGCACTTTGATAAAGACTTTACTGATCTCATCCTGAATGATGCCGTGGATATTGTCTTTCGTTATATCATGACCGCCAATCCATTTTTCTGCCCAGGCGGCATGCTTCTGGAGCTGCTCATCTGCACGGAGGTCTTTGCCTCCCAGGATGGCTTCTTCGAGCAGTGCCATCTCCTTTTTCAATCTTGCCGGCAGCACGGCAAGCCCCATCACTTCGATCAGTCCGATGTTTTCCTTCTTGATGTGGTGAAGGTCTGCAGAAGGGTGATAGACTCCCCACGGGCACTCTTCCGTTGTGATGTTATTGCGAAGTACCAGATCGAGCTCATACAGTTCCTCATGCATACGGGCGATCGGGGTAATGGTGTTGTGCGGTGTACCGTCGGTCTCGCTGTAGATAAACGCCTCTTCGTCCGTGTAGGAACGCCATGATGCCAGGATACGGTCTGCGGCACTGGTCAGACGTTCGATATCTGTTCCCTGCAGGCGGATCACAGACATCGGCCACTTCACGACGCCTGTCGTGAGGTCTTCATATCCTTTCAGGGGAAATGTCCGGTCATATGGCGCTTTCGCCATAGCGAAGGTATAACCGCCCCCCTGAAAGTGGTCATGGCTGAGGATCGATCCTCCCACGATCGGCAGATCGGCGTTGGAGCCGACCGTATAGTGAGGAAACAGCCGGACAAATTCCAGAAGCTTCTTAAAGGTGCAGCGGTCGATCTTCATCGGTATGTGATCCCGGTTGAGGATGATGCAGTGTTCCTTGTAATACACATAGGGAGAATACTGCAGGAAATACTCTTCTCCGTCCAGCCGGATGGGAATGATACGGTGGTTCTGCCTGGCCGGATGGGAATAATGTCCGGCATATCCCTCATTTTCCATACAGAGCAGACAGCTTGGATAACCGGATTTTTTTGCCCTGCCTGCCTTAGCGATCTCTCTCGGGTCCTTTTCCGGTTTGGAGAGATTGATGGTGATGTCGATGGGACCATACTCTGTATCGGTCACCCATTTTTCGTCCTTTTCGATCCGGTCTGTCCGGATATAATTGGTGATCTGGCTGAATTTATAGTAATATTCGGTTGCCAGCCGGGGATCGACACTGTAAATCGCAGAGAACTGCCTGCGGACTACGGATGGTGCGGGAGTCAGGATTCCCATGATCTTTGTGTCAAACAGATCCCTCATGGTGATGGTATTCTCTTTGAGAATGCCATGGGCAAAGGCATAGTCTGTGAGATCGTTCAGTATATCCGCCAGACGGCGTTCTTCAGTAATCTCTTCCAGCGTATATTCCATCCGGTCAAAGAGTTCCAAAAGCTGATTGGTAACATATACCTGATCTGCGGGAGCGACTAATCCTGTACGGACGCCATAGGTTACCAGCTCATTTATCAACGTATTGATCATACTATCCCTCCATTCCGGGAGCAATCATTTTTATTTGTTCTGATATCCATGCGGGTGTGACTGGTGCCAGTTCCATGCCGTCTGTATGATCGTATCCAGATCGGCAAATTCTGGATTCCAGCCAAGCACCTCCTTTGCTTTTTCGCTGGAGGCGATCAGGGTAGAGGGATCCCCGGCACGGCGTGCCTCTTCCTTTGCCGGAATGGGATGCCCGGTAACTTTCCGGGCTGTCTCCACCACTTCTTTTACGCTAAAGCCGACGCCATTCCCCAGGTTAAATATATTGCTCTCGCCGCCATCGCGCAGATAATTGAGGGCAAGGATATGAGCCTGCGCCAGATCATTGACATGGATATAATCCCGTATACAGGTGCCATCCTTTGTCTCATAGTCGTTGCCAAATATGGAGATATAGTCTCTCTGGTTATTGGGTACCTGCAGGATCAGCGGGATCAGATGGGTTTCCGGGTCATGGGCCTCCCCGATCTTTCCGTCCGGACGGGCGCCGCAGGCATTGAAATAGCGCAGCGATACATATCTCAGGTTGTGAGCCACAGATGTCCAGTGAAACATTTTTTCCATGGAGAGTTTGGTCTCGCCATAACAGTTTGTAGGAAGTGTCCGGTCAGACTCCAGGATGGGGATGCTCTCTGGCTCCCCGTAGGTGGCAGCCGTCGAAGAAAATACGATCTTGTCAATCCCGTGTGCGACCATGCTTTCCAGGAGAACCTCTGTCCCGCACAGATTATTGCTGTAATATTTCAGGGGATCTTTCATGCTCTCGCCGACCTGTGAACTGGCAGCAAAATGAATGACGCCGTCGATGTCTTCTTTGTCAAACACCAGATCCAGGAGCTCCCGGTCACGGATGTCCCCTTCATAGAAAACAGCGCCCGGGTGGACGGCTTCCCAGAAGCCCGTCGACAGATTGTCGACGATGACAACCTTTTCTCCGGCATCGATCAGTTCATATACAGTATGGGAGCCGATGTATCCGGCACCTCCTAATACTAAAACACTACTCATATGGAATACCTCCTTGTGATATCAGTCAGATAACCTGAACCCCGCCCTCAGAGCGGATGTTCAGTACATAGCAGCAGCCCTCTCCAAATAAAGCTTCCATGGTCATCTGATATTGCCCGGTCAGTTCTTCCGGTACAAATGCCTGGATCGTTCCGGCGAATCCGCCGCCGTGAACACGGAATGCACCGTGATCCCCCAGAAGCCTTCCGCTCACCATCAGGGCGAGAGGGATTCCCTGTTCAATGGGTTTTTTCGTTGAATACAGATTCTGCAGAAGCTCGGCTGAGGACCGTCCGGATTCCCGTACCAGATGCAGAAATGCGGGGAAATCATTCGCATCCAGTGCCTCTGTTTCCTTTCGGACTCTGGCATTATCGCTAAAAAAGTGGGCGGCTCTCAGGATGGCGCGGTCCGGGCAGACGGATCTCAGGCGTGGCAGAGACTGGTAAAACTGTTCCTCCTCTACGTCCCGCAATACCATTTTTCCAAACTGGGCGGCGATCAGTTTCATCTCCGACGGTATGGATACATAATCATCCGTCAGGTCGGCATGACTTCCCTTTGTATCCGTGATGATCAGCCTCAATCCGCCATCTTCAAAGCTGCATTCGTGCTTCTCAATGACCGGGTTGGTTGTATCTCCAAAATCAATATAGACAAATCCGCCCACAGAGGATACCATCTGATCCATCAGCCCGCTCTCTTTGCCAAAATATTTGTTTTCGGCATATTGTCCCATCTTGGCGATTTTTACCGCACCTGCCTGTCCCCCGTTATAATGCCGGTCAATGATATTGCCGATCAGCACCTCGAAGGCAGCAGAGGAAGACAGTCCGCTCCCAGACAGAACATCCGAAGTGATATAGGCATTAAATCCGTCTACCTGGACGCCCATATCGTGGAACTGGGATACAATGCCGCGGACCAGCGCACGGGACGTCCCTTTTTCTTCCGGCTGTATGCCCAGGTCGTCCAGCTCGATGAATTCCTGTTCATAGCCCACGGACTGGATGCGGATCACATGATCGTGATGAAAGGAAACAATAGCGACCGCATCCAGGTCAACGGCAGCGGCAAGCACACAGCCGTGCTGGTGGTCGGTATGGTTCCCGCATACTTCGGTCCTTCCCGGAGCGGAGAAAATAGATATATCTTCACTTTCCGGATATAGCGCCTCAAAACTTTTTACTGCTTTAATGTACCGCTCTTTCTGCATGGCCAGGATTTCTTCATTATTTCCATATAGTCTTGTAAATATGTCAGTCAGACTGTCCTGACTGACAGCATTGAGTAATTCGTCCCGATTCATGGTAACCTCCGTTCTATAATGATAATCAGATCCTACTTGAAGTGTAACACATTTACCGGGAAAAAAACATTTGAAATTTTAAGATAAAGATTAAAAATTTATAGTTTGTGAATAATGACCAAAAAGTAATATACAAACAATGATTTTTGTGGTATGATGGCAATAATATTATGAACGTTGTATTTACTAACTTAACAGCGCCAGTCTGGATTCGTGTAAACTGGTGCTGTTGTACTATCACAATGGAGGATGATGGATGAAAACTGGGATTAAAAGGGTTTTATGTATCATGATTATAGCAGCATTGCTGGCTGGTGCCATCCCAGGGACGGTTTCTGCCACAGAGGAGGGAATTGCTGTTTCGACGCCGGCGGAATTCATGGCGGCATTGCAACAGAAGAAAAATCTGATTATTGTCACAGATTTGATTACTGTTGGTGATGAGGCAGAAGAAGATGGCAGGATGCGTCCAATAAAGATTCCAGCAGATACTGTGATCCGGGGGTCTGGTAATGGATCCTTGAATTGCCGTTGCCCCATTCAGTTGGGGGGAGATGTGATCTTTCAGGATATCAGGTTTACGTTTGAGTCAAGCGATGCGTTGGGGAGTGTCCCTCACAGAGAAATTTTTCTTGCTGGTCATGGTCTTACCTTTGATAATGTGAAAACATGGCTGAAAGGTGCAGATGGTGAGTTTGGCCCTCTTGGGGGGACAGAAAAAGAACTTCTTCCTACTGTATATGCAGGGGGATTTACAGGGACAGACATAGGGGACAGGGCATCACTGACTGTCAGAAATTCAAATGATGAAACAATGTTTCAGGCAGTTTACATGGGGCATAATGCAGAGAGTGATAATAAAGTGCCTTACCAGGGTACTGCTGTCTTGGATCTGGATACAAAGCTTATTGTCCGGGAAAAAGTGGATGTGAGCTTGAACAGTCAGGCAGATATAGTTATTTCCGGGGATGAAAATGATTTTGCAAAGGCAAAAACATTTTTAGGAAATGAAGATACGACCCTTACTTTGAACAGAAGTACGATTTCAGATGCGATTGTGGATAATATTGGCAATCTTATTTTGACAGATAAAGCCTGTCTGTCAGTAAAGACAGGTTCTTTTAAGAATGTCACTCTGCAGCAGGGTGCCTGCCTGGATCTGAATGGAGCGCAGCCAGTAGATGTGCAGATCTCTGGAAATTTTACAGGTGTGGTGGATCCGGCAGAGGAAAAAGGGATCCTTGTGCTGAATACACAGGGTTCATTGGGGATCGGGGGAAAGGTGACAGGCATTACCCAGTTTCAGACAGACAGCCGCTTTTATCCGGGTTATTTTATGGCTGATTTGCCATATATTTCAGTAAATGAGGGAAATGCCTCTGCGGATAATTTTGTTTTATCTGAAAAAAGCATAGAGAATGGGTATCGGGCAGAATATAAGTCAGGAACATGGACGGTATCAGAGAAAGACCAGGAAGACATAAGGGAGATTGGGGGGATTGAGATCATATCTGCCCCTTCTTATGTTGTTTTAGACCAGATTGAATCAAAACAGGATGGTGCGGTTCCCAATGAAAATATTTATTTTGAGATTATATGGAGAGATATGCAGGGGAATGAATTTACGGCAGAAGAGGTGGAAGAACTGGCTCTCTATGAGATGGATTATGTGATTAAAGTTAAGACGGAGTATTGGGAGAGCGATGATCCGGAAATATTGGCGAAGACGGATTGGGGGAATGCTGTCTGGCTGAGAACCTCAGAAGAACATCCAGGGAAATATTTTTTTGAGGCATCGGATGGGGCAAAGACGGGCGAATATACGTATTTGTTTCTTTCTGACTACTGCAGCGGGATGGAGGAAACGGTGCAGGATGTGAAAAATCTGCGAAATCGGATAAAGGCAGAGTGGCGCATTAATTTTCTGGATAAAGAGCCGGAGGTTGTGCCAACGCCAACACCAACTCTGGCACCAACCCCGACCCCGGTTCCAACGGCAGCACCGACGCCAACTCCTGCCTCAACGGCAACTCCTGTCCCAACACTGACACCATCCCCAACAGTGGTGCCAACATCAGAGCCGACTGCAGCTCCAACACCCGAGCCGACAGCGGTACCGACGGGAGGAACACTGCCTGTTCCAACATCATCTGGTACAGTGGACCACACAGCAGTTCCTGTGAATGATCCGCCAGCAAAGGTGGCAGTTTCAGCAGAACGTCTGATTTATACGGGAAAAGCACAAAGACCGAAAGTAACAGTCTTAGATACAAAAGGAAATGTTATCAGCAGTGTAAATTACCGGCTCTCCTACCAGAATAATGTGAAAGTAGGGATAGCGACTGTAATCGTTGATTTTAATGGCAGTTATAGCGGGAAATTGGAAAAATCTTTTGAAATAATTCCCAAAGGGACCAGAATATCCAGGCTTACTGCCAGATCGAGGGGATTTCTTGTTAAATGGAAGAAACAGCGTATTCAGACTACGGGGTATGAGGTACAGTATTCTACAAGCAGGAAATTTACGAAGAAAACCACGAAATATGTAACTGTAAAGGGTAATAAAAAGGTTTCCCGGAAAATTACAGGCAGGAAACCGGGAAAGAAATATTATGTCAGGGTACGCACATATAAGTCTGTCAGAGTGGACGGCAGGGCAAAAAAGGTTTATTCCGGCTGGTCGAAAGTAAGGTCGGTTAAGGTAAAGAAAAAATGAAGAAATTTGGAGCATACAGAATATGCATCAGATGGAGCAAGGCTTAAGATTATGATTATGGCTGAATTTACAAAGGCAATGAAAGAGACACATACGATATTGCTGCCAGACATGCTGCATTATCACAATGAGCTTTTGCAGGCAGCTTTCGCTGCCTGTGGATATCATATGGAAATATTGCCAGAGACAGAGAATCTGCCAGAATATTCCCTGCCTTACATCAGTAGTGATTATTGCCTTCCGGCAGTGCTGATTCTTGGACAGATGCTGGCAGCAATTCAGTCTGGACAGTTTCACTCAGATAAGATTGCCTTTATGGAACCACAGACGGGAGGGGCATGCCGTGCAGGTAATTACTTCAATTCTATTATAGAAAGCCTGAAACGGGCTGGTTACAGCCAAGTTCCGGTGATCTCCCTGAATGTGTCCGGCGAAGATAAGCACGCAGGGTTTACGATCACGCCAAAGCTGCTATTCGGTGCCATCGCCGCTGTCTGTTTCGGTGACCTGCTTATGACACTTTATCAACAGGTGAGGCCATATGAGAGCAGGGAGGGGGAGACAGAGGCGTGCTGGGAGCGTTGGAACAGAAAATTGTGCGGGGACATAATGGCTGGAAAGAATATTTCCGGAAGGAAACGAAGAAGGCAGTACCACCAGATTGTCCATGATTTTGCCAGCATTCCAGTGGAGGACAGAAAGCTTCGGCGCGTTGGGATCACAGGGGAGATTTATATAAAATATTCGCCTGTTGGAAATGGGCATCTGGAACAATTTTTATATGGGCAGGGCTGTGCATACCGGATGGGTGGATTTGTAAATTATGCCATTTATATCGTAGACAGTGAACTGGAGGATCAGAAGCTCCGTGGTGCGGGGCGGGTGGTGCAGAAAGCGTATGAGAGAGTGGTTCGTTATCTGTGCCATATACAACAGGATATAAATCAGAGTATTGCGGAAGATGGCCGGTTTCTGCCGGATGCGGATTTTGATAAATTGAAGGAAATGGCGGCGCCAATTCTGCACAGAGGATGCCATACGGGGGATGGCTGGCTGGTTGCAGCAGAAGTGGCGGATCTGGTGGAAAAGGGGTTTGAGAATATTCTCATTGTACATCCCTTTGGCTGTCTCGTGAGCCATGTGTGTGAACGGGGGATTATGAAGAAACTTCATGAGAGATATCCAAATGTGAATATACAGACCGTGGAATATGATTATGATTCCTCTAAAACGTTGCGGGAGAGCCGTATTTTACTTGGAATTAGCGGTTTGGCGGGATTATGGTGATACGAGGAGAGGATCACAGAACGGTTTCTTTTATCACTTCCAGTGTGCATCCTTTTACATCCATCAGATATTTTTCGCCGCCTTTTTCCATATAAAAATCAAGCCGGGAATTCCCATAGGTGTATTCCGGGCGGATCAGGGAATAATCCTGTTTTATCAGCCATTCCTTTACTACCTTACCTGGCGCCTGGCTGTCAATATTTACTCAGCCAAGATTTTCTTTATAGACATTTATAAGATCGTATTTCATAATGTCTTATCCTTTATAAAAGAGATTCTATGTTCATCGGCATACTGTTCGGCTATTGAACTAGTGTACTGACCTGCTCATATTTCGCTAAATGACTTGCCTGAATTTCCATCTGCCGCGTTGGCTTCACTCAACAATGCCACCGCATTGCCTCGTTCAGCCGCCTTGCAGACTGAAAATTCATTATGCTTTCTGGAATTTTTAATTCTTTTAGGGAAGTGCAGTGGAAAAAAGCATTTGACATCACCCACTATAAATCCGTTGATCTTAGTTCCCTCTCTCTGACCTTATGTATCTTTAAGTATAGCACTTCATATACCATATAAGCAATCTCTTTTTCCTTTAGAGTATAGTTGAAAAGTCAGAACATTATTGTTATTAAATCAAAAATGTTTTGCCTATTTGTGCTGCATAATATATAATAGAAATTAACTCAACGGCATAGCCGGGCTAAGAAAGTTTGGGAGGAGTGATCCGATGAAATATGCAGAACAGATATCTGAAATGATAAATGCCTTTTCGCCAGCGCCTCTGCAGATTGACCAGATGGAGGAATTTTACTGCGAGGATACAATGGAATACCGAACCAGTGATAAGTATGATTCGCCCATCGAGGATATTTATGATGTTTGCCGGAATTTTGACGAATATAATGCATGTCTTCTACTGGGACATAGAGGATGTGGAAAGAGTACAGAACTAAACAGAATGTCTGAGAGGCTGGTGGCAGATGGATATCATGTGAAAACCATCAATTGCAGCATGGATCTGGATTTATTTAACATTGTATATTCGGATCTTTTTATACTGATGGGAGAGGCTCTGCTGCAGATAGCAGAAGAATTAGAGTGTCATATTGAGGATAAAGTTCTTGAAAATATAAAGAATTTTTGGAGTGAGGGAACCGAGACGATTGTAGCGCAGGAAAGTATGGCAGCTTCTCTGGAGACAGGGATATCCGTTGGAACCAAGGGGATTTTTGCGGGCATTTTAAATATTTTTGCTAAGATAAAAACAGACCTGAAATTCAATGAAGAGACAAGAAAGGAGTACCGCAAAAAAATAAGCATCCGTTCCAGTGAATGGATTACCATATTAGGGCAGGTGGCAGAAGCAATTGCAAGAAAAACAGTGGGAAGGCGCCCGATCATTATTTTTGA
Source organism: uncultured Eubacterium sp. (assembly GCA_910584875.1). Lineage (GTDB taxonomy): Bacteria > Bacillota > Clostridia > Lachnospirales > Lachnospiraceae > Eubacterium_F. Next base: position 52,010 of record CAJUDA010000015.1, read on the forward strand.
GGATCTTGATAAACTGAATCCGGAGGATGCCTGGAGGGTGTTTTATAATTATGCAGCAATTCTTTCGGGTATGAAATTTCCCGTGATCTATACATTTCCTATTGGACTTTCTTATGATGCAAGATTTTCGGCCTTAGAAAGTTATTTCATAACTAAAACTCTTCCTATGATCAAAATTGCAGACATAGATAACCAGCCTTTTGAGGAAGGGATTAATATTATACGCGACATTGTGGAAAAGCGGGCAAGTTCAGCATTGTTTGAAGAAAAAGTACTAGAGAGATTGATTCAGTATACAGGAGGCTCTCTCCGGGATCTGTTTCATGTGATTAATGCATCTGCCAAAAGGGCAAACCGCAGGGAAAGTGAAACCATCTCGATAGAGGATGCAGAACGTGCTTTGGAGGAGGTAAAGACTTCCTTAACAAGGCGTATCGAGGAAAAAGATTATACATTTTTATTGAATATTTATACTGGGAATAAGGAACTGATTGAAGATAAGGAAATGCTTCTGAAAATGTTGCAGGCATCGGTGGTTCTGGAATATAATGGGAAACGGTGGCATAATGTCCATCCTTTGGTCATTAAATTTTTTGAAGAGCAGGGGATGATAAAAGATGAGGGAGAGTAACGAGGAGGGGTATCGGACATTAGGCTGGATCATAAATAAGTCAGAGCAGGGTCTGTATCTGGTAGTGGCAGATGAAGAGATACAACAGGAGATTGTCAGGTTCTACAGGCGGGGAGCAGTGGAAATCTTTAACTATAGGAATACTCCGGGAACATATTCTTTTCGCGATCTGCAGGAATGGGTTTCCAGACTTCCGGAAACGCAGGTTTTTATGGTGGTCAATTTTCATCTTGCCATACAGGATGAAGAGAGCCTGAAACGCCTGAATTTCAGCAGGGATATGATAGAAGGAATGGGGAAAAATTTTATTTTTCTTGTTACCCCATATGGGGATGACAGGCTGGCGACTGGAGCATATGATTTTTACTCTTTTATTAAGATGAGGATTTCATTTCATAATTATGAAATGGAACATGAAAAAGGGTTAGATTTGCTTTCTGTATACGAAGGCGAGATGGATGAAAGTGAGTGGGAATCGGAAGAAATAAAAAAGAAGCGGGCAGAAGCAGATGCTTTGATGGAGCGGGCACAAGTGGAGTACGATAGGGCACACTATGCTGAAAGTGAGAAATTATTTCTGGAAGCAAGAAAAATTAAGGGGAAGCTGTTTGGGTCAGATCATTTGGAAATGGCTGTGATTTATAATGAATTGGCATTAGCGTATGAGGGGCAGGGAAGATACAAGGAAGCAGAGGATCTTTATGAAAAGGCTTTGAGCATAAATGAGAATGTATTGGAAAAAAAACATCCGTCTACAGCAATTAGTTATAATAATCTGGCAGGGGTGTATGTAAAACAGGGGAAGTATAGGGAAGCAGAGGAACTTTTTGAAAAGGCGTTGAGAATAAGTAAGGAAATATTGGGGGAAGAACATCCATCTACAGCAGCCAGTTATAATAATCTGGCAGGAGTGTATAAGAGACAGGGAAGATACAAGGAAGCAGAGGAATTGTATGGAAAAGCATTGAGAGTGCGTAAGCTGGTATTGGGGGAAGAGCATCTGTCTACAGCAACCGGTTATAATAATCTGGCAGGAGTGTATGTAGAACAGGGAAGATATGAGGAAGCAGAGAAGCTATATGAAAAAGCATTGAGAATAGGAAAGGAAGTATTAGGAGAAGAGCATCCATCTATAGCAGCCAGTTATAACAATCTGGCAAGAGTGTATAAGAGAAAGGGAAAATATAGAGAAGCGGAAGGACTGTATGGAAATGCACTTAGGATAAGCGAGAAAATATTAGGGGAAAAGCATCCATCTACAGCAACCAGTTATAATAATCTGGCAGGAGTGTATGTAGAACAGGGAAGATATGAGGAAGCAGA
>CAJUDA010000015.1:54063-73620 GCA_910584875.1 uncultured Eubacterium sp.
GAAGCTATATGAAAAAGCATTGAGGATAGATAAGGAAATATTGGGAGAAAGGCATCCATCTACGGCAACCGGATATAATAATCTGGCATGCATGTATGAGCATCAGGAAAAGTACAGAGAAGCAGAGAAGCTATATGGAAAAACACTAAGGATATGGAAAGAAGTATTGGGAGAAGAGCATCCTGACACACAAGATGTCTATAAAACTTTAGAATCACTTTATTATAAACGCAATCCAAATGGCGGTTTTGACCAGTGGCTGGCTGAAAAAATGAAAGATTAGCTATTCTACAATATAACTTCTCTTTTCGTGCAGGAATAGAGAGGAATTGAGCGAGCGGCTGAGATATACTAAAGACTGTAAGGAGGAAGCTTTCCGCATAGTTGGAGTATCTATGTCGTTGCAGGGGGATATAATGATAGTAATTGCCTCACAAATAATATTATGTTCTGTGGTATTTGCAGTATTTTTAATCCGATTTTATGCTTTAAATTATCACATTTCGTACTATGTATTTGTATTTCAAAAAATTATTAAGTGCATTTTAAGTGCACGAGCACGTTATTACCTCCGTTATTCGTGGATTGGCTACCTACAGGTCAATGGTCCGCCGTAAGCCCTGCTGCCCAATAGCGTGGATCAATGTACTTGTACACTGCCGATATGGAGGTGACGCAGATGGCTTGAACCTTGAAGCAGCCAAAGACCCCTTCCAGATATCTTCAGTTTGCTTTGTTTACAGTTATGCAGTTGCACCTGCTTAACCAGCTTAATTGTCGGTCATCAGAATGACAGCCGGCTGTCAAGGGATGCGCAGCAGTTTATTTGGATTAGAAAAGTGGTTAGGAAAGGCTTTGGAATTGTATGAAAAATATGCTAAAATGATTGTGGCAGCCATTATCGCAGGAGAAGTCAGAACATGTTTAGAAAGGAAGGGAGTTTATGGCATCAAGAGTGTTACATCTGGCAGTTTTAGAAGAATTGATGAAAGATATTCCGGTAAAGGATAAAAATCGATTTCGTTTAGGCGGTATACTGCCAGATGCGTACAATCCGAATGTGCCGAAGTCGGACAGTCATTTAAAGATCTATGTGTGTGGAAAGAGTAAAAAGACCTATGATTTAGACGGGTATCTTTCCCTGTATGGCGGTGAGATGGATGATGATCTCTATATAGGATATTATTTGCATCTGATCCAGGATTTGGTATTCCGGGAACTTGTATATGATAAGTATCAATGGAATCCGGCAATTCCTGGAAATGTGGAGCGGTTGCATAATGACTACCGCTTGATGAATGCTTATGTGATAAAAAAATATGGTGTAAAAAATGATATACAGATGATTTCAAATTTGAAAAAGGAGAAATTATATTCCCTGTATCCGTTTGAAGCAGAGGTGTTTTTGAATGATTTGACACGGGACTTTCAGGAAGAGGCGGTGGGTGAATCATTTTTCTTTACAGAAGCAATGGCAGATGAATTTGTAACATTGGCAACGGAAAATTGCAGGAAGGAACTGCAGGCGCTGAAAGAGGGGAAACATTATGTGGATGCGTATGAACGGTCATGGCTGATGAAACCGTTTAGTTTGCTGAAAACAACTCAGAATACCAGAGATTTAGGTGGATATCGAACCAAAGACGGTACATTGACGAAAGAGGGTAAGTTATTACATTAGTTTTACTTTTTGTTCCCATTTTCCTCTGTGATACCGTATCAGGAAAAAGACGCTTCGCACGCACCAGTCCAGTATCATCGCGATCCAGACGCCGAGTACGCCCAGCCCCAGGTAAGAGCCAAATACGACCCCCATCACGATACGGCAGAACCACATGGATAAAAGGCTGACGATCATGGCAAACGTCACATCGTTTGCCGCCCGGAGGGCATTGGGAAGGGTGAAGGAAAATGTCCAGATCAGGATGGCGCACAGGCTGTGGAAAAGAAGGATCTGCCTTGTGATCCCGGCAGTCTCAGGAGAGAGCTGATAGGCGGCAGTGACCAGGGGGATGGCGGCGATCACCAGCAGGTTTGTCACAGCCATGGCACAGATGGCGTATTTCATCAGCTTCTTCGTATAATACTGTACCTGTTCATAATCACCGGCGCCCACACAGCGGCTCGCCACAGTGACCAGTCCCATGCCGATCGCCTGTCCCGGCAGGATGGCGAAGGCGGCTACCGTGTTGCTGACTGCATTTGCCGTGATCGCTGCCGTGCCAAACGTAGAGATCAGACTGAGGAGCACCAGCTTTCCAAGCTGGAACATACTGTTTTCCACGCCGTTGGGAATCCCGATCCGCAGGATCCGGCGGATCATACCCCAGTCAAACCGCAACCGCATCGTCTTTGAGAGATGGAGGGTGAGATTCTGGTTAAAGAGAAGACCTGTTATCATGACAGCCGCCACGATCCGGGAAACCAGGGTGGGGATGGCAACGCCCTCCACGCCGCTGTGGAAACCAAGTACGAATATCGCATTGCCGGCTACATTGATCCCATTCATCAGGATGGAAACTTTCATGGAGACGGCAGAATTTCCCTGCACGCGGAAAATCGCCGCTCCGGCATTGTATACGGCGATAAATGGGATCGAGGCAGTCACGATCATCAGATAGGTGTCCGCATAAGCCATGACATCCGGTTCGATCTGCCCAAATACGATATGGAGGATAAACCATTTGCCCAGATAGACGGCCAGCATGATCAGGAGTGAAAAGGCAGTCATAAAAAGAAGCAGCTGTTCGGACGCCCGGACCGCCTTCCGCTTATCGCCGTGTCCCAGCAGCTGTCCGGCTACGACGGCACCTCCTGTGGCAAGCGCCATAAAAAGACCGATGAGAAGGATATTGATGTTATCCACCAGTGATACGCTTGCCACGGCGGATTCCCCTACCACTGCCACCATAATCGTGTCCGCCAGCCCCACCAGTACGGCGAGCAGCTGTTCAATGATCATGGGGGTGATCAGGTTTTTCAGATCCTTATTGGTAAATAATAATGGTTTCACAGTAAAGCCTCCTTCAAAGGTGACATTAAATCGGCGTTTTATACGTTTGAAAAAATAGAACAGGATCGGATTTAGCAAGCCTCCATCCAAGATATAATAAGATATATTTTATATTATCTTAAAAATGATTCCATGTCAATCATTGACGCAGACATAGACCGCTTCCGGATTCTCTGCCGTCATCTGCCAGAGGGGATACTTGATGATGCCCGGGGTGTTATGCTCTTTGCGCACATTTTTTTACTGTTTGGTATATCTATACTCATAGCTGATATAAAATTTCACCAATATCGCCATTGATACAAATGGATTTCTTTTTTATTTCATCTGGCGCATAGGCCTCTCCATTGTTCAGGCAGACATAAACAGCATCCTTCCATACATGCGTCATGCGCCAAAAGCTGTATTTTACTATTGCTGGCGTATTGAATCCAACTGCTGCCTCTAAAAACAGTACTTTCGCATTCTGATGTCTGTGGAGAAATTGTGCATACCGCTCCGAAGCCTTGTGCCATCCTTCATCCTCTACAAAGGTATGGTCTGTCCGGAGGTTCATGCTCATGGGCTCCCCGCACTTCGGGCAATGCGGAACAAGTTCTGACGGAACCGCCATTTCAGGTGCTGTGCCTTCTGGCAGAATCAATGTACCATCCGTACCAATCACATAGCCCTGGGCTTTAACCATTTTTCGGATAACAGCCTCATTATTATAAGTATTCTGGTGGCATGGTCTGCTGCACTGGAACAATCCATAATCCCCCTGTGTGTAGAAAAGCCGGCGTTTATCAAAGCCGGTCTTTTGGAAACAATGGTCTACATTTGTTGTCAGCACGAAATAATCCTTGTCTTTCACCAGATCGTACAGTTTGTGATAGACTGGTTTCGGGGCATCCATATACCGGTTGATATAAATATACCGGCTCCAGTAAGCCCAATGCTCTTCCCGTGTATCATATGGATGGAACCCACCGGAATACATGTCCCGGAACCCGTATTTCTGGATAAAGTCGGGGAAAGTATCCTCAAAGCGTTTTCCGGAATAAGTAAAACCGGCGGAAGCAGACAATCCTGCCCCTGCTCCGATCACAACCGTGTCAGTCTGTTCGAGTTTCTTTTTTAGTTCCCAGCAGCTGTTTATAGATTCTGTGATCGATGTCTTTGAACACATTAAATACCACCTCCAGATCATTTGGATGTTTTGCCAGATAGTCCTGTACCGTCCGGACTGCGATCCTGGCAGCCTCTTCGTTTGGAAAATGAAACTCCCCTGTAGAGATACAGCAGAAAGCAATACTTTTCAGCTGATATGCTGCAGCAAGCTCCAGGCAGGAGCGGTAGCAGTCCGCTAAGAGTTCGCAGTCCCTCTGGGTAACTCTGTCATGGATGACCGGTCCGACCGTGTGGAGGACATAGCGGCAGGGAAGGTTATAGGCTTTAGTGATCCTTGCCCTTCCCACAGGTTCTTCGATGGAATGCCCTTCTTCCATTTTCCGCTTTTCCATGATACGGGAACATTCCAGGCGGAGTTCCACCCCTGCGGCCGAGTGGATCGCATTGTCGATACATCCGTGACAGGGGATAAAGCAGCCCAGAAGGGTACTGTTCGCCGCATTTACGACAGCGTCACACTGAAGTGTGGTAATATCACCCTGCCAGAGATAGATCCGATCCTGTACAGGACGGAGAGAAGCGAGCTCTGTTATCCCCATTTGTGTCGTTTCCTCCTGCAGATAATTGTCCTGTATTTGTAAAAATGCCTTTGATACAGGAGCTGGCATACGGATATTGAACAGAGAACGGAGCAGATTTTTCTGCTCCTGTTCCCCTGCCGGAATAGAAATGTCTGCGTATCGCGGCTGTTCCTTCAAAAGTGACTGGATTAAATAAATTCTTCGTTCTGTCTGTGTCATTCCTGCTCCTTCCAGATTCTGCCGGCAATTATTTATAGATGCTTCCTTGAATTAAGCGAAAAAGAAACCTGCCGTCATATCGAGGTAATTCTGACCGCTGTACTGTGGGTACTGCCTGCCAACCTCAGCCTTGAATGCATCGGCGTCCGAAACGCCTGCGGCGATCTGTTTGAGGTTTTCCAGATAGTCGATCTTTGTCTGGGCGTCCTTTAGATCCTCCGGCGTATAGTGAGAGGTGAGGATCAGGTCATAGCCTTTTTCGATATAGTGGCGAAGCTCTGCGATCATCGCATCAGCGTGCCCGGCGCCGGCAACGATGGAGTGACAGTCATGCCCCAGCATATGTGTGTAAACGGCGTTGATCCCGGGGATTTCTACATCAAAAGCATCGTCTGTCTGTTTGATGACAAAATCAATGCCGCTGATCGTTATCCTGCCTTCTTCGATCACGTTGGTGATTTCGTGTACAGAGGCATCAAAAATTTCTCCGAATGCGCTGGTAAAATTATCGATCAGGGCCTTGCCGCCGCCGCTCTGGGAATAGAGGACGGCGTTTTTTGTGGCATATTTCGGAACATCGGGAAGGAAGGTCCCTCCTGCGCCGTGATAGGCAACGAGCATTCCGGTGACTTCAACATTCTTAAGGTATTCCGTGAGTTCTTTGTTGTTGTCAAAGAAACATGGGGATTCAATGATGACAGCCTTGCCGTTTTTTTCGACGATGAACACCTCATCGTCAATAAAATCGTTGGTCTTGTAAGCATGCAGCTTTACGCCGCCGAAATCGTAGACATTCAGTTCTCCTTTCGTGAGTGTAACTGTCTGGAATGTGTTCTTGTTCATCGTATCATCCTCCTGATTATTATATAATATTTTTATATGTGTTCGGGCGGGTTGTTTTTTCCCGTCTGTAAGTTTATAATAGTGCCATAGAGAAGATCCGTAAAGTAAGCACTTTTTTGTGCTATAGTTACCAAAAGGAAACAATTGTGAAGAAACGGAGGATTTTTATGGAAAAAAATTTACCTGCCTGTCCGGTGGAGACCACACTGATGCTGATCAGTGACCGCTGGAAGGTATTGATCATCCGCGATCTGCTGGATGGAACAAAACGGTTTGGTGAGCTGAAAAAATCAGTGGGGAATGTATCCCAGAAGGTGCTGACGGCAAATCTGCGTTCGATGGAAGAGAGCGGGCTGCTCACCCGGAAGGTGTATCCGGAGGTGCCGCCGCGGGTAGAATATACCCTGACCGAGACGGGATACAGTCTGCAGCCGGTGCTGGAAGCGATGAAGGCATGGGGGACAGAATATAAACATAAAAAAATCGAGGCGGGGAATGTATGAGGGAACAACAACTGTTATATCATTATACCGATTATCAGGCGCTGGACGGGATCGTGGGGAAGGGGCAGCTCCGGCTGAACAATCTTCTCAATATGAATGATGCGGCGGAGATGCGTCTTTTTATGGAGGGGCTGTTTACCGCAGTGACAGACCGGCTGCGAAAGGATGGAATGCACGATGCGCTGAAGGCGGTAAAGATGCTGTTCCACGAAGAATCCAAAAAAGAATTCTATTATTCTGCCTATGCGGCATGTTTTTCTAAAAACAGGGATGATGCGGCACAGTGGGAGCGCTATGGCAACCATGGGAGAGGAGTGTGTATCGCATTTTCCAGAGAGGTTCTCCAGAGGATGGCGGCGGGCACGGTGTCGCTGGAGGAAGTATATTACCAGGCAGATATGAGAACCCACAAGCTGGTAGATGTTTTTTATGAGCTGGTCAGGGACGCCAGCGGAAATCTGAGAGAGGATACCCGCGTCATGGACTGTCTGGAAGAGGCGTGGATCGCCTCGGCAGCGTTTAAACACCCATCCTTTGCCAGTGAGAAGGAAACGAGGCTGGTGGCGTCCCCCTTTTCCCGGAAATACTTTGACGTCGAGCCCTGTTACCATATCTCCACGGAACGGATCAAAAAGTATTATCCGCTGAATCTTAATAAAATGTGTGACAACGCCGGCTGCAGCCTGGAGGATGCGATCCATGAGATCATGATCGGACCGGAATCCACCCAGTCTAAGGCAATCCTTGAAGATTACCTCAAAGACACCGGGATGGGGAAACTGGCGGAGAAGGTGGCGATATCCGACTGCCCGCTGAGGAGGAGTTATACGACGTCTTAGCGGGGCGGCGCCCCTTTTTTTGCGATCATTGCCATGATCCAATTATGGATATATTTCTTTTGCATCAGCTGGCAGCTTTCTTACATGTTGTAAAAAACGCAGGCTATTTTCTGCTAGTTCAAAATCGTATATAAAGTTTTGCTGTTTGCTAAGTTCTATCGCTGTACTTTGAAATAAATCACACATTACAAAAACAGAATTCCATGTTGATTCAATTTCTGCAATGGAGTATGTTGCAAGAAATTGTCTATACTTTTCTTCCGGTAGGTATTTTTTAAAATATTTACCGGACTTTCCTGCACTAACAGAAAAATTATTGTCTATACCGATTTTCCATTCCAACAGGCGTTTTAAATGCGGTCTCAAGACAAAATTTATTATATCCATAGCATAAGGAAGTTCATTTCTCCATAATCCTTTCGCTACATTATTCAGGCACCACCAAAAATCCGAACAGGCACACTGAAATTCAATTTCCCTGGGCTCTTTGACCCAATATCTTTCGTCTGTGGTTTCTTGTGGATCTGGCATGATGCCGTCCTTATCCACAAGGATCTGATACAGTTCAAGATTTGCAAGAGCATTTTCTCTGGTACATACATGTAAATCCATCCTGTTTCCATCTGCAAATTGTATCTGCCAACCATAACAATTCTCTACGTCCGACGGATAAAAAACATTATCTTCAGGATAATGCATATATAAGATTTTGCCAAAACGGTTTATCCATTCCCTGTCTTCGCGAAATGGTTTTGTAGCTGTTACAATATATACAATATCATAATCCTGGAAAATATCCTTTGGGGCATTTGGATTTGTACGGGAGCCTTCAATATATGCAGCTCGAATAGTTTCTTCCTTAAAAGCAACATCCTTTATTAAAGATATCATTTCTGCCTCATTGCGCATTTTCATTTCCTCCCTGTAACCGATCATTCAATGTCAACCTGATATTCATCATCAATCAGAAGATAATTAACCTTGTAAATCTGGCACTGTTCCCATACCCTGGCATTATCCCTGAGTACAGTTTCTATCGTACAGCTTTCGTCATCCATTCTGTTTTCCACAATACCTGCATACTTTTTTATATCATCAAAATGATTCATAATATAGTTATCACTCATAACCAGGCAATAATATGTTATGTTTTTCAAATACTCAGATTCAAAATCCTTCGACCACGCAAAGGGAATATAACATCCTTCCACAATAAGATTCTGTTCATTCTCAATAGCTGTTTTTATCATTTCACACACAATCGGCCATAAATAATCCGTCAATTCTTTCTCATCACTGACAGGGGTAAGTGTAGTGTTTCCACTGCGAATAAGTCCCATCTTTAAATGGTCTATGGATAGATACGGATATTTGTATTTTTCAAGTAATTTCTGAGCAAGTGCGGTCTTCCCTGTGTGAGATGCTCCCGCTATCAAAATGATCATTCAATTACGCCTCCGATCCAGTTAGGTTAATTTTGTTAGTTTCTTAAGATAATATTAAAAGTATAGCATAGCATGAAATATAATTCTACATTACAAAGAAGAAATTTTTTTACAGTTTAGATTTCTTTCTTTTTTTATTGTAAGGACAAAATATAATGTATATAATATAGTTAGGAGAAATTTAAAAAATAAGGAGATGGCTGCTATGACAATGACAAAGGTAGAAATTAATGTGCCTGAGGAAATTGTACCATATATTGTGCTAGAGGATAAGGACGCACAAATAACAAGAAATGCAATGCTGATCTATCCTTATATCAAAAGAGGTGTCATGTCTTATGGGAAGGCAGCAGAAATGCTTGGGCTTCATAAGATTGACCTAATTACATTGTATGGCAAACTAGGTCTATCATATTTTGATGAGACGAAAGAAGAATTTGAAGAGGATTTGGTAGTATTGAAAAAATTAAGAGATACGTCCGTATGATTGTAGTTTCAGATACCAAACTGATTGAAAGTAGAAAAAATAGAAATGAACTGCAGGAATTACCAGAATGAAGATAGATTGACATCATTTTTGCCGTTCGTCGCGAAATTTGACCGTTCGTCGCATTGTTCTTGCAATCGTAAATGGGTTATGCTATATTGGGAATAGAAACTTTGGGATATTATGTTAGTTTGAGAAAGTGAGGGATTTCTATGAAAGTAGTAAAATGGGTTACGGCGATTTCGATCTGTATGGCGGTGGCAGTTACCGTTATCGTATTGAACTGGTCAAGGGGAGAAGGAGCAGTCACGGAAGAAACTGATGTGGCTTCTGGCACCAGTACGGTGTCAGGGAGCAGTACAAACAAAGAGGAAAAAAGTAAATTTAATACCAATAAATATGGAGAAACTTATGGGGTGGCAGATCCTGAGACTGGAGAAGAACCAGATTTGATTGCTGCGATTGCCTCTAATGGAAAAGAGGGTTATATAAAACAAAAAGAGTTTGAGGAAAAGGCAGGGGGAAATGTATCATCGCCAAAGGAAGCGGTGGAATTTGAAAAAAGAACAGCTGGAAAAGTAATTAAAATTCCTGTCTATAATAAGGATGGCGATATAGTGATCGGATATTTTGAACTTACTTCGGGGAGGACGGAAGATACTACAGTGAGCAACAGGGAAAATAGATTTGATATTATTCCATTGGATTATAGTATGAGTGCTAAAAAGAAAGTAAAAGGTTACAAATATAGTTATAAAATTTGTTCCGGGGTGTGGCGGTATAATAGTGGTAAAGACAAGGGATATTGTGAAGGGATTGTACGCATTAGTAATACCGGGACAAAGAATGTTCCGACAGGATATCTTGGAGGTCTGCCCAGATTATATAATAAATCAAAAGAATTGCTTACATCAAGTAAGTGGACTTATAATTCTGTTCCAATTCATATGAAAACGATTAGCACTAAAAAGGTAAAAGGCAATGGAAAATACTATTATAGTCAGAGCAAAGCCCGTGTATATAATGGTGATGGTTATGATACGTATGTCTGTAACCAATCACCCATTATAAAGGTGAATTCAGGCATTGAAGGATATAAAGTAAATAATAGAGGAGAATCTTACGGTTCGGCTTTAGATGAAAATTCTATTGGTGGTGAGCCGGATTTAATTAAAGCAGTTGGGATTGGCGGTATTCATGGTTATGTGAAAGCAACTGATTTTGAGATAGATAATGATACGCCAAAGGAAGCGGGCATAAATAGTTTTTCCAATGGGGAATCAGAAGATATAACAATTCCTTTATATAACAAAGATGGAGATGTCATAGGGAAATTTAGAATTGCTGTAAAAGCAGAAGAAATAATGTCAGAACATGCTAGCTCAACGGCGCCAATTTGAACCCGCCGTTGAGCTAGTGAAAATGAAGATAAACAAAGATTTACCATATAATTAAGATATGTATCCGTTTTGGTTTGGCGGGAAGGGTTTCCCGCCATTTTTCATCTAATAGAAAGGATCAGGTGCTTATAATGAAAATAACGATCATTCATGGGCAGAGCCATCGAGGTTCTACCTGTCAAACTGCCAGAATGCTGGCAGACAAGCTGCAGGGTGATGTAACGGAATTTTTTCTGCCAAAAGATTTCGGTGAGTTTTGCACTGGATGCACCACCTGTTTTACGGAATCCGAAACACAGTGTCCGCATTATCAAAAACTATCGCCGATTACGCAGGCTATGGATGATGCGGATCTGATCATACTGGCAAGTCCCGTCTATGTATATCATGTGACCGGTCCCATGAAGGCATTTCTCGACCATTACGGCTGGCGGTGGCTGGTGCACCGTCCGGAAGAGAAGATGTTTTCCAAACAGGCTGTCTGTATTTCTACCGCCGCCGGGGCAGGGATGAAAAATACAAATAAGGATATGGCTCACAGTACATTTTTCTGGGGGATCGCGAAAACCTACCAATTTGGCATCGCCGTCATGGGAACCTCATGGGAAAACGTGGATCCCAAAAAGAAACAAAAGATAGTAAAGAAAATGGATCTGCTGGCAAAGAAGATCGCAAGGAGACAGGGAACGGTAAAACCATCCATAAAGACAAAAGTATTTTTCTTTTTCCTGCGCCAGATGATGAAACACGGATGGAACAAAGCGGATGCAGATTACTGGGAGGAAAAAGGATGGACAGGGAAAATACGTCCATGGAAACAAGAAAAATCGTAAAACATGACATACAGATGTCGTGTTTTGTGTGATAGAATCGTTTTACAGGAGGAGACGAGATGAAGATCGACAGGCTGATCGGTATTCTTTCTGTGCTGTTACAAAAGGAAACGGTCACAGCGCCAGAGCTCGCGGACCTATTTGAGGTATCGAGGCGGACCATTAACCGTGATGTGGAAGATCTGTGCAAGGCAGGCATCCCTCTGGTGACCAGGCAGGGGATAAACGGCGGCATTTCCATTATGAAAAACTACCGTCTGGACCGGACGCTTCTGACCAGACGGGAGATGCAGGATATCCTCGCCGGACTTCGCAGTCTCGACAGTGTGAACGGCACGAACCGGTACGGACAGCTGATGGATAAGCTGTCTTCCGGCGCATCGGATTTTATGGCAGGAGACCAGTCTGTGCTGATCGACCTCTCTGCATGGTATAAAGATTCGCTTGCGCCCAAGATCGAACAGATCCGGGAGGCGATCGACCATGCCCGCAAGTGCGAATTTCTCTACTTTTCTCCCAGGGGTGAGAGCAGGAGGACGATCGAACCTTATTACCTGATCTTCCGCTGGTCGAGCTGGTATGTATGGGGCTGGTGTGAGGCAAGAGAGGATTTCCGCCTGTTTAAGCTGAACCGGATGGACGATCTCCGGTTGTCCCCGGAAACCTATGAGAAAAGGAACGTGCCGCTGCCGGATCTGCGCAACGAGAAGATCTTCCCCGGCGGCATCCGGGTCAGGGCACTGTTTGATCCCGGCTGCAAATGGCGGCTGGTGGAGGATTTTGGGGCGGGCTGTTTTGAGACACAGGAAGACGGAACCCTTTTATTTCATGCGGATTATACCAATAAGGAAGAGCTTCTTACCTGGCTGCTGACGTTCCGGGATAAGGTGGAGCTGCTGGAGCCGGAAGAACTGAGGGAGGAAATGAGGAATGTACTCAGTGAGACACTGGAGATTTACAAAAAAGGAGGGGAAACATGAGGTACACATGGCTGGATGAATATTTGTTAAAGAAGAGGGCGGTGACCAAAGATCTGAAAAAGGAATGGAACTGGATCCGCTACCAGATCGGCGGGAAAATGTTTGCGGCTGTCTGCCTTGACGGGGAAGATAAACCGTATTACATCAACCTGAAACTGGAACCCCTGGAGGGCGAGTTTCTCCGGGAACAGTACGAGGACATCATCCCGGGATATTATTCGGACAAACGGCACTGGAATTCCGTGAAGCCGGATGGCGCGGTGCCGGATGAGCTGCTGAAGGAAATGCTGGATAAATCCTATCAGCTTGTACTGGAAGGCTTTAGCAAAAAGAAGCAGAGGGAAGTCCTGGGACTGACCTGCTGCGGGACAGAATGTGAAAAATGCGGCGCTTACGGCAGTCTCTGCCAGGGCTGTAATGAAGTGGGCGGGAAGGTGTTTCATGCCCCGGAAGGCAAGGCGTGTCCAATCTATCAGTGCAGCGTCAGCAAGAATAAGTACGCCACCTGCGCCGCCTGTGACAATCTGCCCTGTCAGATCTGGCAGGACACCAGGGATCCGTCTTTGTCCCAGGAGCAGTTTGATGCGACGGTCCATGACCGGGTGACGAATCTGAAAGGAGAATACGATGGCTTTTGATTTTAAAAAAGAATACAAAGAATTTTATATGCCGCGGAACAAACCAGAGATCGTGACAGTGCCAAAGGCAAATTACATTGCAGTCAGGGGTCACGGTGATCCGAACGAAGAGGGCGGGGCGTACAAACAGGCGATCGGCGTCCTGTATGCCGTAGCCTACACGCTGAAGATGAGTTACAAGACGGATTACCACATCAAGGGCTTCTTTGAGTATTTCGTACCGCCGCTGGAGGGCTTCTGGTGGATGGAGGATGGGGGCGGCATAGATTACACGAAGAAAGAAAAGTTTCAGTGGATCTCCGTGATCCGCCTGCCGGATTTCGTGACAGAAGAGGACTTTGCCTGGGCGGTGGCAACTGCTTCACAGAAGAAAAAGATGGACTGTTCCCCGGCAGAATTCCTTACGATAGAAGAAGGGCTGTGTGTGCAGATCATGCACCTGGGAGCGTACGATGACGAACCCGCTGCCATCGCTGTCATGGATGAGTATCTGGCGGAGAACGGCTATGAAAATGACATGGATGGAGAGCGGCGGCATCATGAGATCTATCTGTCCGACGCCAGAAGAGTGGCGCCGGAAAAATGGAAAACGGTGATCCGTCATCCGATCAGGAAAGCGTCTCCCTCTTCCAGATCAGACGGGCACAAAGGACAATAAAAACGACGATCACGAGAACGGCTGCCTCAACAAGGATCAGAGATACCCCTGCTTTTGCCAGCAGGACAGCAGCGGCATCCAGGATCAGATGCAGCAGCACAGCCAGCAGGAGCAGGTACCATCTGTCCTTTTTGACAGCGGCGAACCAGACGATCACGGATAGAGCGAGCTGTCCGGTGATGGCAAAGAGCCTTTCTGCCGGACTGGCGAGAAACAGCAGCGGAGACGCTTCGGTCAGTGTATCAAAAGCGCTCTGGACGGCAGCCCGCCCCGTCTGGTCCAATGGTGCCAGCAGGAGTTCTGCCTGCCCGAAATTCAGTAGGAGAGAATAGATCACGTTGTTGATCATGCCAAAGACGAGGATAACAAACATCTCGACCCCGCCGTGCCCTGCCCCGTACATAAGGGCAGTATGGGGATCGGGGTGTTTTTTCTGTATGATATATTTCATGGCAAGGAACCTGCCGCCTTCTTCAAAAAGGCCTGCCATCAGACCGCCATAGACTGCCATGAGCACGATATTGTCCTGGACAGTCCTGCCGGCGGGTGACTGCAGGAATACGGCGTGGACGATCTGTTCAAGGACAAGGGCAAAAAGGATCATGACGGCACAGCCGATGCCGAACGGCATAACCGAGAGCTGGTATTTTTTTCTCAGGTACAGCATCAGCCCGACCGGGATGACAGTGCCAAGGATCATATTTAAAATCATAATGCAGATGGATAACCAGGAAACCATAGGGCTCGTTCCTCCTTTATTTGATGGGATGATGTTTTTTTCATGCTATTATTATACTGTGACGGAAATCAAAAAAGCAAGCATAATATCGGATGGGATGAAATTTTATGGAATAAGTGATTTCACTAACTTATATCCAAAATGCTGTTTTTGTGTTACAATTTACGATTGAGGAGATGAATCCATATGAAGGAAACGAATGATCTGGTCACGGGGGATGTGAAAAAGGCGCTGTTGCGTTTTGTACTGCCATATCTGCTGTCTTGCTTTCTGCAGACATTTTATGGGATGGTGGATCTTTTTGTTGTCGGGCAGTTTTACGGATCTGAGGTGACAACGGCAGTATCTATCGGCAGTCAGGTGACGCATATGCTGACGGTGATCCTTGTTGGTCTGGCAATGGGAACCACGGTACGGATCGGACGGGCGGTGGGTGCAGGAGATAAAAAGAAGGCATCGCAGGCGATGGGAGCATCCATCGTTTTGTTTTCCATCGTTGCACTTGTACTGACTGTGCTGCTACTTCTCGTAACGGATCCGGTGGTACATGTTATGATGACGCCTGCGGAGGCGGTGGCAGATACCAGGAAGTATCTGCTGATCTGTTTTGCCGGGATCCCCTTTATCGTTGCCTACAATCTGATCAGCAGTGTGTTCCGGGGGATGGGGGATTCACGGAGACCGATGTATTTCGTGGCGGCAGCCTGCGTGGTCAATATCCTTCTTGATTTCCTGCTGATCGGGGGACTGCATATGGGAGCGGCGGGCGCCGCCCTGGCAACGATATGCGGACAGGCGGTCAGTGTGTTTCTCGCCGTCATAGTAGTGCGGCGGCGGGATACCGGATTTTCCCTGTCACGGCGAGATATCTGCATTCACCGGGGTTTGGCGGGCGATATCCTGAAAGTAGGTGTTCCGGTGGCGATGCAGGATGGTCTGATACAGGTGGCATTTGTCGTGATTACAGTGATCGCAAACAGCCGGGGGCTGGTGGCGGCAGCCAGTGTCGGTATCGTCGAGAAGCTGATCTCCTTTTTCTTTCTTGTACCATCCGCTTTTTTATCTTCGATCTCTGCGATTACGGCACAAAATATGGGAGCAGGCAGGCCGGAACGGGCGCGGCAGTCGCTGGGGTATGGTCTGCTGGTCACTGCCGGGTGGGGTCTGCTCTGCTGCCTGTATAACCAGTTCCTCCCGGAAACACTGATCGGACTTTTTACGGGGGATGCCGCCGTTTTGTCAGCGGGGGCGTCATATATGAGGGCGTATTCCTTCGACTGCCTTTTTGCGGCGGTTCATTTCTGCTTCAGCGGCTATTTTTGCGGAGAGGGCAGATCGGGTATTTCTTTTTTGCATAATATGGCTTCGATCCTGCTCCTGCGTGTGCCGGGGGCATATCTGGCAAGCATTTATTTTCCCGCCACGCTGTATCCCATGGGATGGGCAGCGCCTCTCGGTTCCCTGCTGTCGGCACTGATCTGTACCGGGTTTTATCTGGCGGAACAGCGGAAAGGAAAGGGATGCTAAATTCGCCTTTATGAAATCAGGGATATGTGTTACACTATCAATACTTGATAAGACTGTGAGGAAATCCTGATGAAAGAAATAAATCTATTTAACAAAAATAATGACTACCAGAGGTTTGAGGTGTTAAAGACCAACCGCAACAAAAGATATAAATACAATGAATTTCTGGTAGAAGGTGTGCGGAGCTTAAAGGAGGCGGCAGCCAACGGCTGGCAGATCCGGTCGTTTCTCTATGACAAAAATAATCTGTCAGACTGGGCGCAGGATATGATCCGCACAGTGAAGACAGAGGTCAATTACAACCTCACCCCGGCACTGCTCAAAGAATTAAGCGGCAAAGCCGACACCTCCGAACTGATGGCAGTGATCCGGATGCGGGAAGATTCGCTGGAACAGGTACCGTTATCCCCCAATCCCTTTATCGTACTCTTTGACCGCCCCTCCAACAAAGGCAATCTGGGTACGATGATTCGGTCTTGTGATGCGCTGGGGGCAGATATGCTGATCATCACAGGGCATGCCGTGGATCTCTATGAACCGGATGTAGTAGTGGCTGCGATGGGATCCTTTTTCAATCTTCCGGTCGTGAGAGTGGCAGATAACAGGAAATTGTATCAATACATCGATGGGCTGAAACAAAAACATCCGGATTTTAAGATCGTCGGTACGACGGCACATAAAGAAAACCCTGTCTGGCAGGTGGATCTGTCTGGTCCGGTCATGCTGATGATGGGGAATGAGACGATGGGACTGAATCAGGCGTTCAAAGAACATTGTGACGTCCTGTGCACGATCCCGATGTCAGAAAAATCATACGCCACCTCATTTAATGTCAGCTGTGCGGGGACCGTGCTTATGTATGAGATTACGAGACAGAGAAAATTGTAAAATGTTCAACACTTTTGCTTTTTCAAACGTTATATTAGTGAAATGAGAGACAGAAGAAAGGGCGGAAGCAGATGATCACAAGATTATACCAGAAATATGAGACAGAACTTCTCCGGTGGTGCCAGGGCATCACAGGAAGCCGGCAGACAGCGGAAGAGCTGGTGCAGGAAACATGGCTCCGGGCGATCGAGCACACCGGGCAGCTGGAGTCGCTGGGCGAGAAACAATGCCGTTCATGGCTGTACCGGACTGCCAGAAATCTGTATATTGACCGCATCCGCCGGACGGTACGGGAGACAGTTATGTTTCCGCTTCCCGAGAGCGGCGGCGGACGCCAGGCGTTTGAGGAAACAGAATGGCGCTGCCTGCTGGAATCCTTACCGGTAGAAGAGGGCAGGGTGTTTGCGATGCGCTATCTGATGGGCTATAATTCCAGACAGATCGGTGAACTGCTGTCCCTGCCGCCGGGCACGGTACGGTTCAGACTTTCTTCTGCCAGAAAGCATTTAAGAAAAATGATTGGAGGAAAAGGATATGGAGAAGAAGAAACTAATACTGAATTGTGAAGTATGTGATTCCAGGACAATGAAGGAAGAGGATTATCAGCCTTATGAATCGATCACCATCAACGCAGAGGTTCTTATCGTCAATGAGGTAAGTAAAGCTAAGCTGTTCAAGCTGCCTGTCAGACAGAATATTGGACGGATGATAGAATGTGAAGAGGAGACGGACGTAAAGAATATAAACGGGGCTTATGAGATCACTGCGGACAAGATGCCGCAGAAACCGGTTATCCTTGTTGCCAATGGTTCCCTGAAGGTGATGCCGGGGACGGAAGAGATTCTGAAGAAGTATAAATGCATGATCATCAATGGCAGTGTTGAACTGCCCGAAAGTCTGAAAAGCGCACCGGATCAAATGGTGGTAAATGGCTCGGTGAGCACTTACCCGGACGATCATGTGATCCTGGATGACGATTTTATTATGGATCTGTATTTTCCGGTCCGCGCCAGGGAGGGGATGAAATATTTTGCCAGAAAGACAGTAATCATCCAGGACACGGATGTGGATATCGCGAAGCTGCTACAGAAAAATGTGTATATCAGGACGCCGCGCCTAATCGTACCGGAGAGTAAGATCGAAGTGTGCGCCCGCCTGTTTGATGCGGATGTGGATTTCGTAGTTGTGCCGGACGGGATGTCACTTGTGTACGGGGACGCCGTACTCAATGAGGATCTGATCTATAAAAAAGGAAGGAGGCTCTTTGTGTATGGCTGCCTCAAGCTGGAAGAAAATACAGATATGGAGATGCTCCGGAGAGAGATCGATCAACTGACCGTGACGGGCAGGGTGTCCTTATATAAGGATCAGAAAGAGAAATTCCTGACAATGAATGTCAGATATAAAGAGCTTCATGTAGAGAGCCGGGAGAGGGTACTGCAGGGATTGGTGACGGTGCATCTCAACAAAAAGCTGTTTGACAGTTCCCCGGACGGTATCCGTATCGGAAGCGCGGTAAAGGTAGTGATTGAGGAAGATGTGACGCCGGAAATGCTGATCCATGGTCTGAACGGCATCAACTGTTTACAGATCGAATGCAGTGATGAGCAGAGAGAGGCGCTGTATCATATAAAAACAGAGCATGGGATGATGCCGCAGATACCAGAGCCGGCGTCTGGTCAGAACCCGGATCATGCAATGGAAAAACCGCCTGTTTTCGGTCAGACAGATATCATACAGGACAAAACGGAACCGGCGGCACCAGAGAGCGATGCGCCTTATGTGATCAATGCGGAAAGTTATGTGATGTAGCCTGGCGGCACCCGTTTAGCCTGGCGGTGGCGGGTTCAGATTGACGCCGCCAGACCAGGGCGGTGCAGGAAGAAAGGGGTAAACCGAAATGAATGTGAATGACAGGATAACAAAAATTCTCTCCCACTGGGATCTGCAGGACAGTGAGATTCATCCGGTCAGCGATACGGTCTGGCAGGCAGGAGACAGGTATGTATTAAAGCAGTATCAGGATCCGGTCATGCTGGAGAGAAATCTCAAGATACTAAAGATACTGGATGAAAGAGGCATTCCGGTAGGGCAGGTGATACCCACACAGGATCAGACGCTCTATGTGTCCGATGAGGGGTTCTATTATTTTCTTTCCCGGAAACTGGCAGGAAATAACCTTGTCCAGATCAGCAATATAAGAGAAACAGCGCAGACTATGGGAGAGGTGATCGCAGAGCTTCATCTGGCATTCCAAAGCTGTGAAGCGGAAGAAGAGTTCTGGGACAACCATCTGCTGGATGAAATGAATGGCTGGGTCAGGGAATATATTGAGAAATCGGATGGGAAGTATATTGACCGGGAAGAGTATGAAAACGTGGTCTCCCGTCTGGCAGAATTCAATGACAGGCTGCCCGTGCAGCTGATCCACCGGGATGTCCACTTTGGCAATTTCCTGTTTTCGGAAGGTAAATTCTCGGGATACATTGATTTTGACCTGAGCCAGAGAAATATCCGCCTGTTTGATCTGTGTTATTTCCTCCTCGGACTTCAGTCGGAGGAGGAAGAGCTTGCGCTGACAGAAAAGGAGTGGTTTGAGTTTCTGGAATACACATTCAAAGGCTATGAAAAAATATCGCCTTTATCGAAGCCGGAGAAGCAGGCTGTCCCCTGTGTGATGGAATGCATTGAGCTGTTATTTGCAGCCTGGTTTGATCATGCTGGTGATCTGGTCTGCGCGAGAAATGCATTTCAAATCTATGAATTTGTAAAAGAGCGGGAAGATGCGATCTGGCAGATTTTGTTTTATCATTCAAGTGTTTTTCCATAATATTCCACATTAATCACCGTCCCA
>CAJUDA010000016.1 GCA_910584875.1 uncultured Eubacterium sp.
TTATTATGAAATCCTTGAGGATAAGTTGTCAACTTTTTTTATACCACACCAAACCGTATTCATGCGGGTAAATTTTGTCTTACCCTTTTTGGTTTTGAAATAAACTTTTCTCCCCTTCACTTTTACGTTCAGTTTTGTATTCAGTTTGAAGGAAAGGGCTTTTCTCTTCTGTTTTTTGCGGATAGAAACAATCTCCTGTACTTTTTCCGGGAAAATATCATAGGAAACGTTGGTGTTTTTCATGACTTTTTTATAGGTAACTTTGTTCTGGTTCAGTACATCAGTCGCTGTTTTTTTCTTTGGATTGCTTCGCTTCGCCTTTGCCGCTTTGAGTTTTTTGCCCTTTAAGGCAAACGACAGACTGGTCTTGCCCCGCTTCATGGATACAACGGACTTTTTGTTTGCCTTTCTGGAGACTTTAATGGAAAGATCGGTAGCCTTGGTTTTGTATTTTTTCTTGCCAGATTTAACAAGGGTCGTGTTAATCTCTTTCCACTTGCCGTTTTTTGAAGAACCTTTTGATTTTTTGTAGTGAACTGGCATGGAGTAGGCAGCAGCAGTAAAGCTGCCGTCTGTCATGGCAAATTGCTTGACAAACCGGCTTCTTTTTGCTGTCAGTTCCTTTTCTATTTTGATTTCGGACGCCGCCCTGGCAGTGGATATGGTTTCTTCTTTTTGAAATATGTTTGTGGAAATGGTTGTAATAACAAATACTGCGAGAACAAGAATCCCCCAAAGCTTCTTTTTTGTCTTTTTCATAAATAGTTTTCCCCTTCATAAATTTTTTTATATTTTTCCACATTTTTCGACAAAAATCAATATAGATGTAAGTTTTGGTAGTTTTCTTGTAACTTTTGGTAATTTTTCTTCCATTTTATGGAAATTTTCAAAAAAAGAAGGCTTACAAGAAGCCTCCTTAACTCTGCTCTGTCTGGTCAATTATTGAACAGATTCAGATAACCCAGCATCGCCAGACTCTGACAGGGATTGATGATCTGCATGATCTCCATCGGATCGGAGCTCTTTTGTTGTAGTTCTCCCGTACTGGTACGATCACCCTGTCTGTTTCCCGCTGCTGCCCTGACTTCCTTCTGGACAGACTGTCTCAGTCTTTCTTCAAAGCTGACCGGTGCCGATACATTTCCTGCCGCCGTTCCGGCAGTTCTCCTCCCGATGCTCTGCCATCGCATAATGGAAGTGATATAACTCATCAGCCCTAACATCTGCGTATTCATTTACATCGCCCCTTCCTGTATTTTTTGCTGGTATTGCACGAGCTCTCTCCGTCTCTGATCTGCCTCTTCGCTGAGCTTCATAAAATATTTCTTTCGTTTTGCTTTCGCTTCTGCCTCTTCCTTCATCCTTGCCTCGATCCTTGCCCTGACCTCCGGTTTTAAATCTCCGCTGACATAATAGGTCACCGTGCCATCCTTATGGATCACCACCCCGCTGGAGTGGATTTCATGTCCCATCATGGAAAGTTGTGCTTTCATACGGGGAAGAGAATCGTAGTAATCCTGTATCTTTCCCTCATAATAAGCCGCTTTTCGGGGATCTTCTGCCATCTGTTCCAAAATTTCGGGGGCGATCACTACATTGCCCGTCCCGGCAGTTCCCGCTCCCAGTCTGTCCATGCTCCTCTGATCCTTTCCCACATCCTGGATCATAACATTGCCAAACCGCAGCTTCAGATACGCCAGATAATCTTCCCTGTTGGACTCTGTACCTGGTTGATCGCGGCGCCCCGCTTTCCACAGTTCCATAAAATCCGGTTGTTTCACCGCCTCCTCTTCTCTCTTCTTCCCGATACCGGAGCGGCTCCATGCTCCCATCATCCCTGCCGCATATTCTGCGCCTGCTATGTAACTCATATTTACATCACCTCCATATTTTTTTGCTGAAGCATTACTGTCACATCAAACTCATTTTTCTTTACTTTGATATCCATATCTCCCATGTATTTCAGAGCCTCCCGTCTGACATTGGAAAGCCCGATGCCGTGTAACGGTACTTCTCTTCTCTTCGTCGATCTGGGCAGATGACTGTCCTTATCAAAAACAACCTCTCCTTCAAACGAATTCGTTACCCTGATAAAATAGAATTTTTTCTTCTGTCTGCCGGAAATAAGGATATATCTTTTCCCGGACTGCATTTTGACACAGGCTTCCAACGCATTCTGCAACAGATTATGAATGATGATCCCGATGTCATAGGCATCATACCCTCCGGATGCCGGATACCGGAAATCCGATTCAAACTGGATTTTCTGTTCTCCCGCCTCTCTGTATTTGTCATTGATGATCACATCTGTCACAGCATTTCCCGTCCTGATACTTAGCTCCAGAACCTTCATGCTCCCATCCATTTTTGTAATATACCGTTCCATCTCATCATACCTGCCATTCGCAAGAAGACCCTGAATGTTTGTCAAATGATTTTTCATCTCATGCTTCATCTGTCGTATTCCATGATAAAACTGATCCACCTGCAGCATCCGCTCTTTGATCGCATGGATCTGCTGTTCCTCCACAAAATATGTTTTCTTTTCCTCCTGCAGTCTGCTCATCTGCCGCCAGGATGCAATAGCAGCAAGGATCCCCGCATAAAGCAAAAAAGCGGTGACAGGCACGATCCACGCCAGAACAGGATACTGGTCATATAGGTTCAGCACCTGGTCCTCTGTGACAATAATAAACATCTGAAAAATAATATTTACAAAAAAGATTCCCGTCACCGGCGTCAGGAGAAGATAACAGAGTTCCCTTCTGTGAAACTCTTTATCATGAAGCTCCTTCACACACTTACTTACCTGTACATAGACAGCGTACAGCAAAGCACAGAACAGACAGATCTGGATCACTACCACAAGTATGCTGTTCCATACCGCATTGCGGAAAATATGTTCCACCGCATCTCCCTCCCGCACAAAATGCCTGCTGGTAAAATAATTTATGCTCTGTACGGACAGGATGCACAGATTTCTGACGCTGAAAAAAAGTACGACGAGTAACAGGGTGAATTTCCTCTCCATGCCCAGATATCCAGAAACTGCCATAAGGAGTGCAGACACCAGTATCATACATGTCCAGCCTCCGACCGGAGTCAGCGCCTTAACCACATACAACAGGGTGAAGATCAGGGCAGTCACCGCCATTTTCCCTTTCTTTTTTCCCGTGAGGAAGGGGTGGAAAAATAACGCCAGAAAAACGGCTGACAGACAGATCTGCACTGCTGACAGTATTGTCTGACATAGCAAAAAATCCGCTTCACTCAATCTCTGCTCCTCCATTTGCCATATTATTGCATAAACCTCAGGTACGCCTTCGTAAAATCCTGATATTTGTATTTGGAGATCGGAATCCGGTCCCCGCTGGTCATCGTTACCTCCGTTTTGCTGTATTCCTCCACAAAAGCAAGGTTGATCAGAAACCCTTTATGGATACGGAAGAACTGTCCCTGCAGTTCTTCTTCCAGATCTCCTATTCTGGCATAGTACGCAAGCTCCCCATCCCGGAGATGGATCACGATCTTATGATTCTGGCTCTCCATATAGTAAATCTGATCCATAGCGATCGTTTTTGTAATTCCGGCATATCGAACGGTCAGTGTCTTAATTCGGCGATTTTCATCCAGCCGGGTCTGCACAGCCCTTCGAAAAACTTTAGCAAACCTGTCCGGGTTGACAGGCTTTATCAGATATTGGAATGCCCCTACATCGAAAGCGTCATACACATAGTCCTCATAGCCTGTGACAAATATGATCACCGGCTGTCTGACTGCGTCCCCACCCCGGATCCGCTCCGCCAGCTCCATGCCGTTTATATGGGATCCAGGACTGCCCATCTCAATGTCGAGAAAAAGAATATCATGTTCCCTCCCATCGGACAAATACTCTTCCGCTGACTCATATCCGGTAATCTCGCATTTTATGTCCTGTCCCCTCACAAGAGCGCAAAGACAGTCCCGTATATTCTTTTCATCATCGCAGATCGCTATCCGTATGTTCCCCACCTCCCATTCAATCCGTATATCGGACGATTTCGGTCAATCTCTGATAGTATTGACACGAATCGCTATTTTGATCACGTAACTGGACTGCCAAAAAATTAAGCTGCCGCTCCATAATCCCAGAGCGGCAGCTTATCATTTCTTTATCGCTTCCGAATCTTTACTGTTTTTGCCTGTCCTTTTCTTTTAAAAATCTTCTTATACTTTTTCAATTTGGATTTCGGAACCCGGATCACACATTTTTTATGAATTCCTTTTAGTGCATTCTTTCCAACCTTTGTAAGATATTTTCCGGTAATGGTGATCTTTTTCAGCTTCTTGCACTTGGCAAATGCCTTTGCATCAATGGAAGTAATTTTATACTTCACTCCCTTATAGGAAACCGTACCGGCGATCTTCACACTTTTCAGTGTTTTCTTCTTCACACCGGCGATGCTGACACTGCCCTTCCCTTTTACTGCTTTTTTGGTAACCTTATACCGCAGGCTTCCTACTGTGAACTTTTTGCCTTTTTTCAACACGGTAATGGAACTGGTCTTCTGGGGCTTTTTCTCATCATTCGTCCCCTTGTTATTATTATTGGTGCTTCCTCCCTGACCACCGGCAGACGGATCCTTCAGATCAACCGCCACCGGATCTTTCAGTACCGTCCCCGCCTTGTCCCACTTAACCTGCAGGTTATTAAACATAACACGGTTTCCAGCCGGACAGGAACCGGTATAATAAACACCAAGACCGCCAAACGTATTTTGTTTCATTTCAGCCTGAAGCACTGGC
Organism: uncultured Eubacterium sp.; assembly: GCA_910584875.1. Classification (GTDB taxonomy): domain Bacteria; phylum Bacillota; class Clostridia; order Lachnospirales; family Lachnospiraceae; genus Eubacterium_F. The sequence goes on from CAJUDA010000016.1 coordinate 4,786, forward strand.
TCATGGATCAGTTTTTCACCTGCCTGGCCTTCATTCTGTGCACGGGTAGTCGTCATTTCCGCAGAGAGGCGATTTCCCTTCGCCGCTATGTGTATCGTACAGGTAGCATTAAAGGCAGAAGTGAGGACCTTATCCCCCAGGTACTCCACACTATCCCAGCTATTATATTTTACAAAGGAAAGCTGGACGCCCTTTCCTGTCGCCGCCACACGCTCTACACGCAGGGCATACCCGGTCATCTTCGCTGCATCCATCTTAATAAACAGATCCATATACTGTCCCGCACTGCCAAATCCCTGTCCTGCTGTCTTCTCTGGATTTACTACCCATGTTATGTCCATATCCCCATAGGTTCCTGCCGGCGGCACATAGAACAGGCGGGAACGCCGGATCGTCTTGCTCTTGCCATCCTCTATGGCATTGAACTGTACCGGCATCAGTCCGCTAAAGCCAGCGTTTCCATATCCCACTACACCGTCTCCGTACATCCATGCCTGGCTTCCCGGATAGCCTTTCGCATCCCGGATCCAGAAACCTGGTATCACACGGGACTGTCCTTCCGTCACCGCATCCGTAAAATCCGTTGACAGCGTATAGGGGTCTGCCGTTACATCTGCCTTTGTGATCGTGCGGGGGAACACTACGGTAACGGCATTGCCACTATAGGTACACTGCTGTTCGGGCTCGATGACCGCTTCCATATAATAACCCACATCCCCCAGACTCAGGGTATACTCTCTGACCGGGGTATTCTGGTTTGTTACCGCCACAGGGAGCCGGTTCTGTCCTTTGGCATCGCTGCAGCGATACCAGGTGATCTTTGAATGGTCTTCCAGTTTATCCTGATTTGATAATGTATAATTCAGTGTCATGGCACCAGTCTTCGACAGAGTCAGCCTGGGGGCGCTGACAAACGAGGGCGCCGGCTGTGTCTCTGGTTCCGCAGCTACATAACATCCGGCTTCCCGTCCTGCCGCATCGGTCGCATAGACCATTCCCCGGACAATATTTACGGTTTCATTCCGGCATGTCACCTCACAGGTACCATCGCCGTTATCTTTCAGAGCCAGATAGTCCTTCAGCTTATCCTCCAGCCTCCAGGTAACTGTTCCCTTCGCCTCCTCGGATGCACCTGAAAATGTTCTCTGGTAGGTACTGATCTTCTTTGTATCTCCTTTTGTCACGGAGAGAACAGAATAATCACAGGAAAGCATGACTGGCAGATTCGTATAGTCGATGCCTGCTTCCTCTCCCACCGTCGTCAGAAGTTCTTTCTGGTTCAGGGGGTCATACTGGTCGCTTCCCCGGAGAAGATTGTATACATTGTACACAGTCTTTCCTCCGTACTCCAGACGGTACGCATCCATCGCTTTTGTGCCTGTGATATTCACATTGACATATGGCTGGTCCGCATCCATCGTATAGTTTTCCCTGACCTCAGATTTTTTCTGCCCATCCTCTTCATAGTCGTACTGTACCGTAATATTGCCGGAATAACAACGCAGTGATGGTCCCGGGTCTGGCACCCAGCCTATATACTGATCCTTTTTTTCAGAATAAAATGTGCTGTCAATGATCGTTACGACGCCGTCAAATTTGGTAAGGTACTGGTTTGAATTGTGTTTAATATGAAAATCACAGCCCAGCATGACGGATCCAGTCCCCGATGTATTGTAAAAAGGACGGGAACTGTACAGGTCAAAATCACAATTCAGATAGACTGCGCTTGTAGGCAGGGAATCATCCGTACACTCAAAATGGCAGTCCTGAAAGAAGATCCTTGTACCGCCCACAAAGGGACAGGAATTAAGACGACTGACAAAATTACAATTTTCTGCCGTGATTTTCGCTCCGTTTGTAAGACACAGCTGGGACTGCGTGATCGTGCTGGTGCGTTTTTCACGATTTAATTCTGGTTTTAACGGATAGACCAGATCCATACAGCAATAATTTCCCATCGTCAGATTCTCTGTATGTGTGCCTGCCCCATTGATATAGAACATAGTAAAATTGCCCTTTGCCCCGGCATTCTGACCACGGTTCACCGCAAGCACCACATTCTCAGGGCTGTCAGACAATCCATTCAATGACAGATAACTGCAGTTCATCCACAGACCATAGGGAACCGGATCCCCATTAATCCCCTCGCGTATTGCCGGATCATCCGGATCATCAATCCAGTAAACATAAGGTGCGATCCAGACGTTCATCGGACTTGTCTCAGTCCCGTTCTTCATCGCACCTGATTCATACGCTTTTTTAAAATCATTATACACATGGTCGTATTTCGCACATTCCGCATCACTCAGCGTACCATCAATATAAATATCATGGTCTCCCAGAGTGATGGTCTTCCCACCATATTCCAGTGTCTCCCCGTAAAACATAACCGGATCGTCCGGATCCAGCGGGGTGTTCTGTGCCTGTGCCGCCTGTGCAGATACTGGCAGTAATATACCAAAGCAGACCAGCAAAAGCAGGCTCAGAGTCAGAAATATCTGACCTGGTTTCTTTTTCTCCATACTATCCCTCCATTTCTTTTCTGTTGTTTCAGCAGCCCGACCCGGCACCGTCAAATCACACCCGTCGCCGGATCATATGATATATTCACTATATCATTATTATTCATGGAGGACAACCTGTTTGCACCAATTTGTATGGAAAAATATTACAGATTCTATTCTGTATGCCCTGGCAGACTAATCAATCTTTCCCTCACCGGATCCGGAAGGAACGCTCCCCTTCAATCTCTCCCGTCTCTTTCACGGTCAGATCCGCCACATCGATATAGGGACTCCCCTGGATCATCTGCACCAGACGGTCCAGTTCTTCTTCCTTCCCCTGAGCTTCCATCTCCACCGAACCGTCATACAGGTTTGTCACCCATCCGGTGATACCGAGGCTGTCTGCTGCCTGTCTGGCACGGTAACGAAAACCGACTCCCTGGACTCTCCCAAAAAAACGATAATATCTTCTCATGCCTGCCACCTCCCGCTGGCTCCGCACGGCAGCACAAGATCACCGCCCCGGACCGGCAGACCGATCTCCTCTGCCTCTACGATCCCTCCGAACCGTTTCACAAGCTCCAGATTCATCATATAGGAAAGAACGGCAGGCTGCAGACCTGTCGTATAGGAATTGATCAGGAAAAACAACGGATCCTCTGACAACAGCTTCGCGCAGAGCTGTACCAGAGGAAATACCTTTTCTTCGATCTTCCATATTTCACCTTTGGGTCCTCTTCCATAGGAAGGCGGATCCATAATGATCCCGTCGTATCTGTTGCCGCGGCGGATCTCCCTCTCTACAAACTTCACACAGTCATCCACCAGATAGCGGATGGGAGCATCCGCAAGACCGGATGCCGCCGCATTCTCTTTTGCCCATGTCACCATCCCTCTGGAGGCGTCGACATGGACCACGGATGCCCCTGCTCTGGCACATGCCACGGTCGCACCGCCCGTATAGGCAAACAGATTCAACACCTTCACGGGACGGGCGGCATTACGGATCCGTCCGCCTGCCCAGTCCCAATTCACCGCCTGTTCCGGGAAAAGTCCGGTATGCTTAAAGCTGAACGGTTTCAGGTGAAAGGTCAGTTCACCATAAGAAATCTCCCACTGTTCCGGGAGATCAAAAAACTCCCACTGGCCGCCGCCCTTGCTGCTCCGGTGATAATGCCCGTTTTTGCGTTTCCACTCTGGCGCCGCATGCGGCGTATTCCAGATCACCTGGGGATCGGGACGCACCAGTATGTAGTCCCCCCACCGCTCCAGCTTTTCGCCTGATGAGGTATCCAGCACTTCATACTCCGTCCAGTCATCCGCAATCCACATATACGTACCTCCCGCTTTCTCTGCTTTCTGTCAGCAGGTGATCTCTGCCGTCATCCCGAGCAATTCTTTATTTTCATCCAGAATCGGTTTTATCACCTCTTCGATAAACTCGCTTACCTGGCTGGGCGCACGCCCGACATATTTTTTCGGATCCATCGTCTCTTGCAGCTCTTCCAGCGTCATCGGGAACGCCTCATCCGCTGCGATCAGCTCCAGAAGATTATTTTCTTTTCCCTCTACCTTCACATTTTTCCCTGCTTCCATGGAAAGCTCACGGATCTTCTCGTGCAGCTCCTGACGGTTGCCGCCAGCCTTCACGGCATCCATCATGATATTTTCTGTCGCCATAAAGGGAAGCTCCGACATCAGGCGTTTTGTGATCACCTTATCATATACGACAAGTCCGTCCGCCACGTTCATGTACAGGTCGAGGATCCCGTCAACGGCAAGAAATCCCTCCGCGATACTGAGACGCTTGTTCGCCGAATCATCCAGCGTCCGCTCAAACCACTGGGTTGCCGACGTAATCGCCGGGTTCAGGGCATCCACCATAACATAACGGGCAAGAGAGGCAATCCTCTCACTGCGCATCGGATTCCGCTTATACGCCATGGCTGAGGAGCCGATCTGGCTCTTCTCAAACGGCTCTTCCACCTCTTTGAGATGCTGCAACAGACGGATGTCGTTGGAAAATTTATGCGCACTCGCCGCGATGCCCGCAAGTATGTTGCAGACTCTCGTATCCAGTTTCCTGGAATACGTCTGTCCGGACACCGGGAAACAGGCCTGATATCCCATTTTTTCTGCGATCAGCGCATCTGCTTTTTTACACGCCTCTTCATCTCCGTCAAACAGTTCCAGAAAGCTTGCCTGGGTTCCGGTCGTCCCCTTGGAACCGAGAAGCTTCATATTAGAAAGCACATAATCCAGATCTTCCAGATCCATCACCAGTTCCTGCATCCAGAGAGTGGCGCGCTTGCCCACCGTCGTCGGCTGTGCCGGCTGGAAATGGGTAAAGGCGAGTGTCGGCAGATCTTTATATTTCTCAGCAAAGCCAGACAGCACATGGATCACATTGACAAGCTTCTTTTTTACCAGTTTCAGCGCCTCTGTCATAATGATCACATCCGTATTGTCCCCCACATAGCAGGAAGTAGCTCCCAGATGGATGATCCCCGCCGCTCCCGGACACTGCTGTCCATAAGCATAGACATGGCTCATTACATCGTGGCGCACCTCTTTCTCTCTCGCCTTCGCCACATCATAATTGATATCTTCACTGTGGGACTTCAGCTCGGCGATCTGCTCCTCTGTGATACGGGGATTGCCGTCCGCATCTTTCAGTCCAAGTTCCTGTTCTGTCTCGGCAAGGGCGATCCAGAGCTTCCTCCATGTCCGGAATTTCATATCCGGGGAAAAGATAAACTGCATCTCCTTACTGGCATATCTCTCGGACAACGGGCTCACATATCTGTCTGTACTCATAGTATCCTCCTTATCTTCTACTTGTCATAGTCACCGCGGATATCTTCCTTGGGCGGATCAACCGGATAATCACCGGAAAAGCAGGCATCGCAGTATCCGGTATCTCCTTCGATCAGCTCCGGTAGCCTCTCTCCATCCAGATAACCAAGCGAATCCGCACCGATCAGCTCGCAGATCTGCTCCACTGTATTGTTGTGGGCGATCAGCTGGTCACAGCTCGGCACATCCGTACCAAAATAGCAGGGGTAGAGAAAGGGAGGCGAGCTGATCCTTACATGGACTTCTGTCGCCCCGGCGTCTTTGAGCATCTTCACGATCCGTCCACTCGTTGTTCCCCGGACGATGGAATCGTCCACCATCACGACCCGCCGTCCCCGCACAACTTCTTTGAGAACATTTAGTTTAATATGCACACTGGACTCCCTCGCCGATTGTTTCGGTTTGATAAATGTCCGGCCCACATAACTGTTTTTCACAAATGCCACACCGTAGGGGATATTTGCCTCCAGGGCAAATCCCTGTGCCGCCGCATTACCGGAATCCGGCACACCGACGACGATATCCGCCTCCGCGGGATGCATCTGGGCAAGGATCTTGCCTGCCATAATACGGGAATTGTATACGCTCACTCCGTCGACATAGCTGTCCGGTCTGGCAAAATAAATATATTCAAAAATACACCTAGCAGGTTTTACGGTACACAGACTTTCATCCGATGTGATGCCATCCTTGTCCAGCATCACGATCTCACCCGGTTTCACATCCCGTACAAACTGAGCGCCTACAGCATCCAGGGCGCATGTCTCACTGGCAAGAACATAACTGTTCTCCCGCTTACCGATCACCAGCGGGCGGAAACCAAAGGGATCTCTGGCTCCGATAAGTTTCCTCGGACTGGAGATCACCAGTGAATACGCGCCTTTCAGCTTGCGCATCGCATTTTTCACAGCATCTTCCACCGTTCCCGTATTCAGCCGTTCCCTGGCAATATGATAGGCGATCACTTCCGAATCCGTCGTAGTCTGGAAAATCGCGCCGCTGTATTCCAGCTCTCTGCGGAGTTCCGGTGCATTGACAAGATTTCCATTGTGGGCGAGCATCAGTGTCCCCTTTACATAATTTAACACCAGCGGCTGGATATTATAGTCATTGCTGGCACCTGCCGTTGAATACCGGACATGTCCGACGCCGATGTTCCCTTTCAGGTTCTCCAGCTTCTCTGAGTCAAAGACCTCATTGACCAGTCCCATCCCTTTTACTGATGAAACCTTTCCCTTCGGTCCCTCCGTATCGCTCACTGCGATACCACAGCTCTCCTGTCCGCGATGCTGCAATGCAAATAACCCATAATAGATCGTGGAAGCGATATCGCCTCCATCCAGATCATAGATGCCAAATACTCCACATTCTTCATGAAGTCCCTCTCCGTACTGATGATCCACACATACACCATCCTTAGAACACTCATTGCTCTGCATTTTCATCCTGATTCCTTTCTGTTTTTTATCATTCTGACACCAGTATTCCCCGTCGGATCTTGTCCTGCAGGATCCGGCGGACTGCTGTATTGATCACTTTTTCATCCAGTCTGCCTGACACCACTGCATCCACCAGCGCATCATAGCTCTTTTTTATATCCTCCGGCATAACGATCAGATCGCAGCCGGCTTTTACCGATTCAACGACAGCATATTCCACTGTATAATTTCTGGTCACTGCCTCCATATTCAGGGATGGGGTCATGATCACGCCCTCAAAATCCAGCTCCTCACGCAACAGATCCGTCACGATATCTTTTGACAGAAATGCCGGAAGCTTATCATTCACCGTGATCCTGCTGACTGCCGTATCGGCGACCATCACACAGTCTGCCCCTGCCTCAATCCCCTCAGAATATACTGAAAAATTGTTATTACGGAGCGTCATCAGGCTGTCCTGGTTGTCCAGTATACTTTCCTCATAATCGCCTGAGACATTACCGATCCCCGGAAAATATTTCAATGTCACTGCCATCCCCTGGTCGCTCATCCCCCGCACCATATTTTCCACCATGGCTGACACCGTTTCTGTATCTGATCCAAAGCAGCGGGCTGCATATGCCGGATTCCTCTCGGAACCGATATCTGCCACCGGGGCAAGATTCAGGTTGAACCCCCATTTTTTCAACTGTCTGGCAATCGTGCCACCTTTATCATAAACCTGCTGCTCAGACATACCGGACACCATCTGTGCTGCCGTCCTGCCGCCCGTATCCTGCATCGCCTTTACTTTCGATGAAAGTGAATGGGTTCTGCCGCCTTCCTCTTCTGCTGCAATATACATAACGCTGCCGGAAGCACAGGCCTGAATATCAGCGATCAGTTTTTTTGTCTGTCCTTCTGTTTTTACGTTCTTTTCCGTGAGACAGACACCGCCAATATGATAATTCTCCAGTGTCTCTTTCATTTTTTTTGTAAGCCGGTATCGTTTTGCAGATGCCTTTTTAGATGGGTCGAGCTGATGCAGGTCCACCAGAAACATCTGACCCACCTTCTCTTCCAGCGTCATATTTTTCACAAGTTCTTCTGCCTGGGTAAAGATTTCTGAATCTGACATGTCCGTTCCGGGCGCTGCTGCCCCTCCGGAAACATCTGCCGCTCCGCCGGAAGCTCCGGCTTTTTTATTCTCCTGTGTCTTATACGGTTTCGGGTCGTCGTTTCCTTTGCCGCAGGCAAAAAGAATAAACACGGCCACGGTCATGCAGATCACTAATACAAACCGTTTCATCGCAATTCATACCCCTTCTGCGCCACTCTGGCACAATCTTTATTATACTATATTATTTCCACACATACAAATAAAATATTTCGGAATTTTTTTATGGAATTTGTGTAAACCGCCCAAGCTGCCCCGCATAGTATAACATTGTAAATGAATCTTAGGAGGCAAAATTATGAGTGATTTATCAGCAACACAGTGCGGAGGCGGATGTTCCTGTAATGAGGGACGCGGTTCTTCCTGTTGGATCATCATCCTGCTTCTGCTCGTATGCGGTGGCGGTTGCGGCGGCTGTGGCAGCAGTGGATTCGGCGGATTCGGCGGTGACTGCAGCTGCATCATCTGGATCCTTCTGATCCTTTGCTGCTGCGGTGGCGGCAGTGGATTTGGTGACGGCTGCGGCTGTGGATGCTAAGTATTCATAACCGTAATCCACACCAGACAACCTGGAAGAGGGGCTGCGTCAGCAGCCCTTCTTCATTATATTCGTCCACGATTCAGGAATGCAGGTAAAACAGACGATATATACAGTAAATATTCGATCAGGTACAGGGAGGTCAATGATCCGGGTTACTTACAAAGCAAGTAACAGAAAGGAGCAGTATGCAGATTACAAATGCAGCAGGGAACATGGCAGGATTATGGGAAAGCCGCAGGAGACCGGCTCAGAATTTTAACTGTTCAAATAATTTTGAACACATTCGCCGTCAACTGTTTATGCAGGAAAACGGAGTAAATCTCCAGAAAAAACAAAAGGAAGACACTACCGCTGAAGACGAGGAAGATGCCTTCAAAACCTCCTGCCATTACAAGCTGGGCGAAGAAGAAACTCTGATCTTCCATACCGTTTATGAAAAGGACAGGATCTATTGTGTCAAAGAAGGCACGGACGGATATGAATGGGAAATCCCTTTAAACGATGAATCCCAGTACGACAGGGTCCTGTCATTCTTAAACGGACTGGAGAACCAGGAAAACCAGTCGTTTACCATTCACAGTACGTTTTGGAGAGATTTTTTGTCTGGGAAGCTGAATGTCGATGAGTTTAAGGATTTCCTGTCCGGTATCGATCCAGAAACAGCCGCAAACGGATTTACGATCACAGAAAACGGAATGTTTCAGGACGCAGGCGCCAGAAAGTATTCTTCTTATATTTATGGACCATCGTTTGGGACTAATATGCTGCGGAGCACTGAAGAATTTACGGCATGGCAGAAGCAGCAGCAGGCAAAATTACAGGAAGAATATGATAAAAACCATCCCAGCTGGGTGGAGCAATGGAACAAAGAACACCCCCGTCTGGTTGGGACAAAATGTTTCCTGTATACGGATGGACAGTGGTACACGGCAGAAGAGATCGTCAAACTCTGGGCAGAGGAACTTTCTGAATTATTAGCACGGGATTAATTTTTTCCGGACATTCTTAAAAAGCGGGGCTGCGCCAGCAGCCTCCTTTTATATTTTGTAAATAGATGAATGTGAATTTTAATACATTACCGCCTTGCAATATCCCCACATTTATCTATAATAGAAAATAGCAACCCGGACAGCCATCTGATACACAAGCCTGTGCGGGAATAATGAAAAAGGAGAAAGCGATGAGACTTGAATTAAGGAATGTACACAAGAGTTTTGACGGCAAAGAAGTCTTAAAGGGGATCAACTTCTCCGTGCAGAGCGGCAGGGCACTGGGACTGCTGGGCAGAAACGGCGCTGGAAAAACAACTACCATCCGCATTATTATGGATATTTTTCATGCCAATGAAGGCGAGATCCTGCTGGATGGCAGGAAATTTGAACCCTCACGGAATCAGGTAGGATATCTGCCGGAGGAACGGGGGATGTATCCCAAAAAAACAGTGATGGAGCAGATGACATATTTTGCAAGACTCCGCGGACTGGATAAAAAGAAGGCGACGGAGAATGCCAGAAAATGGCTGGCACGGCTCGATGTATCGGAATATGAAAAACGTAAAATGGACACATTGTCCAAAGGAAACCAGCAGAAGGTACAGCTTGCGGCAACGCTGGTCTGCGACCCGGATATCGTCGTTCTGGACGAACCCTTTTCCGGTCTGGACCCTGTCAATTCACAGATTCTCAAAGATGTGATCCGCGAACTGATCGCCGACGGCAGGATCGTGATCTTTTCCAGCCACCAGATGAGCTATGTAGAAGAATTCTGTGAAGATATTGCCATCGTAAACAAGGGCGAGATCGTCCTTGACGGCAATCTTGATCATATCAAAACTGAATATGGAAAAGGGCGCAAGATTCTGTCAGCGCTGAACCTGTCTCTGGACGAGCTGGAGCAGTGCTGCCGCGAAAAGCTGTCTGACCTGCTGGAGGTCGAAGGAAGAACCCGCCACAATATTATTTTCCGTTTGAAAAACGAAGAGGATCCCTGGCAGATCCTGGACCGGCTCCGCACAGAAAGGATCGAGATCGATCATTATGGTTCTTATGAGCCATCCCTGAACGATATTTTTGTGGCATGCGTAGGTGACAGTGCAGAAGAAGAAGGGAGCGGTGATATCGAATGAAAAAATTATTTGAAGTATATTGTTTTGAGTGCAGCAATTATTTTAAGAGCAAATCTTATATGATCTCTACCCTGCTGATCTGCGTGCTTGCCATCGTCTCCATCAGTCTTCCGGGGCTTCTCTCTGGCAGGTCCTCCGGCGGTGACGGTTCCAAAAAAGAAGATAAAAATGCAATTGCAGAGACTATGGCGATCTGTGATCCAGAAGGACTGATCAGCGACGATCTGATCCACTCATACGGAAAAGCCGAAATCAAACGGATGAACAGCGAGGATGAGGTAAAAAGCGCCGTCCAGTCCGAAAATGCGGATGCCGGATTTGTGATCCGTTCTGACCATGAATACGATTACTATGTCTTTAACCAGACTATGGGAGCAGATAACAATGAGCTGTTTTCTGAACTGATGAGTACAGCGGCAAAGACAAAGTATTGCAAGGACAACAATCTCAACTATGACGAGCTGATAAAACTGGACCAGAAAAACATCGTATGTCATGAAAATGTACTGGGCAAGGATTCCCGGACAAATTACTGGTACAGTTATATCCTGGTTATCCTTGTATTTTTCGTGATCATAATGTACGGCATGATGATCGCTACCAGTGTTGCCAATGAGAAGAGTAACCGCACCGTAGAGATCCTTGTTACGAGCACTACCTCCACCAGCCTGCTGTTCGGTAAGGTTCTGGCAGGTGCGACGGCGATCCTGTTCCAGCTTGGGCTCATCTTTGCCAGCCTGCTTGGTGCATACAGCCTTAATCGTGAAAATCTCGGCGGTATGCTGGACATCGTTCTGGATATTCCTGCTGATGTACTGGTAACCTTTGCCATCTTCGGACTGGGCGGGTTCCTGATCTATGCTTTCATGTACGGCGCCCTGGGCGCTCTGGTCTCAAAAATAGAAGATCTCAACAAAAGTGCAGGAACAGCACAGATGCTTGTTATGATCATCTATTTTCTCGTTCTGTTCCAGATGATGGAACCGGACGGCATCATTATGAAAGTATTGTCATTCCTTCCGGTCAGTTCCTACAGCGCCATGTTTATCCGTATCGCCATGGGATCTGTTGCCACATGGGAGATCATTATCGCTGCTGTGATCCTTTATGCCTCCGTGATCGGCATGGGCTTTGTGGCTGCAAAGATCTTCCGCAATTCCACACTCCGTTATGGCAATCCCATTAAACTGACCAATGCATTAAAGGGGCTGCGCAGCAAAGAATAAAATCAGCGCCGTCTGGCTAACTAAAAGGGCTGCCCGGTAAAGCAGCCCTTTTTCCACTATGGCATCTGTTCCGGGGGCTGCTCTGCAGCCCCCGGCTCTATTCCGTCATAATACAGTTCCCTTTCCCTGTCAGTAAGACAATAGTAGCACTCCATGTCCACCTCATAGATCGTAGTGTCATCCACCACCACCCTTGTCTCTGGATCATGACTTCCGTATTGCTTCATGATTCGACAACACCTTACTTTTTTCTTACTATTATCATATGTTTTTGTAAAAATCCCGTATCCTGTCCATCCTTGCCGTCATACCCACAAATAACCGGTCCACCAGTGTCAGGGCCGCCATGGCTTCCACTACTACCACAGCCCGCGGCATGATCACCGGATCATGTCGTCCCCTGATCTGTACCGTAATATCTTCTCCCTGTCGGTTTACCGTCTTCTGGGACTGGAAGATCGACGGCGTAGGCTTAAAAGCAGCCCGGATGATAATATCGTCCCCGTCGCTGATCCCCCCCAGGATCCCTCCCGCAAAATTTGTCGACTTTTTTACCTGTCCGCCTGCATCCATATAGAACTCATCATTATTCCCCGAGCCTGTCTTCTCTGCCACAGCAAACCCGGCGCCGATCTCCACTCCCTTGACCGCACCAATCGAAAAAATACCGGCAGCAAACGCCGCATCCAGTTTGCCAAATACGGGTTCTCCCACGCCGGCAGGCACGCCACTGATGACACATTCGATCATGCCTCCCACCGAATCCATTTCTTTCATTTTCTGCTCCAGATAGCTTTCCGCCTCACTGGAACGTTCCAGATCAGGCATGCGCAGCGGGCTCTTTTCCACATTTTCACTGGAGACAAACTCTTCCCGGCATACATAGGGACCGATCTGCTTCGTATAGGCAATGATTTTTATCCCCAGCTGATCCAGAACCTTTTCAGCGATGGCGCCCGCCGCCACGCGCCCAATCGTCTCTCTCCCTGATGAACGCCCGCCGCCACGGTAATCACGAAAACCGTACTTGGCGTCGAAGGTATAATCCGCATGTCCTGGGCGGTAATACTGCGCGATTTCCGAATAATCCCCCGATCGCTGTGACGTATTTTCCACCATCATGGATATGGGAGTACCCGTTGTCTTTCCCTCGAAGACGCCGGAAAGAATTTTTACTTTGTCTCCCTCCCGGCGGGGAGTGGAATACCTTGTCTGACCCGGACTCCGGCGGTCCAGAAAGGGCTGGATCTCCTCTTCTGTCAGCGGGATGCCTGCCGGGCAGCCGTCCACCACAACTCCGACACCGCTTCCATGAGACTCCCCCCATGTTGATATTTTAAAGATTTCCCCCATGACTGAACCAGCCATTTTCACACTTCCTTTCAAAACTTCTTTCTTTTTTCTGCGTTCTATTGTATAATAAAATAAGTACAATTGAAAGGAGATTTTTATGTTTAGTCAGTTTTTTGGAAAATATTTGTTAGAAAACCAGAAAATTACCACTGAGCAACTCACCTCCTGTATTGAATACACAAAGGTTAATCGTGTTAAATTGGGGTTGATTGCCGAAGCAGAGGGGATGTTGACATCGCGTCAGGCTATGGAGTTAAATAATCTTCAGATGCAGTCGGATAAACGTTTCGGTGATCTAGCTGTAGAGAAGGGATATCTTACAGAGGCAGATGTAGAATATCTGCTGGGACGCCAGGGCAGTCCGTATCTGAGTTTTGCCCAGGCGCTTGAAGAATATGGTTTGTTTTCTCTTGAAGAAATAAACCAGCTTGTTTCTTCCTATCAGGAGGAAAACCACTTTTCAGATACGGTTATGGAAGCGATCAAAAACGCAGATATTGGAGACATGCTTCCGGCTTTTGTAGAAACAGAGGATAGTCGCTATCAAAATCTGATCGGACTGACATTACGGAACATCGTCCGGTTTGTCAGTTCTTACATCCGCATTGAAAAAGGATCTTTTATTTCATCTGTGACAGCAAAGTATCTTGCCTATCAACGCACGGAAGGAGAGTATGATGGTTTTCTTGGATTCTGTTGTGATGACGACGGCATCCTCGCCATTGCTGAGGGATATGCAAAAGAAAGTTTTGGAACAGTGGATGAAGATGCTCTTGATTCTGTCGGCGAATTTACAAACTGTGTCAATGGTCTCTACGCCGCTGAACTAAGCTATCAGAATGTGAAAATCGATATGCTGCCACCGGAACTCCTTTTTGATGCAACAATTGACAGTGAAGGTACTTTTTATTCCCTTCCTCTATATGTGGAAGGAAAGAAATCAAACTTAATTGTTAAATTAGCTTAATAGGAGGAATGCAGATCATGGCTAAAATATTGATTGTCGATGATTCACGCGTGTCCCGCCGTATGCTGCGCGGTATTTTGACAAACGCCGGACACGAAGTGATCGGAGAAGCAGAAAATGGACAGGACGGTTATGAAAAATTTATCGCACTGGATCCTGATATTGTAACAATGGATATCACAATGCCTGTTCTTGATGGTTTAGGGGCGCTGGAGAAAATCATGGAACTGAATAGCAATGCCAATATTATCATGGTGACGGCCGCCGGTCAGAAGGAAAAGATGGTAGAAGCAATCAAACATGGCGCCATTGAATTTATCCAGAAACCCTTTGACCCGGATCAGATCACTACTGCGATTGAACACCTTATGCCACAATAGTCGCAGTATCATACTACCTGCACTATTTAAAAGAGGATGTTCCCATGTCACAGCATGGGACCCATCCTCTTTTTTCATAGCTCAACGGCGGGTTCAAATTGGCGCCGTTAAGCTATAATAATATTCATGTTGGAAATTCAGAATCCAACCCGGATCCTTGTAATGAAAGTCTCAAACTCCGCCATGGTATCATTGAACTCACCTTCTGTCATAACGCCCGTGACAAATCCAAATTCACCGTCTATCCCGGCATCCACTGCTTCTATTTCATCAAATGCCTTCATGGCTTTTTCTTTTTCTGCCGCACCGATCCGCACAAAGAAACGGTTCTTCATCTCATCCATTGGCGCTACCGGCAGTTTCTCATCTTCCCAGATCGTCATGACATTGATATTCATATGTTTCACAGCGTCCACAACATCCGAGACAACAGCACTTGCCGTCGCCTCTTTCCCGGCGCCTTTTCCATAAAACATAACATCACCCAGCATATTCCCTGTCACGCAGATCGCATTAAATACATCATTCACAGCAAACAGGGGATTATCACTCTTGATCATCTGCGGTGCCACCATGGCATACAGCCTGCCGCCCACTTTTTTACTGGAACCAAAAATCTTGATGGAAGCCCCCATGGATCTGGCATATTTGAAATCTTCTGCTGTGATTTTTGTAATGCCCTCCGTATAGATATCCTGATAATCCACCTGCTGTCCGTATGCCAGTGACGTCAGGATCGCGATCTTGCGGCAGGCATCGTATCCTTCCACATCCGCCGTCGGGTCTTTTTCCGCATAACCGAGTTCCTGTGCTTCCTTTAGTACATCCTCAAAATCCGAACCGTCATTCGCCATCTTAGTCAGAATATAATTGGTCGTTCCATTCAGGATACCATTGATCTGTTCAATCTTGTCTGCCGTCAGGCTCTGGTTCAATGGGCGGATCACCGGGATGCCCCCGCCGACACTCGCCTCAAACAGGAAATTGGCACTTTTGCTCTTTGCGATATGTACCAGCTCCGCACCATAAGCTGCCACCAGCTCCTTATTGGAAGTACATACACTCTTACCGGAAAGAAGGGATTTCTTCACATATTCATACGCCGGTTTCGTTCCCCCCATTGTCTCCACGACAATGGAAATCTCCGGGTCATCCAGGATTACATTAAAGTCATGTACTACTTTTCTCTCAACCGGATCCCCGGGAAAATCCCTGAGATCCAGCACATATTTTACTTCCACTTCCTGTCCTGCCCGCTTGGCAATGATATTCGCATTCGTATTCAGCACCTTTACCACACCGGAACCTACTGTCCCATATCCTAATACTGCAATCTTAATCATTCTCTTCTTCTTCCTCCATCCTGTCTAACATTTCATGAACCGTCTTCCAGTCTTCCTCACTCAGTAAATTATCCGGATTGATCACAAGAATAAGCTCCCCCTCATACCTTGCCACAAAATCAGCATACCCCGTCCCGGCATTCTGGATGATCGGGGGAAACGCCTGTACATTGTTATCATCAATTTTCAGGATCCGGGATATTCCGTCTACGATGCATGCCATTTTTCCCTGCTTCGTAGGAAAGACAAGAAATTTTGTCTTTTCTGTTTTCTCTGCCGCTGGCAGGGTAAGCTTTTTGCGGATCGCCATAACCGGGATCATCTCACCCCGGATATCCACAACACCTTCCAGAAAATCCGGCATATCCGGCGGCTGGTTCATCTGACGGGGTTTCTCGATCCCCTGCATATGGCTTACTTCTACTGCATACTTTTTGCCACTCAAAAAAAATGAAACAATTTCCTTCATTCGCTACCTTCTCTCTTCTCTTAACTGTTGATCCATTTCAGATAAGCATTCATAAATAAATCAATCCCGCCGTCTAAAACTGCCGAAACATTGCCTGTCTCTGCATCCGTCCGGTGATCTTTGACCATCGTATAAGGCTGCATGACATAGGAACGGATCTGACTGCCCCATCCGATCTCCTTTACCTCACCCCGGATATCCGATTCCTTCGCCAGATTTTCCTGTTCACGCAGGATCAGAAGCTTCGCTTTCAGCATCTGCATCGCCTTATCCTTATTCATATGCTGCGATCGCTCATTCTGGCACTGCACGACGATCCCTGTCGGGAAATGTGTGATACGGATCGCCGACGACGTCTTATTGATATGCTGCCCGCCGGCTCCACTGGACCGGTACGTGTCGATGCGGATATCGTCATCATTGATCTCAATATCGATATCCTGCTGGATATCCGGCATAACGTCACAGGAAACAAAGGACGTCTGGCGCTTGCCCGCTGCGTTAAAGGGCGATATGCGCACAAGCCGGTGCACGCCATGCTCACTTTTCAGATATCCATACACATTTTCTCCACTGATCTCCAGTGTCACAGACTTGAGACCAGCCTCATCGCCATCCAGAGAGTCCAGTACCTTGACCGTAAATCCTCTCTTATCTGCCCACCGCTGGTACATACGGCACAGCATACTCGCCCAGTCACAGCTCTCCGTACCGCCGGCGCCGGCATGAAGCGTCAGGATCGCATTTTCTGTATCATGTTCCCCTGTCAGCATCGTTGTGATCCGCAGATCATCAAATTTCTGCCTGAACTCATCAAATTCTCCCTGTATCTCAGAAATAAGTGACTCGTCTTCTTCTTCATTTGCCATCTCGATCAGCGTCATCATATCATCATAGGATGTGCTGAGTTCATCGGCGCGCCCTATGATATCTTTCAGGTCCTTTACTTCCTTCATGTCCGCGCTCGCTTTGACAGCATCATCCCAAAAATCCGGCGCTTCCATATTTCTCTCCAGTTCTTCTACCCGCAGCTTCTTATCTGCTAAGTTAAAGTGAATCCCTTACTTCCAAAAGGGGCTTCTCAAAACTGCTCAGTTCGATTCGGATATTATCCAGTTCAACCACTTTTAATCACCACCTGTATTTTTATTTATTCAATAATACAACCCGTCTCCCTTAATCCATGGACCACAGTCCACAGCCAGCTTTTATGCCCTGCCGCAGCAATGCTTGTATTTCTTTCCTGAACCGCATGGACACGGGTCATTTCTGCCGATCTTTTCAGACTTACGCGTGATCGGGGCATTGGCGCTGTCATCCCGGTTCGTTCCTGTCACTTTCGCCACCTGCTCGCGCTCTACTTTTTCCTCGATACGCACATGCATCAGCATCCGTACCGTTTCCTCACGGATCGATTCGGTCATCGCATTAAACATATCATATCCCTGCATGCGGTATTCAATGACAGGATCTCTCTGTCCGAATGCCTGCAGTCCGATGCCCTGACGGAGCTGGTCCATATCGTCAATATGGTTCATCCAGCGGCTGTCTGTCGCCTTCAGCAGTACGACCCGCTCAATCTCACGGATCTGTTCTGCCTCAGGGAACTCTGCCTCTTTCTGTTCATACAGCTTCACAGCTTCTTCCTGCAGCTGTTCGATAAGATCCGCTTTTGTGATCCCCTCAAATTTATCCCGGTCAAAAACCACCGGTTCTACCGGAATCATTGGGATCAGGATCTCATTTAGTTCTGCCAGGTTCCAGTCCTCGGGAAGCTGATCCTCCCCGATCACGGCATTGACATATTTTTCGACCAGCTGGTTGATCATGGTAAGAATGTCTTCTCTCATATCATCGCCATCGAGTACCTTACGGCGCTCTTCATAGATGATCTCTCTCTGTTCATTATTGATCTGGTCATACTCCAGCAGGTTTTTACGGATTCCGTAGTTGTTGCCCTCAATCTTTTTCTGGGCGCGCTCGATCGCCTTGCTCAGCATTTTATGCTGGATCTGTTCCCCCTCCGGGATCCCCAGGGAATTAAACATCTGCATCAGATTCTGGGATCCAAACAGGCGCATCAGATCGTCTTCCAGGGAAATGTAGAACTTGGATTCGCCCGGGTCGCCCTGACGTCCGGCACGTCCACGCAGCTGATTGTCAATACGTCTCGACTCGTGACGCTCCGTACCGATGATCTTAAGACCGCCCAGCTCCACAACTCCCTCACCAAGCTTGATGTCCGTACCACGGCCCGCCATGTTTGTCGCTATGGTCACAGCACCTTTGACGCCGGCGTCGGCAATGATCTCTGCCTCCATCTCATGGAATTTTGCATTCAGCACCTTATGCGGCACGCCCCGCTTTTTCAACATCTGGGATAATTCCTCTGATGCTTCAATCGTGATCGTGCCGACAAGCACAGGCTGTCCCTTTTCATGGCTCGCCACGATCTCATCCACGATGGCGTTTAGTTTTTCCCGTTTTGTCTTATATACAGAATCGTTTAGATCTACACGCTGGATCGGAAGATTGGTCGGTACCTCCACAACATCCATCCCGTAAATCTCACGAAACTCTTTTTCTTCCGTCAGCGCTGTACCGGTCATACCACATTTCTTCGTATATTTATTGAAGAAATTCTGGAATGTGATCGTCGCCAGTGTCTTACTTTCTCTCTTTACCTTTACATGTTCTTTTGCCTCGATCGCCTGATGCAGGCCATCTGAATAACGACGTCCCGGCATAATACGCCCGGTAAATTCATCCACGATCAGCACCTGATCGTCCTTTACCACATAGTCTTTATCCAGATGCATCAAAGCATGGGCGCGCAGCGACAGATTGACACAGTGCTGAATCTCCAGATTTTCCGGATCAGCAAGATTCTCCAGATGGAAGAAACGCTCCACCTTCTTCACGCCTTCTTCTGTCAGGTTCACTGTCTTTTCTTTTTCATTTGCGACATAATCACCTGTCTCATTGCTGTCTTCTTTCATGATGATATCCATCTTAGACAGCTCTTTTTCGGTTCCTTTTTTCAGCTGACGCACCAGATTGTCACACGCTTCATAAATTTTCGTGGACTTGCCGCTGGAACCAGATATGATAAGCGGCGTCCTCGCCTCGTCGATCAATACCGAATCCACCTCATCCACGATGGCATAGTGGAGCTCCCGCTGTACCAGCTCTTCCTTGTAAATCACCATATTATCACGGAGATAATCAAATCCCAGTTCGTTATTCGTCGCATAGGTAATATCACAGTTGTATGCCTCGCGCCGTGCATCGTTATCCATACTGTTGAGGATCACCCCGACACTCAGGCCAAGAAATTCATGGATCTGTCCCATCCACTCCGCATCACGCTTCGCCAGATAGTCATTAACCGTCACGATATGGACGCCTTTCCCCTCCAGTGCATTCAGATACGCCGGAAGTGTGGAGACCAGCGTCTTACCTTCACCAGTACGCATCTCCGTGATACGCCCCTGATGCAGGATCACGCCGCCGATGAGCTGCACTCGGAAATGGCGCAGACCGATCGTTCTTTTGGACGCCTCCCGGACAACGGCATATGCCTCCGGCAGTATATCATCCAGTGTCTGCCCTTCCTCCAGTCTCTGTTTAAATTCAGATGTCTTTGCCTTCAGCTCATCATCTGAAAGCTTCTCCATCTCTGGCTCCATCGCCTCGATTTTATCTACGATGGGAATCACACGTTTCACTTCGCGTTCACTGTGCGTTCCGATCATTTTACTCAATAATCCCATTGCTTCACTCTCCATTATTTTCGATATAATCCCAAATTATTGTAACATTAGTTAGGAAAGGTTGCAACAAAAACTTTCTGCACGGCTTTGGTGCGGATAAACAAAGGGGCACTCCAAAACGGAAATGCCCCCGGTTTAATCAATATGACAGAAATCTCTTCCCTGATTCTTTCCCCCTCTGATCAAAAATCAGGCTCGATCAGGCCGTATGTATTGCCCTTTCTCTTATATACAACATTAACCTCCTCTGTTTCTGCGTTGCGGAACACGAAGAAATTATGTCCCAGAAGCTCCATCTGCACACATGCTTCTTCCGGATCCATCGGTTTCATGGCAAATTTCTTGGAACGGATAATCGCAATCTCTTCATCTTCATATGCATCTTCTTCAAGAAAATCTTTACTCAGCTGTGCTGCAGCCTGTTCCTTATCGATCAGCTTGTTTTTATATTTGCGAAGCTGTCTCTCAATAATTTCTTCTACCAGGTCAATCGCTACATACATATCTGTGCTTGTCTGCTCTGCACGGATAATGCTTCCTTTCATCGGGATCGTAACCTCGATCTTCTGACGGCTCTTTTCCGTACTCAAAGTAACATGCACTTCGGTACCGGCATTAAAATACCTTTCCAGTTTGCCGATCTTATCTTCCACCGCTGAACGTAACCCTTCTGTTATGTCGATGTTTCTGCCGCTAATTACTAAATTCATAATGCTCAGCTCCTTTGCCCATAAGTTTCAAGAGAAATTCTGAATTTTTCTTGTAGATTTATTATACTACAAATCCGCTTTTCGGGCAACCTGTATTTTGAATTGTGTGACAATTATACAAATTGTATTTTCATACTTTTTTATGCTACATCCGTCTACTTTCTTTGTTGATAATGTCGATAACTTTGTGTATAACTCACAAATATCGCAAAATCGCACTTTTAATTGTGGATAATTTTACTCCAGCCACCACTGTGCCCTTGTGGGCGAACGACCGTTCCGGTCTGAATTGTATGACAATGAGTTGTCTTCTTCTTTAAACCCATATTTTATCATCAAATCATCGCACGAGATCGCATCTTTCTCTGCAATACATGCTTTGTCACCTTTGGTGATGATCTCGAGGTCTTCCTCTTTTAATGCATCCTCTGCCCTGGGAAACCATTTTTTATATGCCTCCGCCCCCTCCTTTGGTACGATCAGAAAACAGATGGACGAGCACCACTCCATCTTTTCTCCTTTCGTCTCTACCTCTGGCGGGACAGCAGAGAGAAATTCCACCGCACCTCCTGTCTCTACCTCGATCCCTTTTAAGAAACATTTATTGGTGGTAAATCTCTTAAAACCAGCCGGGATTACCAGTCTTTCTATTTCTTCTCCCACCTGTGAGAGATCATCACCAATATACCGGACGCCGTCTGGCAGGGTCATGCTTTTTTTCGTTCCCACAACGACAGCCAGTGTCCCGGATTCCCTGCCATAGATAAAGCCCCCTGACTGAGCCAGAACAGGATTGTTCCTGTCCACTGTGACTCGTTTAATCCGGCTGTCAAGCTCCAGCACCTCACTGTGCTCCCGGATCGCCTCACGATCCAGCTGCACCAATGTGGAGGGAAGCCGGACCGAGTGTATCTTTGTGATGAGCGAGGCATTGATCGCTCCCGTAGCAATCCTCGTGATCCCCTCTGGTACCACTACCGTTTTTCCTGTCACAAAGACCTGGTACAGAATTTTTTTGTCTTTTGACAGGAGCATCCCATCCTCTATACAGTAATCACTGCCCTCCGGCAACCTCACTTCTTTGATGCGGTTGCATTCTGTCATTCCCGTATAGACATCCGTGAAATCCGGTGAGAGCGGCAATACGATCTTTCTCAGGTTCACACAGGCAAAGAGCAGATATCCCTCGATTTCCCGCAGCTGTTCGGGCAGCACGATCTCCTCCAGATCGCCAAACCCGGAGAATGTCGTTGTCGTAATGGTTTTCACAGTCGGCGGACAAAGGATCTTACGGATATTTTGTTTTGCCGGCGCCCATCCCTCAATATTATGATATGGCTCAAGGGATTGTCCGAAAATATCATAAAAATTATCCTCAACCGGATCCTTTCCGATCTTCGTCAGTACCGCCCCCTCTACTTTGCTCGGGAACGCCATGGTGGAAGCCTTATTCTTTCCGGCATCTGCCGTATAGATCCAGCTTTCCTTCCCATCCTTTGACAGATGAGCATGATAAATATAGCCATCCTTTTTGACCGTCACTTCTCTGCTGATATCCCAGTCTGTCTCTTTTTCATCCTTTTCTGTTGTTTCCTCCAGTTCTTTTTCCTTCAGATCTTCTTCTGCTATCCCCGCCGGACTTTCTGATTCCACCCCGGACGGTGTCAGAATTGCCGCGCCTGTGGCAGAAAGTGACTGTTTTCCTGCTTCCTGTGTGCTGCAGGCACTGCAGAGTAAGGATACGGCAAGTAAGATGCCGACCGCCCTTACATATAACGTCTTTGATTTCATAATCGTTATCTCCTATTGTTTATGTCGATTAATCACCTGTCTAATACATACATCAAAAGCCATATTTTTTCATTAATTTTTTATATACTAATTCCGATTCAAAATATTTTTCAATGATACATGCCCTGTCTCCTTTAATAATGGTCGAAAGTTTCTCACCCGGATTTTCAACCATTTTATACCATCTTTTGTATGCCTTTACTCCTTCTTTGGGAACAATAAGAAAACAACCTGCAGAAAGTGGCATTTTTTTCCCTTTCTTTTCTACCCCAGGCGGAGTGGCAGAAAGAAATTCCACCGCACCTTCTGACCCTATATTTATCCCCTTTACCAGACACTGGTTCGTTTTAAATGCTTTAAAACTCGCAGGGATAACCAGCCGTTCGATCTCTTTTCCTACCTGTGAATGGACATCACTGATATACCGGACTCCCTCTGGCAATGTCATGCTTTTTTTCGTTCCAACGATCACAGCCAGCGTTCCGGTCGCCCTGTAATAAATACAATCATTTTCCTGTGCCAAAAAGGGATTATTTCTAGCAATCCTGACATTCTTGATCCGGTTGGTTTCACTCATATGATAATCCCCTTCATCTAAAATGGCATCATCATCCAGTTTTTTCAGGGTGGAAGGCAGACGGACGGAACGGATCTTCGTGATATGTGTGGCATTGATTGCTTTAGTAGCGACCCTCGTGATTCCCTCTGGCACCACCACCGTTTCCCCTGTCACAAAAACCTGATACAATGTCTTTTTGTCCTTTGACAATAACATACCATCCTTTACACAATAATCCCTGCTCCCTTCTGGCAGCTCCACCTTTTCTATGCTATTACATCTTGCCATCGCCACATAGGATTCTGTAAAGTCTGGTGAAAGCGGCAATACAATTTTTTTCAGGTTCAGGCAGGAGAAGAGAATGTATTCAGCAAATTTCTGCATATGTTCCGGAAGCACTACTTCCTCCAGATTCCGGAAACCGCAGAACGCTGCCGCCATTACTTTTTTTACTGACGGAGGGCAGATAACTTTTTCTACATTTTCTTTGCCCCCCTCCCAGGCATCCACATCATGATAGGGCTCCACGCTGTTGCCAAAGATGTCATAATAATCATCCTCTACCGGAGTCCTTCCCAGCTTTGTCAGCACCGCTCCCTGTATTTCTTCCGGAAATGACAGCGTGGTTTTGCTGTCACTGCCGGAATCCGCCTGATAGATCCAGCTCTCCTTCCCCTCCTTTGACAAATAGGCATGGTAAGTATAACCATCCTGTTCCACCGTCACTTCCCTGCTGATGTCCCAGACAGTCCCATCCTTATCTTTTTGTGTCGTTTTTACTGGCTTCTGATCCTCTATATCCTCTTCTTCTATCCCAGCTGGTGTCTCTGTTTCCACCGCGGACGGTGTCAGAATTGCCGCGCCTGTGGCAGAAAGCGACTGCTTTCCTGCTTCCTGCGTACCGCAGGCACTGCAGAGTAAGGATACAGCAAGTAAGATGCTTACTACTCTGATGTATTTTTCCCCTTTATCCATAAAGCTTCCCCCTTCATTTCATTTATAATGACTGCCTGTCAAAATTCCGGTGGGATCAAATCATGATTCTCCATGATATTTCTGTCATATTCCATGGCAATATATGCTTTGTCTCTCTTTGTTTTTACAATCATCTTTTCGTCTTTTCTTCCCACCTGGTACCATTCCTTATATACCTGCTTACTGTTTTTCGGGACAATAAGTATACCCAGCGTCGGAACCCTCTTTTTCTTTCCGCCGATAATCTCCGGCGGCTTCATAGAACGAAATTCTACAAATTCTTCTACACGGAGGATCCTCTCCTCCTGCTGCCTGGTAATCTTAAAGCCTTTAAATGCTTCTGGAATAACCAGCTTCTTAATTGTTTTCCCTACCTGGATCAGGTCATCATCAATATATCGGATTTCTTCCGGAAGGGTCATACTTTTTTTAATTCCAACAAATACCACCAGAGTCCCCGTCGCTCTCTCGTAGATGCAGTTTTCAGCGTGTGCCAGGACAGGATTGTTGCTGGCAACTGTAACGCTTCGGATCTGCCTGCCCAGATCTACCCATTCGTCTTTATCCTGGATTGCATTATCATCCAGTCTGCTCAGAGTAGAAGGCAGACGGACAGACCGGATCTTGGTGATGTCACTGGCATTAATGCCGCGGGTGACGATCCTCGTAACCCCTTCCGGCACTGTCACAGTATCCCCTGTCACAAAAACCTGATACAGTGTCTTTTTGTCCGCAGACAGGAGCATACCCTCTTTGATACAGAACTCACTGCTCCCCTCCGGCAGTTCCACCTCTTTAATCCGGTTACATTTCGTCAGCCATGCATGTGTTTTCGTAAAATCTGGTTTTTGCGGCAGTATGATCTTCTGCAGGTTTTTGCAGTAGAAAAGCAGGAATAACGGAATCTTTTTTAATTTCTCCGGCAGTATGATTTCCTCCAGATCACGGAACCCGCAAAACGCTGCTGCTGTTATATTCCTTACAGCAGCAGGGCAGTAAATTTTATTTATTTTACTTTTATCAAAATCTGATACCCAGCCATCATGTTTATGATATGGTTCCACGCTGTTGCCAAAGATGTCATAATAATCATCTTCTACCGGAGTCCTTCCCAGCTTTGTCAGCACCGCTCCCTGCACTTCTTCCGGAAATGCCAGGGTAGTTTTCCTGTCACTGCCGGGGTCCGCCTGATAGATCCAGCTCTCCTTCCCATCCTTTGACAGATAGGCATGGAAAGTATAACCATCCTGTTCCACCGTTACTTCCCTGCTAATGTCCCAGATCGTCCCGTCCTTGTCCTTTTTCGTTGTTTTTTTCGGCTTCTGCTCCTCTATATCCTCTTCTATCCCAGCTGGTGTCTCTGTTTCCACCCCGGACGGTGTCAGAACTGCAGTACCTGTGGCAGAGAGTGACTGTTTTCCTGCTTCCTGTGTGCTGCAGGCACTGCAGAACATGATTATAATAACTATGCTACTAATAATTTTTAAATATATAATTCTGGTTCGCAAGATTCTTACCTCCATCCTGTATTACACTTTTCACAAAGAACTGACATCCATCTTATCGAAATATGCCTTATTCCTTGTATAATAGTTACTATCAATTTCTTTTATATATCTGGCAATCCGTTTCAATTTAAAACATTTCTTTTTATCCTTGCCTGTATTATATATACTAAGGTGGAAATCTCCTGTTGTACCAGACTCGCCTTTATAAGTGTGCTGCAGCACTTTTCCTGCTATCTGTTCAGCACACTCCTGTCTGTTTTCCTTTTTCTCTTTTTCATTTGTTGCTCTGTCTGCATCTGGATGTTTAATACGATTTCCATTTAAATAATATGCGGAATGCGCAAAAGTATCTGTTGCCACATGAAGCGCCATTCCATAAATAATAAGCATCTTATTTTTATTATTTACTTTATGTTTTCCCAATACATTAGACCAGCTGACCCTCTTTTTCGTCTTTATATTATATACCCCTTTGGAATCAATTTTACTTTTCATACCATCAAATTCGTTATTTGACATGAAAAAAGGCTTTCCAATCTCACTTTTCCCTTTACTGAACGCCTGTGCCAGTCTGGTGAGATAAATATAACATGAGACATAATTGATCGGCTTGTCTGACTTTGTTACAAAATACCCATGCCACTGCGGATAATCCTTCATCCCATATACATATTCATCATTCGCTACTGCCCCCAGTTTCAGCACCTTGAGATTGTCTCCGGTTATCCCGCTGCCCTTTTTTTCTGTAAAGCCCTGGTGTGTGCTTCCGCCCCAGCGTCCTTCGACGTAATCCACATCCTGGTATCGTTCTGTCTCCGGCTCTTCCTGGTTCACCCCGGTCTCTGTTTCCTCCCACAGTTCCTCCGGCTCTGTCTTCCCTTTTTCCTTATATGCCTTTTTACAGGTGTCATAGATGCTCCGGGCATACCCATAATCCACCAGCCCGTACCCGTAGGATTCCTGTCCGCCGTATTTCTTCGCCCCGGCGTCCAGCGCCATACGGATCAGCCCCGCATCTGCCTCCCTGTCCTGCTGCCACAGCAGGGACGCCACCCCGGTGACATGGGGCGCCGCCAGGCTGGTCCCCCCGCAGGTCATAAGCCCTCCCAGCATCCCCGTGGAGAGGATCTGCTCCCCCGGCGCTACCAGCTCCAGACTGCTTCCCCGGGCGCTGTTCTCCGAGACCCTCCCGTCCGTGCCGACGGAGCCGACCGCCACCGTCTCTTCATACGCTGCCAGGTACTCGACTGTTTTCCCGTTCCCTGCCGCCGCGATGACCAGGATGTCATGCCATGCCGCCCGCCGGATGGCACGGTGGAGCGCCTCGGAATCTTTTGCCGTGCCGAGGCTCAGGTTCAGGATATCCACTTTCTTTTCAACCGCCCAGTCAATGGCTGCGATGATCTGGCTGACCCGTGCCTGGTTGTTCTCATCCAGGACACGCGCCGAATACAGCTCCACATCCGGGTTGACCCCGGTGATCCCTGTCTGGTTGTCTTTTGCCGCGATGATCCCGGCGACTGCAGTCCCGTGCCCGGTGCAGTCCTCATAGACCGGGGAGATCCCCTCCTGTCCCGGGACAAAGTTTTTCCGCTCTTTTACATCTATGTCCTCACTGTCATCGATGCCGGAGTCGACCAGCGCCACGCGGATCTTTTTCCCCTGTGCCTTTTTCTCCGCCGTCTGCTTCTCCGGTTTCTTTTCCCTGCTGTCTGCCAGGTTTACGATATCCATGTTCCATTCCGGCTCTTCTGTTTCTTTTCTATCGCTCTGTCCTGCTTTTTTCTGCGGCGTCTTTTTCCCGCTCCCCTGTACACAGATGTCCTCCTCGATCAGGTCCACGCGGTCATCCTGCCTCAGTTCCTTTGCTTCCTGTCCGGTCAGCTCCGCGGTGAAGGTTTCTGCCTCCTCCAGCACCTCTTCCGACTGCCCGTCAGTGACAGAATCATACTCCTCTGTCAGTTCCTCAAATTCCTCTCTGCCCTCTGCCGTGATGATGTACGTCTTCTGTGCTTCCTTCCCCTGCGCTGTGGCGGTGGGAGCCTGCACCGGCAGTCCGCTCCCCAGCAGTGCCGTCGCCAGTGCCACGGCGGCAGTCCTCTGTAACCATTTTCTCTCTCTTTTCACTTCAATATATCCCCCTTTTTATAGATTTAAAACCTATTATAACAGAGTTTACACTACGTTTACAGGAGCTATAGTTCCGGTTACTCTGGAATTGTGTAATTTTTTTGTGAAACTTTTGTGTCCTGATACAGCGGATGCCAATCTGAACCCGCTATGGTTCAAATCAGAGCCGCAAAACAAAATCGTGAAAATCCCATAAAAAAAGCGTCGGGATAAGCCGACGCTTCCAAGAACGACCGACGGTCGTTCTTGCTCCGCACGAAGCGAACTTTTCTATATAAAAAAAGACAGCCTGCCATTACACAGACTGCCTCATAAATTTCCAATTTTTATCCGATCACACGCCTTGCACAATATGGTGTACGATAACGCATATTGCTGGTAGTGATCCCTGTCCTCGGATTGCTCGCATGTACGACGCGTCCTCCACCAATGCAGATCGCTACATGGTTCACGCGTCCTCCACTGGAATAGAAGATCAGGTCTCCCGGTCTCGCCTCTGATACTTTAATCTTCTTTCCTGTCCGGGACTGTTCACCGGATGTTCGTGGTAAATGAATACCAAACTTCTTAAATATCGACATGGTAAAACCGGAACAATCCGTACCCTTCGTCAGACTTGAACCACCATAGACGTAAGGGTTTCCCACAAACCGGAGTGCATAGGATGCAATCGCAGATCCGTCGCCGCTTCCCAGTACGCTTCCGCCGCCGCCTGTATCGGACTCACCAGAGCCGCCAGAACCACTGGAGCCGCCGGAGCCGGTATCCGGTTCAGAACTGCCGCCACCAGAGCCGCTGCTGCCACCGGAACCGGAATTGGAGCCGGATGACCCCTTTTGGGAACTGCTCTTCTTACTGCTGCCACCAGAATTACTCTTACTGCCCGAACTCTTTTTGCTGCTGGAGCTCTGACCGCTGCTGTTATTATTTTGGGAAGCCGCTCTCTCTGCTGCCTTCTGCTCCTGTCTCTCTGCTTCCTCTGCTGCCGCTTTCCGCCGCTCTTCTTCCCGCTCTTCCTCAATCGATACTGCCTTCTTAAACTGGACAGTAACCTTTACATACTCTTTGGATACATATCCGCTCGTATCACCATCCACACAGATCTTCGCCCATTCCGAATCCTCTTTCAGAACCTCATAGCTCTCCTCACCGGAGATCAGGGTAAGAACGGTAGCCTCTGTACTTTTCTCTTCCCGGACACGCAGTGTCTCTGTCGTGACTGTCGCCCACTTCGTCCCGAAGTCATCAATCAGTTTCTCTGCACTATACCCGATCGCCAGATAATCCTTCATAATATATCCGGTGACAGAACCCGACTTGATCTGTACCCAGTCACCTTTTGTAGCTGTGATCGTGGCCGCGCTGCCACGATACAGCTTACCAACGATCTCCGCCTTCGTAGTAGGACTCTTTCTTATATTTACATAATCTGCCGCAATGGAAATACCCACATTGGCATATTCAGACTCCGGCTTCGGCGTCGCACTGGCTTTTGGTTTCACCGTAGGTTCCGGCGTTGCACCATTTACTGCCGTCCCGCTGACCGTCGTATCCGTTCCATTTGTTTTCGTTACATCATCATCAAAAGCTACGATTGCCTCAGGATCCGTCTGGTTCGCTCCCGTCTGCACGGAGCAGTACTGATCCAGTGTATATGACATACCTGCCAGTTCTGTCTCTGTACCCATAGTAGTAGATCTCGAAACTATGTAATGGCCAAACACACCAAAAGATAAAACGAGAGTTGCACCCAATGCGATCCTGACTACCTTCCTCTGCTGCATATATTTTCCCTCCAATATCGGTTCTCCCCAAAAACATCATCTTAATTGTTACAAAATTATTAACTGTGTTTTTCAGTATAACAACTCTGCGGTCATCTGTCAAGCTATGAAATAGCGTTTTTTTTACATATTTTTCCCAGTTCCTCCCAACCGCCCAAAAAACCACCATTTTATTCTACAACAAGTGACTATTTTCCCTTTCCTGTCCCGGTGTGATATGTTATAATCTTCCTATAAAAGAGTTCGCTCAATGGCAGATTCTAATTGGCGCCGTCGAGCCAGAAGGGAGAGTTTCTATGGGTACACGCATGAAAACGATGTTGTCATATTACGCTAAACTGGCGGGAGGTACATGGGAAGACGGTCAGCCCCTGACGCCGGAAAAAGCAGAGACCGCCAAAAAGGAGCTGCTGATACAGATCGGTTTTTTCCAGCATGAACGGCTGATCCATCTGATCGTGACCGTCCTTTTCGCTGTACTTACCGTCATCACCCTTCTTGCCAATCTGTTTCTGCAGGAGCCGCTCCTTCTTGTATTATCCCTGCTCTTCCTGGTTCTTCTGATCCCCTATATCCGGCATTACTATCTGCTTGAAAACGGGGTCCAGAAATTATATGAATACTATGATGCCTTATGACGCCGTTGAGCTAGCCACAACCGCTTCGATTTCGATCAATACATCCTTTGGCAGCCGCGCCACCTCCACACACGAACGCGCCGGGCAGTCTGCCTGAAAATATTTTGAATAGACTTCGTTTACTTTTGCAAAATCATTCATGTCTTTGATAAATACGACCGTTTTGACTGTATCTCCGATCTTTGCCCCTGCTGCCTGGATCAGCGCCGCCAGATTACCGATCGCCTGGTCTGCCTGCTCTTCAATCCCTCCCTGTACCAGTTCACCGGTCTCAGGTATGATGGGGATCACGCCGGATGTAAATATGAATCCATTTACCTCAACTGCCTGGGAATAGGGACCGATCGCTGCCGGCGCCTTTTCTGTAGAAATGATTTTTTTCATGATAATGATACCTCTTCTTTCTATGAATTTATATCTTTTTTCAGTATAACGCATTCTTTCCCAGTTTTCACTAGTTTTTTTCCGCAATGTCTAGTATACTAGTAGTTATCAACTTCCAGAAGAAGAAAACAGAAAGGATCATTATGACTGAAGAACAAAAATTACTGGGCAATACCGCCCGCCTTTATATGATCAAAAAGACGAAATTCGGGATCTATCTCGGTTCCGGTGAGTTTCCCGGACTGGAGATCCTGCTCCCAAACAACCAGGTGCCGGAAGGGATCCAGACAGGCGATGCGATCGAGGTATTTCTATATAAAGACTCAGAAGACCGCCTGATCGCTACTACATCTGTCCCCTATGTGACACTGTATGAGACAGCTCCGCTTCAGGTTACAGATGTCACCAATATCGGAGCGTTTCTGAACTGGGGACTGGCAAAGGATCTGTTTCTCCCCTTCAAGGAACAGACGAAACGGGTCCATATGGGAGATACCGTACTCGTTGCCCTGTATATTGATAAGAGCGACCGGCTCTGTGCTACCATGCATGTCTATGATTACCTTTACAACGACAGCGGCTACCAGAAAGGGGATAACGTACACGGAAGAGTATACGAGATCATAGACGCATTCGGTGTATTCGTCGCCGTAGATGACAAATATTCAGCGCTGATCCCCCATAATGAAATGACCCGTGACCTCCATGTGGGGGATGAGATCGACGCCCGGGTCAAGGATATCACAGAAGACGGTAAACTGACGCTCAGTCTTCAGCAGAAGCTGAAAGTGCAGATGGGGATGGACGCGGAACAGATCCTTACACGGCTGGAAGCTGCCGGCGGATTTCTCCCCTTTCACGACAAGACCTCACCGGAGATCATCAAACGGGAATTCCAGATCAGCAAGGCAGCCTTCAAACGTGCCATCGGCAGGCTGATGAAAAAGAAAAAGATCGAAATCACCGAGGAAGGGATCCGGTTAAAAGAGGATTAACCCAACACCGGGGAACAGAAAGAAAATGCGCCGGCTCAATAACCGGCGCATTATTAGTCGCAGTGTATAGAATCCTCATGGGCTAATTGTCCAGGAACCTCATGCGGCTCTCTGAAGACTTCTTCGGCTTCATGGCAACTCCTTCCGGCTTTTTGCCGAGTCCTGCCGCCTGCCGCAGATTGTTCGACAGCGTATTTTTGCAGGTATCGCAATAACGCCCTGTCTTGATTGTTTTACCGCAGCTCTCACAGGGCAGCCCGATCGGTGAATCGTCAGTAAACACAAGACGTTCCTCGCGGATCCACGTCTTGATCTGTCTCACACTGACATCCATATCTGCGGAAATCACCTGGATATCTGCATTGGGATTTTCCCGCACATATTTCTTTACTTCAATAAACTTATCTTCTATTCGTTTCTGACAGGAGGGACAAATCCTTTGTCCCTGGATGTAGTTAAATAATTTACCGCATCCCTTACATGTAATGATCTCCATATTCGTATCCTCCTTTTTTAACAAGCACTGCCAATACAAAGGCAGATAAAATACACTTTTTCCACTCCGGCTTCCCGCAGAGTGCTCCCGCATGCCTCCAGTGTCGCTCCGGTCGTATAAATGTCGTCTACCATAAGTACGCGCCGATACGCTGAAAGCTCCTGCTGCCGGGCAGCATTGATCACAAAAGCATTTTTTACATTATCCCGGCGGCGTCTGTGATCCAGCCCTTTCTGGGGTGAAGTATAACGTACGCGCAAAAGGGCGTCTTCTATTACCGGGATACCCGTCCCCTCACCGATCACTTCTGCGATACAGGCAGCCTGATTGAATCCACGATACCATCTTCTTCGCCAGTGCAGCGGCACCGGTACGATGCAGTCCGGTCCCCACAGCTGCAGCATATTATATTTATGCGCCAGCAGTTCCGTACCATAAAATTTCCCGTCTGCCAGGCAACCCCTGTACTTGAGATCTCCAATCGCCCTCTTCATACTGTCCGTATAAACCCAGAGCGCCGTTCCCTGTTCCAGAGCACTTTTCCTGCCGCTGCAGTCCGGGCAGTACTCCTGCTCCAGAGAAGCAACCGGTTTCCCGCAATGCCGGCAACACGGTTCTGTCACTATGGGAAGTCTGGTGCGGCAGACTCCGCAGATCCCTTTTTCATTTCGCAGCAATATAGTTCCACACACCGGACATTTTGCCGGAAATAATAATTCCATGATCCTCCTCATACCCCTGCTCTTATCCCTCTCCCTCTATCATAACAAATTACAACGTATTTTGCATCTTTTTTTTAATGAAATCCCGATTAATTTTTTATCTCCAGAATTCTCTCTGTCAGGGATGAATATCTCATCTGCTCAGATTTATTGTGGATCATATTCTGAACCGTCTCCCGGCTCCCCACAATGGTAACACATTTCTTCCCCCGTGTCACCGCTGTATACAGGATATTACGGTTCATCAGCGGCTTCGGTCCCGTCAGCAGCGGCAGCACGACCGCCGGATACTCACTTCCCTGGGATTTATGTATCGTGATCGCATAGGCAAGCTCCAGTTCATCCATATTCCCCTGTGGATATGTGACATACTTTTCTTCATCGAAACGCACCGTCACCTCTTTATTAAAATTATCAATTTCCGTGATTATGCCGCAGTCACCGTTAAAAACACCACTGCCTTCCTCTACCACCATCTGATTATAGCCCCGGATCTCCCATTTGATCTGATAATTGTTCTTCATCTGCATCACCTTGTCCCCCTCCCGGAACAGCTGGCCATGGCATTCGATCTGACCCTTGTCCGGGCTCTCCGGATTCAGATACCGCTGCAATACTTCGTTACAGCGGTAGATACCCAGTTCTCCCTTTTTCATCGGGGTCAGTACCTGCACGTCAAACGGCGTACAGCCTGTATATTTAGGCATCTTATCCCGCACAAGCCAGAGCATTACCTCCAGCACGCCGTGACTGTCTTCCCTCTTTAAGCAGAAAAAATCCTTACTTTTATTATCCAGCCCGATCTCCTCTCCGTCATTAATCCTGTGGGCATTTAAAATAATATCGCTCTCCGCCGCCTGACGGAAAATCTTTGACAGCTTTACTACATTAAAGCAATGGGAACGGATGATATCCTTCAGTACATTCCCCGGCCCCACACTGGGAAGCTGGTTCACATCTCCTACAAGAATCAGGCGGGTCCCCACCGCCACTGCCTTCAGCAGATTGTGAAACAAATAAATATCCACCATGGACATCTCATCGATGATCAGCACATCTGTCTCCAGAGGATTCCACTCATTTCTCCCAAAGAGTTCACTCTGGTTGTTTTCCTCCCGGCTCCCTTCCTCCAGCAGCGATCCGTTGTACTCCAGAAGACGGTGTATTGTCTGTGCCTCATATCCTGTCGCCTCTGCCATCCGCTTCGCCGCACGTCCTGTCGGCGCTGCCAGCAGGATCTCCAGTCCTTCTTCCCGGAGGCACTGGATCATCATATTAATGGTCGTGGTCTTCCCGGTACCCGGACCTCCCGTGATCACCAGCAGCCCGGTACACATCGCCTCCCTCACTGCGATCTTCTGCTGGCGGTCAAGCTCCAGCCCCTCTCTTTCTGCCACCCTGTCAATCACGGCGTCACAGCTTCCGGTATCCCGTCCCATCGGCACATTCAGATCCGTCAGCATACGAGCACAGTTCAGTTCCGAATAATAAAGCGCCGGCAGATAAACACTGCGCTCCTCTGTGACAATAACAACTTTATCGATCGCCATCTGCTCCAGCACATTCATCAACCGCTCTGCTGCCACTTCGAGCCGGTATACCGCCTCTTTCAGCAGCTGCTGCTCCGGCATATAGACATAACCCTCATTTGTACCCAGACCCAGCACATACAAAAGCCCCGCCCGGATCCGGTAATCCGAATCCAGTTCAAATCCCGCTTTCCGCGCAATGTCATCCGCAATACGGAACCCGACCCCGGCGATATCCTCTGCCAGCTGATACGGATTTTCTTTCACGATCTCATACAGTCCAGCTCCATAAGCTTTATAAATCTTTACTGCCAGCTGGTTGGAAACCCCGTATCCCTGTAAAAACAGCATAGCACTGCGCATCTCCCTTTTTTCTTCAAACTGCAGGGCGATGGCTCTTGCTTTTTTCTCACTGATCCCCTTTACTTCCGCCAGCCGTTCCGGCTCCTTCTCAATGATATCGAATGTCTTGTCACCAAATTTATCTACGATCCGTTTTGCCAGTCCCCCACGGATCCCGGCAATCGCCCCGGAGGACAGATAGCGCAGGACTGCGATCTGGTCATCCGGATCCTGTACCTGATAAGAAGTGACCTTCAGCTGTTCCATATATACCGGATGCTGCACCATCTCACCCTGCACTGACACATATTCACCTTCATTGATAAAGGGAAAATTCCCCACACAGGTTTCTGTCTCTCCTCCTGCATCTTCCAATTCAAATACAGTGTAGCCGTTTTCTACATTGCGGAATATAATATGGGAAACATATCCTTTTCTCTCTTCCATGATATCACCAAAATACCGTCCAGTGCCGCCTTTCCATGCGACAGACTGAACGGTATCAGAATTCGATTAATTTACAGTTTCTCCCTGATTTACCTTAATGGATTCATACAGCTTTTCAGCAATGCCGAGACCCTGGCCGCTGTTCATCATATTGTCCACGATCCCCTCCAGAAAGTTGTCAGAAAACATATCCAGATAAGCGGAGCCTCCGCCATCATCCTCATCCTCGTCTTCTGTCAGCACCTTCGCCGTTTTTTCCATATTCTTATACATCTGCTGTATCATATATGACTCAAACTGTTTACAGGCCTCCATTGTCTCATCATCTGTATCCGCACTTCTGATCTGGCTGGTTACTTTATCCGCTGACACAGTACCTGCATCCAGTGCATAATTCGTCAAATATGTATTATCTGTTGAAATCGCCATATCCTGCCTCCTTAATTATCATAATTTATGCCGCACATCCTGTCTTCCGTCACGAGCGGAGATTGTTTGCCTGCTGCAGCATCTCATCGGAGGCTTTGATCGCCTTGGAATTCATCTCATAAGCACGCTGTGAAATGATCATATTTACCATCTCATCCGCTGCCTGCACGTTAGAGCCCTCCAGACGCCCGGAAACGATCTTGGAATTCAGATCCGGTGCCGCATAGATCGTCGGCACGCCGGATGCTTCTGACTGTGCATAATTCGACCCGGAAATCTTATCCAGACCGCCCGCATTCGGGAAATAGGCAAGACCAATCTGTATCCCGATATTCTGCTGATTGTTTCTCGCATCCGGGTAAGTAAGATTACCATGCTGATCCACTCCAAGCTCAGTAGCACGATAATTTGCCGGAAGCGTGATCGGGTTCCCCGCCGTATCCAGCACCGGATTTCCGCTGCTGTCTGTCATGGCAAGTCCCGTATCTGTCACGGCTACTACAAAATGACCATTTCTGGTATATGCTGTCGAGCCGTCGTTGAGCCGGACCATAAAGAATCCCTCGCCCTGGATCGCATAATCAAATGCCCCATTTGTAGTGAGCAGCGGTCCCTGGGTAAAGTCTGATGAGATCGATCCCACCCTGGTACCAAGTCCTACCTGTGCTCCCACCGGTTTTGGTTCACCCGTCGTGGTCGTAGCCCTTGTCTGCAAATTCTGATAAATCAATGACTTAAAATTTGCTGCCTGTGTCTTATATCCTGTTGTAGAAATATTGGACAGGTTGTTGGCAATGACATCCAGATTCGTCTGCTGACCAATCATACCGCTTGCCGCTGTCCACAAAGAACGCATCATATAGCGCCACCTCCTAATTATCAGCCGGACAATCTTCCCACCTGGTTCACAGAACGGTCTAACATGCTGTCATACGAACGGATCACCTTCTGATTTGCCTCATATGCCCTCGTCGTCGTAATGACGTCCAGCATTTCTTTGATCACATTTACGTTAGACTGCTCCGTATAGCCCTGCAGGACTTCTGCCGTAGCGTTTACTGTCGTGGCTCCTTCCACTGGTTCATACATTGTATCTCCATATTTTCTCAGATAGTCGTAGTCGGCAAAATCGACGATCTGCAATGTATCGATTGTCTGTCCATCCGCAACGATCTCTCCTGTATTGGATATGCTCACCTTCCTGGACGACGGGTCAATCACGATATCTCCTCCCTCTCCCTGGATCCGGTTACCATCCGCATCCACAAGATATCCATCCTTCGTCAGGTGAAACTGACCGTTCCGGGTATAGCGGGTATGTGTCTCACCATTTTTGTCAACGACATTCACAGTAAAGAAACCTCTTCCGCTCAAAGCTACATCGTATGTATTCTTCGTTTCCCGTATTGAGCCCTGGGTATAATCGGTGTAGACTTCCCCAATTTTCACGCCCAGGCTGAATCTTCCGATCGCCTGATTGTGATACGCCTGAGATCCATCTCTGATCTTGATCCCGAGTACCTGGTCAAACGCCTGACTCGCCACGCGCTCATCCTTATAACCAATGGTATCGGAATTTGCCATGTTGTTTGATACAACATCCAGCCTCTTCTGCTCATTGACCATCCCTGTCCATGCAGTATAAAGACCTCTCAGCATACCATCCTTCCTTTCCTTAAAATTTCAAATATCCTTTTATCCCCGGTCCGTCAGGCATGATCCTCCGGACCGTTCGCATTGCCGCTCAGGAACTCGACATATTTGCCTGTTCCGATGGCAACTGCTGTCATAGGTTCTTCTGCCGTCATCGTCGTAATGCCAGTCTTGGATTCGATAAGCTCCTCCAGACCATACAGCAGGCTTCCGCCTCCCGTCAGTACGATACCGCGGTCGGCAATATCTGCCGCCAGCTCCGGCGGCGTCTTTTCCAGTACGCTGTGTACCGCTTCTACAATCTGTGATGTCGTGTCTTTTAATGCTTCTTCTGTCTCCTCGGAGGTAACGGTTATCGTCTTTGGCAGACCAGTCACCAGATTTCTTCCCCGAACATCCACAGATACGCTTTCCGGCCGCGGATAAGCAGAGCCGATGCGGATCTTGATGTCCTCTGCAGTCCTCTCGCCGATCAGCAGATTATGCTTTTTACGCATATAACGCACGATCGCATCGTCAAAATCATCCCCTGCGATCTTAATGGAGGTGCTGACTACCGTGCCTCCCAGAGAGATCACGGCGATATCCGACGTTCCACCGCCGATATCTACGATCATATTCCCGCATGGTCTGGCAATATCGATCCCTGCCCCGATCGCTGCGGCGATCGGTTCCTCAATGATCTTTACATCCCGGGCACCCGCCTGGAATGCCGCATCCTCAACTGCCTTGCGCTCCACCTCGGTTACCTGGCTGGGCACGCAGATGCTGATCAGTGGTTTGCGGAATCTCTGTTTCCCCACTGCCTTTTGTATAAAATATTTTAACATCTTCTCTGTCACGGTATAATCCGAGATCACACCCTGTCGGAGAGGACGGACTGCTACGATATTTCCCGGTGTACGCCCGAGCATAAGACGTGCTTCTTCGCCAATCGCCTTGATCCGGTTTGTATCCCGGTCAAATGCAACTACGCTTGGCTCTTTCAGAACAACACCTTTTCCTTTTACATAAACCAATATGCTCGCTGTCCCTAAATCTATCCCAACATCAAAAGCCACGATATAATTCTCCTTTCTCTATCTCCTGTACATTATTCCCAATTTAGCATACACATACTCTTATTATAAACGCATTTTCAAATAATTCAAAGCCTTTTTTACAAAAATCAGATTTTTTTGTAATTTTTTGATTGATCTTCATAGGCAGCCTGCAGCATAAGCGCACATTCCACACGCTTTCGCTGGAGCTCGCAGCCGGTCTCATAAGGCTTGTTGATGTCACCGTGGCAGTGATAAGCATTGGCAGCGCATCCTCCGCTGCAATAGAATTTAGCAAAACAATTTTTACACTCTTCTTTTGCATATACG
Source organism: uncultured Eubacterium sp. (assembly GCA_910584875.1). GTDB lineage: Bacteria > Bacillota > Clostridia > Lachnospirales > Lachnospiraceae > Eubacterium_F. The sequence goes on from CAJUDA010000016.1 coordinate 43,380, forward strand.
TTACACAGTTTAAATGTATCCCGCATATCCATATTTACGATCCCTTCTTCTACATTCCCGAGAAGGAACTGCTCCTCACCCACAAACTGATGACACGGATACAGGTCACCCCACGGCGTCACCGCAAGATATTCCGTCCCCGAACCGCATCCCGAAAGACGTTTATATACACAGGGACCACCGCTCAGATCAATCATATAATGGAAGAAATTAAATCCCCTTCCCTCCCTGCGGCGCCGCAGCATTTCTTTAGCAAGTTCGTCATAACCCTGGCAGATCGCCGGTATGTCTTCCTCCCGGATGGCGTACGGCTCCTCCGGTCCCGCCACCACCGGTTCTACAGAGATCTGTTCAAATCCCTCATCTGCCAGACTCAGTACATCCTTTACAAAGTCCAGATTGTAATGGGTAAATGTTCCCCTTACATAATATTTCGACTGATTCCGGGATTCCGCCACCTTTTTAAACTTATCCAGTATCAGGTCATAGCTCCCTGTGCCATTCTTAAACGGCCTCATATGGTCATGAACCTCGCGGCGTCCATCAATACTGAGAACGATATTGTCCATTTCCCGGTTGGCAAATTCAATCACCTCGTCGTTGAGAAGCACGCCATTCGTCGTCAGGGTAAAACGGAAATGTTTTTCTTTTTCCCTCTCGATCTCCCGTCCATATGCCACAAGCTGCTTTACCACTTCAAAATTCAGGAGCGGCTCTCCGCCGAAGAAATCAACCTCCAGATTGCGGCGGTTTCCTGAGTTTTCCACCAGAAAATCCAGTGCCTTTTTTCCCACCTCAAAACTCATAAGAGAACGGTCTCCCTTATATTCCCCCTCCCCGGCAAAACAGTACCGGCAGGCAAGGTTGCAGTCGTGGGCGATGTGCAGGCACAGAGCCTTTACTACAGTCTGGCGTTTCTTAAAGTCAATCACTCCGTCCTGATAAACATCCTTCGTGAACAGGGTGCCATTGTCTTCCAGTTCCTGAAGATCAGCAAAAATTTCCCTCATGTCGTCTTCACCGATGCCCTGTTCCGCATACTGATCCACGATACTTCCGGCAATCCGCCGGAAATTCTCTTCCCCATATCTATGTTCATCGTTCTCATCCATCTGCGCCAGTGTATCATACACTACGTCATCCACTACATGGACAGATCCGCTGTTGACATCTAATACAATATTATATCCGTTGTTTTTAAATAGGTGTATCATCTTTCCTCCATGCATATGCGCATCCTGCATACTTTATGACGGCGCCAGTCCGCCCCCGACAGGGGCGGGCCCGCGCCGCCGCAGTCATAATTATTTAGCTCATTGACACTGCTGAGCTGTGTTCGCAGCTCTGGTTTCCTACCGTGCAGGATGTCTTGCATGCAGACTGGCAGGATGTCTGGCATTCACCGCAGCCGCCATTTTTCATAGACTCTTTCAGATTTTTTGTAGTCAGGGTTTTAATTCTCTTCATAATATCTGTCCTTTCCTGGAATTTAATCCATCTTTTTACTCGATAAGTATCTATTATCATAACATAATCAATTTACTTTTTCAACTGGGAATCAGACGCCGTCATCCGGTTAATCGTGAAACCGACACCAAGCATCGCCCAGTACAGCGGCGCCACCGTGATGGTGGAATCATTTGCCAGCCCCACTACCATATAAGCCGCCGTCCCCAGAAACACACAGATTCCCATATTGGGCAGAAATCCTTTTTGGCCTCTGGCAAAATACTGACGGAATGTATCAATCATATACAGCAGGAAAATACCAAGCATTCCAAGCAGGGCGATCAGTCCGTCCTGTACCCAGATCTGCAAATACATATTATGCGGCTTGGTCATGATCTGGGTCTCGAAACCGGTATTCCTCTTCCCGACATAATCATCATTTGGAAAGTCATAGATAAAGTTATCCGCTCCGCATCCTGCCAGAATATGCTTTGGCAGCAATGGCAGCGTCCGGGACCAGATATAACCGCGCCCGTTGGCAAGGGACATATGCCCTTCAAAGCCGGCATGGGAAATCTCCTTCAGCGTATCCAGTTTGCCAAAAACATTGGGGAATATGATCTGGTCCTTGTACCACAAAAAGCTCCAGCTGTCTCCGCCGCCGCTGACCATCAGCATCGGATACGCCTTTCCCTCATATTCGGAAGTTGTCTGGTCAAAACGCAGTACCTCTTTGTCACGGATCGTCAGCTCCATCGTATGTGCTGCATCATCCTTTTTCACCCCTGCCAGTTTCTGTTCGTCCTGTATCTTATACTGGAACCCGTCTTTATAAGTGATCGCTGTCCTCACCTCGTCCCCGGAGCTTGTTGTCACGACCAGATCACCCTTTTCTACGACAACATCTTCTATCATATGTTTTGTCTGTCCGGCTGTCACCTGTGTCAGACGGTCCCAGACTCCCTTGAGCGCCGCCGGTCTTATGACGATGACAAGGACTGCTGCAAGGATAACCACGGCAACAACAGATATTCCGATTTTCGGCTTCTTTATCAGCGCAGGCGCCGCAAACACCGCCAGCAGGACTGCTGCTGCTGCCAGTCCGATAAATCCGGCAAAAGACTGGGAAGAATACAGGGAAATAAGCATGGTGGCTGCCGCCAGCGCCGCCACGATCTTTAACCAGATCTTCTTCGACCAGACCACCAGCCCTGTCATAACCGGCAGCCCGAGCGCTACATAAGATCCCACATAGTTTGGATTATACAGCGTGGCATATGCTTCTTTAAAATTCAGGCTGATCTTCACTCCTAATGTCTCCGGTTCCAGTGCCGTCAGAATGGCATGCATCCCCTTACTCTTGATAAAATCATAGCCTGCCGTCTGGAATGTGCCAAGTACCCCCACGATCAGCGCCCCGATGGCAAATGCTCCAAAGAGCACATGCAGTTCCTGCTCATAGTGCAAAAAGGCATAGGTAAATAAGAAGATCAGCGCATAGGTAAGCAGCACTGCCGCCCCTTCCCACTGCTCATATCCTCCCCAGAGAGCCTGCCCCGGCTCATAGGAAAAGAGAACGGATATCAGGGAAAAGGCGGCAAAGCACCCCAGGCAGATCAGCACATACCGGGACCTATCATCCCGGAACAGCGTCTCTTTTTTACTGTATAAATAGCTGCCCGTCATACAGGCAAGCACAAGCCCCACTATGATCAGGAGTTTTGATTTATAATACAAAAAGACATCATACACTGTACCCGCACTGGCAAACCACTTCTGTGATTCCAGTCCGCTTTCGTATTTGTGGATAATGCATACCAGAGGGATCACTGCCAGTACAAGGATCAAAGGCAGCAAAGCCCCCACCGTCTTTCTCTCTTTCATCGTTTCCTTCTTCTTCATCCTGTATCTCTCCATCCTTTCTTACATCCAATGATTATAAACAGCGGCCGTGCCGATCAGCTGCATCGACAGCCCAAGATAAAACAACGGCATATTCCATCTGGCAAACCAGTCTTCGTCCGGTTTCCACACAAGCAGCCCGTAAAACAGATACGGAAGCAGATCCAGCAGATACCGGTTGCCAAAATGCCATCCCCCCAGTGTCCTATGGCAGCATATAACAAATACATGCAGCAGGGCAAGCAGCGGAAGCAGAAGGATCAGCACCCGTTGCTGTCTCCACTTTTTCACCACCGCATACAGCCACGCCGCCGCCATCGTAAGAAACAACGGCGTCGCCAGCCAGAACGCCATGCCGTTATCTGTGGGAAACCGGAGCGCATGGCTCTCGGGATCCGGCACCGGCAGCCTCAGCAGGTTTTTCAGATTTCCAGCAAAATACGATATATGAAACTGCCCTGTCTCAGTCCGCGTAAACTCAGGCAGGTAATTGTGCCCAAACTCAAATATACTGCCAAAACGCATATAATTCAGCGTCATATAGGACAAGGCGATCAGCGTCACGCCAATTCCCCAGTACCATCTCTCCCGGATCAGGGAACCGATGCCCGCCCCGCCTTCTTGTTCCCTCCATCCCTTCCACAAAATAAACCCGAGCAGCGGAAGATACAGTACCACCATGGGACGGCATCCCACAGCGCACGCCCACAGAGCGAGCGACCATCCGCCTTTGCCCCGGACCGCATAAAAAAGGGACATCAGAGAGAGGGTAAAGCACATATTCTGGGCGATAAACCAGACATGTCCATTGATACATACAAACAAAAGACCGGATGCCAGATAGAGAAAAAGCACAAAAAAACCTGTCTGCCGCGGGTTCACCGCTACTGTTTTATAAAGCCTCACCGCGTAAACCGCCCCGGTCACCGTCACTGCAAGAGCGATCCAGTGATCCGGCACTGCCGTGCCGAATATCAGCACAAATGGAAGCATGACATACGATGGAAAAGGCGGAAAACTGACATAATACCTCCCCCCATATATTGCCAGTTCCAGCCAGCTGTAGTCTGCCCCGTTGATCAGATCCAGCCTTCCCCGGAGCCATGCATCCGCCTGCAGGACATAGGAGTTATATGGATTTCCGTTCCACGGCCATCCTCCGGTGAAGGCTGCCATCACCCCTATGACCGTCAGAACCGTCAACGGTATGACCATATACACAGAATCTATTTTCTTTATATATTTCATAACCTATTTCATTCCAATAAACTTTTTGATCTTTTTCATCTTTTCCTTCGTCATACGGAACCCGTGCCAGTATGACATTTCCAGTCTGCGCACATCACTCTCAAAGCTGTTCAGCTTGTGATTCGGGCGGATGATCATCACTTTCCCTTCTGCTGCCAGTTCATGACAATATTCTACCGTCTCATTGTACAATGCCGGACGTGCCAGGATCGCCTTTTTCATTTCCGGGTATCGGTGCCCCAGCATCCGTGCTCCCATCTTGTCGTATTTCCCCAGCCTCTTGACAAATCCGTGCGGCTGCGTCAGGACGACGATCAGCCGGTCACAGCCATCCTCCAGCGCCTTTCGCACCGGGATAGGATCTGCGATACCGCCGTCATAATATTTTTCCCCATCCAGCTCTATGGCAGGGAAAAACATGGGAAGGGCACAGGTGGCGCGGAGCATCGTATAGTGGTCGTCCATCTCCATGGCATCCTTGTACTCCGCCTGCCCGGTAGCAGCATTCGTAACTCCGACCAGACATTTTCCCTGATAGGAAAAAAAGGTTTCCTTGTCAAACGGAATCAGTTTATTGGGAATCTCATTATAGATAAAATCCAGTCCGAACAGACTCCTCTCCTTCCGGTAATTGCTCCTGCTCATATAACGTTTATCATTGCGGTACTTCTGTACGATCTCAAGATTGCGCTGCGGCTGCTTGGATATATACGAAACCCCGTCTGCGATCCCCGCCGATACACCAATGCAATACGGAAGTAAAATATTCTCAGACAACAGGGCGTCCATAACCCCTGAACTAAATACCGGGCGGAACGTCCCGCCCTCCAACACGATTCCTGTCACTTCTGCCGCTCCTTTCTATCTGCCATCCGGCAGCCTGCCGGAAATTCCCCCTGTCAAAATGGCACCATTGAGCTAAGTATAGCATTAACCCCCGGGAAAATCAATTACCATATAACAGTCCGCGGACATATTTTTCAGAAGCCAGCACATCATTTCCTGTGGCACGGCAACACACCCCGCCGTAGGACGCCCCTCCTCACAGTGGAGAAAAATACCGGAACCAAGCCCTGGGATCCGTCCCCTGTTGTAATCCGTCACAAGCCCGTACCGGTACGCCCGCCCCATCGCCGTCATATGCTCTGCCGATCTCCAGTCTGGCACGACGTCCCGGCGGCTGACGATCTGGTTGTAATATTGGGAACCTGCATCATCCACCAGCTCATGACTGTTATCAAGACGCCGGTAAGGAAAAACGGTACCCGGACTGGGGCAGGTGCCAAATGCATAGAGAAAGGACAGCCGCCCCGACGGCGTTTTACCATCCCCCTCTTTCGTCTTTCCCACGCCGCCCTGCCCCAGCCAGCCTTCTGAAATCCTCTCCATTCTCCATACACCATTTTCACTGATCTGGTAGTTTTCTCCGTTCCGACAGTTTTCGCTGGTCTGATAGGTAACCTGCGCCCGGCATCCCTCTCTCTGGCGTACAACGATCCTGTCCTGCCGCGCCCCGCTGTGAGTCGTCATGCCTTCCATCCCTCCCCTGCGCAACGATACCATCGTCAGGCGCACTCTCTTTTATCTATCTTACGCCTTCTTCCCCGCCATCGTGACTGCGAATCGCCCAGCGCATCTTTGTGGAGCGGGCACGCCCGTTTTGATAGCACTCTTCAGCCGACGGGCGGATCACATCCGTAGAAATTTGCTGATACACCCCTTCCCTTGCCAGCCTTTTAAACGATTTCTTTACCATCCGGTCCTCGCCGGAGTGAAAGGTGAGTACCGCCACGCGCCCGCCCGGTTTCAATACCGACGGCAATTTTTCCAGAAAGGCGTCCAGCACCTCAAATTCACTGTTGACGTCGATGCGGAGCGCCTGAAATACTCTCTGGCATGTCTTCTTCACGGTTTCCTTTTTTTCTTTTTCCGGAAGCCCGGAGAGAACCCCTTCGATCACATGGCGGAGCGCCGTGGTCGTCTCGACAGCATGTCCTTTCCTCTCCTCCTTTTTGACTGCCGCAGCAATCTGTGCAGCGCAGGGTTCGTCTGCATTTTCTACAAACATCCCCTCCAGTTCCTCTTTTGTCAGCTCTTTCAGTCTCTCTGACGCAGGGATTCCATGGGCAGGATCGAGCCTCAGATCCAGAGGCCCGTCGCTTTTATAGGAAAATCCACGCTCCGGGTTGTCGATCTGCATGGATGACACGCCCAGATCGGCAAGTATAAAATCAAACTTCCCTGTCTCTGCCGCCACGTTGTCGATCTCTGCAAAATTCATCTGCTTCACCGTCAGGATATCTTCCCCATAGCCTGCCTGCCTAAGCCGTTCTTTTGTTTTCACGGATTCGATGGGATCGACATCCAGCCCGTATATATGTCCCCTCCCCTGCAGGCGCTCCAGCATCTTCCTTGTATGACCGCCGTACCCCAGGGTGGCGTCCAGTCCCTGCTGCCCCGGCTGGATCTGCAGGAAATCAAGGATCTCCTTCACCATAATGGGAATATGCATCCCTGCCGGCGTACCACCCTTGCGGATCACTTTTTCGACCGTATCCGCGTATTTTTCGGGATTAAGCTCCTTATATTTCTCACTGAAATGACGCGGATGCGTCCCGCTGTAGCGGGGACGTCTCTTGTGCAGCGTCTGGTTTTCCTGTAATGGTTTATGTTCATTCATCGCTTTTTTCTCCGTTTTCTATTTTCTTATATCAGTATACTATCAAAAAGGAAGAAAGACAAGACAGCTTACAGCTTGACTTATTGTCGAAATGGAGTTTATACTGATGAAGAGATTGAAACTCTTTTTACCCTTTTATCAAAGCTGTATGCCGGAATAGAAAATCTGGATAAGAGAGTTTCCAAAGCGAAAAAGACAGGAGAGCCTGATATATGAAAACAATCGTTATTTATCATTCACAGACAGGGTTTACAAAGCGATATGCCGGATGGATTGCAGAAGCGACGGGAGCGGACTGCCTCGAATTATCCGTGGCAAAAAAGAAGGACCTGACTGCATATGATACAATTATTTTTGGAAGCTGGGCATGTGCGGGCGGCATTAAAAAAATCAACTGGTTTAAGGGCAATATGGACGAATGGACAGATAAGAATCTGATCGTATTTTGTGTGGGAGCAGGTCCGATCGACAATCCAGAAACGATACAGGCTCTCAAACAGCATTTCAATGAACCGAAGTTGGAAAAAGCAAGTGTATTTTACTGCCCCGGCGGATTAAATTATGAAAAGATGCCCGCTTCATCAAAATTTATGATGAAAATGTTTACAAAAATGCTGAAAAGTAAAAAGGATAAAACAGAAGCGGAACAGGAAATGATAACTATGGTTTCAACGTCCTATGACATTTCTGATAAGAAATACATCGAGCCGATTTTACAAGCTATGGATGCAACAAGAGTATCCGACAAAGGAGCATTTTAAACCTCAGGTTGTTTTTATTCTTTCATTCTTAAAGCAGGATGTATTGTAAATCGGATTCTTTTCGTCTACAATATAATCACAGCGCTGAAAATATTCTGAAGGATATAACTAGAATGGAGATTTATATGACTGAATTAGAAAAGACAGGTAAGAGGATTGCGCTATTACGGAAAGAACGAGGGTATACAGGAGCGGCACTTGCGGAAAAACTAAAGGTAAGTCCGCAGGCTATATCGAAATGGGAGAATGGAAAATGTCTGCCTGAGACAGTGATTCTTCCAAGTCTTGCGGAAGCCTTGGACTGCAGTATTGATAGTCTTTTGTGTCCAAGAGAACTTTTTATACTGGAGGCCGTATATACAGATGGGGAGACCCATATCCCAGTAACGCGTTTTCTGGATGACCTGGTGCGCGATAACACTCTTACTATTTATGTAAATACGACGTTTGTTGGTGCGAGTCTTGAAAGCGGACGTTTGAAAATGTTGACTGTGAAATTTCAGACGCCGGAAGGGATTTTCTTTACTCACGCCTTGCAAAATGAGCCCCTTTTCCTGAACAAAAAAAGCGTGGGCTTTGCAGATGATGAGGTATTTCAGATTATCGGCGCTTATTATGGGAATGAAAAGAAGTATTCTTCTGTTATGCAGAAAATGGAGCACTATGAGTATTTCAAATGGGACAAGATCGTAGTAAACCATGAGAATTTTCCGAGCGATACCGCCAGTGATGATACGGAATATCTGACACTGGTTTATCTGAATACAGATGGAATCCATACGATCAGCTGTCCGGAAAACGATACCATTTATTATGGGAATCATCATACACAGCTTCTGCTTCAAGATAATTCCAAACATATTCTCAAGGATATTATGAGGCTTTCATGGGGAAAAGGAATGGAATGTCCATGGGCGGGTTCGCTTTATGCGGCGCTGAAATATATGGGAGAGGATTTCACCTATCCTCAAATCATGGGGATGAGCGGTGCATGTTATCGTGTATGCTTTACCGAAGTCTGGGATTACAGCTGTACGGACGCTCTCGTGGCATTTGATTATGCTTCGCCATTGTACAGGGCGATTGGATATTCCTTCCATATCGTGGACAGGCTGGAGAAGCAGGAACGGAAAAACGAGCGGCTTGCCATCATGAAAGATATTCAGAATGGTAAACCTGTGCTGGCGATCAATCTCCGGGTAGCTCCGGAATGGGGAATTATAACTGGGTATACGGATAACGGGAAGCGGTTTTTGTGCCGGACCTATTTTGATGATGAAGTTTTTAATGAGCTGGAGCAGGAGGGGAGCAAGAATCAAAAGGACAGAAAGCTGGTCTTTGAGGATCATGCAGGATATCTCTTTAGTGATACATGGCCGTTTATTATTTTACACTTCGGCGAAAAAGGAGATTTGTCATCACCGATTATAACTCTGAAAGCTTCCCTTGAGATGTGTATCAATTCCTTTTATGCAGAAGAGTGCCGTGGTTATCACCAGGGAAAAGGAGCATATGAAGCGTGGATAAAAGGTCTTTCCAAGGAATCAGATTTTGACATCGAAAACGACAGAGAAAATGTCCTGAGACGGCTGGGTGTAAATGACAATATGCTGTGTCATCTCATTGACTCACGTCGTGCTGCAGCCTTATATTTGCGTGACAATATTGCGTTACTGTCAGAGACAGAAAAGGGATGTGAATATTTAGAAAAAATGGTGAAAAACTTTGAGGCTATTGCACATACAGTTTCCGAATTTCGGGATAAGCTGTCCTCATGTGAAGTTAATTACAACACAATTCATACATTTGGTGTTTCTACGCCTACACTTCGCAGGGAACAAATCAGTCTTCTTAAACATGCACTTGTGCTAGATGAGGAGAATTGTCGGCTTGCGGAGTGCGTCCTGAAACAAATATAAATAATTACAGACTGGCTAGGCAATATTAACGACCGATTGTTAAAGAGAAAGCTTTTTGAAGCAAACGATAGCTGAAATTGCGTATCACTATGCGTATGAAAGTTGGGGCAGGCTGCTACAGGAGTTGCAGAAAGAGTGACGAATTTTGGGAGCCATATATTTTCAAACTTTAAAATATTTTACACCTATATTTTGTTATATATGGCATTTATCCCCTTGCCATACTAGCTCAACTTATTTTCATAATCCTGCAACTCATGAAAAATATTATCGACAAATACCACATGATCGACGATACGATATATCATAAAATAGCTGTGATTTAAGAAATTTATGCGACGATATCCTGACTGAAGCAGTCTTGGATTATCACATAGTTTCAAACTCCCTGCCACATACTTAAGACTTTCGATTGTTGCGTCGTAATCATTCAATACATTTTCTGCCGCCTGCACATTCCCTTTCTCAATAATGAGATATTGAATAAAACACTCTAAGTCCTCTTCTGCATCTTTTGTGACCACTACCTTATAAGCCATACTTTGTCCTCATATCACGGGAAACGTCTGCCGCATCTTTATATATCCCCTGTGCTGCGTGTTCCCGTGATTTTTCCAGCTTATCTAACATTTCATGCTCCGCTAATGCTCTATATGGATTTGCGCCTGCTCTTTTTATTTCAAATGGAAAGCCATTTACTGCCAGTGCCTGCGTTAAAAACATACGGATTGCCGTTGTGGTATCTGTTCCTAAATCCTTAAATAAAGCATCCGACCTTGCTTTTAAGTCATCATCTACTCTGATTTGAATCGTGCTTGCCATTTATGCCACCTCCTATCTCTATATAAGATTAGCAAACAAGCAGTGCAAAGTCAATACATTTGTAATGATATATTAACCTTATCCCTCCGCACTCCGATATATAAAATACAGTATAGCGGAGCAGCAAAATCGTATTGGTGCAGCCCGGCTGAAAAGGAGAGGAAGCTTATGAGTCTGACGATCAACATGAATAACCCGTCCTATGCAGACAAACCAGAGAGCAGGACAGAATCCGGTCATTCCCGTACAGTAAAACCGGGTAATCACAATAATAATATGGCACAGATACCGGGAAGCCGGCTCGCCGCTGCACAGAAAAAATCGATGAAGATGATCATCGACCAGTTCCACAGCGACCTTGCCCTTGACCAGAGCCTGAAAGACCGCGCCGTCCATCAGGAGGAGCTGCAGCAGCAGATCGTCGATCACCACAAAAAGATCCAGGAGATTGATGATACGATCACTTCCTATAAAGAGCAGTTTGGCATCACAGAAGAAACGCCAAAAGAAAATTATCCGGAAGAATACAAACAGCTCGTGTCGGGACTTCAGGCACAAAAGGCAGTCTACCAGCGCGACCTGGATCCGTCCAACCCGGATAATCTCTACCGTCAGGAACGCAGGGAACAATACATGATCTCGGATATCAAGCTGGAACGCCTGAAGGATGATCCCATGTATGATACCCAGAAAGATACCGCTGCGGTCATCAGCAATGCGCTGGATAGCTCGAAACGAAGTTTTATCAATGAAGCAAGAAAATTGATCGATGAACAATTCGAGACCATGAAAGAAGAAGCCCAGGCAGACAAATCCGAAGAAGAGAAACAGGAGGAAGAGCTGCTCACCGCAGATACAAAAAAGGAAAAGGATCAGACCGAGATCAGACAATTTATCGAAGAACAGCATATCATCGACGAAGACGCCCTGGGGATCGCTGTCGATCAGAGATTATAATCATTCATTTGTATGCAAAACGTCCGCTGCTTTGTCATAACAGCGGACGTTTTTTATCTGTCGGCATGGTTCCATGACGCCTGCCTGAGCCGACTAATCGGGCAGGATCAGCTGTCAGCCCGTTTCACCCACACTCTCATTTCATTTTCACCGCGGTTCGCCCAGGTATAATAGGGGACAAACTGGAGCTGAACTGGCGTTTTCTTTATTTCTTTTACCACACGGTACAATCCCCGTCCGTCCATGTAGACCGGTTCCTGCCGGTATCCGGAAAGGGTTATGCCCTCCACGGTCGTACCGGCGATCTCACGTTCCCTCACTTCCGGTTCTGCCTTCACATCCAGGCTCAGAAGATGCAGGTCTTTGCCATTGTCCACTTCTTCGAGACAATAGACAACAGGACCACGCATCACAGCAACCTTTCCGATATCCTCGCGGACACGGCTGTCCGCCTCAAATACATGAACCTCCATCGGAAAATGCAAGCTCAGGGAATCCTCTTCCTTCCATACCTTTGTCACATACAGATAGCCATCCTTCTCTAACGTATCTGCCCCTTCTGTCCCCTGTACCTGATACTCTCCGCACCACTCCGGGATGCGCATGGCGATCGTAAACGGATGCCCCGTCCCCTTCACCTGCACACGGACATCCCCGTTCCACGGATAGCCCGATGAGACAGAGATCTCCGCCGTCTCTCCTTTCACTTCCTTCTGTACGGTACTTCCCATATAAAGATGAATGTACAGCGTATCTTCCTTTTCCGTGTAGGCATAAGAACCGATCGAACTCAGAAGACGCGCGAGATTGGGCGGACAGCAGGCACAGCCAAACCATTTTTGCCGCACCGGCTTTACATGAAATTTGCGTTCATCAAAATGACATGCCTCCGGCGTCACCTCAAGCGGATTGACATAAAAGAAGCTCTTGCCGTCCAGCGCCATGCCGCTGAGGACGCCGTTGTAAAGGGCACGTTCCATCGCATCAGCATACCGGGCCTCCGGTCGAATCTGAAGCATCCTCCTCGCCCAGAACACCAGACCAATGGCAGCACAGGTCTCAGCGTATGCCGTATCGTTGGGCAGGTCATAACGGTAAGAAAACGCCTCGCCCAGATGGGTCGCACCGATCCCCCCGGTTATGTACATCTTCTGGCTGATCATGTTGTCCCACAGCTTTTCGCATGCCGCATATAACTCCTGGTCCTCATAGATCCTTGCCAGATCGGTCATGCCGGAATACAGATAGACACCCCGGACAGCGTGTCCGGTCACCTCATCCTGCTCGCGCACCGGCACATGTGCCTGATGATAAAAATAGCGCAGGTCTTCCTCATGACCCTTCTCGATCTTCTCGGGATGATCCTCACTATCATAATAATAGGGACGTTTCCCGCGTTCATTGACAAAGAAATAGCTGAGATCCAGGTATTTTTTCTCCCCTGTCACTTCATAAAGCCTCACCAGCGCCATCTCTGCGATCTCGTGTCCCGGATATCCCTTGCATTTGCCCTCCCCGGGTCCAAAATAATTGGCAATATAATCGGCAAACCGCATCGCCGCCTTCAAAAGCTTATCTTTTCCGGTCGCCTCATAATAAGCCACCGCCCCTTCTGTCAGATGACCAAAGCAGTACAATTCATGATGATCCCGCAGATTGGAAAAAATCTTATCCTTCCCGTTTATGATGTAATAGGTATCCAGATACCCGTCCTCCTGCTGCGCCGCACAGACGATATCGATCGCATCGTCCGCCCGTTTCTCCAGTTCGGGATCCGGATGCTGAGTCAGGGAATATGCCACTGCCTCCACCCATTTGTAAAAATCACTGTCCTGGAAGACAAAGCCATAAAACTTATCCTCCAGATGATCCATATCCTCCGGCAGCGCCTGAAATCCGCGGAATGTGTACTGCGGTTCCTCGAAGGATTCTCCCTGCTCTTTCCTCTCCTCATTCTGCTTCCCCGCCACTTTGAAATTGCGCATGCAAAAGCTTGGCTCCGCCCCCTCTACCTGGTCATTGAGGGCGTCCCACTGATAGGGGATGATCTCTTCCCTCACCAGCTCCATCTCATTTTTCCAGAAAGCATCCGTGATCTGGATCTTTCTGAGGGAAACAGGGGTTGTGTACTCATTTTTGTTCATTCGTCATACCTCTCCTTTATTGATTCGTTGTACTAGTTATTCAATCCGGGAAAATCTCAGCCAGTACATCGCAGGCGTCTCCGATCAGATTCAGACAGGGACGCTTTTTGTAATACTCTTCGGTCCGGGGTTCCGGGGTGCTCCCTGTCCGGTACTCTTCTGACACAGAGGAGTGCTTCTTATCCAGTCCCAGCAGCTCACGGCATACAATGCTCCCGTTTCTCGCCTCAAATGCCGCCGCCAGCCGCTGGACCGCATCATAATTTCTCTTTTTCCCCTCCGGGTCTCTGGGATCTGCGCTCCCCGTAAGGGCGCCTGCCACGATAAACATGGCGGACACGGTACCACATACCTGCCGCAGCCGCCCCATGCCGCCGCCAAACGACTGGCACAGTTTCAGCGCCTGCTCCGTCTCCACCCCCAGCAGATCGCTGTGGGCAAGGACGACCGCCTGCGTGCAGTTATAACCCTCCCTGAAATTTTTCATTGCCTGTTCTCTGCGTGATTCCATCCTGACCTCTCTTCCTGTCTTCGCCGGGCAGCGCCGATCCGGATCTGCTGCCCGGTCAGCACTACAAATACGATTCGCTTATTCTTATTCTAACATAAAATATTCAAAGTTCCTATTGATTTTTTCTTCAAAATCTGTTTTTATAGTTATATCATATATGAAAAGAGAGGGTTCGCTATGAGTGCAAAAGAATGGAAACCGATCATGGAAGGCAAAGTGCGTGAGATCTACGACAACGGGGACAATCTGATCATCGTCGCCACAGACCGCATCAGCTGTTTTGATGTGATCCTGAAAAATAATGTCACAAAAAAGGGTACTGTCCTGACCCAGATGTCACGGTTCTGGTTTGATATGACGGAAGATATCCTGCCAAACCATATGATCTCTGTCGATGTAAAGGATATGCCGGAATTTTTCAGACAGCCACAGTTTGACGGCAACAGTATGATGTGCCGGAAGCTCAAAATGCTGCCCATCGAATGCATCGTGCGCGGCTATATCACAGGGAGCGGCTGGGAAAGCTACAAAAAGGATGGTACTGTGTGCGGCATAACACTGCCGGAAGGTCTGAAAGAATCGGACAAGCTCCCGGAGCCAATCTACACCCCTTCCACGAAAGCAGAACTGGGAGACCATGATGAGAATATTTCCTATGAACAGAGCATCACTCATCTTGAAAAATATTTCCCGGGCAAGGGAGAAGAATATGCCGAAAAGCTTCGCGACTTTACGATCGCACTGTATAAAAAATGCGCTGACTATGCACGGCAGCGAGGGATCATTATCGCCGATACCAAGTTTGAATTCGGACTGGATGACAAGGGTAATATCGTACTTGGCGACGAGATGCTGACCCCCGACAGTTCACGCTTCTGGCCTGCTGAAGGATATGAACCGGGTCATGGACAGCCTTCCTTTGACAAGCAGTTTGCCCGTGACTGGCTGAAACAAAATCCAGGTAATGACTGGACGCTTCCTGACGATGTTGTACAGAAGACCATCGATAAGTACCTTTCCGGTTATGAACTTCTGACCGGGGAGAAAATCGGATAAATAAATACTTTTATTTCACAATATCTGCCGGATTTCTTAAAATCCGGCAGATATTGCATTATGTGCACAACTTTACGTTATGTATACAATCTATCAGTTAAAAATTCGAGTTATAGATTTTACTGATCAGGGCTTCTGAGACAAACCAAGATTATATGCCTCCTCCAACGCTTTTGTTCTCTTAATATCTCCAATATCTTTCACACCCCTTACAAGAACCATGCCTGCATCCTCCAAACGAAAATAATTAAGTACAAGCTGATACTGCAATTTAATTGCATCAAACAATTCTGGTAATGTTGCCGCTCCCACCAGCAGCAATGCCAGCTTTTTTATCTGAAATTCATTCCTCCATTCCTCCTGTACATTCATTTATGATAATAATAAAATCGAAAATAGCTATATGTGTGCGATTGCTCTTAATCTTCGATAATTGGCAACCCATTCTTTCCCATTCCATAAAGTCTCTCTCGTCAATCTTTCCACGTTTTCGAAAGCTATGGCTTGTACATGTTCTGGCATCATTTCTAATTCAGAGACAAAGAATTGTTTCATCCAATTCACCAATCCCTGTTCCCCATCCTTTAACACAGTTGGACGGTCATATTCATAAATCCTGTCAATAACAAATCCATTCTTCTTTAACAAGTTACCAAAATCCTCTACTGTAGAAAGCCTCATAGCCATCCCCCAGACTGTTACAAGCCTCTGCAAAAGCATTTTCAATCGTTGCAATATTTCCGCGTGCACCAAACTCACACACCAATATTCCCTGCGGTTTCAAAGCCTTATGTATATTTTTCAGCAAAACATCATGATCAATGATCCAGTGAAATACGGCATTGGAAAAAACAACATCAAATTCCTTTTCAAAAGGCAGCGCAAGTGCATCACATACCTTAAATTCTATATCGCCAAAATCTTCTCTCGCTTTATCAATCATGTTTTCCGAGCTGTCAACACCTACAACTTTATTACACAATTCGGCTAATTGAGCCGTCAAGATCCCTGTTCCACACCCCAAATCCAAAATAGTCTGTTTCGCATTTTGAGGAACAAATTCCAATAAGCCCTTTCCATATTTCGCTACAAAATCATGTTTTTTATCATATAGTGTTGAATTCCATTCCATGTACATCCACTCCTAAAAATCCTCTTCTATTGGCTGATGATTTACAATAATTGATCCTCCCGGTTTTTCGTTTCCAGTTCCTTTTTCATATATTGTTTCTCGTACTCCTGATATCCGTATTTCGGGTAGAATGCATAGGATTCAAACCACTGCTCTCTGGGAGTTCCAAGATGAATTTTTATCGTCTTCTTTCCTCCTACTGCAAAGATTAATGTTATAGATCTTCCCAAAATATATCCTCACGACATAATCTCTTGCGATTCCCGCCATTTAAATCCATGGAGAATAAGTTTTTAGAAGAATATCTTGCTTCTATTTCACCCGAATCATCATTTATTTCCTCTATAGCCTTATTACAGCCTCGCACATAAATTCTATCTTCAACACATTCCACATTTTCAACTTTCATTTTTCCACAAATCAAAACATCACTATAAGTGTCTTTTTTTATTCGATGAAGATAATTATTCTTATCTACATAAAATATATACTCGTTATTGTATGATAATGGTACTCCATCAGCTCTGTCCTTCAACACCCTCATCATCTTACCACCTTCACGCGGAATAATATAATCCTGACAATAAATATATTCATTATCGATTTGTAACATAATTTCATTTTTTTCTAATCCATCTTTCCGCTCGTAGCAAAATATTTCCATCTCCTTGTTACTTTCTAAATCAAAAGAAAACAGTGTTACCTTTTTTTCATCCCGTCTGCCATAATACATTTTTCCATCAATAATCGTTATCAATGGTTTGGGAAATACATTCTCAATATTGCAGGATAACGGAAAATGCTCTTTCCCGAGTTCCCCATTTAAATTCAATCTTGCCAGCCTTCCGGTAAAACTGTCTGGTACCAGAGTACTCCAATCCTCATAATAAAGAAAACCTTTATAAATAATTGGAGAATCCCTTTTAATCAAAGGAATGTCTTTTGACATATCTTTTAACATAGTCACTTTTCCTGTTTCTTGATTAATACAGGCAAGATTGTTTAATGTCTTTTCTTCTTCAGTGCTCGTCAAAAGGGCATAAAACAAATCTCCGTATTTCAAAAAACCACTAACATAGGCATCTTTTACCGTAAACCGAGTAACAACCACGTTATTATCTCTGTAAACAGTATGATTACCTAAATGATCTGAACGCATATAATAATAATGGCCGTCCAAAACCTGTGAATAATCCGATGAGAAATACATTTCTGTCAACTTCTGTCCTGTATTTCCGACATCTATTTCTCCCAGCCTTAATTGATGTTGGATTCCTAATTCATCTGACACTTCCGGATACTTCTTTTCTTCATTCATCTCTTTTTCTGTTGTAGAATAAGTATCTTCTCCCCCCCTAATTTGTTCCTCTTTACTTTCAACAGAACAAGCACTTAAAATACTACATATACACAGGACATAAATTATTTTTTTCATAATATACTACCACTACCTACCTTCACTTAACTGATCTTAAAGCTTATTTAAATAGTCCAACGATTTATCGCTGTCTGACTACTCCTGGCCGCAAGACTTACATTCCAAATTTAAGTCCGACAGAAGAAAAGCATCATTTCCCTCGACAGAAAGAACACGCAACCTAATTATAGCAAGTCGTTACTGCGACGGCAAGCACCAGTTACAATGAATTCCAAACTTTAAACACGGACTACTGCGCATACATACTATCCCTTTCATTCGTTTTTCTCCCAAAAAGTCCAATGAACCACAGGCTTGAAACCTATCTTTTCATAAAATGCATTACCACCGCCCGTCATATGCGTTGCACCTAATGGTTTAAGCCTGCGATAATGCTCTGAAAGTGCCGCTGCTGCCAGGCCTTTCTTTCGATATTTGGGAATCGTACATAGTGGTTCCATATATGCGAGGTGATTTTCCGGAGTCCACCACATACCTGCGTAGCAGACATACTCTCCCTCGTCATTTTCAATGACAACCGAATCCTCTGGATGCATGTGCGGTGCCATCAATGTGTAATATCCGGGTTCCGCATCTCCGTTCCAGATACCTTCCTCTTCTTCGTGGTCAAAACCTTTCCAACAGCATTCCATTATTTTTTCCACGGAACATTGATCAGACTCCACAAAATGAAAGCCATCCGGCAACGGATAATCCAGTGATTGTTCAAAATCAAAAACTCTCTCTGTAAAGCCTGAAGTTTGTTGAAAACCAGCTTTTT
The DNA here is from genome assembly GCA_910584875.1 of uncultured Eubacterium sp. GTDB lineage: Bacteria > Bacillota > Clostridia > Lachnospirales > Lachnospiraceae > Eubacterium_F. The sequence goes on from CAJUDA010000016.1 coordinate 62,159, forward strand.
CTGTTGCTTCTTTCACTGCATTCTGCCCATCAAAAATCACAAATCTGAGATGACCATCCACGCGTGGCATATATGAAATGGCATACGCAACCATCTCATCCGCCAGCTCCTCATAGCCCGGACGCAGACTGAAATACACATCATTGATAGGATTTTCGTAAAAAACAAAACCTGCTATGCGTCCATGTTCCTCCCAAAGCTTCCAGCGGTGTACGAGGGATTTATCCATCCAGTCACTGGAAAGCGCATACTCCAAAAACGGAGCAGGAACACCATTTCTCCAGTCTTTTTCATATATATCAGTCATAAACTGATATATATCCATAAAATCACACAAAACTCTAAAATTTCTTGAAATTATTTGAGCCATAAATACATCCTCCTGATACATGATATATACATTATAAGAAAGTACGAGGTACAGGTAAATAGCAAGAACAGTTATAATCAATATTGCCTCAAAAGGACGCCTGCATACGCAAGCGTCCCTTGATTAGCCATATATTATCTTTTTCAGTGTGCTGTGTGCCAGTCCGTACCGCCCTGACAGTGCTTCTATCGAGGATCCATTTTCAAAAAGAAGCTGTATCTCCTTATTTCTCTTTTGATAAAACTCGCGTGAACCACTGACTGAACCCCATCCCTTTCTGGCTGATGTTTTGGGAATATATAACACACCTCCATCCATATACGTCTGAATCTCTTTTAATAATTTCCCTGGAAGTATTTCCGCTGCATTTATATATTTCATTCCTGCCGCTCCTTATTTATTTTTTATAAATAAAGTGCAGATACAGCAGCGCATATAGTGATATTCGCCCATGCAGATTGCTATATGTCTGCTATTCTGCATGGGCTAAGGTGTTCTTAAGACCATTTTGATATAATGCCCGCATTTTTATTCTCATAGAACATTGCTCCTTTCCATTTTTCTCTGACACCAATACACATATTTGTCTATAAATGTTTCCTTGTACACAGTATATCATAATTTTCAATATAATGAACCCATTCTTCATAAACTGCTTTCCGGGACTTACCAATCCATGTTTCATAATTACCTGTTTCGATGAGTTTTAACACCTGATCCCAGCCATAAGCCCGGTCCAGGTATTCGATATAGGTATGTGCAAACACATAACCGCCGCAATGGGAAAAGGTAAGCGGATTATTTGAGATTGTGTCATCGTATGTTGGTATTGTAACGTTTTCTAAGTAAGCCTTATTAAATGGTTCTCCATTACTTAGATACAATGCCATCCCTTCCGTCAGCCACAAAGCCACATCTTCATTCATCACACTGACATAAGCATGGACAATTTCATGCAATACTGCATATTTATTATTATCGTAATCATGTGCTTTTCCCGGATTTGCCGGAGAAGTCAGGATAACATCTGTTCCAATATTATCACCAATATACCAGTCGAGTCCTAATAATGGCGCTGCAAAACCATACTTTTTTGTCTGCATGGTTTTTTGGTCATCATAAATATAGACATTCACATCCTGCTTTTTCCTGAATCCCAGCTTTTCTGCAATGGAAGCTGTTTCGGCATCCGCATAGGTAAAAACATCTTCGGCAGCATCTTTTTCCGTCTCATAATAAACATTGATCCAGTCACCACGCAATACATTCATATTTGGGGATTCTAAATTCCATGTCGGAATAAAATTGATCAGCATACCAGCAAGCAGGAATCCTGTACCAATGAAAAGAATCCGAATTAATTTTTTTGTTTTTGGCTTCATGCAACAACCTCCTTTTTGTTTTACTGTATAAAATCAGTGTACAAAAAGGAAGTTACGGTGGTCATTCTTATATATGACTCCGGTCATTTTCTTTTACAAATGTATGATATTTTATTATGAGGGAGTTCCTTTCCCTGGTTCCGATCTTTTCGTAAATCGTGGATATATAATTTTTTATGGTTCCATTTGATAAACATAATTTGTCTGCGATCTGCCTATTGGTATACCCACTTACGATCAGTACAAAAACAGATTTTTCACGATCTGTCAGTTCTTGCATTATCATCTCAAATTCTTTTTCTTCTGTCATTTTCTTATCCGTATCATATGCTGCATCACTTTCTGACGGATTCAGCTGCAGAATGATTTCCCTATACCGGTTCACCAGCAGAAATATGAGAAAAAAGCACCCGGAATACTGCAGACATCTGGGTATTGCACCATATCTGAGAATTGCCTCCATACCCGTAAATGGCTCGATCCAAGGCTGGCGTAAATATATTCCTGTGATCACATGCGCTGTTATAATAGCCAGCACCGATATGATCCCGGAAAAAACCAGCAGGCGTTTATTCATATATAACCCGGCTATTATGGAAGGTACGACAAAAATGATCACTGCCTGAAAAGTAAACAGTACATACGATGTTCCAGCCATAACTGCAGTTGCCGCCACGATTACATATTTCATACGATCATGATAAAAATGAAATTTTAATATCATGACAGCAGGTATCACCAGAGTGACCACTGCTGCCACCAGCAGAACCACAGTCATATCAAAATAAATATCAAATACATCGCTCCAACATAATAGATCAACGAATAGGACAATTCCCCAGATCCCCAAAAGTCCCATCGCAACATTTTCATTTATCTCAGCTTCATTCTTTTTTAAGATAATGTCCATATTTATTCTTCCAAATACACTTTTAGCGCTTTATCAATGTTTCTGGTCTGTATGTTTCTTTTTCTACAACCTCGTAAATGTCTTTCCCCATTTTCTCTTCAAAATATTCTTTCAGCTTTATATTGGCGTCCCATTTTTCCTGCGGATAGCTGCCGTATCTTCTTTTTACATCTCCCATGCGCTCCTCCATATCTAATACTCCCTCGCTGCCCGCCAGAGAATCACATAACTGGATCAGCCGGTCATAATCATCCATAACAACCTGTGCCAGTGCCGTATTGATCAGTTCCAGTTCCTCTTCAGAAGTATCAAAATTCCCAATATACTCTTTCGTAGACTGATTGTTAAATGAGTGTGTCAGGCAAATCTTTGCAGCTTCATCATACCCTAAAGACATCATATAGGTATAACCATCCGATACATGCCCTAAATGCCTGACACCAAATTTTCTTCCTATATCATGAAGCAGTCCCAGAACATATGCTTTATCCCTATCCATCCCATCACATGACCCGGCTATTTTTTCAGCGCAATGTGCAACAACCCGGCTATGATTTCCCCAGGGACCCGGATTACATTGTTCGGCTTCTCTTAATAACCGTTCCGCTTCCATTCTTGCAGGGATCATAGTATCATTCACCTCCACAGATTCTGATTGGATTCTTACGATATTCCAACCTGCTCTTTTATATATTCCATAGACATGTAAGGAATCAGCGTCAGCCCCTCTTTTGCTAATAGTTCCGTTGCGTCATCCTTCCTCTGAATCGCACAGAGAACAAATTCAACTTTTGCACCTGCTTCACGCAGCATATTTGCGCTTTTAATAATTTGTCCCCCTGTTGTCACTACGTCCTCAATAATACAGATATCTCTTCCGCTAACCGGTGCACCCTCTGCAAACTTGCACGTTCCATACTCTTTTGCTTTTTTTCTGACAAAAGCACATGGAATCCCTGACTCTAAACTAATCGCCGTTACAAGCGGTATCCCTCCCATTTCAAGTCCCGCTAAAACTTGAATATCTTTCGGTAACAGTTCACACATTCCCTTTGCCATTTTTCTTAGCAGCCCTGGATTTGCTTCAAATAAATACTTATCAAAATATTCATTGGAATACTGACCGGAGCGTAATAAGAATTTACCTTCTAAATGAGCCGCCTTATAAATCTCCTGCGCAATCTCTCTCTTCATAAAAATCTCCTTTCGCATTTATTAAATCCCTGTTAGATTAATTATTCTACGATCCTATTTTACCACAACCGCATACCGTTTGCAAAACCGGTACGGATGCAAACAGAAAATTTATCACTTCAACTCTTCAATAAAATTCTGAATTCTTTGCGTTGCCAGTTCATCTCTAGACATCAGGCGAAGTTCATTGCGTGATATCCATTTGTAAGCAGAAGTTTCTCCATCCTGTAAAACGATGCTGTCCTTATCAACATCTGTATTGCACAAATATTCCACATAGATTGTTTTGTGTCCATAATGCAGTACCTGACCGATTTCTATCAGTTCATCTGACACAATCCCTGTTTCTTCATGCAGCTCCCTGACCGCACAGGCAAGAGGATCTTCACCCTGCAGTGCAGAACCCCCTGCACTTGCTTCCCACATTCCACCCAGGTGTTTTCTTTTGTCTCTCTGCATCAATAAATAGCTTCCATCCTTGTGCCTGACAATAATCTCACTAACAAGATGATAATAGCCATCATTGATTGGTTGTCCGCGAACTAATGACACACCATCGATTTTGTTCCGTTTTTCGTCGTATGCATCCCAGATTTCCATACTTACCTCCATAAATTTCCCTTGTGTTATAGCTTCCCACAGAACTCAACGGCACCAATTTGAACCCTGATAAGGAAAACAAAATCATATAAGACAGTATAACACAATACATACGGGATAGAAAGGTTAGAATTATATCAAAAACAATAGTTCATCCGCTCATAAAAGTATTGAAAGAGAGTCCATTTTATGATAATATATTTTTAAGGGAATGAAGTTCTCCCATGGGAAACCAAAACCGCATTGATGCTGATGACTTCTGCAAATATAAGCAGAAATTATCAGCTTTTTTATTTTTCGCAAAAATATTTCTTCATTAGGATAAGGAGGTTTTTGTATGTTGACAAGTATTGCCGTCATTTTATTATCAGGGTTGTTAATGGGAAGTATATTCTCAAAATTAAAACTTCCCAATCTTTTAGGAATGATTATTGTGGGAATTGTGTTAAGTCCTTATGCGCTCAATCTTATTGACCCGTCTATTTTGAACATTTCCGCTGATTTGCGGCAGATTGCATTAGTAATTATTTTAACAAGGGCAGGTCTGTCCTTGAATATAGCTGATTTGAAAAAGGTTGGCAGACCGGCGGTTCTTATGTGCTTTGTCCCCGCCTGCGCCGAAATCATTGGGACGGTTATTTTAGCACCGCCATTATTAGGCGTAACGCCATTGGAAGCCGCTATAATCGGAAGCGTGATCTCTGCCGTATCACCAGCAGTTATTGTTCCAAGAATGATTAAACTGATTAATGAGGGATATGGAAAGGAACACAGCATACCACAGCTTTTATTGGCTGGCGCATCTGTAGATGATGTTTTTGTAATTGTAATATTTACTGCACTGACTTCTTTCGCTTCTACAGATACGGTATCTGCCAGTCGCTTTTTACAGATACCTGTTTCCATTTTAACAGGAGTTATGATAGGCGCTTTTACAGGAACTGTTCTGGTTACATTTTTCAAAAAATTTCATATGCGTGATTCTGTTAAAATTTTGATTATACTAAGTTTTTCTTTTTTGCTTCTTGAACTGCAAAACCGCTTAAAAGAAATTATCCCCATTTCCGGGCTTTTAGCCATTATGAGTCTGGGAATCATCATAAAAAAACGTTATTCCCTCTTAGCAGAAAGGTTGTCCGCTAAATACAACAAACTATGGGTAGCGGCAGAAATTTTTCTGTTTGTCCTTGTCGGCGCAACCGTAGATTTAAGATATGCCGTTACAGCAGGTATTTTTGCAGTTCTTCTTGTTGTCTGCGCATTAGTGTTTAGAATGGCGGGTGTCGCAATATCATTAATAAAAACCAGGCTTACGAAACAAGAAAAATGGTTCTGTATGATAGCCTACACACCAAAAGCTACCGTACAGGCGGCGATTGGCGCAATCCCTCTTACAATGGGGCTGAATTGCGGACAGACGGTATTGACGGTTGCAATTTTATCCATTCTCATTACTGCCCCTTTGGGTGCAATCTGCATAGATAACCTGTATAAAAAACTTCTAACTATACGGGAATAGATTTTTTAACTTGTACTTGCCTCATTGTATCATAGGAGGGTTTTCATTCAATATTCGCATTTATTTCTTTTATTATTTCAATAACCGTTATTGTACCATCAACTAACATTTCGCAAATAGGTGGATTGTTGATATTGTTATGCTTATTTTCCCAATATATCTCTGCAAGCCTTAGATTTTCTTGTTGATCTAATCCGCCATCAAAGCATTTTGTGGCATCACCAGTGAAACAGCTGCCTTTTATCTCCAGCCTGGCAATACTATATGTAGGACGACCTATTTCTGCGAAATACTTTCCCCAATCATCCGCTTCTTTCAAGGTTTTAGACACATATAAGCAGCTCATTCTGGATGGATATGCAGGATACTTTTCCAGTCTGACTTCCTCAAGTGCCAATTCCCTCAATGCAACCATGACAGGGTATTCTAAAGAATCAGCGTTATATTTTGTCGGATTTTTATATATATCATTTACAATCTCTATTTTATCATAAACCCTTTTATACACGCCATTATGATGTGTCTTGTCAAAGATAATATGTTCTCCTAATTGAATAGGCTTGTCTGTAATAACATGATATGCTATCATTTACGTTTTCTCCTTAAAAATAATTTGATTATAATTGATGTATGTACATTTTTGTCATATTCGGCTCTCCATCACCCGAACCATACACAAAAATTCCCATCCATATTTTTCATAAAAAGAGGCACAACATTTTCATTTTTCAAACAATCACAAAAGCTTTCCTGATATGCCCTCAATGGAATACCCCATTTTTGGTGAAACCAGTTTGCTGCCTGCTTTGCTATATTTTCATTTTCTCTTATTTTTAATA
>CAJUDA010000017.1 GCA_910584875.1 uncultured Eubacterium sp.
TAATGTGACTGGAGTTCAGACGTGTGCTCTTCCGATCTCAGATCACGGCATTGCGGATATAGATCCGGCGCTGTTTTGTATCTGAATCCATAGTAACCTCCTGCTCTGTTTTGATATATACAGTATAAGCAACCAGATAAGAAAATGCAAGCAGATGAAAAAGCGTTGAAAAAGTTAAAAAAAACACTTGCAATTTGTACTAAGCTGTAGTACAATAGCAAATGTTGATGGTCCGTTGGTCAAGCGGCTAAGACGCTGCCCTCTCACGGCAGAAACAGGGGTTCGATTCCCCTACGGACTATTGTTACTGTTAATTAGGATGAGTGGACGCAAGTTCACTCATTATTTTTGTAGTTGGAGGGTCTTATTTGAGTAAACACGAGGAGTATGAAAAGAAGGCAGAGGAACTGATCACACCGGTCCTTGCAAAATATCAATACGAGTTCGTGGATGTCGAATTTGTCAAAGAGGCAGGAAGCTGGCATCTGCGTATTTATATTGATAAAGAGGGAGGGATCACGATTGATGATTTGACCGTGGTGAACCATGAATTCAGTGACCTGATGGATGAACATGATTTTATTGCCGAATCCTACATCCTGGAGATCAGTTCGCCGGGGCTTCTGCGCCCCTTTAAGAAACCGCGGGATTATAAGAGGAATCTGGGGAATGATGTGGAGGTAAAACTGTTTGCCCCTGTCACATGGGAAGAGAGGGGAAAGAAGTACACCGATAAGGAATTTGTCGGCATACTAAAGGAATATAAGGAAGATCCGGAGGGGATCGTTCTTGATTTTGAGGACAGAACGATGGAGATACCGGTAAAGGATATTGCCCTGATACGCAAATCCATCGATTTTTGATGAAATGAAAGCACTACTTAGTACGAATAAATAGGAGGATGATAGAAAATGAAAAAGACAACAACACCACAGAAAGGAAATCCGGAATTGATCGAGGCATTAAATGCCATAGAGAAAGAAAAAGATATCAGTAAAAATATTCTGCTTGAAGCGATTGAAAATTCTCTGCTGGCAGCCTGCAAAAATCAGTTTGGCAAATCGGATAATATCCGGGTAAGCCTGGATAACGAAACCGGTGAGTTTCATGTATATCAGGATAAAGAAGTGGTGGAAGAGGTAGAAGATGCTACATTGCAGATTTCCCTGACAGAGGCAGAGGTAAAATATCCGGGTACTGTACTGGGGGGGACGGTGAGTCTGGAAGTGACGCCGAAAAATTTTGGACGTATTGCCGCCCAGAAGGCAAAACAGGTTGTCGTACAGAAAATCCGTGAAGAAGAGAGAAAAGTCCTGTTTGACCAGTATTATACAAAAGAGCGAGATATTGTCACTGGTATTGTACAGCGTTACAGCAATGGCAATTACAATATCAATCTCGGTAAGATGGATGCGATGCTGACGTCTCAGGAACAGGTGGAGACCGAGAAGTTTTCGCCGAGAGAGAGGATCAAATTGTATGTCACCGAGGTGAGGGATACGACAAGGGGACCGAGGGTTATTATTTCCCGGACACATCCCGAACTGGTAAAGCGGCTGTTTGAGTATGAGGTGGCAGAGATCCAGAGCGGGGTTGTGGAGATCAAAAATGTTTCCCGCGAGGCAGGATCCCGTTCCAAGATCGCTGTGTACAGCAACAATCCCGATGTGGATGCTGTTGGCGCCTGTGTTGGCATGAATGGTGCCAGGGTCAATGCCGTGGTCGAGGAACTCCGGGGAGAAAAGATCGATATTGTGGAATGGAATGAGGATCCGGCGGTATTTATCGAAAATGCACTGAGCCCGTCCAAGGTGATATCGGTTGATGTAGATGAGGAAGAGAAGACGGCGAAGGTGATCGTACCTGATTTCCAGCTGTCACTGGCGATCGGAAAAGAAGGACAGAATGCCCGCCTGGCTGCCCGTCTCACCGGATACAAGATTGATATCAAGAGCGAGACGCAGAGCATGGAAGAATAGTACATCGTTATGACAGGACATTTGCTGGAAGGAGGAGTCAGATGCAGGGGAAAAAGAAACCGTCAAGACAGTGTATCGGATGCCGGGAAAGCAAAGAAAAAAAGGAACTGATACGGATCGTGAGAACACCGGAAGGGGAATTTTGTATTGACCGGACAGGACGTCAGAACGGGAGAGGAGCTTACTTGTGTGACAACAGTGAATGTCTGGCAAAGGCGCGGAAAACCAATGCGTTAAACCGTTCTTTCCGGATCAGTGTGCCGGATACGATATATGATGAACTGGAAAGGCAGCTGAATGGGTGATGGTACTATGATCAATGAAAAAAAAGTTTTGGGAACGCTGGGACTGGCGATGAAAGCCGGCAGTGTCGTGAGCGGGGAGTTTATGACGGAAAAATCCATTCGGGATGGGAGAGCGGAACTGGTGATCGTGGCAGAGGATGCTTCTGCAAATACAAAAAAGAAATTTTCAGATTCCTGTCATTATTACCATGTACCATATGCGGAGTATGGTGATAAAGATAAGCTTGGGAATGCAGTGGGTAAGTCATTCCGGGCATCTATGGCAGTTACGGATAAAGGATTTGCAGCGTCTATTGGTAAGAATTTAAATCTGGAGGTAACAAAGTATGGCAAAAATGAAGATCTATGAGATTGCACGCAGTATGCAGCAACAGGATAAGAACATAAAAAGCAGTGATTTGGTTAAACTGTTAAATGATAACGGTTTTGAGGTAAAAGGTGCCAATAGTAATATTGAGGACGATGCCATTGCATTTCTTATGAAAAACTTTATGAAGAAAAAGGCAGAAAAACCAAAACCGGACAAGACGGAAAAACCAAAGGCAGAGCCGAAAAAAGAGGAATCAAAGACAAAAGAAGAACCGAAAGCGCCAAAAGAACCGAAAGCGGCACCAGCGACAAAAGAAGAGCCGAAAACGGTGAAAGAAGCGGAGAAGAAAACACAGCCGGAGAAAGAAAAACGGAATAATGCCAGACCGGCACAGAATCAGAACCGCAATAATGGGAACCGCGGAGACAGCCAGCGCAGTGGCAGCCGCGGGGATAACCGTGGCGGAAACGGAAGAGGCCAGGGCAGCAGGGAGAACCAGCGCGGAGGAAACCGCGGTGATAACCGGAACGGGAATGCACGCCCACAGAATAACCGGAACGGACAGAGGGATAATAACCGCGGGGGACAGAATGGCGACCGCCGTGGAGGAAACCGCGGCAATGGCGGCGAGCGGGTATTTGAACGCTTTGAAAAGGCCCAGAATGGTTTTGACGGAATCAAGCAGGAGCAGAAAAACTCCCGTCAGAGAAATAAAAAGAAAGATGACCGCAATAAGACAGGCGGATACCGTAAGAGCACCAAGGAAGAGATGAACCGTATCCGCTCCCGAAAAGATCCAAACCGTAAAGGGGCGTTTATCAAGCCGGAACCAGTCAAACAGGAGCCGGAAGAAGAGATCAAGCAGATCACACTGCCGGAATCCCTGACGATCCGGGAGCTTGCTGACAAAATGAAGATGCCGGCAGCGGCGCTTGTGAAAAAATTATTTATGCAGGGACAGATGGTATCCCTGAATCAGGATATCACATATGAAGAAGCAGAAGAGATCGCACTGGGATTTGATATTCTCTGCGAAAAGGAAGAAAAGATCGATATGGTCGCCGAACTGCTGAAGGAGGAAGAAGAGGACGAGACAAAGATGAAGAAACGTCCTCCGGTCGTCTGTGTTATGGGGCATGTTGATCACGGTAAGACATCCCTGCTGGATGCGATCCGTCAGAGTGACGTCACAGAACACGAAGCAGGCGGTATTACCCAGCATATCGGCGCCTATGTAGTGCGACGGGGCGGTGAAAAGATTACATTTCTGGATACGCCGGGGCATGAGGCATTTACTTCCATGCGTATGCGCGGCGCCCAGTCTACGGATATTGCCATTCTGGTCGTGGCAGCCGATGACGGTGTTATGCCGCAGACTGTGGAGGCGATCAACCATGCCAAAGCAGCCGGTGTCGAGATCATCGTTGCGGTAAATAAGATCGATAAGGAAGGCGCCAATGTAGACCGGGTAAAACAGGAACTTTCTGAGTATGAACTGATCCCTGAAGAATGGGGCGGCTCAACTGTATTCTGCCCGGTATCGGCACACACGAAAGAGGGAATCGAAAACCTGCTGGAGATGATCGTACTGACTGCTGATGTACTGGAACTGAAAGCGAACCCGAAAAGGCGTGCCCGTGGTATCGTGATCGAGGCACAGCTGGATAAGGGACGCGGACCGGTAGCTACGGTACTGGTACAGAAGGGTACTCTGAATGTGGGAGATCATATCGCCATCGGAATGGCGTATGGCAAAGTCCGCGCCATGCTTGATCATAAGGGAGAGCGTGTGAAATCGGCGAAGCCATCCACTCCTGTTGAGATCCTGGGTCTCAATGGTGTGCCGGATGCCGGTGAGGTGTTTGTGGCGACCGAAAATGATAAGGATGCCAAGCAGATCGTGCAGGCTTATGTGGATCAGGGTAAAGATAAACTGCTGGAAGAGACAAAGGCAAAGAAACTGTCCTTAGACGGGCTCTTCAGCCAGATCCAGGCAGGGAATGTCAAGGACCTGAACCTGATCATCAAGGCAGATGTACAGGGCTCCGTAGAGGCAGTGAAGCAGAGCCTGGTAAGACTGAGCAATGAAGAAGTGGCTGTCCGTGTGATCCATGGCGGTGTGGGCGCCATCAATGAGTCGGATGTTACTCTGGCAAGCGCTTCCAATGCGATCATCATCGGATTTAATGTGCGGCTGGACAATATGGCGAAGGATACGGCAGACCGTGAGAATGTCGATGTCCGTCTGTACCGCGTCATCTATGACGCCATTGAGGATATTGAGGCGGCAATGAAGGGGATGCTTGAACCGATTTACGAAGAAAAGGTCATTGCTCATGCGGAAGTGCGCCAGACGTTCAAAGCATCCGGTGTCGGAACCATTGCCGGTTCTTATGTCCTGGATGGCAAGATCGAACGGGGATGCCGGGCCCGCATCAGCCGTGATGGAGAGCAGATTTTTGAGGGCAATCTTGCCAGCCTGAAGCGGTTTAAGGATGACGTCAAAGAAGTGAATGCTGGCTACGAATGTGGTCTTGTTTTTGAAGGCTTTAGCGACCTGCTGGAAGAAGACCAGATTGAATGTTATAAGATGGTAGAGGTACCAAGATGAAAAAAAACAGTGTAAAGAATATTCGTGTCAATAGTGAGGTTCTCCGTGAGATGAGCATGATCATCCGCGAGGACCTGAAGGATCCCCGAATCCATCCCATGACTTCGGTGATGGCGGTAGAGGTGACACCAGATCTCAAATTTGCCAAAATATTTGTCAGTGTGATGGGTGATGATGAGGCAAAGGAGAAGACAATGCAGGGGCTGAAAAAAAGCGCTTCCTTTGCCAGACACCAGCTGGCGGAACGAATGAATCTGCGTTATACACCGGAATTAACATTTATTTTGGATAATTCCATAGAGTATGGGGTGACGATGTCTAAAAAAATTGATGAAGTGATCCGTTCGGATCATCATCCCGAGGAAGGGTGAAGGAAAATATGAATATATTGTTAGAATCCATAGAACAGGCGGATACGATCGCTATTGCCGGACACCTCCGTCCAGATGGCGACTGTATCGGATCCTGTATGGGACTCTACAGCTACATAACACAAAACTACCCGGAAAAGAAAGCGGCGGTATACTTATCTGATTTTCCAGAAGCATTTCATTATCTAAAGGCAGAGGAGGCATTTACCCCTTGCTGTTTACCGGAAAAGGGAGAACGATATGATCTGTTTGTCTCTCTCGACTGCGGTGATGCAGACCGTCTGGAGGAAGTAGCCGACATTATGAAACTGGCAAAGCAGGTGATCAATATTGACCATCATATTACTAATACAAATTTTGGAAATGAAAATTATGTTGTATCGGATGCCAGTTCTACGTCCCAGATCCTCTATACACTGCTGGAGGATGAGAAGATCAGTTTTGAGACGGCGTGTGCCCTCTATACGGGGATTATCCATGATACAGGGGTCTTTAAACATTCCAATACGAGCAGTGAGACAATGCGTATTGCCGGAAAGCTCATGGATAAAGGGATTCCTTTTGGGAAGATTATTGATGGAAGCTTTTATATGAAATCTTACAAACAGCTGCAGATCATGGGCCGCTGTCTGATGGAAAGTGTCCGGATCATGGACGGCCGCTGCATCTTCTCTATTGTGAGAAAAAATATTCTGGAACTGTATAACGCTGTTTCGTCAGATCTGGATGGCATTATTGATGAGATGCGTACAACGGAAGGCATAGAGGTGGCGATTCTCCTGAGAGAAGAGGGACCACAGGAATATAAGGTCAGCATGAGGTCAAATGATGTGATCGACGTCAGTACCATCGCCTGCTATTTTGGCGGCGGCGGACATGTGCGGGCTGCGGGGTGTACGATCAAGGGGGACGCCTTTGATGTCATCAACAATCTGACCCAGCATATTGAGAAACAATTTGTGGATGCCGGAAAACCGGAGAACGTGGAATAGGAATCTGTCTATGAATGGAATCATCATTGTAAATAAAGAAAAGGGATTTACCTCTCACGACGTCGTAGCGAAGTTGAGAGGTATCCTGCGTTTTAAGAAAATAGGGCATACGGGAACACTGGATCCGGATGCCACTGGTGTCCTGCCGGTCTGTGTCGGTAAGGCTACCAGAGTCTGCGATCTGCTGACGGACAAGGACAAAACGTATGTGGCGGTGGTAAAACTGGGTGTGACGACAGACACACAGGATATGACAGGACAGCTTCTGACTTCTGCGGATGTGTCGGTGACGGAGGATCAGTTGAGAGTGGTTCTCAAAGAATTTACCGGGGAGATTGATCAGATCCCGCCTATGTATTCTGCCATTAAGGTCAACGGAAAAAAACTGTATGAGCTGGCCCGTCAGGGAAAAGAAATAGAGCGCAAGGCAAGGAGAGTGACGATTCATAATCTTCTCCTGCGGGAGACTGCTTTGCAGAACGATGAATTTACGATTGAAGTTACCTGTTCCAAGGGGACGTACATCCGTTCTCTCTGTCATGATATCGGGCAGCGCCTTGGCTGCGGGGCAGCGATGCAGAGTCTTGTACGGACACGGGTAGGAGAGTTCTGCCTTGCGGAAGCGCGGACTCTGTCTGAGATTGAAAGGCTGGTCCGGAAATCTCCGTCTAATGGGGAGGATCTTCTGATGCCTGTGGATTCTGTATTTAAGAAATATGCCAGATGTGATGTGTCAGGAAAAGCGATGAAGTTTTTGCGAAATGGCAATCTGGTCGCATCCGGGCTGTGCCGGTATACCCATCCGGCTGCAAGGGAACAGTCAGATTCTGTGCCGGAGAGGGTGCTCACGGCGTCGGATGGTGAGACAGTCCGCATGTATGGTGCAGATGGTGAATTTTATGCACTGTATCGTTACGATGGTGGAGATAACATGTATCATAATGTGAAAATGTTTCATGATGAAGGATAAGATGCTATGAAAATAATAACAGACCTGGATTTTGAACTGAATAATACGGCAGTGTGCATCGGCAAATTTGATGGTCTCCACAGAGGGCACCGTCTGTTGTTTTCTGAGGCGCAGCGTTCAGGAAAGAAGACAGTGATGATTACGTTTGTTTTCCCGGGAAGCTGTGGTATCTACGGACAGGAGGAAAAGATTTTTCTGGCAGGGGAGCTGGGGATTGATGTTGTGGTCCTGATAACCGTTTCGGATGAATTTATGCATATGAGCGCAGAAGAATTTGTCCGGGATATCCTGGTAAAGCGGTGTGGAGCGGCGATGGTTGTGGTCGGCTCAGATTTCTGTTTTGGTTATCAGAGATCCGGTACGGCAGAGTATCTGCGGAAGGCAGGGGAAGCGTATCATTTTACTGTCAGAGTATATGATAAACTGACGCAGGGTGGAGAGGTGATCAGCAGTACCCGCATCCGTCGTCTTCTGACTGAGGGCAGGATGCAGGAAGCCAATGATCTGCTGCAGACTCCTTATTTTATCCGGGGTATGGTGGAACATGGCAATCAGATCGGCGGCAGGATGATCGTGCCAACCGCCAATATCAGACCGGCAGAAGGGAAAGCTCTGCCGCCTTTTGGCGTTTATGCGGTACGGGTCATGCTGGAGGGAAGAGAATATGACGGTGTGGGGAACCTAGGTATAAAACCGACGATACCGGGGGAAAATCCGGCAGGCATGGAGGTCTGGCTTTTTGACTATGAAGGGGATCTCTATGGCAGGGTATTGACAATATACCTCATGAATTTCCAGCGCCCGGAGCGCAGGTTTGCGTCGGTGGAGGAACTGAAAGAGCAGATCAGGAAAGATACAGATGAGGCGAAGGTGTTTTTGGGTTAGCTCAACGGCGCCAATTGAACCCGTTGAGCTATATCAGTACATGCTCTGCCAGCAGGGCGACTCCGTCCCGGATCTGAATTTCATCCAGACTGGCAAAACCAAGTAAATAGGCGGGCTGATAACTGGCAGGAAGGTTTGCGTAATACCCTTTCAGGGGACGCAGCCGGATGCCGTTTTTTTCTGCCCGTCCCAGGATTTCCCCATCGGAGAGGGAGCCATGATAGTGGATGATCATATAAAGTCCGGCGTTGTCAGCAGAGATATGGAGCAGGTCATCCGGGAAATGGATGTGGAGCTCTTCCAGCATAGTGTCATGCTTTCCCTTATAAAGTTTGCGCATACGGTTCAGATGCTTTTCAAAATAACCCTGTTGTATAAATTCAGTCAGTATTGCCTGGCTGATGCGGGGAACCGGGCAGGCATAACCACTGCAGCTTTCCCGGTAACGGGACATCAGGGCAGAGGGCAGGACCATATATCCGGTTCGTATCGCCGGAGAGACCGCCTTTGAGAAAGTGCCGATATAAATTACCTTCTGATTCTGATCCAGGCTCTGTAGTGCCGGGATTGGCTTTCCCTTATAGCGGAATTCACTGTCATGATCATCCTCGATGATATAACGCCCCTCTTTTTCGGATGCCCAGTCAAGGAGGGACTGACGGTGGGAAATAGAGAGGACACTGCCGAGAGGAAACTGGTGGCTGGGGGTGACATAACAAATACTGGCAGAAGATCGTCTCAGTGCCTGGACATCGAACTCCCCGTGTGTCAGGGGTATATTATGCAGATGATAACCATTGGCGGTCAGGATCTGGCGGGCGCTGCGGTATCCGGGATCTTCCATGGCAACTATGGCATTCCGTCCGAAGAGGACACAGACCATCTGCAGGAGATAGTCCAGCCCGGATCCGACAATGATATTGTCAGGAGTGCATATAACACCGCGGGAGCCATACAGATAGGCAGCGATTGCCTGACGGAGTCCCCTGTCGCCAAGCGGGTTGCCAGATATAAAATTGTGGGGGTCATCCAGCTGGTTTTTGCCGATGGATTTCCAGACAGAGTAAGGGAAGTGGACGGTATCTACAGCATCCGGGTCAAAGTCATAGGGAAACGTACAGGACTGCTCCAAAGAATGGCTGGAAACGGGAAGAGGATCTCTGGAAGGAGTAAAATTCTGTGTGTGGGTGATCGGGTTGACAAAATAGCCCCGTTTTTCCCTGGCGTCGATATAGCCCTCTGCCACTAACTGGGAGTAGGCGGTATCAACGGTACTGCGGCTGACCTGCAGATTTGCCGCCAGTGAGCGGGCAGAGGGGAGCTTTTCCGGGTGGGACAGCCTGCCTGAAAGGATTTCTTTTTTTATGTAGTTATAAATCTGCTGGTATAATGGCATGTTGGAATCGGTATTAAATGAAATGGTAATCATAAGAACCTCCCTTTCCATTTACTATAGTAGAAGGAGAGGGGAGTGTCAAGACAAAAAAACCGCGTCAGAATGTGTGATTCTGGCGCGGTTTCAGGCTTACAGTGAAAGATGAATATCATTCCCTTCCTTTTGGTACTGCCTGCATAGGATACCGGCAGATTTCATCATGCGCCTGGCGGCGATGACGGAAGGCGTATCGGCATATTTATCTTCCATATAGACAACCTCTTTGATCCCCGACTGGATCAGTGCTTTCGTGCACTCATTGCAGGGAAAGAGGGTTGTATAGATACGGGAACCGCATAGATTGGTTCCCGTATAGTTCAGGAGGGCGTTCAGCTCCGCATGGCAGACAAAAAGATATTTTGTTTCCAGCGGATCCTCATGTTCCCGCCCCCATGGATACTCATCATCAGAACAGCCCTGAGGCATTCCGTTGTAGCCAACAGAGAGTATTTTGTTATCTTTACCTACGATACAGGCGCCCACACTGGTATTAGGGTCTTTGCTCCGCATCGCAGAGAGTCTGGCAATTCCCATGAAATACTGATCCCATGAGAGATAATCCTGTTTTTTCATTGTTTCGTCCATACTGCCTCCACTGGCTGTTGTACAGATCCGATCTTATTTCTTTACTGTAAGTTTCAGTTTCGCTTTCTTCTTGCCACATTTGACAGTGATCGTTGCTTTGCCTTTTTTCTTTGCTTTCACAACACCATACTTATCAACGGTTGCCACTGATTTTTTGGAACTCTTATAAGTAATGGATTCTGTCGTCTTTGTGGTCATTGACTTGATCCCGATCGTATAGGATTTCTTTCTCTTCAGTGTCAGCTTGGTTTTCTTCAATTTCAGCTTCTTGTTCTTAACAGCCTTTTTGGAAACCTTAATGGTGATCGTTGCCTTTTTCTTATTATCGGTTTTGGATACTGCCGTGATCTTGGCGGTTCCTTTTGCTTTCGCTTTTACGACACCTTTGGATGATACGGTAGCAACCTTTTTCTTTGATGTCTTCCATGTTACGCCCTTGCTGAAGCTGCCAGTTCCGGTTACCGTAGCTGTGAGGGAAACCTTGCCGCCCTTTTTCAGATAAACGGTTTTGGATCCCGGCTTGCGGTTAGCTGCCTTTACGGTTACTTTCTTTACGGTAGCAGTAGAAGCAGGCGGTTTTGGCGGATCTACTTTTTTGTTTGGATCAGTGGATGCTGCAATCTTTGTCACATCGGTCGATCCGTTTGCGATAGATGCTACTTCTGTCGCAGATAAAACACGGCTGAATATGGCAATCTCATCCAGGGCGCCTGCAAAGTAAGCATCCCAGCGGTTTACACCAAAATAGAGGGCAGCACCGGTCTGTGTGAGAACATTGGCTGCGATATCGCCATCAAGCTTAAGTTCGCCATTCAGATAAAGTTTTGCTTTGTGTGTATTTGCTGCGGATCCTGCTTTGGTGCCATCCACAGTCAGTGTCACATGCTGCCATTTTCCTGCTGTGTAGGAGAGAGCAGGGGTATTATTATCTACATATCCGCCGTTGTTTGACCAGACTCCGTTACCGAAGCTGAGGTTAAACCAATACTGAGGATCAAAAATACCACCTGCCAGAGTCGGATCAACACCGCCCTGTATAGCATCTGGTTTCATCCAGAAGGAGATCGAGTAGGTGTTGCCGATCTTGGCGCTGTCACAAAGCTTCAGACCATACGTGCCATTCAGATAGATCGCTTTTCCTTTCACTCCGTCTACATATTTGTAAGCCGGGTTGCTGACAGCATTTACAGATGTCTTTGCATCATCGTGGTTCATAGCAATAGCACCATTTGTCTGGTTTTCAAAAGTAAAGGTTTTAAACAGATTGGTGTTATACACTGGTGTGGAAGGTGGAGCAGGCTTGGACACCGTTATGGTGTAGTCCTTCTTTGTCTTGCCATCAGCAGCGTATACCGTGAGTGTTTTTGTTGTGACTCTGTTTTCCAGTGCAATATCGAAAGAATCTTTGCTGGCCAGCTTCATGCCATCTATCACAGCATATGCCAGAGTATCCTTTAAAGTAATATTTACAGTAGCGGTTTTTGCATCTGCAGGAACAGTAAAGGAATACGTATTGTCTTTTACTGCTACTTTATAACTTCCTGAAGTCAGGGATGAGATGCTGGTATCGACAGCAGATCCTGTGACCGGTGTTACAGTTGCAGCGTCAAAAGCAAATGTAGCTGTTGCCGCATTGGAGCCGTCGGTCAGAGCGAGTTGTCCTTTGCTTACAGAAAGGAAAAATCCGGGTGTGGACACACTCTCAAAGGAATATGTATTCTCTACACCGCTGAGTCCTTTTACCGTACGGAAGGTCTGCGCTTTGGCATTTGCCTGATTTGCCTGGTAAACAGGGTTTAATCTGTCCCCTGTTGCACTATATTCACTATCCTGTGCCAGAGTAACGGTTTTGTCGCTGTTTGCAGTCAGATAAAGACCTGGCTTGTTGTTGGACTGAATCGATACATAGGCATCGGCGTTACCATTTGCTGGAACAGATTTACCGGCTACGATCGCCCATTCTGTGTCTTCAGCCTTTGGATCCAGGTATTTTCCTACTTTGATCTTTTTGTATGGGTAGTCACCATCTGCGGATGAATTGATGAAGTTTTCATGGGAGATGATATCACCACCGTTGTAAAGTGTATAGGCTTTATTATCACAGATTCCGATTGCTGATTCCGGGATTTCCTGAATGCTGCCGTCCGCATTAAAATGCAGTTCTGTGATGCATGCAGTACGACGGAAGCCGCTGCCTCCCGGAAGGGAACCGTTGTGGTATACAAAATACGTCTTACCCTTCCAGTCAAATACTGCCGGATGGTTCGTATTGGATGTTGCCGTAGGAGGCATCAGTTTTTTGCCAAAAGTTAATTTTTCATCCATCAGATTATTTGTGGTAGCATATGCCATTTCTTCTCTCCAGCCCCAGGCATAGAAAAGATAATACGGTCCGGTAACTTTGCCTTCGGCATCCTTGCGGCGGTAAATCCAGGGAGCCTCGGTAAAGGTGAGACCTGCCACATCTTTTTCGATGATGTCTGCGTTTTTGGAAGTTGCTCCATTTGCCTGAATACCAAAAGTGATCTTGCCGTCACCATTCACATCTTTTATGGAAGTCATATTTTCATTTAATTCACAGACGAAAACCTTGCCATTTCCCCAGGAAAGATAGCGGTGTTCTTCTCCTTTTTCATCTGTCTCAACCCATACGGTAGGATCAATGTCATTCCAGTCACTTGTTTGTGATGTTGTAATGTCACCTTTTACTAATGGCTGTCCAATATCAGTGAAAGGACCGGTAGGAGAGTTGGAGGTTGCCACACCGATAGACTGTTTGCCTGCAGATGTGCTGTCCCAGGTACAGTAGTAGAAATAATATTTTCCATTATATTTCTCGATCTGTCCGGCCCATGCGTCTGTCCCGGTGTTTGCCCAGGTGATGCTTTCCTTGTCACCCTTCATGATCACACCTTCGTATTTCCAGTTTTTCAGATCCTTTGTGGAGTAGCACTGCCAGTCCGGCATAAAGTATGCTTCGGTCTGGGAAGCATCGCGGCCAGTGTAAAGATAGATGGTATCACCATCAACCAGAACAGATGGATCCCCGCCATATAAGAGATTACCATCCTTCTCGCCAAGAACCGGATTGGAGACTTCGGTTTTCTGGATCGTCGTCTCAACCGGTGTCACTGCCGCTTTTGCTCTGTCAGCAGGCAGGAGGGAAGCCGGAACCGATGTTACCACAAGAGCGGCAGCAAGAATTCCAGCTAAAAATTTGTGTTTACGCATATGTCATGCTCCTTTCATTATATATTAAAAAAATGTTTTTTAATATCACTATTTTAATACTAAATAACTAAAAAAACAATGTCAAAAACGGTTATGATTGTTGATTTTTTCTGCTTATTAAGCGGTAATATCTGGGAATGTTTCGAAAACTAAGAATATAAAAGGCGACACCAGAAAAGGTATCGCCTATTGATTCGACGGGTAGAATTGTAGTTGCAGTACGACTGCCCTCTACATTTTTTTGACGATGTATGATACAAGGCTCACGAATTATGAGACGAAGGCTCACGAATTATGAGACTTTATTCACAGCAATCGTCAATCTGGAAACTTTTCTTGCACAGGTATTTTTATGATAAATACCTTTTTTAGTCGCCTTGTCCAGTTCAGAAACAGCAGCAGTCAAAGCAGCCTGTGCAGCTTCTTTATCATTGGCAGCGATCGCAGCGTCTACTTTCTTGATCGCTGTTTTCACTTTAGAGCGAATCGCTTTATTTCTGGCAGCTCTTTTTTCTGAGACAAGGATTCTTTTCTTTGCAGATTTGATATTTGCCAATTCCAGCACCTCCATCGTATTTTCTTAAACAAATTACAGTGTGCTGCCCGGACACGGACGTCAGCACAAACATACCTGTAAATAATAGTACATATTTGTTGCGATGTCAAGTGATTTGTTCCAGTTCCTGTAATTTTTTCCTTAAAAGATTGTTTTCTAATTCCAGATTATTTTTTTCATCTTCGAGAGTATTCTTTTGCTCTTCAAGACTGTCTTTCTCTCTTGACAGTTTATCGTTTTCTTTCTCCAGTTTTTTTCTTTCTGCCCGCAGTTCTTCTACCATATAGCGCTCTTCATTCCGGTCCATATCTCTTAATGCATCTGAAAACATCATAACCAACTCCTCCATTTGATTGGAAAAATCGAAAACTTCCCGGTATATTGGGATAAATTCGGGATAAGCCTCACATACTTCCATGATATCTTCTATTTGATCACTGGCAAGAAACAGCATCCATGCCTCTTTTTTATTATTAATCTTAGTATGTATGAATTTTTTATATGTGTCAAGGCTTATATAAATATTTTCAAATAAATCATGAAGCTGAATTCCGGTATCGTATATCATTTTACCAGTGTGGATATAATTTGTATGATCCGCAAGAAAAATTTCAGAAGAAGTTTCCATAATAATGATTGCTATGACTTTAGACATATTTTTATAGTTGAACTTTTCGTTGGACTGCTGAAGATCATTATACTGTCTCATTAGTAAATCAGCAAGATAACAGTCTGTACGTTCTGCCGGAAACCGGTATCCGATTTTTTGCATTTCGACATTGACCAGATTTCCATTCGTCAGTTTAACAACGATATCCATAATGATGAAAGTACCGAGTTCTTTTAGCTGTACGCCTTCCCGTTGGAGAACCCTGACAATTCTGACTGGCTCCTCCAATATGGCAGAAATCATATCTTCCAGCCGTTCCCGATGTTTTTCAGGATTATAAATATACTTGAAAACTTTGTCATATGTTGTGCGGAGACCTTTTTCTCCCATACAAAACAGAAGTAGTTCTTCCTGATATTCGTTGGGAAACATTTGAAAATCCCGCCAGACTTCCTGTTTTTGCTTTAGCATTTCCAATACGGTTTTCCTTGACCGTTTTTGGATTGTTAACATTTGTTTGTTTTTCATAACCCCCACCCTTTCCTTATAAAGTGCTTATCATTATACATAAACCCTGTGTATTGTGTCAATAAGAAATAAATGTAATAGAAAATCCCGTTTTGCAGATATTAATAAAAACAGCAATGAAACAGAAGGGACGTGGAAAGAATGTCAGAGAAAAGAACAGATCTGGCGCTGGAAGCCAGGGAAAGCTTCCCACGGGGGCATGTCGAGGTGCAGGGAGTCATACTGGAGAAGCAGCATTGTGTGGACGGACTGGCAGAGGTTACGACAGTGAAAATCAATGATGAGGCGGGGAGCCGTGCCATGAAAAAACCAAAGGGAACATATGTGACGGTTGAGTCAGAACTCCTGCTGGATGAAGAGGCTGACAGGGAACCGCTTTTACTGTGTATCTGTGAGCAGCTGGAAAAGATGATCTGTGACATGAAACGGAAATCAGTGCTGATCGTAGGGCTGGGGAACAGGGAGGTGACTTCAGATTCAATTGGTCCAAAGATGACAGAACATCTATTTATCACAAGGCATTTGGAACAGGAATTTGGCAGGGAATTTATGAAGAAAAACCAATATGGATGTGTCAGCGCGATCGCTCCGGGTGTCATGGCACAGACAGGGATGGAGACAGGTGAGATACTGGAAAATATAGTAAAAGGGACAAAGCCCGACCTTGTTATTGTTGTGGATGCCCTGGCGTCCCGCAGTGTAAAACGTTTATGTACTACCGTGCAGATCACAGATACCGGGATCGCTCCGGGAGCCGGGGTGGGAAACCGGCGCAGGGAATTATCAGAGGCAACGCTGGGTATACCGGTGGTAGCGATCGGCGTTCCCACGGTGGTGGATGCGGAAACGATCATAGGCGACCATCTGGAAAATGTACTGGGAAAACAGGGATATTCAGAAAGCGAGATCGAACAGTTTTTGGGAGAAGTCCTGACAAGGGAGACAGAAAATATTATGGTGACGCCGAAAAATATTGATGAGTCTGTTAACCGGATCAGCCGTGATCTTGCCAGTGTGCTGAATCACTGCTTTCAAAAAAAGGGATATTGAAGAACAGGACAGCATATATTGATTAGAGACTCAGAGGGGGAGCAGAAGAGATGAAAAAGACGGTGATCCGGCTGCTTGGGGTGATTTGTGCAGTTTTTTTTGCGGTTGTCTTACTGGGTATGAAAGAGATTCCGGCGGTAGATGAGATCCGTGAAACCGGGTGGACGCTGCTGACGCAGTCGCTGGGGGGACATGCCGGAGAATATGGCGCATATCCCATGGTTCTGGAAATGCTGGGTGAGAAGCAGTATTTTAATCCGGGCAGGGAGAGTGAACAGGAACTGATTCTTGCGGAGAACAGGCAGAATAACGGTTCCGGGGAAGGTGTGGACGTTACAGGCAGTGGTCAGGTGATCGGGGATGTATACGGGGATGAGAGTGCTGAGACGATGGCACAGGGTGGGAAGACGGCTGCAGTGAGGAAATCGAATGCTGCTGTGGAAAAGCTCCGCAACACACTGGATACCAGTTATCTTTGGAATAAATTTTATATTATTGATTCAACAACATCCGTAAAAAAGGATATGTTCGATGTAAAAAAACTGTTGGAGAAAGATCTGAAACTGGAAAAAAAGAAAGGAAAGAAACAGATTCTGATCTATCATACCCATGGGGCGTCAGAGCATTTTTCTGACAGTTCGGATAAGATTGAGGATTCTGTGGTAGGAGTCGGGACTGAACTGACAAAAGAACTGGAAAAAAGAGGCTACGGCGTGTATCACGATATGACACGATATGACTGGATCAATGGTAAGCTGGACCGGAGTCTGGCATACAATAAGGCGCTGGACGGGATCCAGAAGATCAGGAAAGAAAATCCGGATATCAAAGTGATCATCGATCTTCACCGTGATTCTGTGGGGAAAGGGAAACATACATATACAACGATCCATGGTAAAAAAAGCGCCATTGTAATGTTTTTTAATGGCCTCAGCCGAAAAAAGACAGGACCGATTGATTATCTGCAAAATCCGAATCTTCAGGGAAATCTTGCGTTCAGTCTGCAGATGAAATGTAAGGCAATGGAGTATTATGACGGCTTTACAAAACCGATCTATCTCAAAGGTTACCGGTATAACCTGCATCTCGAGGAGAGATCCCTTCTTATCGAACTGGGAAATGAAAATAATACAGTGGAAGAGGCAAAAAATGCAGCGGCGCCATTGGCAGATGTGTTGGATAAAGTGTTATCGGGGCATGGTTAAAACAGAGCATCATTCCCTGGCATGACAGGGTAATGACTGTTTGAGCTGATTGCTTTTTGCGTACAGATGGGCAGTGTTACAGAGATTGTTGAACTGCTCTGGTGATAATTCATGACAGTATTGGAAAAGTCTCAGATAATCATAATCAATCGCTTCGGGAAGAGACCGGGTAATTTCGTGTTCCGATTCACGGATCAGGCGGCTGCAGGGAAGATTGAGCCCGCCCGTCAGACGCTTGAGCGTGGATAATTTTACATCCGATTCTCCTCTCTCAATCCTGCCGATGGTATTTTTGTCACAGTCTATGCGGGCGCTGAGTTCCTCCTGGCTGATACCGATTACTGTGCGGTATTTTCGGACGGTTAATCCAATCTGAAATAAAAAATCGTGATCTGTCATAATAAGCATATCCTTTCTCTACTTGTATCGGATGTCATATTCCTATTTTAATGAAATCATAAAATAACGCAACAATCCTGAGTGGTTATCCGGACCATTGATAAAACCACTGTATTGGTTAGAAAAAAAGAATCTGTAAAAAATTTAACCCCTGGTATGTCGGATAAAAAGGCAGTTCGGCGGGTGACGATGAAAAAAAGTCGCCGTGCGAGCTTTCTTTTTTTGTCATAAATTGGTATGATATAGGTGAATGTGACGGGAAGGAGGAATGTATGGTTTATGTGGAAAATGAACTGATAGGGAGACGCTTGAAACGCATCCGCATGGATCTGGGAATGGATTATCCGGATATGGCGGAACTGCTTGAGATCAGCGACGGTCATTACCGCAAAATCGAACGGGGTGTTTACGGACTGGATGTCAGGAAGCTGATGCTTCTCTATACAAAACTCCAGGTAGATCCACTGTATCTGCTGACAGGGGAGCAGAGCCGGGCGATGCATTATCTGCCGGGCAGTCATACGGATCGTGACACCTTGATCTGCGAGCTTCTGGACTACTGCAAAACGAAGCTTGCCCAAAAGGAGGATTAGGCGTGGGGGGAATACTGATCTATCAGAAGGATATTTGTGAGGATCCTGAAATGGCAGCGCTTTTTCACCAGCTGGTATTTGCGTCCGAACCAGAGCAGGCTGGTGATCTTCTGGAAAATAATGATTACCGGATGGTTATGATCCATCTGGAACCAGAAGAAAAAGACGGGTGGCAGGTGGCATCCCTGGTCAGGGGGATGCCCGGGTACAGTCTGACACCCATTGTTTTTCTGGCAGAGGACCGTCGTCACGAACGGCGGGCATTTTATGAATATCACTGTTATGATTATCTGGTAAAACCGATCCAACAGGAGGAGATCATAAAGGTCGTGTATCCTTTTCTGATACAGTTGTGGATGAAAGAGAGGACGGGAAAGATGCGGGTGAGATCAGAAGGTGTGACCCGGCTGATACCGCTCTGCGATATTTTGTATATAGAAAGTATTAACCGCTCCGTTCTGTTTCATACCACAAAGGGTATCCTGACAGTTCCTTATCTGACACTGAAACGTTGTCAGATGGAGCATGCCGGAGTATTTGTACAGTGCCACCGTTCTTTTCTGGTAAACCGCAATTATGTAAAACGGGTAGATTACCGGAAAAAGGAGATTGAACTGCCGGGCTGTCTTGTGGAGATCGGATCCCGGTATGAGGGGACTGTGCATCAGGAATTTGATTGAAAAAGAGGTGAAAGCAAATGAAAGAGATTTTTTTGATCCGTCATGGCAGGCAGTGCAGCAAACTTTGTAATGTTGATGTGGCACTGGATGACGTTGGCCGGCAGCAGGCAGTCCTTGCCGGAAAGCGGCTTGTGTCATACAGAATCGAGAAACTGTATTGTTCAGAACTGGTCCGGGCAAGAGAGACGGCAGAGATCATCAATGCAAGTCTTGGGGTTCCCTGTGAAGTGCTGCCTGATATACAGGAAATAGATTTTGGGGGATTTACTGGAAAAACGGATGAAGTCATCCGGGATACCTATGGAGAGTTCAGGAAAAAGAGATCCATGCACACAGAGGATCTTCCGTATCCAGAGGGAGGGGAATGCGGCAGAGATGTGGTAATGAGGGTTATGCCGCAGCTTCAGGAGCTTTGCAGGCGCCCGGAGAACCGGATTGCCATTGTGACACATGGCGGTGTGATCCGTTCAGTATGTGCGGAGATCCTGCATACAGGGCAGCGGCATAAGCTGAAATTTGCTATTGATATGGAAAATACCAGTTTTACTGAATTGATCTATGATGAACAGCGCGGTTTTTTTATATTGGAACGATTTAATGATTTTGCGCATCTGGAAGGAAGAACGGAGCTTTTGCGTGCCAATTGGAAAACATCATTGGAACGGAATGGATAAATAGACATAAGAAAATAATCTGGTATGGTAAAATATTGAAAAACTGGCAGTTTTAATACTGCCAGTTTTTGTGTATGATCGTATTGGAATTCCAAATCAGAATATGGTTATCAAGGAGGTAATTGGAGTATGAATCAGCAAAATAGTTTCAATCAGGTATACGGGAGTGCAAAAAGTCATGCTGCTTCTGACGACAGGGTGGCAGAACTGGCAATCTGTGCTGTCTTCACTGCACTGATCTGTATCTTTACCATGTTTATCCAGATAAGGATTTTTCCTACGGAGGGAGGCATGGTACATATAGGAAATGTGCCATTGTTTTTTGTGGCGGCTTATTTTGGAGGAAGGACAGGGGCTGTCAGTGGAGGTCTGGGCATGTGTCTGTCGGATCTTCTTACCGGATGGACTCTTTATGCACCGGCTACACTGATCGTAGTAGGGATCATGGGACTGGTATTTGGCAGGATCGTGGACAGAAAACCGACGGTTCTTCGTTTGACAGCTGCTTCTGCCGCAGTGCTCGCCATCAAACTGGCAGGATACTATTTATTTGAGGCTGCATTTGTCTATCATAATGTGGCAGCGCCCGTGGTAAATGTTCCCGGCAATACGATCCAGATCCTGACAGGCGCTCTTGTAGCCGTACCTGTGATCCTTGTGGTCCGGCCGGTGATGAACCGTTTTATAAAAAAAGAACAGAAGGGAGTATATGGAAATGTATAAAATGATGACACCGGGACCGACCATGACAGCGGCCTCAGTGCTGCAGGCAAGAAGCAGGAATTTTGTCAATCCGGATGTGGATACGGATTTTTGTGAGGAGTATCATACGATATGCCGGGAGCTGGCGGATCTGCTGGATACAGAAAACGAAGTATATATTCTGGGAGGCGAGGGGATTCTTGCCCTGGAGGCGGCGTGTGCCTCGCTGACAGAACCGGGGGACCGGGTACTGGTGATCGATAATGGCGTTTTTGGAAAAGGATTTGCTGATTTTGTAAAACTGTACGGCGGGGAGCCGGTTCTATATACTACGGATTATCACCGTCCGGTAGACATAGAAGGGCTGGGAGATTACCTTGCGGGCGATCATCATTTTAAATATGCCACCGTTGTACACTGTGATACACCGAGCGGGGTGCTGAATGATATCGGAGCGATCTGCCCTATGCTGAAGGAATATGGGATCCTGACTGTGACAGATGCTGTGGCTTCCATGTTTGGAGAGGAGATCCACGTGGATGACTGGGGTATTGATATCATCTGCGGCGGTTCGCAGAAGGCGCTTTCTGCACCGCCCGGTCTCGCTTTTGTATCAGTCAGCGGGGACGCCATGCGAGCTATGAGACACCGGAAGACACCGGTTGCCTCCTTTTACTGTAATCTTCTTCTCTTCCAGAATTATTATGAAGAAAAGTGGTTTCCCTATACGATGCCGGTCAGTGATATCTATGGATTCGCCGAGGCAGTGCGGCTTGTCAGGGAGGACACGGACAGGATCCGGCGTCATCACCGGATTGCCGGGGCAGTCCGCAGGGCAGTAAAAGCAGCGGGATTGTCTCTTTATCTGGACGGGGGCGATGCTGCTACAGTCACTGTCATCAATGTTCCGGATGGGATAAAGGACACTGATATCATCCGGGTTATGAAAGAACAGTACCACATATTGATCGCTGGTTCTTTTGATGTACTGGCAGGGAAGGTGATCCGGCTGGGACATATGGGGAACAACGCCAATACGGATGATGTGGCACAGATGATGGCGGCGCTGACAAAGACACTGGATCAGTTGGGATTTCATTGTCAGTGTGATATGGGAGAGATTTTTCTGAAAGAAGTATCGGTAGTATTTTAGGCTGGGGCTTTAGTAGCAGCTTTGGTCTTGTTTTCTGACTGCAGACTGGACCGCAGCGGTACCTGGCTGCTATGAATTACCGCTTTTTTCTGAAAATATTATCTGGTCTTGCTGCTATAACTTGATGTCTGGTCCATGACTGCTATGCAGTATTCAGGAAACATAGAGTGACGGAGTTTTATGTAAACATAAATCCGCCACTCTATGTTTCCTGCCGTGCAGGCACGGATGAACCAGACATCTTCGGACAGGATAGCAGCTGCGACCATATTTTCAGATAAAAAGCGAAATTCATGACGCATCCAGCTAAGCTGCGGATCAGGTTCTGCAGTCAGAAAACAGAAACTCTGCTGGTAGCTCAACGGAGCCAGTTTGAATCTGCCGTTGAGCCAGGGAACAAACCATAGTTATGAGCTAATGGAACGGGACTCTTATCACATGGGTTATAAGGACGCCGGTAAGAGGTACAGGTATTTTCTGTACCCTTACCGCTGCGTTCTTATATAGCGAAAGCGCCCGTGTGAGGGAGTCCCGTTTTGTGAAAAACGGAAAAAAGACGGAAAAAAACTATTACTATTTACTGCCATTTCGGTTATAATGTTATAAGGTTATACAGTTTAACTGATATAGGAGATAAGGAAGGAATATGGGCTATGTATGATACGGCAATCATTGGCACAGGTCCTGCGGGGCTTTCGGCGGCTATTAATTTAAAACTTCACAACAGGGATTTTATATGGTTCGGGGCAAAGGAACTGAGTGAAAAAATAGAAAAATCAGAAAAAATCGCAAATTATCCGGGTCTTGGTCTGATCAGTGGGCAGGAGCTCAACCGCAGGATGGCACAGCAGGCAGAAGAGATGGAACTTTCGATTACCGATAAACTGGTGACTTCCATTAGTAAGACGAAAGAGAATTATATGGTTCTGGCAGAAAATGAGGTCTATCAGGCAAAGACGGTATTGCTCGCTCCAGGGGTTGTCATGGGAAAAAGTCTGGAGGGAGAAGAAGAATTGCTCGGAAGAGGCGTGAGTTACTGTGCCACCTGCGACGGATTTTTATATAAAGGGAAGACGATAGCAGTATTCTGTGGTTCAAAGAAATATGAACATGAAGTAAAATACCTTGCAGAAATAGCAGAAAAAGTGTGGTTTTATTCACCGGATCCCGCATGTGATGTGGATCTGCCGAATGTATCAAAGCTGGAACAGCCCATCAAAGGCATGGTAGGGAAAGAACGAGTGGAGAAAATAATTTTATCGGACGGTTGTGAATTAGAGGCAGATGGTGTATTTATACTTCGGAATGCAGTTGCTCCGGCATCACTGCTTCCGGGACTAGAGATGGACGGTGTCCATATTGTGGTGGACAGGGAGCAGCAGACCTCCTATCCGGGCTGCTTTGCCGCCGGAGACTGTACCGGACGTCCTTACCAGATTGCCAAAGCGGTGGGTGAAGGGAATGTTGCCGCCCATCATATCCTGGAATTTTGCAGGAAGTAGCCAGGGTATCAGGATTTCTTAATTATTTTTTAATATGATAATAAAAATACTATTGACTCCTTAAAAGTTGACAGTTCCGGGTGGATTTTATCAGTATACTGTGGTATCATAACAGTACAATGATCTGGTAAGTGATATCTCTGTATTTTTTTAGAAAGTGAGGGAAGTATTATGAGTGAAAAAGAGCAGATTATAAAATTGCTGGATACGTTTCCGGATTACAAGATAGGCGCCATTCTGACATTTATCCAGGGCATGAAGTTTGATGAAGACCTGGAAGAGGATGCTTACTGTAAAAGGCTGCTGGAAAAATATCTTAAGGATCCCAGCGACGATAAACATGATACTGTTACTATAGAGGAATTTGCTGAAAGCGAAGGAGTTACATTATGAAATATCAGGTCCTTCTAGAAAAACCGGCGCAGAAATTATCCGGCGACTGCCAAAGGATGAAAAGGAGCGAATTTTGAGAGAGATTTACAGACTGCCGGACGAAGGTGATATCAGACCGCTGAAGGTCAGGAGAGGAAAGGGTTATTTCCGGCTGAGGGTGGGAAGCTACCGCATTATTTATACAGTAAACGATGAGAAACTGGTTGTTATGGTTGTGGATGTCGGGAACCGGGGGGGCAGATTTATAAAAGATATGATTGATAGGGCAGGTGTTCGTGGTAAAAATGATAAAAGAAGGGGTCAGTGCACTGATCTCTTTTTCTTTTTTCTTCGTCTTCCATAACAACCACATTAAATGATCAAACAACTGTCTGCCACAGCTCATTGCAAAATCCTGTTTTTCGTGGTATGATTGTTTCATTTATAGAAAGTGTGGCGTGACAGATGGATTTTAGAGAATTTTTACAGCAGGGCTTTGTAATACTGGATGGTGCTACCGGTTCCAATCTCCAGGCAGCGGGGATGCGCAGCGGTGACTGTCCGGAACTGTGGATCACAGAGCATCCGGATATTTTTATCGAACTACAGAAACAATATATCATGGCAGGGTCGGATGCCCTCTATACACCGACGTTTACCAGCACCAGCATAAAACTGGCGGAGTACGGTCTGGAGGCGAGGCAGGAGGAACTCATCCATACCCTTGTGGGACTGACAAAAGAGGCCGTCCGGCAGAGCGGGGCAGACCGTAAGATCTATATGCTGGGTGATATCTCCATGACAGGAGTGCAGATCGAACCGGTAGGCAGCCTTCCTTTTGAAGATCTGGTAAATGTGTACAAGGAACAGGTCTCTCTTCTGGTAAAGGAAGGGGTGGATGGGTTTGCCATTGAGACGATGATGAGTCTCCAGGAATGCCGGGCGGCGCTGCTTGCCGTAAAGGAGACCTGCGATCTTCCGGTGATGGTGACGCTGACATACCAGACGGATGGACGTACTCTTTATGGGACAAATCCAGAGACTGCGGTTGTCGTGTTGCAGGCGATGGGAGCCGATGCCGTGGGGATCAACTGTTCTGCCGGACCGGATACAATGGTGGAAGCTGTGCAGAAGATGACGGCATACGCTACAGTACCCATAGTCACTAAACCAAATGCCGGTCTGCCACAGCTGGTAGACGGCAGGACGGTGTACGATATGGACTGCCAGACATTCGGGCGGTGTATGATGGATATTGTGGATGCCGGAGCCACTGTACTGGGAGGCTGCTGCGGCACTACGCCGGAGTACATCCGGGAGTTGAAAAAACATCTGGAGGGGAAAACATATAAAAGGCATCAGGGTCAGCCGGTGCGTGCCCTGACGACAGAGAGAAATCTTACACCGGTGCGCCTGGACGGGAATTTTATGATCGTGGGCGAGCGGATCAACCCGACTGGTAAAAAGGCACTGCAGGAGGAGCTCCGGGACGGCAGGCTTGACATGGTGCGGGATATGGCGGAAGAACAGGTGGAACGGGGAGCGCAGATTCTGGATGTCAATATGGGGATGAACGGTATTGATGAGAAAGAGATGATGCTCCGTGCCATCAATGAACTGACGATGACGGTGGATGTACCGCTCAGCATTGATTCCAGCTATGTCGATGTGGTGGAACAGGCGCTGCGCATCTATCCGGGCCGTGCCCTGATCAATTCGATCTCTCTTGAGCCGGAAAAGTTTCAGAGGCTGATCCCGGCGGCAAAAAAATATGGCGCCATGTTTATCCTTCTGCCACTGTCTGAGGCGGGACTGCCAAAGGATCTGGAAGAAAAAAAAGAGATCATCCGGACGATCCTGGAAGAGGCAGAGCGGCATGGGATGTCCGGGGCAGATGTGATCGTCGATGGTCTGGTGGCGACGATCGGGGCAAATAAAAAAGCGGCGCTGGAAGTGCTGGAGACGATCCGTTACTGCAAAGAGGATCTGGGACTTGCGACGATCTGCGGGCTGTCCAATATATCGTTCGGGCTGCCAGAGAGGGTATTTGTCAACAGTGCTTTTCTGACGATGGCGATCGGACAGGGGCTGACAATGGCGATCTCAAATCCGTCCCAGACACTGTTAGTCAATGCAGCGCTGGCTTCCGACCTGCTGCTCAATAAGGAAGAGTCCGATCTCCGTTATATCAATGGTGTATCGGCGTTGTCTGTAAGCAGCGCGGATACGGCAGGCCGCCCGCAGACTGTGGAAGGGCATCCGCTTTATACCGCGGTGATAAAAGGAAAGGGAGCCCATATCGTGGAGCTGGTGGAAAAAGAACTGCAGGAGGGAAGCCAGCCGGCAGAGATCATCGATAAACATCTGATCCCCGCCATCAACTATGTGGGAGAATTATTCGAACAGAAAAAATATTTCCTGCCGCAGCTGATCGCCAGTGCGGAAGTGATGGAGAAGGCAGTGGCGTATCTGGAGCCGCTTCTTGCGGCAGAGCGGGGCGATCAGAAGCTGGCGACGGTCATCATGGCGACGGTGAAAGGGGATATCCATGATATTGGCAAAAACCTTGTGGTACTGATGCTGAAAAATTATGGATATGATGTGATCGACCTGGGAAAAGACGTGGAGACACAGACGATCATTGACAGGGCAAAAGAAACCGACGCCGCCATCATCGGCCTGTCGGCGCTTATGACGACGACGATGATGGAGATGAAAAATGTGGTTACGATGGCGAGGGAGCAGGGCGTCAGGGCGAAGATCATAATCGGAGGTGCTGTCGTGACACAGAGCTTTGCCGATGAGATCGGCGCAGACGGATATTCGGAGGATGCCAGAGAGGCAGTGAAGCTGGTGAACCGCTTACTGGATCTGGATGTGTGAAGGGAGAAAAAAAGTGGAAGAGACAAATGGGAAAGTGGATCTGATCATACCGGTATACCGCCCGGATGAAAAGCTGGAACGGCTGATCAAAAGGATCAATGCACAGACGGTCCGGCCGGGACATGTATTTTTTATGCAGACACTGACGGGGACGAAGGAGGATGCCCGTGTCAGGGAGCTGCTGGAGAGAACAGAAAATGCTGTGGTCTCGACACTGGATAAGTCCGGGTTTGACCACGGCGGTACCCGCAACAGGGGGGCGGCAATGTCCCGCGCAGAGTATATGCTGTTTATGACTCAGGACGCCGTGCCTGCTGACGATTTTCTGGTCGAAAAGCTGCTGCAGGCGCTGGAGGCAGACAAACAGACAGCCATTGCCTATGCCAGACAGCTGCCGGATGAAACCGTAGGATTTATCGAACATTATACAAGGCGGTTTAATTATCCGCCGGAGAGCAGTTCAAAGACAAAAGAAGATCTGCCCCGTCTGGGGATCAAAACCTATTTCTGTTCCAACGTCTGTGCCATGTACCGCAGGGAAGTGTACCGGCAGATGGGAGGATTTGTACTGCACACAATATTTAATGAAGATATGATCATGGCGGCAGGGGTGATACAGGCAGGTTACCGGATCGCTTATGCGGCGGAGGCAAAGGTGGTCCATGCCCACCGGTATACGTACCGGCAGCAGTTTAAGAGAAATTTTGACCTGGCGGTTTCACAAAAGCAGTACCATGAGATTTTTGACGGGATAAGGTCAGAGTCGGAGGGGATCCGTCTGGTGAAGACGACCATGAAGTATCTGCTGGCGAAGGGGAAATGGTATCTGGTGCCGGATCTGGTCCTGCAGAGTGGATTTAAGTTTCTCGGATACCGTTTCGGCAAAAAATATGACAGGCTTCCGATGAAGGTTGTGCGGAAGTTTTCGATGAATCCGTCATACTGGAAGTGAGTGGGGATAACGACATGAAAAAAACAGTTCATATCATAATGGCATCCTATAACGGTGAAAAATATCTGGAAGAACAACTGGATTCGCTGCTTGGCCAGACCTGTCAGGATATATCGGTCGAGGTATGCGATGACGGGTCTGCTGACCGGACCTGTGATATTGTGAAACAGTATTGTTCCCGGGATCACCGGATCACGCTTCATAAAAATGAGAAAAATAAAGGATACGTCCGCAATTTTCTCGAAGGGATGCAGCGCAGTGATGCCGATTATATTATGCTCTGTGATCAGGATGATATCTGGGACAGGGATAAAGTCGAGGTCACGCTGCATGCCATGCAGCAGGCAGAAAAAGATGGTTGTGACCAGCCGCTGATGGTGTTTACCGATGCCGTCAACTTTGATTCTGACACAGGAAAAGATCTGGGAAGATTTCATGAAAACAGCCATCTGAATACGAAAAGACTTGACACTGCCCATCTTTTCATGGAAAATAAGGTTATTGGCTGTACGGTGATGGTCAATCACAAGGTGATATCGTATCTCACCGAAATTCCACAGGAGATACGGGTGCATGACTGGTGGCTGGCTCTGATCTGCAGTCATTTTGGCAGGATCATCTATCTGGACCGGCCTACACTGCGCTACCGCCAACACAGTGGCAACATGATCGGGGGCAGTTCCTTTGGCAGTTATGTGAAGGACCGTCTTGCCGGAATCCGCAGCCAGAGAGAGGCACTGCGTCTGTCATACTTGCAGGGACAGAGTTTCCTTGCCATATATGGAGACCGTATGACGCCGGAACAGCGGGAGACGGCAGAGAAATTTGCCGGACTGGATTCAGCGGGCTGGTTTATGAGGCGCTGGAATGTGATGAAATATGGATTTACAAAAAGCGGCATGATGCGCAACGCAGGACTATTTCTTTTGCTATAGGTTATGGTAAAGCGTGAATGGAGGTATACAATAGGAATCATGGGAAAAACAAAGAAAAGGACAAGCAGGGCAAAAGTGATCGGCAGGGTATTTCTTGTGCTGGGGCTGATCATGTCCATGACAATAGGAAGTGCGGCAGCAGTAGTAGTACACAAAGGAGATTCGATGCTGGATCTGATCAATTATGATGATCAGGAGACGTTATCCAGTGTGGATCTGTCCAAATACAAACTGGATGAGGATACAGAAGTCGTCAATGTCCTGTTGGTAGGTGCGGATAAAAACAATGATGAACAGGACAAAGATGTGGACAGGCGTTCGGATTCCATGATGATCGCCACGCTGGATATCAAACACAGCAAGCTGAAGATCACCTCCCTGATGCGGGATTTGTATGTACAGATCCCGGGACACGGGGGAAATAAGCTGAACGCTGCATATTCGCTGGGCGGGATCAAACTGCTTTACAAAACGATCGCTGAAAATTTCGGCATCCGTATGGACGGATATGCAGAAGTAAATTTTGATGCGTTTGTCAATGTGATCGATGAGCTGGGAGGGATCGAGGTTACCCTGACCGAATCCGAGGCCAAAAATCTCAATAATACAAATTATATCAAAAGGCGCAAATACAGGAATGTCAAAGTCGGCAAGCAGAAGATCAACGGTTACCAGGCACTTGGCTACTGCCGGATCCGCCACGGGAAAAAACAGGCAAACGGACGTTATCCCGGCGTGTACACGGCAAGCGGAAAAGGGGACGACTACGGGCGCACAGAACGCCAGCGTCTCACTATGCAGGCAGTTCTTAAGAAGGTAAAGACCCTGTCGCCGGAGGAGCTTCTGAAGCTGGCAGAGGTGGTTCTTCCTAATATTACAACAGATCTTTCAAAAAAGAAGATTTACTCCTATATGATGACGGTGGTTCAGATGGGGACAACAGAACTGAATCAGTTTGCCATCCCGATCCAGGGGGGCTATACGACGCAGACGATCAATGGCGGTGACTGTCTCGTCCCGGATCTGGATGCGAATAAGTCAGCGCTAAAGAAATTCATCTTCAAGAGTTGACAATAGTGGGTGATGTTGTTAAAATAATAAAAGCGTGTTCTGGATCGTGGAATATGCTGTGGACATTAAAAAAGGGGGAAAGGACTCATGAGTAAAGTAGTTCTATCCATATTGGTCAATAATACATCGGGTGTTCTCAGCCGTGTGACTGGTCTGTTCAGCCGGCGGGGATACAATATCGACAGTCTGACGGTAGGCGAGACGGAGAACCCGGCATTTTCCCGCATGACAGTATCTGTGACAGGGGATGACATTATTCTGGAGCAGATAGAAAAACAGGTAAATAAGCTGGAGGATGTAAAATCTGTGAAACAGCTGACAGGCGAGGCGTCGGTCTGCCGGGAACTGATCCTGGTCAAGGTTGTGGCGGACAGGGAGGCGCGTCCGGCGATCAATGCCATTGTAGATATCTTCCGTGCAAAGATCGTAGATGTGGCAGACACATCACTGATGATTGAACTCACGGGTAACCAGGCAAAGCTGGATGCCTTTATCAAACTGATCGAGGGTTATGAGATCAGGGAACTGGTACGTACCGGTATATCCGGTCTGGCAAGAGGATATGCGGATGAGGTATCCGGTGCCTGACAAAGATGGAAAACCACCCACGGGGAAATCCCGGTGAGGCTTTCAATACAAATTATATTAGGAGGCAGTAAATATGTCAGAAGCAAAGATTTTTTATCAGGACGACTGTAATTTAGCTGCATTAGATGGTCAGACCATAGCCGTGATCGGATATGGCAGCCAGGGACATGCGCATGCACTGAACGCAAAGGAGTCCGGCTGTAATGTCATTATTGGTTTATATGAAGGTTCCCGTTCCTGGAAAAAGGCTGAGGAGCAGGGATTCGAGGTATATACAGCAGCAGAGGCTGCAAAGAAAGCAGATATCATTATGATCCTGATCAATGATGAAAAGCAGGCGGCCCTTTACAAAGAGTCCATCGAGCCTAACCTGGAAGCAGGGAATATGCTGATGTTCGCACATGGATTCAACATCCATTTCAACCAGATCGTTCCTCCGGCTGATGTCGATGTGACGATGATCGCACCGAAAGGACCGGGACATACGGTTCGCAGTGAGTATCAGGCAGGCAAAGGGGTTCCGTGTCTGATCGCAGTACATCAGGATGCAACAGGGAAAGCACAGGAGAAAGCACTGGCATATGCACTTGCGATCGGCGGTGCAAGAGCAGGCGTGCTGGAGACAACATTCCGTACAGAGACAGAGACCGATCTGTTTGGTGAGCAGGCTGTGCTCTGCGGTGGTGTATGTGCTCTGATGCAGGCTGGTTTTGAGACTTTATGTGAAGCTGGTTATGATCCGAGAAATGCGTATTTTGAATGTATCCATGAGATGAAGCTGATCGTGGATCTGATCTATCAGAGTGGTTTTGCCGGAATGAGATACTCCATTTCCAATACGGCAGAATACGGCGATTATGTGACAGGACCGAAGATCATCACGGAAGATACCAAAAAAGCGATGAAAAAGATTCTTTCCGATATCCAGGATGGTTCCTTTGCCAAGGAGTTCCTGCTTGATATGTCACAGGCAGGCGGTCAGGCTCATTTCAAGGCAATGAGGAAGCTGGCTTCCGAACATCCGGCAGAGGTTGTCGGAGAGGACATCCGTAAACTGTACAGCTGGAACGGGGAAGATAAGCTGATCAATAATTAAAGGGAATTGAGAGATCCGGTGTTATTGCTGGAATTGTGGAAGGAACCCGCTGGCGTGTGGGTTCCTTTCTGCTTACTAACGGATGTCTGCATCCGTCAGATGAGAGGAGATAGTGAATGGTTAAACTGATCGTATCGGATATTGATGGTACCCTGGTGGGCGATGGGCAGGGAGAGGGGGCTTTGAATCCGGCCTATTATGATGTGATACACAGTCTGACGGCGAGAGGTGTGAAATTTATGGCGTGCAGTGGAAGGCAGCGTCTCAGCATTGCCAAATTATTCCGCCCTGTCGAAAAAGAGATTTTTTATGCCTGCGATGGCGGCAGCATGGTATTTCAGGATGAGGAGCTGCTGTATGCAAAGACATTTCCCCGGGACACGGCAGAACGGCTGATCCGGGATGCTGCCATGGTGGAAAAGTGCGATTTTATGGTTTGTGGAACAAAACACGCCTACTGCCGCTGGGAAGACAGTGAATTGTACCGGTGGATGACGGAAGGGTATGGTTATGACATCCGTGCAGTGGGCAGTGATCTGTGCGGCACTATCCGTGAGGATGTCGTAAAGGTATCCATCTATCATCATAATCATGCGGAACAGCTGACGGAACCGTGGTTCCGGCCCAGGTGGAAGGATGAGGTGAAGCTTACGTTAGCGGGGATCCAGTGGCTGGATTGTGTGCCGGAGGATGCCGGAAAGGGGGCAGCACTGGCTTTTATGCAGCAGCATTTTGACATAAAACCATCAGAAACGATCGTATTTGGAGATAATCAGAATGACATTGAGATGTTTTCCCTGGCAGAGAGAAGCTATGCGGTGGCAAATGCCAGGGATGAAGTGAAAAAAGCAGCTTCACATGAATGTGAAAGTTATGATAAAGAAGGTGTTTTGTCTGTTTTAAGGGGGTTATAATCCCATGAAAATCATATTTTTGACAAATTTATAGAGATATGGCATCTTTTATATTGCAAAGTTTTCCAAAATATGGTATTATGACAAAACAATCAAAATATAAACAAAAAATTAAAAAATAATAAAGATTTTTGTTCTAAAACGTGTTTTGACCTCATATATATCTATTATGAGAAAAAAGTCTGAATACAATCGGACAAAAAAACGAAGGGGGTCATGCAATATGACAGATAAGATTTTAGGAAACAATCAGGTAAATGTTTACGGTGAAGTGGTAAGTGAATTTACGTTCAGCCATGAGGTATATGGAGAGGGCTTTTATATGCTGCAGCTTTCAGTGAAACGTTTAAGTAAAGTATATGATACCATTCCACTTATGGTGTCAGAGCGTCTGATCGATGTATCGCAGGATTATCGTGGCTGTTTTATGGAGGCAAGCGGACAGTTCCGCTCCTATAACCGTCATGAAGAAAATCATAATCGTCTGGTACTGTCTGTATTTGTAAGAGATTTACATATTGATGACGTGGAACAGGAAAATGAAAAGCCAAATTACATTTTTCTGGACGGTTATTTGTGCAAACCTCCGGTGTACCGCAAGACACCACTGGGACGTGAGATTGCTGATCTCCTTATGGCAGTGAACCGCCCTTATGGGAAGTCGGATTACATTCCCTGTATCTGCTGGGGCCGGAACGCCAGGTATGCGGACGGATTTGGCGTGGGAGAACATGTACAGCTGTGGGGGCGCATCCAGAGCCGCGAATATCAGAAGCAGGTAGAAGAAGACCAGTATGAGACGAGAGTGGCGTATGAAATTTCAGTGAGCAAACTGGAGTGTGTGGAAGAAAGCGGCGAGATTACGGCAGCTTCCGAAATTTCGGAGGAACCGGTCTGATATAAATACTCTTACATGTGGAGGAAATGATCAATGGATACAAAGGTGATACGGGCATTTTATGGTCAGGGCAAGGGAAAAACATCTGCTGCCGTAGGTCAGGCACTGAGGGAAGCTGGAGAGGGACAGCATATTACCGTCATTCAGTTTCTGAAAGGAAAGGGAGCAGATGAATTTAAGATTCTCGACCGGCTGGAGCCGGATGTACAGTTTTTCCGGTTCGATCAGTCCCAGGCGAGCTACTGTGAGTTGTCCGTCCAGGAAAAAGAAGAGGAAAAGCAGAATATCCTGAATGCATTTAACTTTGCGAGGAAGGTCATAGAGACAGGAGAAAGTGACCTGATCATTCTGGATGAACTGCTTGGACTGGTGGATCTGGGGATCATCAGGACAGAGGATGTGGCTGAACTGCTCCAGATGCCTGGCGATTATAAGAGACTGTATATCACGGGGAACCATCTGGCAGATGAACTGGTCCCGTATATTGATGTAGTTTGTGAGATTATGTTGGTGAAAGATAATACTTGACCTTTATGGGGAATCGTGTTATCCTTGAAGACAAGGTAGAGGTGCGGATTTTATCAGTAGGCAGCTGGACATGTCAGGCATGGGGGAGAGCTGTTGAAAGGAACATCCGCCGAAGGGGAAATCTGCCTGTACATTTTTCCTCTGGCTGCATAGTGAATAACTATGTGACTGTCATCTGTAAGATGGAGTGCTACTCATAGGATAGATCATGGTAAGAGCCGGCACTTTGGGTGCCGGTTTTTTTTATCTGATTAGGATAGTTCGCCTCTGGCGTTGCCTGCCAGCTTACAGAAAAAATGGCAAAACGTGATAGAAAGGATGAGTGAAATGGCTATTTTTACGGGAGCCGGTGTGGCATTAGTTACACCAATGAATGAAGATGGAACTGTAAATTATGGAAAAATGAAAGAGATTCTGGAGTTCCAGATCGCAAATCATACGGATGCGATCATTATCTGTGGGACAACAGGAGAGGCGTCTACGCTCAGTGATGAGGAACACATTGAGTGTATCCG
Organism: uncultured Eubacterium sp.; assembly: GCA_910584875.1. Classification (GTDB taxonomy): domain Bacteria; phylum Bacillota; class Clostridia; order Lachnospirales; family Lachnospiraceae; genus Eubacterium_F. The sequence continues at coordinate 34,079 of CAJUDA010000017.1, forward strand.
GTATACCTGTGAGGTTGTGGATAAAAGGATTCCGGTTATCGCAGGAACGGGATCGAATTGTACGGCATCTGCAGTATATCTGTCACAGGAAGCAGAAAAGGCCGGGGCAGACGGGCTTTTGCTGGTGACGCCGTATTATAACAAGGCGACGCAGAACGGGTTGAAGAAGCATTATATTGCAGTAGCCGAAAGTGTAAAGATCCCGATCATTCTCTATAATGTGCCGAGCCGGACCGGCACCACCATTGCCCCGCAGACATTGGTGGAACTCTGCACTGAGGTCCCGAATATTGTGGGAGTAAAGGATGCTACCGGAGATATTTCAGAGGTGGCGCAGGTGATGAGTCTGGCAGAGGGAAAGGTGGACCTGTATTCCGGCAATGATGACCAGATTACGGCAATTCTTTCCCTGGGAGGTAAGGGCGTGATTTCTGTTCTGTCTAATATTCTGCCACAGGAGACTCATGACATTGTGGCGTCATATCTGGAGGGGGATGTAGAAAAGAGCAGGGAACTGCAGTTAAAGTATTTTGAACTGGCAAAAGCACTGTTCCTTGAGGTAAACCCGATTCCCGTCAAGAAGGCGATGAATCTGATGGGTATGGAGGTGGGAAGCCTTCGCCTGCCGCTGACAGAGATGGAAGAGGACAATGCGGCGAAACTTGCCCAGAAAATGAGAGAAGCAGGGATAACAGTTAAATGATACGCGAGCGGGCGCTTCAGAATGGAGGATAAAATGACAAGAATTATTATGAGTGGCTGCAATGGCGCCATGGGAAGAACGATCTCGGAGATTGTAAAGGAGGATCCGGATGCTGAGATCGTCGCCGGTATTGATGTGGTGGACAAGGGAGGAAATGAGTATCCGGTCTTTTCAAAAATAGAGGACTGTACGGTGGAGGCAGATGCCGTGATTGATTTTTCAACGCCAAAGATACTTGACGATTTGTTTGCTTATTGTGAGGCAAAGAAAATCCCTATTGTTCTCTGCACGACCGGATATACGGATGAACAGCTCGCACGGATCGAGGCGGCATCCGAGAAGATCGCCGTGCTCAAGTCGGCGAATATGTCACTGGGGATCAATACACTGCTGAAACTGGTGCAGGATGCAGCGAAGGTTCTGGCGGCTGAGGGGTTTGATGTTGAGATCGTGGAGAGACATCACAATCAGAAACTGGACGCTCCGTCGGGGACCGCGCTGGCACTTGCCGATTCGGTCAATGAGGCGATGGGAAACCAGTACGAATACATTTATGACCGTTCCCAGAGAAGGGAAAAACGTGGCAAAAAAGAACTGGGACTGTCTGCTGTACGGGGAGGTACGATCGTAGGGGAACACGATGTGATCTTTGCCGGAAAGGATGAAGTCATTACATTTTCCCATTCCGCCTACAGCAAAGCGGTGTTTGGCAAAGGGGCCGTGTCAGCGGCAAAATTTCTGAATGGCAGGGAGAGCGGCCGGTACGAGATGGCGGACGTGATCGCAGGGAATTAGTTATCGTGATGGAGAGAAGACAATGAAACCTATTTTGATAGAGGATATTGTGAGAGCAGCGGGTGGGACCCTTCTCTGGGGAAATGCAGGCGCTGAGGTGGATCATGTGATCATTGATTCCAGGGAGGCGGCGCCGGGGGCACTGTTTGTTCCCCTGATCGGGGAACGGGTCGATGCCCACCGGTTTATACCGGATGTACTGGAAAAAGGGGCTGCCTGTACCTTTACTTCAGATGCCGGTATCCGGGGCGGATCCGGCGCTGGTATCCATGTGGCAGATACCCTTCAGGCACTGCAGGACCTTGCGGCATGGTACAGGAACCAGTTTACGCTTCCTGTTATCGGTATCACAGGAAGTGTTGGCAAGACCACCACGAAAGAGATGATCGCAGCAGTCATGGACACGAAATATAAGACGGTGAGGACGCTGCGGAATCTCAACAGCCAGATCGGGCTGGCGCTGATGATGTTCTGCCTGGATGATGAGACAGAGATGGCGGTCTATGAGATGGGTATCAGCATGCCGGGCGAGATGGACCGGCTGGTGGATATCGCCCGGCCGGAAACGGCGGTGATCACGAATATCGGTGTTTCCCACATCGGTAATCTCGGGAGCAGGGAGAGGATCTGCGAAGAAAAGGGAAAGATCATCACGAATTTTTCCCGGCAGGGAAAGCTGTATGTCTGTGGGAACGGCGATCTCAGGGAAATGTCTGCTGCCTGCATCCCCTATGGCAGATGCCGGGGAGAGTGTGAGACCATATATTATGGAACGGAACAGGACTGTCTTTATTATGGCGACAGGATCCAGACAACAGAAGCGGGACAGCGTTTTATCTTTCACTATCCGGAAGGAGAGACAGAGGTACGTTTAAGTGTAATGGGGATCCATAATGTCAATAATGCCGTGGCAGCACTGGCGCTTGCCTGTCAGTATGATGTTCCTCTGGAGGGGGCGGTCAGGGCGCTGGCGGATTATCAGCCGATCGCCATGCGAGGTGTGGTAAAAGAAGCACATGGTGTGCATATCATTGATGATACCTATAATGCAAGCCCGGATTCCATTAACAGTAATCTGCGTGCCCTGTTTGATCATAGTCCGTCTGGCGGAAAGATTGCGGTGCTGGCAGATGTGCTGGAACTGGGGGAGCGTTCCCATGAACTGCATGAAGGGATAGGCAGGTTTATTGTAGAGGAAGCGGAACAGGGCAGGAAGCTGTCTCTCCTGGTAACAATGGGAGAGGAATCCAGGGCGGTCCATGATCATGTGGCGGCCAGCTCAGATATTCCGGTGGTACACTGCAGGGATCAGGAAGAGGCAGCACAGGCAGTCCGTACCAGGATGACAGAAGGAGACTGGATTCTGGTAAAGGGATCCCGTGGTATGCATATGGATGAAGTGGTGGAGCGGTTGACAAAGGAGTGACAGCTTGTTTGCAGATGTGATCGTGGATATCTCGGTGGAGGCGCTGGACAGGACATTTCAATACCGGGTACCGGAAGAAATGAAAGACAGGGTGTCGCTGGGCTGCCGTGTAAAAATCCCATTTGGCAGGGCAGACCGGGAGATATCCGGTTTTGTCATCGGTTTATCCGATGAGGCAAAATGGCCGGTGGAAAAAATCAAAAGCCTGACTGCCATAGATGAAAACGAGATCCCGGTGGAAGGACAGCTTCTGAAGCTGGCGGCATGGATCCGTGAATACTATGGCGCTACGATGAACGAGGCACTGAAAACGGTACTGCCAGTGAAGAAACAGATTAAGTCAGTGGAAGAACACTGGCTTACTTTTGCTGTTTCGAGAGAACAGGCGGAGAGAGAACGGGACCGCTGCCGGCTCCGCCATTTCAGGGCGAAGGAAAGGCTGCTTGCCGGGATGCTGGAAGAGGGAGGGGAGATGACAACCCGTCTGGCTGCAAAGAAATATAATGCGACAAAGACAGTGGTAGACGGTCTGGTAAAACAGGGGATTCTTCTGGTGACAGACCGCAGACGTTACCGCAACCCATTCCAGACAGAACCAGATACGTCCGATGCGATCGTGTTAAATGATCAGCAGCGGAAGGTGGCAGAGCATTTCTGCCGGCAGTACCGGCAGGGGATCCGTGGTACCTATCTTTTATATGGTGTCACTGGCAGCGGTAAAACCGAAGTATATATGGAGATGATCCGTCAGGCGCTCCTGCTCGGACAGCAGGTTATCGTCCTGATCCCGGAGATCGCGCTGACATACCAGACGGTGAAACGGTTTCAGAGACAATTTGGCGACAGGGTATCTGTTCTGAACTCCCGTATGTCAGACGGAGAGAGATATGATCAGTATGAAAGAGCTAAAAAAGGTGAGATTGATATTATCGTAGGTCCCCGGTCTGCCCTGTTTATTCCCTTTGCGCACCTGGGTCTGATCATTATGGATGAGGAACATGAAAACAGTTATAAAAGTGAAAGTCCTCCCAAATACCATGCCAGGGAGGTGGCACTGCAGAGGGCAGCCATGGCAGGGGCAAGCGTCGTGCTGGGATCGGCCACTCCTTCTGTGGAAACCTATCTGGCGGCGGGAGAGGGACGTTATCATATGTACCGGCTGACAGAGAGAGCGGGAGGGGCACAGATGCCGCAGGTTCATGTGGTGGATCTGCGGGAAGAACTGAAAGCGAAGAACCGTTCGATATTCAGCCGGCTGCTGCAGCAGAAGATCAGGGAGAGGCTGGAGAGACAGGAGCAGGTGATACTTTTTCTGAACCGGAGAGGGTATGCGGGCCATGTTTCTTGTCGCAGCTGTGGTTTTGTGTTAAAATGTAATCACTGTGAAGTTTCGATGACGGCACATAAAAATCATGTAGGCGAGGTTGATACACTGATCTGTCACTACTGTGGTCATGCTATAGCCATGCCGGAAGTATGTCCTGAGTGCGGATCTCCTTATATTGCCGCCTTTGGCATGGGGACGCAGAAAGTAGAAGAAATGCTTCACCGTACTTTTTCACAGGCGCGGATCCTGCGGATGGATGGAGATACAACCAGTGGGAAACAGGGGCATGAGAGGGTACTTGAACCATTTCGCCGGGGGGAGGCAGATATCCTGATCGGAACACAGATGATCGTGAAGGGCCACGATTTTCCCAACGTGACGCTGGTGGCAGCGCTGGCGGCGGATCTGGGTATGTATGATGGGGATTACCGTAGCAATGAGAGGACATTTGATCTTCTGATGCAGGCAGGCGGACGTGCAGGAAGGGGACAAAAGCCGGGTGAGATGATCATCCAGACATACAACCCGGAGCAGTATTGTGTGGAGGCTGTCCGTGTCCAGGACGCCGGACTTTTTTATGAGAATGAGCTTGCGTACCGCCGGATGACAAGATACCCGCCTTATTCTTATATGATGGCAGTGCTTGTGCTGTCAGAAGATCAGCAGTGCGGAAAAAAATGTATCGGGGCGCTGGCTGCCCTTGCCGGATCAGCGGGCAGTGAGGTTTCGGTGATCGGACCGTCGGAGGCAGGACTGAGCCGTGCAAAGGACCGGTTCCGGTATGTGTTGTATGTGAAAGCGGCGGAGGAAACAGCTGTGACAGAGGTAAAACATCAGATGGAGATGTTTAGCGCAGACGCGGAATGGGAAAAATCATGTAGTATTCAGTATGACAGGAATCCGATGTCGGTCTATTGACTGCTGAGCTGGATAAAAGCCGGTTTATAATTTATTTAGGAGGATAAAAATATGGCGATAAGAAACATCAGGGTGATGGGTGATGACATTCTGACAAAAAAATGCAAACCAGTAAAGGAAATGACAGAAAAAAATAGAGAACTGGTCCAGGATATGCTGGATACGATGTACGAAGCAGACGGCGTGGGACTGGCAGCGCCGCAGGTGGGCATATTGAAGCGCATCGCGGTGGTGGATGTGACCGAGGAGAGAAACCAGCCGATCGTGCTGGTAAACCCGGAGATCGTAAAAGAAGAAGGTGAACAGAGAGGCAGCGAAGGCTGTCTGAGCGTACCAGATAAAGTGGGGATTGTCGTGCGTCCCAATAAAGTAAAGGTAAAGGCGTATGATATTAATATGAAACCGATCACAGTCAAAGGCGAGGAGCTGCTGGCACGCGCCCTGGTGCATGAGATCGAGCATCTGGACGGCATCCTGTATGTGGACCGTATCGAAGGAAGACTGTATGACGCCGATGAATGGCAGGAGGAATAAAGCAAACGATGTTTGCTTTGCAAATTTGTGCCTGCGGCCCAAAGTTTGCGGGTGCTGGAAAGGTATGGGTATTCATATGAAAGTGATTTTTATGGGAACGCCGGATTTTGCAGTTCCTGTCCTGCAGGGACTGATCGATGCGCCAGAACATGAGGTGACTGCGGTGATCACACAGCCGGACAAAGCAAGAGGACGCAGCGGGAAGCTGGTCTTTACCCCGGTAAAGGAGCTTGCCGTATCACAGGACATACCAGTATATACGCCGCAGCGGGTAAAAGACCCGGAGTTTATAAAGATCCTCAGGGACATTCCCTGCGACGTGATCGTGGTGGTGGCATTCGGACAGATTTTGTCAGAAGAGATACTTGCATTTCCGAAATACGGCTGCATCAATGTGCACGCTTCGCTCCTGCCAAGATGGCGCGGTGCGGCGCCGATGCAGTGGGCGATCCTGGAAGGAGATAAAAAAACAGGGCTTACGACGATGCAGATGGATGCCGGACTGGATACTGGTGATATGCTTTTTACGGAAGAAGTGGAGATTGATCCGGACGAGACGGGAGAGAGCCTGCATGACAGGCTGGCTTCCCTGGGGAGCGGTCTGCTGCTCCGCACCTTGTCGGCTGTGATGGAGGGGAAACTTCATCCGATACCACAGGAAGAAGGAGAGAGCACCTATGCCAGTATGCTGACAAAGGAGACCGGCAGACTGGATCTGACCTGGGATGCGGCAAAACTGGACCGTTATATCCGGGGGCTCAATTCCTGGCCCAGTGCCTTTACCGGATATCGGGGTAAGACTTTGAAAATATGGAAAGCAGAGGTTCTGGACAGAGAGACGGGTGAGGTGCCGGGGACGGTAGTTGAGACGGCGAAAGACAGCTTTACCATACAGACAGGCAGGGGCTGCCTGAAAATTCTTGAAGTCCAGCTTGAGGGAAAGAAGCGGATGGATGCCGGCAGTTTTCTCCGGGGCGTCCATGTAGAGAAAGGAGAGAGGTTATGTATCTAGGAGGTTACGGTGGATTAGGCGGCTGGCATATGATGTGGGATCCTACGTATGTGCTTGTGCTGGCGGGCATCGTATTGTCCCTGATCGCATCAATGATGGTGAAGAGCACCTTTTCCAGATATAGCACGGTACGCAGCTACAGCGGCATGACGGGAGCCCAGACGGCGCAGCGTATCCTTGAATATGCGGGGATCCGGGATGTCAGTATTGTTCATGTATCCGGACATCTTACGGACCATTACAATCCAAAGACAAAGCAGGTGGCGTTATCGGATTCTGTGTATGGCAGCAACTCGGTGGCAGCAGTGGCGGTAGCGGCACACGAGTGCGGGCATGTGATCCAGCATGCCAATTCTTATAAGCCGCTGGCTCTGCGGTCGGCGCTGGTGCCGCTGGCAAATTTCGGGTCAGGGATTTCCTGGTTTGTCATTATAGCCGGACTGATCTTCAGTATCCAGCCATTAGTGACAGCGGGTATCATACTGTTCAGTTTTGCTGTGCTATTTCAGGTCGTGACACTTCCGGTAGAATTCAATGCCTCACGCCGTGCGCTGGGGATTCTGCAGGATACGGGGATTCTTGGAAATGAAGAAGGGCGTTCGGCAGGGAAGGTACTGCGTGCGGCAGCCCTCACTTATGTGGCAGCAGCGGCGGCGTCCATACTCCAGCTGCTCCGCCTGATTCTGCTGTCAGGAAGGAACCGGGATGACGGATGAGAGAATTTGCTTATGAGATTGTCTGTGGGACATTGGAAGAGGATGGTCACAGCGATGAATTGTTTCATGCACTTCTGCAGGAACACAAAGAGTGGTCTTCCCATCAGAAGAGTTTTTTGAAAAATCTGTCGTATGGGACGATAGAGCGCTGTATTGAACTGGACGGACTGTTGAACCAGTATTCCCGCATCCGGGTCAGGCAGATGGATCTGCCGGTCCGGACGGTACTCCGCATGGCGCTCTATGAGATCCGGTATATGGATCAGGTGCCGGAATCTGCCTCCTGCAACGAGGCCGTGGAACTGGTGAAAAGGAAGGGCGGAGAAAAATATGCTTCCTTTGTCAATGGTGTGCTCCGCACCCTGGTCAGACAGAAGGATTCCCTGGAAATAAAAAAAGAGTGGGTCAGACTGTCCCTGCCAAAAGAATTGTATGAACACCTGTCAGCCAGCTATGGAAAGAAGACGGTGAAAAAGATCGGGGAAGCATTTCTGGAAAGGCGGGGTGAAATTACGCTTCATGTACGCACCGACCGGATCGCCGTCGATGTTTTCCGTGACAGACTGAATGAGACAGGGATCACCTGCCGCCCCGGGTATTATCATAAAGACGCCCTGATCCTGGAGGGCTCCCATGATATCAGGGAACTTCCGGGATATAAGGAAGGGTTGTTTTTTGTGCAGGATGAAAGTTCGATGCTGCCGGTGCTTTGTGCCGGGATCCGCCCGGGAGAATGTGTGATTGACGTCTGCAGTGCTCCGGGAGGTAAGGCGATGCACGCCCTGATGGAGCTGCAGGGGAAGGGTGGGCTGTTGGCACGGGATATCAGCGAGGGCAAAGTGTCGCGTATCCGGGAAAATATAAAACGGATGCAGTTTCCTGATGTCACCTTCCAGGTATGGGATGCGGCAGTGCCAGATCCTGACAACAGGGAAAAGGCGGATGTGGTACTGGCAGATGTTCCCTGTTCCGGGATCGGTATCATCGGGCGCAAGCCGGAGATCAAATATCATGCACTGGAGTCTGCCGCAGAGCTTGTTCCGCTGCAGCGGAACATCTGCCGTGCCTCTGCCGGACTTCTAAAGCCGGGTGGTGTGATGATCTACAGTACCTGCACGATCCATCACGCTGAAAATGAGGAAAATGTTATGTGGATGGAAGAAAAACTGGGACTGGAGAGGGAGAGCCTGGATGAGTATCTGCCGGAGATCCTCCGCAACCGGATGACGGCGCAGGGAATGCTGCAGATGATTCCGGGTATACAGCAGAGCGACGGTTTTTTTGTGGCAAGATTAAAGAAGGTGGGAAGAGGATGAAGGATTTGCGAAGTGCCAGTGAAGAGGAAATGGTAGAAATCGCCCTGTCTGCGGGAGAGAAAAAATTCCGGGGCAGACAGCTTTTCCAGTGGGTACATACAAAGAGAGTGAGGGACTTTGATGAGATGACAAACCTGCCCGCCGGATTCCGGGCAGAATTAAGGAAAGAATATATTGTATCCGGTGCTACGGTCTTAGAAAAACAGATATCGGGGAAAAAAGATACGGCGAAATACCTGTTTGCCCTGCCGGATGGCAATGTGGTTGAAAGTGTCTGGATGAAATATCATCATGGAAACAGTGTCTGCATTTCTTCCCAGGTGGGATGCCGGATGGGATGTACTTTCTGTGCCTCAACCCTGACAGGACTGGAACGCAGCCTTACGGCCGGAGAGATGCTCTCACAGGTTTACGAGATCCAGAGAGAGACAGGGGAGAGGGTGTCTAATGTGATTGTGATGGGTATGGGGGAACCCCTCGACAATTATGAGAACCTGGTCCGGTTTATCCGTCTTTTATCGGATGAGAGGGGACTTTGCATCAGCCAGCGCAGCATCACAGTATCAACCTGTGGTCTGGTGGACCGTATCCGCGATCTGATGCAGGAACATTTTCAGATCACACTTGCTATCAGCCTGCATGCACCAAATGATGAGATCAGAAAAAAAACAATGCCGGTAGCAAACAGGTATTCCATCGAAGAGATCTTTGCTGTGTGCAGGGACTATTTTCAGGAAACTGGTCGCAGGATCACGTTTGAATACAGCATGATCCGCGGCGTCAATGATGGAGAAGAACAGGCAGAGGAACTGGCAGAGCGCTGCCGTGGCATTCCATGCCATATCAACCTGATCCCTCTGAACGAGGTGAGAGAGCGGAGCTGCCAGCGTTCATCAGACAGAGAGATCAGTCGTTTTAGGGCGGTCCTTGAAAGACATAAGATCAATGTTACGGTAAGGAGAGAGATGGGCAGTGATATTGATGCTGCCTGCGGTCAGCTGCGCAAGAGATATTTAGACCAGGGCCAGAACTGATGACAAGGCAGGGGATCGCCTTTACAACTGGATTTTTAACCTTGTCCTTTTTCCAGTATTGTGATATTATGATAATAATCATGGTCAGTTACGAAAGAAATTTTGAATCAGGCCGGTAATCATTCAGAGGAGGTTAAACTGTGAATACATTTTCTGTAACAGATATGGGACGTGTTCGTACAAGTAATCAGGACTGTGTGTTTTGTGAAGAAAATGAAATTGGAAGTTTCCCGAATCTGTTTATTGTAGCAGATGGTATGGGCGGTCACAGGGCTGGTGATACGGCGTCACGTATGTGTGTGGAGATGGTGGCTGAAAAGATCCGTACCACGGATAAGACGACACCGGTCAGTGTTTTTGAACAGGCGATCGATGCGGCGAATCGTGCTATCTACGAGGAGTCGGGGAAACATATCGAGTTATCTGGTATGGGAACTACGATGGTGGCGGTCACCATAGCCGGTGGTATGGCAGTTATTGTTAATGTAGGAGATTCACGGCTGTATCATATGCGGGAAGATCTGCGTCAGATTACGGTGGATCATTCCCTTGTGGAAGAGATGGTGCAGTCAGGCGAGATACAGAAGGATGAAATGCGGACACATCCAAATAAGAATATTATTACACGTGCTTTAGGAACGGACACCAGTGTCCGGCCCGACTGTTTTGAAATTGAAGTCAGGAAAGGGGACGTGCTTTTACTGTGTTCGGATGGACTGACGAACATGCTTGAGGACGACAGGGTGGAAAAAATCTTACAAGAACACCAGGGACAGATTGAACAGGCAGGCCGGGAACTGATCCGGCAGGCAAATGAGGCTGGTGGAAAAGACAATATCAGCGTGATCCTGATTCAGATATAAGATTGGAGTGGAGAATATGATTAGTATAGGAACATTGATAGGAAACCGTTATGAAGTGATCGAACAGATCGGGACCGGCGGTATGGCGACTGTTTACCGGGCGCAGGACCAGAGGTTAAACCGATATGTGGCAGTTAAGGTCTTAAAGACCGAATATAGTGAGGACAAAAAATTTGTGGCTAAATTCCGTCAGGAGGCGCAGTCAGTTGCCAGCATGTCCCATCCCAATATCGTAGGAGTATATGATGTGGGTGAAGATGACGGGATGCATTATATCGTTATGGAATATGTAGACGGTATCACGCTGAAAGCATATATCGAAAAAAAGGGCAAGCTTTCTGTCCGTGAGGCAGTGGGTATCAGCCTGCAGATCGCCAGTGGACTGGAGGCGGCACATCTCAACAATATTATCCACCGGGATATCAAGCCGCAGAATATTCTGATTTCCAAAGACGGCACAGCAAAGGTAAGTGATTTTGGTATTGCCAAGGCAGCCAGTTCCAATACGATCACAGGAAATGCCATGGGTTCTGTCCATTATATTTCGCCGGAACAGGCGAGGGGCGGCTTTAGTGACGGAAAGAGTGACATCTATTCCCTTGGTGTCACGATATATGAAATGCTCAGCGGGACGCTGCCTTTTTCCGGAGAGAGTGCCGTTGCCGTGGCACTGGCACACATACAGGAGGATGCGGTCCCCCTGGCAGCGATCGATGCCACGATTCCGAGAGGGCTTAGTAATATTGTGGCGAAATGTATGCAGAAAAAGTCAGAACTGCGTTATCCCACTGCGGCGGAACTCATCGCTGATATGAAGATGTTTCTGCAGGATCCTTCTGGTGAATATGGGATCATCCGTCCTTTATATGAAAATTCGGAAACGATCTTTATCCCCAGTGGTGATGTGGACCGTCTGAAGGCGGCTTCCGCAAAGACGACACCCCAGGAAGAAGAAAACGGAGAAGAGGGAGAAGAACCATCCGATGGGGATGTGGATCCCAAACTGGAAAAGGCACTGATCATAGGAAGCATTGTAGTGGCGATCATTATAGGTGTGGTCATTATCTATATGCTGGGCAAATTTATCGGACTCTGGGGAGGGAGCAGCAAGCTTCCTTCGGCGACGCCGACACCCACTGGAAATGTAACCTCTGAGGCAACAGCGACACCTTCTGCTTCCGCGGATGAAACAGTAGCGGTTCCGACGGTAAAAGATATGACAAAGGATGACGCCATCACAGCACTCGAAGAGCAGGATCTGAAATACAAGTTTACGGAACAGTCTTCGGATACGGTGGAATCCGGTAAAGTGATCGGAACCAATCCGCAGGAGGGTTCCACAGTAGAAAAAGGGACCCAGGTCGAGGTATATATCAGCTCGGGACGAAAAAAGGTGAAGCTGCCCAGCGTGACGAGTTATACAGAAGACGACGCGGTTACGACACTGCAGGATGCCGGGTTTAAAGTAAGAGTAGGCAGTTCAGTATACAGCGACACGATCACGAAAGGTCTTGTCGTATATTCGGATCCGAGAGGGGGCGCCAATGTACTTCCGGGCGCTACGATTACCCTTCATCTCAGTAAGGGAGTCGAGAAAAAAACACAGATTGTTCCCAATCTGATCGGTATGACGGAGAAACAGGCGAGGTCGGCATTAAAGAAGCTGAAACTTGAGATCGGTAAGGTTTCGGAAGCTTATTCATCCAATGTGGAGAAAAATCATGTCTGTATCCAGAGTAAACCGGATGGGACAGAAGTGAAAGAAGGCACTACGATCGATATCACTCTGAGTCTGGGTGAAGAGCCGACGTATTCGTATTACAGCAATCCAGTGATCATTGACAATCCATTTGAGTTTGAAACCGATCCTGCTGCGAAATTTAAGTTTGTGCTGAGCCAGGATGGCAAAACTACGACGATCAAGGAAGTGACGCTGGGACCAAGTGATTTCCCGTATACGCTGGAAGGGGTAAAAGGCTCCAGCCGCAATCAGGGTAATGTTATGGTGTACCGGAATGGTAAACATGTTGATGATTATAATATTACGTTCAGGCGAGTGAAGGATTGATGAAAGGGAAGATCATAAAGGGGATCGCCGGATTCTACTATGTCTGGTGTGAAGATGAAATACTTTATGAGTGCAGGGCCAGGGGAGGATTCCGCAAGGAAGGGATCAAACCTCTGGTAGGAGATAATGTTGAGATACAGATCCTGGACAGGGAAGCAGCGCTTGGCAATATGGAGGAAATACTGCCAAGAAAGAATGAACTGATCCGCCCGGCAGTGGCAAATGTTGATCAGGCGATGGTAGTCTTTGCCATGGCGGATCCCATGCCGAATCTCAATCTGCTGGACCGTTTCCTGGTCATGATGGAGTGGCAGGGTATCGATACGGTGATCTGTTTCAGCAAACAGGATATTGTGCCGGCAGAGGAAGAAGAGAGACTGAGACAGGTCTATGCCGGTTGTGCCAGCCGGGTGCTGGCAGTAAGTAATAAAAGTCATACAGGGATCGAAGAAGTGAGAGAATGTCTGAGAGGAAAGACAACAGTGCTGGCGGGACCTTCGGGGGTAGGGAAATCCAGTCTGGTAAACCATCTTTATCCGCAGGCAGGGATGCAGACGGGAGCCATCAGTGGGAAGATATCCCGGGGGAAGCATACAACAAGACATTCCGAACTTTTTCATATAGGGAGGCAGACTTTTTTGTTTGATACTCCCGGGTTTAGTTCACTGAGGCTGCCGGATCTGCCAAAGGAAGAACTGAACCAGTATCTGGCGGAATTTGTTCCTTATGAGGGACAGTGCCGCTATCCGGGATGCTCCCATATTCACGAACCGGGATGCATCGTTAAGGAGAATCTGGAGAAGGGTAACATATGTCGCAGCCGCTATGAGAATTATGTTCAGATGTTTGAAGAGCTGGCGGAGAGCGAAAGAAGTAAAAACTGGAGGACGAAAAAATGATCTATAAGCTGTCACCCTCCATTCTGGCAGCAGATGTGGCTCGCCTGGGGGAGGAAATACAGTCCATCGAAAAATCGGGGGCGGATTATGTCCATATTGATGTAATGGATGGTGCGTTTGTACCAAATCTTTCTTTTGGCTTTCCTGTTGTGAAAGCGATACGGGGTTGTACGGATCTTTTCCTGGATGTTCATCTGATGATCAATGAACCCTTTAAATATCTGGAACGTTTTGCGGAACAAGGTGCGGATGGCATTACGGTCCATGCCGAGGCATGTGATAGTCTGGAGGGTACCATATATGCCATACGAAATCTCGGGAAAAAAGCAGGTGTGGCGATCAGCCCGGATACAAAACTGGAGGCTGTCCTGCCTGTGCTGGATAAAGTATCCATGATACTGATCATGACCGTATATCCGGGATATGGAGGACAAAAGATCATCAGGAATACGTTTGACAAAGTGCGGGAATTGCGGTGTGTAATTACGGAGAAAAAACTGGATGTAGATATTGAAGTGGATGGCGGGGTGGATCTGGATAATGTGGAAGAGATCATGGATGCCGGAGCCAATGTATTTGTTGTTGGGACTAAAGTATTCCGGGGGGACATCACGCAAAATGTGAAAAATTTCAAAAATAAGTTTTTAAAGTAGTATACCCTGTCAGTCTGCTGTGGGGGGATATGATGTAAGCGTCGTGGAGATTCCCGGCGCTTTTTCCATAGCCAAACGGCGGGTTCAAATTGGCGCCGCTGATCCAGGATGAAAAATAATTCAATACAAAAGAGACATAATAGAATTATCAGAAACAGGAGATGAGGATTATGTATCAGATTGCACTTTGTGATGATGAAACAGAAGAATTAAAAAAATCAGAGAGTCTGCTGAAAGCTTATCAGCAGCTGTACAGGAGAGAGGATTTCAGTATCCGGCACTTTACCAGTGCAGATGAGTTGCTCTGCATGGTGAGTGAAGATAATTATACACCTGATCTGGTATTCATGGATATTTATATGCCCGGTAAACCCGGAATCGACGCTGCGAAAGAACTTCGTAAAATGGGATTTAACTGCCGGATCGTATTTCTTACAACGTCAAAGGAATATGCACTGGAAGCTTTCCGTGTAGAGGCTGACCAGTATCTTGTGAAACCGGTCGAGCAAAAAGAATTGTTTCAGGTACTTGATAAGATCATGCAGGATACGGGCAGTGCGCAAAAGAAATATCTTTCCCTCCGGGTCGATAACAGGATTCACCGTATTGCATTGCGGGACATTGTATTTTGTGAGGCACAGAAAAAGTGTCAGTATATCTATATGTCGGATGGCACACGGTATATGCTTCGTATGACTATGGCAAAAATTTATGAGATGCTTTCAGAATACCCGGAATTTGTCAGGGCAGGGATAAGCTATATCGTTAATCTGGAGCATATAAACAGTCTGAACGCGAAAGAACTGTGTATGGATAATGAAAAAAAGATTTATCTGCCAAGAGGTTCTTATCAGTCTTTGCGGGAAAAATACTTTTCCTTTTATACAGACATGTAAATGGTACCTAAAAAAGTGCGATCTGTACCGGTCATCTTTTCATTTTTTCAATTTTTTTCTATAATGGGATTAAAGATATTGCGAAATGGAGGAAAGGATGTTAGGAGGGTCATTTTTTGTTGCCATTATGCGCAACATGATCGGAGCGGGTATCATGCTGGCCGTTTTTTTACTGTTGGACCGCCCCAGGTATCCAGAAAAAAGGATGTTAGGATCTTATCTCTTATTTGGAGTGATATCTGCCATCGGTTTCAGTGTCTGGTATATATGTGACAGGGATAACTTTGTACGGTTTGCCGGGATGCTGAGTATTCCCGTACTGGGAATCTTCTGTATGAAAATGAGCCGGGATTCTCTTTATCTGTCACTATATAAGCTGACACTTGGTTTTTATCTTCTTTCTGTCGTTGTGTTTTGTGGTGTTGATGGATCACGATTGTGGTTTCAGGGGAGCATATGGGCAGATATAGTGATCCGCATCATTCTGGCTGGCGTGATCATTTATATTATGGTTCATTTTATCCGCAGAAATTTTCTGGAGGGAGTCGATTATCTGTCGGAAGAGATGGATCTCTTTAGTATGGTCACGGTACTGCTTTCCCTGCTGATCGCTGCCCTGATCGCATTCTGGCCTGGCAGTCATGAATTTTCAATCCTGCATATGGGACGTATTGCGATCCTTATGTTTATGGCAGGGGTCATTCAGTATATGGTATACCAGCTCTATCTTCACCGGGGAAAGGAACGGCGCTTTCGGGTGGAAAAACAATTATTGGAAACCAATGAGCAGCTGATCCGCCGTCAGATGGAGCTGATGTGTAAATCAAAAGAGGAACTGGCGAGGATCCGTCATGATGCCCGTCACCATTGCCTTTTGATTGAAGAATATATCAGGAGCGGTGAGAGTGATAAACTTCTTGCCTATGTAAAACAGTACCGTGAAGATGTGGAAGATGGTGAGAGCAGCTGTCCCGGCGGCAATGAAACGATCGGCAATATATTGTCGATCTACATAGGTCAGGCACAAAAGGAAAATATTACAGTTACGACAAATGTACAGGTGAAAGGAAATATAGCTGTCAGGGATATCGATCTGGTGGCTGTAATCGCCAACATTTTTGAGAATGCGATCCACGGATGTCTTGCTTCCGGCAGACCGGAGAAAAACATATATATATCTGTCACAAGAAAAGGGAGAAAGATGGTGATCCAGTGCAGAAATACCTGTGCAGAAGATACCAGGATAAAAAACGGACTGCCGGAATCGGATAGAGGGAACAGGACCGGCATAGCAAGTGTATTAAAGGTAGTTTCCTATTATAAGGGAGAGACGGAATTTCTTTTGGAAGATGGTATGTTTGTTGTAAAGATTTTGATAAATATTCCGGAGGAGTCTAGCTCAACGGCGCCAATTTGAACCCGTTGAGCTAGTACAACGGAAATAAAAAATAACAGAAACGGAGAGAATGATCATGAGAAAGACAATGAAAGGAAGGCTGACGATCAGCGTAATCTGTATTGTTGTGGTAAGTATAATATTGACGACAGTGGGAACTGTTATTGTGGCAGGAAGGCAGATGATCCGAAACCAGATGGAATCGCTTCAGCTGAATGCGGACAAATATGGCGAAGAGATCAACACATGGATCGAAAATGAAAAAATGCTGGCGGATGGCGCGGCAAACAGTATTGAGGCCGCCGCCAGCACCAAGGACTCTTTTATCCAGTCCGTGCTGGATACTTATGCGGCAGACAGAAAAGAACTTCTGAATCTGTACTGTGGAACAAAGGACAGCAGGTTTATCCAGTCGAACAGAGAGGCAGAAATCCCAGAGGGCTATGATCCGGTACAGCGTGGATGGTATCAGCAGGCGGCAGAGGCAGAGAATACGATTGTGACGGACCCGTACTGGGACGTGCTGACAAACCAGATGTGTACGACGATTGCCGCCCCCGTCTACATCAAAGGGCAGCTGGAGGCAGTAGTCGGTCTGGATGTGACGCTGGAAACAGTGACGGACCTGACAGCGAGTATTGATTTTGCTGAAGGCGTATATGGATTTCTTGCTGACAGCAGCGGGCAGTATGTGGCGCACAAAAATAAAGAGTATGAACCAAAGGAGGATGCGGCGGTTCTGGTTACGGATAAGATGCCTGGTCTGAAGGGGCTGATAGAGGGCAGCGGCAGCAATGTGATCCGGCAGGAGGACTATGATGGCAGGGTGTGTTATTTTGCCGCTTCTGTCATCCAGGGAAGTAACTGGAAACTGGGTGTTGTGGTGCCTGTGTCCAATGTTGTGGATTCCCTGACTGCGATGGTTGTTGTGGCACTTGTGATCGCACTTGTGATCATTGTTGTTGTGGCGGTGTTTATGGCGGGACTGATTGGCAGGACGCTGGCGCCGGTGCAGATGCTGAAGCAGTTTGCCTCCGGTGATTTTTCTGAAAATGCAGTGTGCGAGAAAGGGATCCCGAAAGAATATAAGAATGAGACCGAACAGATCCGGGTGGCGACGGCTGAGGTACGGCAGCAGATCCGCAGTATCATATTGAATACAAAGGAAGAGGCGGAGAATATCGGAATGATCGCCGAGGGGACTTCTGCGGAGATGACAGTGCTGGCACAGGGGATCTCAGATATTCTGAATTCTGTCGTGCAGGTGCTGGAGCAGAGTACAGAGGCAAAAGAACTGGTGGACAATATGGAAGATACAGGTATGCAGCTGGGGATTCTGGTGGAAGATGTAGCGAAGAAAGCCAGGGAAGCAGAAGAGCAGTCTGGAGATATTATGAACCGTGCCGGGCAGCAGCATGAAAATGCAGAGAAATCTGGCAGAGAGGCAGTGGCACTCTATCAGGAGACAAAGGAAGAACTGGAGAGAGCTATTGCGGACAGTCAGAAGGTACAGGAAATCGATACGATGACAGAAGAAATCCTTGCCATAAGTTCCCAGACAAACCTGTTGGCACTGAATGCGTCTATTGAGGCGGCAAGAGCTGGCGAAATGGGACAGGGCTTTGCTGTTGTGGCAGATGAGATCCGGGAATTGGCGGATAATTCCAAGCGACAGGTGGATAAGATCCGTCAGGTGACAGAAGACGTTGTACAAAATGTATCAGTATTGACCGACCGGTCGCAAAAACTGCTGACATTTATGAATGGCAAGGTTATGGAGGATTACAAAAGTATGGCAGAGCTGGCGGGTCTGTACAAAAAGGATGCCGTATTTTATAGCGGTATCTCCAGCGATCTTGGCACCGCCTCCCATCAGATGAGTGCCAGTATGGAGGGGATCAGTGAGACGATCCGGTCTATTGCTGCGCTGGTTGGTGATATGGCAGAATACATACAGGGAATGGAACAGTCTGCCCAGAATTCGGATAAAAATTCTAACACGGTACTGGCAAAGATGGAAGAATTGTTCCGGTTAAGCGAATTACTGAACCAGACCGTAGCCTCCTTCCGGGTGTAGCCGGGCGGCGCCAACGTTTATCAGACACAAACAAATGATAAAAAGAGATAGCTTTTTGGGTTATTTTATTATATAATAATGATAAGAGATATCTGATTCGTTGAGCTAAAATTACAGGAACATGAATAAAGAAAGGGAGGGGCGGCTGATGAAGTGCAGAAGAGTGGAGATGGAAGCAAAGGTAGAAAAATATGAACTGGGGAAGGGGCTGGAAGACGGCTTTGAACTGTGGACCGATGTTGTGACGACAGGATGGATCGTGACAGAGGCACTGATAAAGGTGGACCGGGAAAACGGGTCGATCGTCTGCCCTTATATTTTACACCGGAGAGGGCGTACATTCATTAATGAGGGGGATTATATCATTACTGATGCAGATGGGACGAAGCATGTATGCGGTGAAGACAAAGTATTTAAAAGATATGAAAAGATCGAATAACAGGAGGTAATACGATGCCATTTATAAGTTCCCGGGTAAATATGCCCATGACGCCACAACAAAAGGAGACAGTGAAGACAGAGCTTGGACAGATCATTACGCTGATTCCGGGCAAGTCTGAAAACTGGCTGATGATCGACCTTGCAGATCAGTGCGAACTGTATTTCCGCGGGGACGGCAAGGATCCTCTGGCATTTATCGAGCTCAAGATATTTGGTAAAATTTCGGATGATACGGCACGGAAACTGACGGAGAGGATCTGCGATCTCTATGAGACGCAACTGAAGATAAAAAAGGATAATATCTATATCAAGTACGAAGAGGTCAGCAAATGGGGCTGGAATGGAACCAATTTATAGTTGCACAACCGGGGAAAATGTGATAAACTACGATAAAAATGAAGAAAGAGTGAGATAGCTATGGGTCAGGTTTCGATCACGAAACTGAATAGGGACGACGATTTGTAGCGCTTGCAACTGTGATATTCATAGGTGCAGGCGCTATTCGTGTCGTGCCTATGTGGAAGAGATAATAAGAGAACCACATCAGGGTATGGAAAAGATACTGGTGTGGTTCTCTTTTTATATAAAAAAATGCAAGGAAGAAAGTGAGGGAAAAAATATGAACATGATCAGAGGAAAACAGCAGAAGAGTGAAGTAGAGCCGGAGGAGCTTGCCAGCAATACCGGCAGGCAGATCAGACTTCATGGATGTATTTATAAGATACGGAAAATGAAAGGATTTGCGTTTGTGCTTCTGAGGACAAAGAGAGAGGTCCTGCAATGCGTTTATACACCAGAGAAAGCCGATTTTCCGCTGGAGCAGCTAAAGGAGGAGAGTGCTGTGATCATCACAGCAGAAGTAATAGCGGAAGAGCGCTCCCGTACGGGTTATGACCTGCATCTTATTTCTGTGGAGATCTTATCCGAGCCGGAGATGGAAAGTCCGATCGTCATCAACAATAAGATCGTCGATACCTCGATCGAAAAACTTCTGGATTACCGTCCGGTGACATTGAGAAATGAAAAGCAGCGGGATATTTTTAAGATTCAGGAGGGAATCGTCTGTGGCTTCCGGCAGTTTTTACGAAAGGAACATTTTACAGAGATCCATACGCCAAAGATCGTCCAGTCAGGTGCAGAGGGAGGTGCTAATATATTCCATCTGGATTATTTTGGAGAGACGGCATATCTGGCACAGAGCCCCCAGTTTTATAAGCAGATGATGGTGGGGGTGTTTGAACGGGTTTTTGAGATCGGTCCGGTATTCCGGGCAGAAAAGCATGATACATCGCGTCATCTGAATGAATATACCAGTGTGGATTTTGAAATGGGATTTATCCGCAGTTTCTATGATGTGATGGAAATGGAGACAGCAATGCTCCACAGTGCCATGCTGTATCTAAAAGAGAATTGCGCGCCGGAACTGACGCGGCTCAATGTTTCCCTGCCGCGGACTGAGGAAATACCATCCATCCGCTTTCACGAAGCCAAGGAATGGATCGCAAATGAGTACAACCGGAAAATAAAGGATTTTGATGACTTTGAACCAGAGGAGGAGAAACTGCTGAGCCGGCTGGTAGAGGAGAAAACAGGCAGTGAATTCATATTTGTCACCCACTATCCCAGTAAGAAACGTCCCTTTTATGCGATGGACAGCAGTGAACATGCAAACGAAACAGAAAGCTTTGATCTTTTATTCCGTGGTCTGGAAGTGACGACAGGAGGACAGAGGATCCATAACTATGCACAACAGGCAGCGAAAATGGAGCGGCTCCATATGGACAGGGATCTCTTTGACAGTTATCTTATGATGCACCGGTGCGGGATGCCTCCCCACGGGGGACTGGGGCTTGGGCTGGAACGTTTTACGGCGAGGCTGCTGGGACTCGAAAATGTGCGTCTGGCATGCCTGTTTCCGCGGGATATCAATCGTCTGCTTCCATAAATTAGATATATTAGAAATCTAATTAGAACTTTACAACACGACTCTCTTGGGATATAATAAGGAAAAACAAGAGAGGAGCTTACTTACATGATAAAGAATCGGAAACTCAGCACAATACTTACTATGGCAATAACTCTTATCGCGGTTTTTTTGTATTTCACTTCTGTTTATTATAGCTAACAGGAATATGACAAATGCGATGAAGACAACAGCAATGAACAATATGAAGACATCGCTGGAAGCAAAAACCAGGATCATTGAAGAGTATGTAAAAAGCTCTGAAGATTTACTGATCGCTTATAGTAAAGCACCAGTGATCGCCGCTTTGCTGAAAGATCCGGATAACAAAGAGCTGCAAAAGTCTGCCCAGGATTTTACGGAGAAATACTATGCCGGACTTGACCAGTGGGAGGGGATTTATACCGGAGAATGGAATACCCATGTCATTGCCCATGCCAATCCGAAAGTCGTGGGGATGGTGACGAGAAAGGGCGAGGGCTTAAAGCAGCTGCAGGATGCGATGAAACAGGCAAACGGTATTTACAATACGGGGATCATTGTCTCGCCTGCCTCCAAAAAACTGATACTGTCCATGTATTGTCCGGTATTTGACAGTGATGGGAAAACGATCCTTGGTTATGTGGGTGGCGGCCCTTTTGCGGAAGGGTTAAAAAAACTGCTCGATTCCCTTGTGACTGAGGGATTGGAAAATGCAAAATATACAATGATCAATACAGAAACAGGCGTTTATATCTTTCACGAAAAAGAAGATCTGATGTCCCAGAACATAGAAGATGCGATGCTGCTTTCTGTGATTGACCGTATACATAACTCTCAGGATAAAACGTATGATAATTTTGAATATATGGAAAAAGAAGGGGATCCATGTGTGGCGGCATACCAGTCTCTGGCAGACCGGGGATGGGCGGTTGTTCTGAGTGACAGTGAGAAGGAGATTTATGCACAGGCGGATACCAATAAAAGGATGCTGGGAATTGTTTGTATTGGATCACTCATACTGATTGCCTTATTGTCATGGCTGCTGATCCGTTTCAGTACCAGACCACTCAAGACGATAGAGAACGCCATTATCCGGCTCCAGAACCTGGATCTGAGTCCGGTGGCGAAATTGGATAAGTATATCAACCGGAAAAGTGAGATTGGCAAGATTGCTACGGCGATGGATTCTTTATATGTGTCGTTCCGGGAAATTGTCTCCACTCTTGACCAGTGTTCGGTTTCCATATCAGATTCTGCCGGTAAGATGACAGAGTCTTCCCAGATCCTTCTCGAATGTGTGGAGGATAACTCAGCGACAACGCAGGAGCTGGCGGCAAGTACCGATACGACGAATGAGGCAATCATCCGGGTTGGACAGGAGATCAGCCGGATCGCCGATATGGTACATCAGGTGGAGGAAAAGGTACAGGCGGGAAGTGAAAGAAGCGAGGACCTGATCCGGGTAGTCCAGCGCATGAAAGAGACGGCAAATAAATCTCTGCAGGTTACAGGTTCCCAGATGCAGGAAAATCAGAGAAATATTGAAGAGGCGATGCAAAACCTGCAGTCATTGTCCAGGATCAATGATATGGTTACGCAGATTCTTGATATCACCAGTCAGACGAATCTTCTTTCACTGAATGCTTCGATCGAGGCAGCACGGGCGGGAGAATCCGGACGCGGCTTTGCTGTAGTGGCGAGCGAGATCGGTAATCTGGCAAACAGTTCTTCGGTTACGGCGACGCAGATCCAGGCGATCTGTAATGATACCAATTCCAATATGGAGCATGTCCAGTCCTGTTTCAATGACATTATCCGTTTTCTTGATCAGGATGTTGCCACCCAATTTAAAGATTTTATTGATATTGCCAATGAATACAGTGCCTCAATCCAGTCCATCCAGAATGTGATAAAGGAGATTGAACAGGTGTCCAATGTCTTTGTGGATGCCGTATCCAACATCAAGGATCAGATCAGCACGGTTCAGTGCGCTTCCGGTGAAAATGCGATCGGCGTCGATGATATCATAGAAAAGATTGAACGCACGACGAACACCACAGAAGTGCTGACCAATATTGTAGAGGTGAATCAGGATAATGCTGCTTCAATCCGCGATATTGTGAATAAGTTTACCGATTATTAAATGATTACACCAGCTTCCTGTCGTTTCTGCATCCTGGACCAGTTTACGAACCCATAAATGTCATTGATCAGAAACATGACAAAACAGATGACGACGGACAGATAGGACAGGTCGGAACATGCTGCCAGAGTCCATAAAAGGATCAGCACGATATCATTGGCGGCGTAGGCGATGGCGAAGAATGCATTTCTCCGGAAAGTCAGGTAAACGGCGAGGAAGCTGGTGGTCACAGATATCGTACTGGGAACGATGTTTGCGGTATGGAATGCCTTCAGGATAAAATAGAAGACAAAAGTAACAAGTATTGTCAGCAGTATCATAATACTAATTTCTTTTCCCTTCAGACGGTTGATCTTTACTTCCGCCCTGTTTCCGTTATAAGGATTGCGCAGCCAGGAGACCAGGGCAAAAACAGCCATGGGAGCGGTCATCCCCAGATAGGTGATCATCTCTCCGTAATAATGGTACGTGAAAGAAATGATGCCGTACAGACAGCTGAAGATGACCATCAGAAACTGTCCGAACGGATTCCCTTTCGCATTAAAGATCAGAGATGTTACGCCGATCAGGGATGCGGTGAGTGTCAGCATATTTTCCCTGTCAAAAATAAAAAAGAAGATTAGGATTGATAAGACGGAAATGCACCATAATGTGATTTCCGTTTTTGTAAAATAGTGACAGAAATTTTTGATTTTTTTAGATAACATAACATTGTCTCCTTCTGTAGCCGGCTCAACGGCGTCAAGATAAAAATAAGCACTCATATACACATCTTCAAAGACCTAACGATGTGAAACGAATACTTTCGCGTTCCTACCCGGTGGCAGTATAGTGCTATTTAATTATTTAGAAGAATAGCATATCAGGATGATAAAGTCAAGCCTGACTTACCAGTGGGATCCGGACTGTAAATGTGGTCCCCCTGCCTTCCACAGAAGCCACGTCAATCGCACCTCCGTGTTCGGTAATAATCGTTTTTGCGATCGGGAGCCCCAGTCCCTGTCCGCCGTCTTGTTTGTGAGTGGTGTAGAAACGATGGAAAATATGGGGAAGTTCTTTTTCTGATATGCCGCAGCCGGTATCGGACACAGACAGACAGGCATACTGGTTTTCTATCTTTAAGGCGAGGGTGATCCTGCCGTCGGCAGGAGTGTGTTCAGCGGCATTATATACCAGATTTTCCAGCGCACGGGACAGTTTTTCTGTGTCTGCCATGATCCGGCACGGCTGCGGACAGGACTGATAGATAAAATCAGGTCCGCTCATCTCGATGACCGGTCGGCAGCTATAGTGAAACTCAGAGAGAAACTGATTCAGATCCAGGGATTCCATACGCGATGGGGTCCCTGTTTCAGATGCCAGCATCTGGATCGAGTGCAGCCGCTGGGACAGAAGTTCGCATTGTTCTTCGATATAAGACATTTTATCCCGGGTAGCCTTGTCGAGCATGATATCGTTGCCGCGTATGATCTGCGCCATATTGGACAGGGAGGTGAGAGGAGATTTCATATCATGTCCGAGTTCGGTGATCAGCTGGCCCCTCTCGGAGAGGAGCTGGTGCAGGTGGAGTGTTTTTTCCGCCACCTCTTCCTGCAGATGGAACGTCAGCCTTTTATTTTCGGTAATGATATCATAATTTTGCTGCATCATCCGGATGGCAAAGGCGATCACCATGCAATATACGCCATACTCCTCCGGCCATCCCAGGGCGGCAGGTTCAAAGTGGCCGACTGCCAGGACGCCATAGAGAAGGAAGGCGCCGTTTGCCGTGACAGCAGCCAGCGGCACGGATATATGGGGACGCCCGTTCAGACAGCCGCAGAAGGCTGCGCCGGTCAGAAATACGGCTGCTGCGATCTTGTACCACGAGATCAGGATACCGTACCACTGCGTGAGTGCAGGGAAAGCGGGGAGGAGGATCAGAGGCAGAATGGCAGAGGCACCGCACATAGCAAGAGAGAAAACACGGACGATTGTGTGGAGCCGGCGGTGCTTTCCTGAAAGGAAGAGACGGAAAGCGATCTGCAGGGCAAAAAAGAGTCCGGCAAGCGCCGTGGCGTCTTCCAGGGCATAGAGGGAACGCACCAGCGGTAGCCCCGCCAGCCGGATAAACGGATAGCAGATGCGCAGGCAAAACGTCAGGCACAGCATGCCAAAATCAGAGAATGCTGGGTGCAGATGTAAATTCTTTTTAAAAAATACCAGACAAAACAGTGACAGAGTCAGCGACGAAAAAAACATTAGTCCGTAAAACAGCATACGGTAGGCGATGAGATGGCTGATGCTGTCAGGATTTCCGATGGCGGGAGGATACCAGAGCCCGCCGTAGTAATGGGAGTAATTGGAAATCTGTAGGATCAGTTCTGTGCTGCCATTGACGGGGAACGAATAGACAGTATCGCGGATCAATGGGGAATACTGGTCTGGCATCACTTCCCCAGGACCGCCCAGGCTCTGCCCGTCTACAAATACGTGGGCGGCACAGAGGGGTTCTGGCAGATAGAGTGACACAGTGCCCGAACCGTTCAGGTGCAGGCGGTAGGTGGCAGAGCCATAGGGATCGCTGTCTGTGTGGAAAGCGGAGAGGTTCGGGTATTGTCCCGCCCATGTCAGATAACGGGGAGACGGCAGGGCGCCAGCCGCAAAATCGGCAGGGGACAGCAGCCTGTCCGGATAGAGTTCCCAGCCGTCCACCAGAAAGCAGCAGCCACTTTCTGGTATCATAGCGATATTATCTTGCGCAACAGGCGCTTTTTTTGTATACTTATTGTCATAAACAGAAAGCAGCCGCATGACAGCCAGTGTCACTAAAATGGCTGCGGTCATGATGGTAAACAACTGTAATGTTTTTTTACTGAAAAAAGTTTGTTTCATTTTACACCTCTTATAAAGGAGCGCGGTATGATAAAAATACGTCATAAAATTGTACTTTCATTACTGATCCTGTTATCCCTATTATACATACCATCCATCGCCCGTGCAACGGAAAAAGACACGGTATCGACCGGACCGGAGCTGGTCCGGTGGATGGAGGAGCATAAAAATACAGGCGGCACAGTGAGCCTGTCAGCCGACATCACACTGGAGGATGAATGGGATTTTGTTCCCGACAGACCAGGACGGCCAGCCCTGACCGTGGAGACGCAAGGACATTCGATCACGGTTGCCGGAGAGATCAGCTTTCTGAGCGACCATCATCTCACGTTCCGACGGCAGGCGGGTGGAAAACCTGTTTTTCATGTGCGGGAGGGCGGGATGCTTTTCCTGGAGGGTGCTGAGGTCGTGGATGAGACAGCTGACCGGGAAGCAGTGGCAGAGGACAGGGGCTTTGCGCTGGTGCAGGACGAGGGCTCTGGTCTTGCTGTTTCAGATTGTCCGGTTTCCGGGAAAATACGATATGCCAGAACTCCTTTTGTCATAAACATCAGACCAGTCACCGTGGTAGCGGAACCCGGACAGACAGCGGCAGATGTGATCCCCTCTGTGATCGCCAGTCAGGTCATCCGTGAGGGAACAGTGCATTTTGGTGAAATCATATCTGTCTCATGGGAACTGGCAGGTACGGGACAGATGCAGAAGGACAGACGTCGTTTTACTGTCCGGGGCAGATTTCATGGGGCGGCTTCTCTCACAGTGCCTGTGTGTACGGTTGCCTATAATGATTTTCCACTGACCTTTACCAGTGTCACAGCCGGTTACAGTCTGTCTTCCTATCTGTTCAAGGGGTGTTTTACGAAACCAGAGGGTACATTGCCTATTCAGGTAGCCAGTGAATATTCTTTTGATAACAAAAACTGGATCCAGTACAGAGTGGATAACGTTTCTGTTATGGATGAATCCTTTTTTATCGGGCTGACAAAAGCGGAGTGGGATGTTTCCGTACATCCCTATCTATATATTCGTCTTCGTGGCAGCCGTGCCGGAACAGAATACTATTCCAATGTTCTCCGGTATGCGGCAGATGATCTGGATCAGGTGGTGGATCAGGGGGGAAACCGGGGAGGAGGGACAGCGGTTCTTGATCCGCTTCCAAAACCCTCTGCCGTACCGGAGCCAACGCCTCTTCCGGCGTCAAAGCCGACGCCCCTTCCTGTGCCGGAAGAACCGGCTGCCAGCAGTGTGCCGGAAGAACAGAAGTCTGCCACAGTGAGTAATGAACCCTCTGTGAAAAACAAAGAGCCGGGCAGGAAGACAAAAAGAAGTGCTGTCAGCCCGCAGAGTGTCAAATCAGTTAAGACGGTCAATGCCGGATCCGGGGCAGAGACGACGCAACATGACCTGGAAGATAAAACAGGAAAAACTAAGACCGCACAATCTGTCCGCAGGACGGATCTGGCGGACACGATGGAAAAAACGGATGCCGGGAAAACGGCGGCGGTTCCTGATCCTGCCAGGATGGCTGATGACAGAGAGACTGCATCTGGAATTCCCTGGCTGGCGGCTGCTGTATTGTTTTGCGCCGCTGTCATTGCTGTCCTTATCCGATACCGCCGTACACGTCCGGACTGATCCCTTAACCGGGAAAATCCGAATTCTGTGGAGCGAAAAAGTATCCCTTGCGGCGGATGGTCTGGATGTAATCGTGTTCCGGACAGATGTCATATAACTTTTTCCGTATGCGCCCGATCAGGACCTGCAGTGATTTGAGCCCTTTATTGATTGGGGATTTCCATACAGAATCAAAGATCTGTTCGTAAGTAAATACCTTGCAGGGGTGTCTGGCAAGGAAATAGAGAACATCAAATTCATAGGTGGAAAAATCGACCGAAATTTCATTATAGCTCACGCTCCGGCTGGCAGGGTGGATGGTGAGACTGCCATAGTACAGTGTCTCTGGCGGCTGTGCCGCCCTTCCGCTGCGGATCCGGGCGCGTACACGCAGTTCCAGTTCTTTCAGACTATAGGGTTTGCAGACATAGTCATCTCCTCCGATAGAGAATCCCCGGATGCGGTTCTGCTCCTGGGTATAGCCGGAGAGAAACAGAAGGGGGACTCCGGTTTGCTGCCGTATCTTTTCGCACAAGCTAAAACCATCCCTATCGGGCAGGTCAACATCCAGGATGATACAGTCCAGTGATGCTGAGAGAATGATGCGTTCTGCTTCCTCTGCCGTCTCTGCACAGATGACTTCATATCCCTTGGATTCAAAATAGATCCGGTTGTCTTCTAAGATCGAACGGTCGTCATCTACCATCAGAATTTTATACATAATTACCTCCTGTTAACGTGTATTATAATATAAATATATCATAAAGTATTCTGTTTTTTAACAAGAAAAGTAAACGGCTGGCAACAAATGTGTCAGCCGCTTCCTTTTTGGATAAAAAAAATGTATGATATATTATATCAAGAAAATCAGGACGGAGGGAATCGTTATGAAAAATAAGAAGAAACACATCCGGCGATCCGTAATGGCGGTATTTATGTCTGCGGCACTTGTGACCGGAATGATCTCATCGGCAGTACCAGCGCCGGTCCAGGCGCAGGCGGATGTCAAAAAAACGCCGGGTGCTGTCAAAAGAACAGGGAATATGACCTGGAGGGACGGTACCGTCATCGAAGCCAATACGGATGAGGGAATATACGAACTTGCCGGAGGTACCAAAAAAGACCCGCTGGTCATCACAGTGGAGGGAACCGTAACCGTACCAAGAGGAATCTACATAACATCCGGTTATGTAAAATTTACTGGTTCTGGCACGCTGAAGTGGAAAGAGAATGATGATTATGATGATGGATATGACAGCTATCTTGATTCTGCGCTGGGTGTGGAAGCGGGGGCAGATGTCACATTTGAGAAGGTGATCCTTGATGGAAACAGTATCACATTTTATCAGTCTGCGTTTTTGCTGGAAGGGAATGTTTCATTGAGCGGCAGTACACAGATCAGGAACTTTTTTTCCAGGACTTATACGGGAACAGGTCTGGGGAACAAAGGTGTGATCGCTGTGTATGGAAAGGGCGTCCTCAATATCTATGATGGGGTCAGTATCACAGGAAACAAAAGTGAAAGCGGCATTATTGCCCTGTATCAGATGGATGATTACGACTCCGCAGATCCCTCTTTGTCGACAGCGACCGTGAATATGTACGGCGGTTCGATCACAGGTAATACGGTGCAGGATACTCCTTTCCCTATGGGGGTGATCTGGAACTGGTGCGGCAACCTCAATATTTTCGGCGGTGAGATAATCGCCCAGGGAGGCGAGTATGCCGTTCATACACAGGGAAATGCCGATGGGTATAATGCGGCGACCAGGATTGCCGGCGGTACGTTTACGGGAGAGAAAAATGGTGCCGTCTGTGCGGGAAAAGAGGAAAATAATAAGAGCTCCATTCTTATCGCTGGCGGTGTTTTTTCAGGGAAAACAGCAGCAACGGTTAATTATGGCACCATTACGATCCGTGGCGGACAATATACCGGCAGTGAATATGCCCTCAGCAGTAATGGCAACGGCAGCCTGGAAGTGTACGGCGGCGAATTTCTGGGCGGTACGGCAGCCTATCAGGGAAATATCCAGACACAGACACAGAAGGTGATCGTTGGAGAGAACAAAGTTTCTGCACAGAACTGGGATAAGCAGGCGGCGTTAAACGGTTTTAAGTATGTTGCCATTGGCGAAATACCGGAAAAGCCTGCCGAGCATACCCATACCGAAGATGCCGGGACTCAGACGGAGGAAGGAATCGTCTATAAGTGCACGACATGTGGATTTGTGCTGCGTACGGTAGTGCTGCACAAACATAATGACATTACATGGGAAGCATGGACAGAGACGGACCGTCTGCCGGATACGGCAGGGAATTATTATCTGACAGAGGATGTGACACTTTCTGATAATTGGCTTGTGCCGAAGAATACAACAAATCTCTGTCTGAACGGAAATAGCATTCGTATCACGAAAGCGAATACGAATGCCATTGCTGTGTACGAGGGGTATAGTCAACTGAACCTGTATAATTGTACAGACGGCGGACATGTCGAGGGCGTCCAGATCAGCAATAGTCTTGCTGGGTTTGCGATGTATGGGGGAGAGATCTCCGGTGTCAATGGTAGTTATGGCGGTGTACAAAATCACGGTAATTTTGTGATGTATGGCGGTAAGATTACTCAAAACCAGGCAACGTTTGGCGGCGGTGTACTAACCAGTGGAACATTTAGCATGCTGGGTGGTGAGATCAGCGGCAATATAAGCGAAAATGGTGGTGCCGTATATATAAGCGGCGAAAATGGTTCTATCATGGTGGGCGGCAGTGCTGTCATCTGGGGAAATAAAGATTCCCGCGGGAATCAGAGGAATGTATATCTTTACTCAGGGAATACGATAAGCATTTCTGATGACCGTCCTCTTACGGATTCTGCCCATATCGGTATTTCGACACAGGTTCTTCCGTCTGCTGGAAGTGATGTTGCGGTCACAGGGAAAAACGCAGAGGATTACAGTACCCGCTTCCGAAGTGATAATCCGGCTTATAAAATAACGGGTGGACTGGGTGCTGTAGTGAAGCTGGTTAAGAAACCGGATGTGCAGCCGCCTAAAGGAGAGATCACAGTGGGAGGTGCGTACTGGGAGGAATTCCAGGACAATATTACATTTGAAACGTATTTCAAACAGGCAGAGACACTGACGATCACAGCGACCGATGAAGGAGAAGACGGCGCGGAAAGCTCCGGCGTGGATACGATCGCTTATCATCTTTCGGACCGTGTGCTGACAAAAGTGGAGGTACAGGCACTTGGCAGGGATGACTGGACAGAGCAGCAAGGGGAGTCGGTTTCTATTACGATCAAACCGGACAGGAAATGTGTGATCTATGTAAAGATCACAGACAAGGCGGGGAATGCTGCCTATCTTTCCTCTACCGGGCTGGTGTTTGATAAGACGGCGCCTGTGATCAGCGGCATAAAGGATGGAAAGACGTACCGTTCGCCGCAGACTGTGACCGTGACGGAGGACAATCTGGCGTCGGTAAAGGTAAATGGGAAAGCGGCCACTCTGGAAGATAACAAATTTACCATGGAAGCAGTATCCGGGGAACAGACAGTCACTGCCACAGACAAGGCAGGAAACCGTACTACGGTGACGGTAAGGATAAAGACAGAGCAGGAAAATGTAAATGATGCAAAGAAGGTTGTAGAAGATGCGCTGAAAGGCATCACACCGTCCAACGATACAACGAAAAAGAATATTCAGGATGCATTGGATGCCGCATTGGATGCGGAAGGGCTTTCTGTGGTGACGGCGACGGTGGGAGAGATCACCAAAACGGAAGCAACTACGGATAATGCCGGAAGCATTCGCGGAAGCATAACGATCCAGTGCGGGGACAAATCAGGCAGCGCAGCGGTCGATCTGGTCATCGCAAAACTGCCATCCTCTTCTACGGAATCTGGAAGCGTAGATAAAGATGTGGATACAGACGGCAAAGCACCTGCCGCACAGATATCTACTCCGACAAAAGAACTGGCGGATATCGTTTTGACAGAAGAAGAAAAGAAACAGATGGAAGACGGCGATGATATAAAGATTATCCTTTCAATGAAAGATGCCTCTGATACCGTCAGCAGCACAGACAAGGCTCTTGTGGAGGCGGCGCTGGATGGGTATACAGTGGGGCAGTATCTCGATATCAGCCTGTTTAAACTGATCGGGGAGAAACGTAGTGCGATATCTGAGACAAAGAAAAGGATTACCATTGTCATTACGATACCGGACAGTCTGAAAAATGCTGACAGCAAAAAGAGACGAACATATGAGGTAATTCGGGTGCATGATGGAAAGGCAGAGATTCTGGCTGATCTGGATGAGAAGGATGATACCATTACGATCGCCACAGATTGTTTTTCTACCTATGCCATCGCATATAAGGATACGGCTGCCAGCGACGGCAGTGGTGACACAGAGAAGGATAACGGTAAGGATACAGCCGATGAAAAGAATGATAACAAGAAAGAGGAAGATGGCAGTGTGACAAAAAAGGATGATAATAAAAAAAGCAATACATCAAAAAAGAAAAGTACCAAAAGCAGCAACGGGTCAAAAGAAAACAACACCAGGGACGATGAGCCGAAGACGGGAGATACCACGCCGATTGAGCTGTATGCGACGATCGCCATGATCGCCGGATTGTCTTATCTGCGTCTGTATTTTGCCGATCATGAGGGAGGTATGACCGAGAAAACAAAGAAAGAACTTGTCTTACGGATCATCGCCTGGGCAGAACGGGGTGGAAAGATCAGAAAGCTGCCTGCCATTGTGGCCATCGTCGTGCTGCTTGTATATTATCACACGACAAAGAATCTGTACCGTCATTTTGGAAAAGAGAGCCAGAAAGAAGAACCTGTTTATGGAAAATAAGAGAAAAAACAGATTACTGAGAGTGTTTTTTCTTCTGCTGATGGTAGTATGCCTGATACCTCTTGTGCGGGCATACTGCCAGTCCATGCAGCAAAAGGAACAGCAGGAAGATCTGAGAGAGATGCTGACAGAAATATCAGAAGAAGATCTGCCAGCCGGAGAACTGCCAGAAGAAAATCCGGCGCAAAAAGACAGTGCACCCACGGGGGCAGCTGTCATTTTGCGTAAGTATAAAAAATTGTATAAAAAAAACAAAGATCTCGCAGGCTGGCTATCCATAAAAGGGATGAAAATTGATAATCCGGTTATGCAGTGTGAAGATGATGAGTATTATCTACATCGTGATTTTTATGGTAAAAAAAGTAAGTACGGCTGCCTGTATGTGAAAAATCAGGCAGATCTCGACAAGGGGACTAATTTTATCATCTATGGACATAACATGAGAGATGGTTCGATGTTTGGCGATCTGGATTTGTATCTGGATAAAAAATTTTATCAGAAACATCCGGTGATCTCTTTTGATACGCTTTTTGAGAAACGTACGTATGAGATTGTAGCCGTGTTCCGTTCGCAGGTCTACCGGGCAGAGGATGAGGTGTTTAAATATTATCAGTTTTATCAGGCAGATACTAAAAAAGAATTTAACCGGTTTTATAAAAATATCAAGAAGCTTTCCCTCTATGACACGGGTGTGAAAGCACGGTTTGGCGATACGTTCCTGACACTTTCCACCTGTGCCTATCATGTGCAGGATGGGAGGCTTGTAGTGGTGGCAAAACGGACATAGATAAAAAATAAAAAGGGAATTTCTTTAATCCTTAAAAGGCTATGACAATAACCGTTATAGTCTTTTTTTATGTGTTAAGTTGTTCGGAACTATGTGCAGGCGCCAAGGAAGCACGAGACAGGGGAGAAAAATATTTGATAAAAATCGGATGGAAATATAAATGTGATTGTGATATTTTAAAAGAATTCCGAATGAATAATAAAACACGTCCGTTGAGTTTAGCCTCAGAAAATGATTTGTTGTGCATTATGAATTTGCAGGCGGGTTCAGTAACGCCATTTGGCATATTAAATGATACAGAAATAAAAGTTAAAGTATTCATTGAAAGGGATTTTCCTGAACCACCCTGTTTTATTGGCGTTCATCCAAATGATAATATGGCAACAGTCTGGATAAAAACTAAAGGTTTAATCTGCATTATAAAGGAACATGGAAATTCGACTGATGTCGTGCAAATTTAAGTACAGGTATTATTACCGCGAAGGCAAAGTGAGATTGTGCAAGCCTGCCTGCATCATCTGGTTAACCATTTTCACAATCATAATAAAATGGTAGCACAGTGTCAGGGCGTGAGTTTCGTGATACAAAATTATCACCGTATTCCAGCAAAAAAATCTAACGTGACGTGAAATGAAAAAAAATTACCAAAAGTTACAAGAATCTTACCAAAACTTACATCCATATTGACA
>CAJUDA010000018.1 GCA_910584875.1 uncultured Eubacterium sp.
TTTATATAAACTTTCTGCTGTGTGCCGGAGTTTCTTACTAAAATATACCGTTTTGTTCGTTCCTCCGCTGCATACAGCTCGTTCAGCGCACGCCCAAAAACATTACGGAACTTTTCTTCATCTATGGGCTTTAACAGATAATGGAATGCTGACACATCAAATGCCTGGTTCATATATTTTTCATAGCCTGTCACAAAGATAATAATGCTCTTTGTGTTTCCCTGTTCCTTCTGCCGGATATGATTTGCAACGTCCATTCCCGATAGTCCCCCCATTTCCACATCGAGAAAAGAAATGTCAAAATTTTTTTGTGCTTTCAGCATTTCTTCCCCTGTTGCAAAAGTCATAATTTCTGCGTCCTGTATCTGCTTTTTTACTAGTGAAACAATATGCTCCCTTGCCGCTTTATCATCATCACAAACCGCTATTTTCATGATTTTAACAATTTCCTTTCTTTTATGAAATATCAGGCAAAAGCCTTATCATTTTTATATCGGCTTTTTATTTTTCTGTATGGTTGGAATGGGTGCCAAATACGGAATTTTGGGTGTGAAATTTTTATTATTTCACTGTTACAGCTCGAATGCTAAACCACCACCCATTCCGCATATCCTGAATATTTCTCCAGTTCTGGAATGGAAAGCTCTATTGCACTGTTAGAACTGCCACAGGCAGGGAAAACCGTTTCAAATCTTTTTAGCGATACATCCAGATATACTTTCACACCCTCATTTACCACAAACGGGCAGACACCGCCAACTGCATGTCCCACCAATGTTTCCACCTCATCCAGTGAAAGCATTTTTGCCTTTGTACCAAATTTTTTCTTATATTTTGGATTGTCTATCTTCGCATCCCCAGCCGCCACAATCAGCACCGCCTCATTTTCCAGCATAATTCCTCCACTCCCGCCACATGGGGAAGGGAATCATATTCCATCAACTCCATTTTCGATAATATAGCAGTTACCGTTTCCACACTTTATTCTATGAATTTCGCTCATCCTAATTCTCCTCTAAGTTTACTTCACGGTCCTTATAGTATTGAATCCCTGTAAAAAGCAATCTTATCGTCCAGATTGCTTAGATATTCTGCCCATTTCTTCTGCTGCTCCAGCACATACTCCCTGTGCTTTTCAAGCATTTCCAGACGTTTCGGCATGGTAGTATTTCCTTTATACTGCAGCCTTGAATATTCCTTAATATCCTTTAGCAGCATACCAGTGTCTTTCAGGCGTTTGATAAATTTTTCCATTCCATATCGCTTTCATCATAACAGCGTCTGCCGGCATCATCCCGCCTTACCCGGATCAATCCTTTCTTCTCATAATACCGCAGAGTATATTCACTGATCCCGGCTGCTTTTGCTATCTCTCCAATCCTCATAAAAATCACTCCTGAAAAAGTGATAGATACATTTTTGCAGTGTATTCCATATACAGGATTTCCAAAAGTGTTAAATGCTGTATTTGCGGCTAAAAAAGTGTTTGCGGAGAAAGAATTCTTGTAAAACAGACTCTCACACATCTTTTTAGTTACTTAGTTTATAATATTTTATGAATAGATTTTTTCACTATATATCTATTCTTGCATTTGGAATACCGCTTTTCTAGAAATATGAAAAACGGTAAAAGCATAATTCTCTTCTCCCTAATGAAACACAGATTTTAAGACAATTAAAACTTCACAGATTTCCAAAAGTCAAATACCCCTATAAATGACATTTCTCGCCACTTACAGGGGTTTTCTTATTCATAAATTTCTTAATCAGATTTCACTTACTGCATCTGCTTTGCGAATTATTTAATTTGATATAGTAACTTTCCTGAAAAACCGGCGTTTTTCCGTTGTTTTCTCTTGGTGGAATTTACGGTTGACCAATTTTTTGATTGGTCAGGTTCTTTTGCCTGTTTTCTGCCTGTTATTTCTTTGTCTGAATTGGTCAAAACGGAAAGTTGGTCAGATAGGTTCGGAGTTGGTCAAGTTTGCATTATCACTTTATCAATTTAATCCTTATCCTCGTTCCACTGATTAATTACTTTTTCAACTTCTGCAATCAACTGTTCCTTATCCGGTATGTAATACGTGTATTTTGAAGCAAAAATGTTGCTTGATAAACCACCTAACGCATATTCTGCTGCTAGTGCATCTTTATCAGTACAAAGAATAATACCAATTGGTTTGTTATCACCCTCGTCATTTACTTCATTTTCATAATAATTCAGATACATATTCAATTGACCAACTGCTTCTGGCATTAACTTTGATGTTTTCAATTCTATTATTACATACGATTTTAGTGGTTTATTATAAAATACCATGTCTGCAAAATAATGTGTATTATTTATGGTTATTCTTTGTTGTGTGCCAACAAACATAAAGCCCCGCCCTAATTCCAATAAGAATTTTTCAATCTGTTGTATCAATGCCTTTTCCAAATCACTTTCCATTATCGGCTTATCTTCCGGAATCCCTAAAAACTCAAATACATATGGGTCCTTTATGATATCCTTTGGTTCGGCAATTTCAATCCCTTTTAATGATAAATCTAATACCTGTTGCTTATTAACATCTCCTTTTGACAGCAGTAGCCGTTCATACAGCGAAGTACTAATTTGTCTTTTTAATTCTCTAACAGACCAGTTTGAATTAATCGCTTCTTTCTCATAAAAACTTCTTTTATCCTTATCTGCAACAGATAACAGTTCACAATAATGAGACCAGCTCAATTTGCCAGACACTGTCTGGCAATTCTCATAGCTTAAATAAAATGCCCTCATATTTTGCAGATTTGAACGAGAAAAACCTTTACCAAATTCATTAGTTAATATCTTTGACATCTGTTTTAATGTCTGTTCTCCATATTTTGCACGTATATTATCATTCTGTTCATAACGAACGATAATCTCTCCGATTTTCCAGTACGAAACAATCAATTCATTATTTACTTCTCTTGCTACGTTCTTTCTTGCCTCATCAAGAATTTCTCTGATTTCTTGAATAATTGGGGTTATTATTGAATTATTCAAATTGGCGAACTCCTTTCAAAATTTACAGAAATCTGTATGGTATTTCCAAGTTATAGCGAAGTTTGAAATCCCGGTCATTGATGACTGGATTGATGAAGCTGAATTCCCACAGGGATGATCAAGGCTTACAACCTGCTCTGTCAAATGCGTCCGTTTAATTTTCATAAAACCCATATCTTTGGCATATTTCATGGACAGTTATAGCAAAAATAGTTCTTGAATGTATATTCGGGTTATTATTTTTGTTTTTCTTTTCAATGTACAAATCCCTCATGATTTTCCACAAATCGTTCTCTTTAATCCAATCAATTTTATCTGGCAGCATATAATATCCATCCGGCTGTTCACACCATGTATAGTTTCTGTACGACTTATCATAATGAATATATCCCTGACCTTCATACCCGTCATCGTCAATGTAATTATTTATGATTGCAAAATCACAGCTATGTAGGATGCTGGAGTTTTTTCTGTACTTCATTTTGATTGTCAGTACACGCGTAGAATCCTCCGGGAAATCATATCCGTATTTTACACAAACAGTACCTATTGCATTACGAAGAATATCCTTTAGTTGTTTGGGCGTATACCTGTGGTTGTCGTCATTAACCTCAATATTAAAATCAAAATCATAGCCCACATTTGATTTGGCATCATAGGTAATCATGTTCCGCTTATAACTACCCACCACATCAAACCTAAATGTAAACTTTTTTCTTACTAGGTTCTGAACTTCTTTAACCATATTCAAAATATCCATATAAGCTCTTTTTACTTTTGGGTTATTCTTAGAAATAAAATAAAAATCATGTTGCATAGCTTTACACTCCTTTGTTTTTCATTTATTCCCAAAAGCCTCCCATTCAGCATTAATTTACTAAATCATTATATTATAACACCATCAGGATGATTATCAAGGCTTTTTGAAAATATTTGGTTTATCTAAATCCAAAAACCCCCGCAAATAGCACATACACGCCACTTACAAGGGTTCTCTTTCCTATCACAATTCACCTGATTCCGACAAACTCTTATGCATTCATCTGCCTTGCGAACTCTTTCTTCGCATCATAGGCTCGCCTCCGGCGAGACTATTTCATCTGCTTTGCGAAGTTTCGCTCCTGATAAATTTTTATCCGAGCTGTGCAGCCACCTCAGCAGCAAAGTCTTCTTCCTTTTTCTCCAGTCCTTCGCCAGTCTCAAAACGGATAAATGTTTTGATATTGATATTGACTCCCAGCTCTTTCGCTGTTGCCTGTACATACTGTCCTACGGACTGTTTGCCATCCTCTGCCTTGACAAATACCTGATCCAGCAGGCAGATCTCTTTCAGTTCTTTATTGATACGGCCCATCACCATACCGTTGATGATCTTATCTGCGGCATCCGGTTTCTCGGTCTTTGCCTGAGCGAAAAGAACCTCTTTTTCCTTCTCGATATAATCCTGATCTACCTCATCACGGGATGTGTATTTCGGAGACAGGGCTGCTACCTGCATTGCCACATCCTTCAGACAAGCCTTCACTTCATCTAAATCACCGTCCGTCTCTGCCGATACGAGAACACCGATCTTGCCTCCGGCATGGATATAAGATACGATCATGCCATCCGGCTGATCCAGTTTTTCAAAACGACGGATGTTCATGTTCTCACCGATCTTGGCGATCATATTTTTCAGGTTTTCTTCGACTGTCACAGAAGAATCCTCAATCCATGGTTCTGCCATAAAAGTATCCAGATCAGTAGCAGAAGTCTCTACTGCCTGGGCAGCAACTGCATTAACCAGATTCTGGAACTGCTCATTTTTCGCCACGAAATCTGTCTCTGAGTTTACTTCTACGATCGAAGCTTTCTTTCCATCTTCACTGACCTTAACGGCAACCATACCCTCTGCGGCGATGCGGCCTGCTTTCTTCTCTGCCTTTGCCAGACCATTTTCACGAAGCCACTCTACTGCCTTATCCATATCGCCGTCTGTGTTTGTAAGAGCTTTCTTACAATCCATCATGCCGGCACCTGTCATCTCTCTTAATTCTTTTACCATTGATGCTGAAATAGCCATTTTTTTCATTCCTTTCTATTGATATCCTTACCTGTTCTGGCAGGTCCTTATTCTTCTGTCGTCTCCTCTGCCGCTGCTTCCTCTTCTTCAGCCGGAGCATCTGCCAGGGACTCGCCCTGATTTGCCTCGATCACAGCGTCTGCCATCTTGGATACAATAAGTTTCACGGCACGGATCGCATCATCATTACCCGGGATCACATAATCCAGTTCCTCCGGATCACAGTTTGTATCTACAATACCGATCAGTGGAATGCCGAGAATATGCGCTTCCTGGATACAGATTCTCTCTTTTTTGGGATCAACAACAAAGATCGCATCCGGGATTTCTTTCATTTCCTTGATACCGCCAAGATTCCTCTCCAGCTTTGCCCATTCTTTTTTCAGGTTGATAACCTCTTTCTTGGGAAGAACATCAAATGTCCCGTCCTCGGACATCTTCTCGATGGCTTTCAGCCTCTTGATACGGGTCTTGATCGTATCAAAGTTTGTCAGCATACCACCCAGCCATCTCTCATTTACATAAAACATACCGCAGCGCTCTGCTTCTGCCTTGATGGAATCCTGTGCCTGCTTTTTCGTACCGACAAAAAGAATCCTGCCGCCGTCTGCAGCGATCTCTTTGATCACATTGTAAGCCTCATCTACTTTTCCTACTGATTTCTGAAGATCAATGATATAAATACCATTTCTCTCCGTGTAGATGTACTCTGCCATTTTAGGGTTCCATCTTCTTGTCTGGTGTCCAAAGTGAACACCTGCCTCCAGCAACTGTTTCATTGAAATAACACTCATTACTTCATACCTCCGTTTGGTTTTTCTTCCACCGGTCTCACGTCTCTGCCAAAATCACCCATAAAAAGTGATCACCATGACAAAAATCAATCGGTGTGATTTTTTTCAATCCGATTCATTTTATCATAGTGACCACTAAATTGCAAGGAATTTTATTTACTTCTTGTAATAATTTTTGCAATTTCCTCGTAAGACGCTCCCACTGGAATCTTATAGTTACCTTCACGGATCTTGGTTGCATATCCGCTGTCAACCAGATACTGATCAAATTTTTTGTCATTCTGGAGAATGCCTGCTTCCTTCATCTCCCGCGCTACCGTGCTGGAGAGCAGCCCTCCCCGGACTTTAAAGCTCACACCTGACCCTTTGGCAGAATCCGGTTTTTTCGTCTCTGCAGGCTTTGCTGCTTTCTTCGGTTTATCCGTCTTTTTAGGTTTCGCTGTTTTTTTTGGTGACGTTGTATCCTTCGGCGGATCTGTCTGCGCCGGTATCGTTGTCGGATCTGGCGCATCGGTCTGATCCGCTCCTCCCGGGACTGCCTCCTGTCCCGTCACCCCTGCCCCGCTGCCGTTCTGTGCCGGAACCGGTGTGTCTGTCGGCGCGATTTCATCGGGCTGTTCCGGGGACTGTGTCCCCTCCGGGAAAATCATCCCCAGCTCTTTTGCCTGTTCCACCACATTTTTATCCGATCCGGATGACCGGTAACTGATGCATAAAATTAATGCGCTGAGAATAATACCTGTTCCCAGTCCGCGCAGAAAATACTTATATTTCATCGTCTCCTGCCTCCGTATAATGCCAGTACCAGCTGCACTTCACCCTGCCCGATATCCAGAGCCTTTGAAATCTCCAGCACAGACTTTCCTTCCCTGTGCATTTTCTGGATCCTGAGATTCATATCACCAGAAACATTTTTTACCGGCTCTGCCTGTTTTTCCGATACTGATGCCTTTTCTGGTGCCATTGCTTTTGCCGGTGCCGCCTGCTTTTCCGCTTTTATCACTGGCTTCTCTTGTGTTACTAGTTTTGCCGGTTTTGTCTGTCTTGCCGGCCGGGCTGCAGCTTCTGGAGATGCAGCTGCCGGAGGCGCTGCTGCCTCTGGTTTCACCACTGCCTGTTTCTTTGCCGGTTCCTTTCTTTTTGGTTCAGCCGGCTTCGGTTTTTCGCTTTCGCTTCTTACCTGCTTTACAACGGGTTCCGTAATGATCTTCTTTACTTCCTTCTCTTTCTCACTCAGCATATTATACATAAATACGACTTCCTGATGGTTGCTTTCGATCTTCCCCAGAAGCTGCTGGGAAAACTCATCCACCGCCATGATCTTGTCATTACAGAGATGGTTCATCTGATCCTGTGCTGCGTCCAGCAGCTCATTCTGTCTTTCCTCCACAAGCTGGGTGACACGGTCCCGGATGATCTGTTCTTCTTTTTCCGTCCACACATTGGATGAACCTGGTGTCTCCCCATCATCCGGCTGCATCTCTTCCTTGCCTCTTGCCACAAAGAAACTCAGGCACACACAGGCAAAACCTGCAATCAGCAGTATTATCTCCCAAGTCGTCATGTTTTCCTCCATTCGCTCATGTATTATCCTTATACCATGATATCAAAACTACTGTCAGAACGCGGCGCCATCGGCGCCTGCTTCTCTTCCTTCTTTTTTTTCCCGCGCCTTCCGGATCTTCCTCCTGCTCCTCCTGAAGCAGAATCATCCAGATCATACTCCTCCGCTTCGCTTTTCTGCGTCTCTACGGTCTGGGATGCCTCCTGTTTCGTCATATTCTGAAACTGGATCGCAGGCTGGTCTGCTGCATGCTGTAACTGACTGTTTTCCCTTCCCTGCAGATCCGCAGCCTCCGCCGTACGCGGCAGCATCGTTGTTATCTCAATAGAATTGATCATCCTGCCTGCCCCCTTTTCTATGCTATAATCCGATCGAACGGACATCCGCACCCTCGCGGACATATTTACTGTGCTGTTCTTTATCGCGGATATTCCTTACCGCATCCTTCACCATAAGCTTCACACCGCCGTATACAATGCCTTCTGCCCGTATGCTGGCATTCTTGTTTTTCTGGACCCGCTCAAGGATACTTTCCCGCTCATAGCGCAAATCACGGACCTGTTTTGCCAGCGCCGGTTTTTTCACCGTAGCCTCCCGGATAAACTTCATCTGCTCCTCTGGAATCTCTTCCTTGATCTCCAGCTTAGCCTTCACCAGTTCAGCGATCTGGTCAATCTTTCCTATCTCCTTTTCGACAGCCTCGATCTCTTCTTTGAGAGAATTGATCCTCTTGATCAGCTCAACATCAGAAATAACCTCGATCACCGTAGCTGCCCCCATCGTAGAACCAAGAGTCGTCGCATGGATCGATCCGTATGTCTTCATCTGCCCGCCGTTGATCAGTCCCTTTTTCCCCAGAACATCAATGTTTTCACGGCATTCTACCTGACTGTGGAGGACAGCATCCGCCTTCAGAGCCCCCTTGCATCTCACCTTACAGTTTTCCAGAAATTTAGCGGTAATATTCCCTTCCGCCTGCAGCTCACCACGGTCCATCCCCTGCATACCGCGTTTCAATACAATATTGCCGCCTGAGATCAGAGTGGCTCCTTCCACCACACCGTTGACGACAATATCACCTTCTGCCTCAATGCGGAAACCGGTATTTACATTGCCCGTAACCTCTACCGTTCCCTTATATACGATATCTCCCGTGGAAGAGTCTACATTTGCCGGCACCTGATAGATATCCGATACCATCACCATGTCTTCCACCAGTGTCACATGACCAGACACCTTGGAATAAATCTTACAACGGTCTTTTGACTGC
Source organism: uncultured Eubacterium sp. (assembly GCA_910584875.1). Classification (GTDB taxonomy): domain Bacteria; phylum Bacillota; class Clostridia; order Lachnospirales; family Lachnospiraceae; genus Eubacterium_F. The sequence goes on from CAJUDA010000018.1 coordinate 8,719, forward strand.
TCAATATTACGTCCGAACCGGAGATGAAGATTTTTTACTTTTTTAGGCGAAAGAAGCTTCCCATCTACAGCAACACCGGGACGTCCTCTGTCTGCCGGCGTAAGCTCAGCCAGTTTGTCACCTTCCTTCACCGCCTTGATCGTACCCAGCTGATGAAAATCAACACTCCCGTCCTCATTCAGCTTTGGTTTCGCTGTGGCATTGATATCAAAGAAATACCGGATCTTTGCATCATGTCCCTGGATCGGCGGTGTCGCCTCTGCAATGATATAGTCCCGGCAATATTCATGATTTGACAAGAAATGCTGGATCACTTTCCTCCTGACACCATGCCTGACGCCAGCCAGTTTCAGCGTGCTGACGATATCCTCTTCCGTCAGCATCACGCCGCCCTCCATCGGCGGATAAAACCGTGCCAGGGCGCGCCGGCCTTCCTGGATAATCGTTACCCTGCATCTCTCGCTTTCCGGGATCATCTCCCCCTGCCCCAGAAGAAAAGGCTGCTCAAATTTACCGCCTTTTAAATACGAATCCACAGCTACAATATCGTATTCGTGATAATTCACAAGATCCAGATATATATTGACATCCTCAACCCCGAACATCTCCCCGTTCTCTCCCGGCGGATGTACTTTCAGCCAGATGGTACCGGCATCATTGACCAGTTCAAAATAGGCATTCTCTGCCATAATCATCCTCCTTACTGTTCAGCTAAAACAAATTCAGCAGATCCACTGCGTCTCCCAGCCGGTCCTTGATCTTCTGCAGTGCTTTCGTATGAAGCTGTGAGACACGGGATTCTGAAACACTGAGGATCTGACTGATCTCTTTCAATGTAAGTTCTTCATAGTAGTATAATGTGATCACCTTTTGTTCATTGTCTGTCAAAGTCTTAAGCGCCTCGACCAGCATCTCCTTCAGTTCCTGTTTCTGGATGACATTTTCCGGCTGTGGGAACTGTGCGCCAAGACCTTCCAGCCGTCCCTCACTGCCCTGCTCCAGATAATCATCCAGGGATACCATATTCGTGAATTCTGCCTCTGAACGCCAGCCCTCATATTCATCCCGGCTGATCCCCAGTTCTTCCGCCACCTCGTCATCCGATGCCGGTCTGCCATAGTCTGCCTCCAGCTTCGCTGCCGCTGCCTCCATCCGTTTCTGTTTCTGCCTGAGAGTGCGCGGGATCCAGTCCATCTTACGGATCTGGTCCAGTATCGATCCCCGGATGCGAAGACTGGCATACGTCTCAAACTTAACATTTTTATTGGCATCATATTTATCAATGGCATCAATGAGACCAAATATCCCATAACCCACCAGATCGTCATATTCCACCGTATAACCCAGATACATGCTGAGTCTGCCCGCCACAAGATTTACCACATTCGCATACTCCAGAATCAGCTGCTCTCGAAGTTCCGGTAATTTAGTTTTTTGATACCGTTCCCATAGCTTCTTTCTTTCTGCTTCCTTCATCGCTAACTGATCCCCCTATGCTATTCTTCCTCTTCCCACTGCTCATCTGGAGCTACAACACGGTGTTTTTTCTTCTTTTCTTCCTCTTCCGCCATCTTCGCCAGCAATTCTTCCTGTTCCAGCTGCTCCTGGCGCAGCCTCTCTTCTTCCTCCAGACGTTTGCGTTCCGCCTCTACCATTGCCTGGTGTTCCGCATGGACTTTTCCCACAATCTGTGCTGCGATCTGTCCTACGATATAAAAAACCACCAGAACAAGAATCAGGACTGTCAGACTCATCATCACCGGCCAATGCTGTACTACACTCAGAACACAGCACACTAAACCCGCCAGCAGCATAACAAATGCAGGAATATATCGATATTTCATATTTGATGCACCTCATCTCGTCAGATTAAATATTTCCCAATTCCAACTGCCTTAATCATAAGCATCCCGGTTTCCGGATCGAATTCGATGGTTCTGCTGAAAGTCTCTCCCACGTCTTCTGCCAGCACCGGAATACGGAACTCTGCCAGTTTTCTCACCGCAGCCACATAATTCTGTGCCCCGATATTCAAAAATTCATTATCCGAATCTTTTGAAAACATCTTTGCACCGCCCGCCATCTTTGCCACAAGATTTCCTGGATCCACAGATTCTCCCAGCAAAGCATGATACATATCATCCAGACAGGTATCGACAAATTTCATGCGGTTTACCGTATGGGTGATCTTTTTGCTGTCCGGAAGCATCACATGTGCGAGCCCGCAGGTCTTTGACTTTTCGTCATACAATACCACTCCCAGACACGAACCAAGCCCAAGAGTGCCTATTTTCTGCGGGGCATGACAGATTTTATAATCCGCCATGCCCACACGTATTATACTGCTCATACAGCCTTCGTTTCATCGACAACAGCCTGTATGTCGAGAAGCGAAATAAGACTCTCTCCATTTTTTCCTATCCCCGCAAGGTATGAAGCCTTGATCTCATCCAGTTTAAACGTCGGTTTTTCAACGGTTCCCGGATCAATGTTCACAACCTCTTTGACTTCATCCACGATAAACCCGATCAGCGCCTGATCGTCCAGACGGATAATGATAATACGTGATGCCGATGCATAGACATCATCCTCCAGGCCAAAACGTCTCCGCAGACTCATGATCGGAACCACTTCACCACGCAGATTAATAACACCTACATAATATGGCTGGGATTTCGGCACACGGGTGATCTGCTGCATGCGTACGATATTGTCCACAAAGCCTATATCAATACCATACTGTTCATCCCCAAGTTTTACTACAATATATTGAACTTCTTCTACCGTTTCCAGTTGATTTGTCATTTCATCCATTATGGCACCCCCTATATCAATGTATTTGTATCCAGAATCAGAGCCACTTCACCATCACCCAGAATCGTTGCCCCGCTAAAGAGCTTATCATTTGTAATATGATGCCCCAGCGATTTGATAACGGTTTCCTGTTGTCCGATCAGGCTGTCAACAATCAGTCCTACTCTCTGTTCGCCCTTCTTAATGACAACGATTACCAGTGAATCCGGATCTTCTTCCGGTTTTTGTGCATTCAGTATTTCATGCAGGCGAAGGATTGGGATCACACTTCCGCGAAGATGGATCACTTCTTTGGACTGCACAAAACGGATCTCCTCTTTTGGCATATCTTCAATCCCATTAATGCTGCTCAGAGGGATCGCATATTTTTCGGAACCAACCTCTACCATAAGTGCCTGTATGATGGCAAGGGTAAGAGGCAGCTGGATCGTAAAGGTACTTCCCTCACCGGCTACTGTTTTGGCGCTGATGCTTCCGCCCAGAGCCTCGATCTTGGTCTTGACCACATCCAGCCCAACACCTCTTCCGGATACATCGGTGATCTTGTCTGCCGTGGAAAAGCTCGGCTGGAACAAAAGATCTATGTAATCCTTATCCGTCATGGTCTCCGCCTGTTTCTCCGTGATCGTCCCCTTCATCAGTGCTTTCTTGCGTACCTTTTCGACATCAATGCCGGCGCCGTCATCCCGTACTTCTATAATTACGTTGTTACCATCCTGATAGGCATCCAGGAAGATAGAGCCCACTTCCGGTTTGCCAAGCCGGACTCTCTCGGCATTGCTCTCCAGACCATGATCTGCTGAATTCCGCAGCAGGTGCATCAGCGGATCTCCGATTTCATCAATAACTGTACGGTCCAGTTCCGTCTCCTCACCTGTCATATACAATTCCATTTTCTTATTCAATTTGCGGTTCAGGTCACGGATCATACGTGGAAAACGGTTTACTACACTATCGATCGGCACCATCCGCACCTTCATTACGGACTCATGAAGATTGGTAGTGACACGCTCCAGATATTCTATCTGTTCATGGAAGCTCTGTGTCTCACCTGGCTGCACCTCTGTGCCGCTTGTGGATACAAGACCATTTTTCGCTATGATCAGCTCGCTGACCAGGTTCATCAGTACATCCAGTTTATCAATGTCCACGCGGACAGAACGGCTTCCTACCTTCGCCTTCTGTTTCTTCGCCTGGGTCTGCGGTTCCTCCGCTTTCTTTGCCGGCTGCGGATCTGGTGCTGACTCCGCTGGTTTCTCCACTACCTCCGGGCGAATCTCCTCCTGCTTCATTTCCAGCTGATCCGGCACATCAAAATCATCAATATATACTTCTCCGATCTCAGATACATTCTGGATCAGTTTTTTGATCGACTCCTTGCTCTCTGTCGTTGCCAGGATCCAGCTGAAATCAAAATCAAATTCCTCGTCCTCGATCTGCTCCGTAGACGGGACAGACTTGATCAGTTCCCCTTTACTCTCCACGGATTTAAAGACAAGAAAGGCACGTGCCGCTTTCAGTATGCATGCCTCCTGCAGATAAACCGTGATACCGTATATGTTCTTTCCCTCTTCTTTTGCCGATACGATAGCGGATTTTTCAAACTCGCCGATCGGGATCTTGTCATATTTAATCCTGGACCGGTCTATGGCATCTGTCCCTGATGCCGTCTCTTTCGCCTTCTCCTGCTTTTTCTCCGTGCCGGCAGGCTCTCCGCCGTTCTGTTCCTCCAGAAGACTGTTCAGATCCTGTATGATATCTTCGTTGTCCTCTGTTCCCTCATTTCCCTCAGAAGAAATCACATCCAGATAAGATTCCAGTGCATCCAGTCCACGGAACAATACATCGATGAGTTTGGCATTTGCCTTCATGTTCCCATTACGGATCTCTGAAAAGACATTTTCCAGATCATGCGTCAGACGCTGCATCCGGGCAAATCCCATGGTACCAGCCATCCCCTTCAGGGTATGCGCCGCACGGAAAATCTCATTAATGGTATCTTCATTCTCCGGCTCCTTCTCCAGCACCAGAACATGTTCATTCAGACTCTGCAGATGTTCTTTTGTTTCATCAATGAATAAATCCATATATTGACTTGTATCCATTCCTTCACACTCCTATTCTTCTATCGTTTTTATTAATGTACCTGTTACATTTTCCAGTGCTGTCACAGAGTCTGCGAGCTTTGCCTGAACCACTGCCCGTGGCATACCGTATACCACACAGGTGGCCTCATTCTGTGCAACCACTTTCATTTTCTTGTTTCTTTTGAGCAGTTCGATCCCCTTCATCGCATCTGCACCCATCCCGGTAAGTACGGCACAATGGATTTCTTCAAAAGAAGTATCCACGAGAGACTCCAGAAAAATATCAGCACAGGGTTTCAGACCGCCCCTGGGGGGCTTGTCATTTTCCGATAACTGATACTGACCCGGTCCCTTCTGGATCATCTCACACTGCTTGCCGCCGCGGGCAATATAAACCATCCCCGGGCGAAGGATATCCCCGTCTTCTGCCTCTTTCACCGTCAGCGGACTGAGTTCGTCCAATCTCTTTGCCAGCGATCCCGTAAAGCCCGCCGGCATATGCTGTACCACTACGACCGGATAAGGAAAACCTGCCGGAAAATAGGGAATCACCGACTGCAGTGCCTTTGGTCCCCCGGTAGAAGATGCAATGACTACCAGCTTTTCTCCCTTTTTCACTGCCCGGTGCGATTTTGGCACAATCCTGGTGCGTTCCACTGGTCTTTCGTTCTTTTCCTTTTCCCCCTGATAACGACCCAGACCACATGCCACATAGGCGGCACGAAGCATCTTGGAATGAAACTCTTCCCGCTCCGATCCCATGGAGTTTTCCGGTTTCTTCACAAAATCCATGGCTCCCAGCTCGAGTGCTTCAATGGTTTCATCCGCACTCTTGCTCGCAACCGAACTCACTACGATCACCGGAATCCTGATCTGATTTTTGTTTAATTCCTTCAAAAACTGGACACCATTCATCTTTGGCATCTGGATATCCACTAGAATCACATCATAGCGTGCCCCCCGGAGCAGTTTCTCCAGCGCCATCATACCGTTCATGGCTGTATCTGCCACCGTCAGCTGCTCATCTGAATTTATTATATCAGATATGACCCTTCTCATGAGTGCAGAGTCATCAATAACCAATACTTTTTTTTCCATAAACTACTCCTTTCTGATCCGTCTCCGCTGTTCTTCAAAAACATACTGGACGATGATCTCACGCTCCCTCTCGTTAAGATATTCAAACATACCCCGTATCTCATATGTATTTCTGTCAATTTCTGCCCTCTCACATGAAATAACCCGGAGCAGAAAATGAACCGGCATACTTTCGTTCTGGAAAGCAAGATGTACAATGATCTCTATCACCATACCCTTCTTGATCTCGTTTTTGCAGCGGAACCGCACGCCGCCTCCACTGAGATCCGCAACTACCCCTTCATTCCAGACAAATTCCATGGGATCCAGTGGTTCCACGATGCCTTCCTCCAATTCCTTTGAGGACGGCCATTTATCCGCAAGCTGCTGCAGTACCTTCTGCTCTTCTGCTTCGAGGGTCCGGTACTTGATATCCATTTCACAATCCAGCCGGTAAAAATTTCGTCTCTGGAATTTCCTGATCTGACTCAGCAGCCGCATATCCATCATATGCATATTCTTTTCTTTATAGCGGTTCTCTACCCTGCCCCTGCACTGGTACAGACCGTTTTCTGTATAAAAACAAAGCTGGTATTCGTCACCAACCTCCAGCGGTATGATGCGGTTTTCAAAGATCGGCATCGAAAGCTTCACCATATCCACTTCATCAAAGTCCAGTAACTGGCTGTTATAATTATTTTCTGATAAGGTCCTGTGTGTCGCACTCGATAAATGGGTCAATTCTATCCGGTCGCCTATGTGAGCTGGAAACTTCAATTGGATCATTCCCCCCTTTGAAAAATACTGCATATCCCCTAACGGTTAAATTTCATCTGTATCACACTGGAAAAGAGCTGCATGATCCCCGGTCTGTGTCCTGTCCTTCTCTCTCTGTTTTCCAGTTTGCCGGCAATCCCATTGAGAGAATATGCTGACATGGATCTCGGTGCCGAAAGGATCACCGGTTCCTGACGGATCACCGCCCGTGACATATTGGCATCATACGGCACGGCACCAAGATATTCTATTTGAATATCCAGAAATTTATTGACAACGACACCGATCTTTTTAAACAATTCATCGGCATCTCCATGATTGCGCACCTGGTTTGCGATCATCTTCACTACAGTCTGTCCAGAATTATAAGACGAACAGCTGTTTAGTGACTTCAGCAGTGCGTAGGCATCTGTGATGGAAGTAGGCTCCGGCGTCGTCACCAGCAGTACCTCCGAGCTTGCTGCCACAAACTCCAGAACAGTATTGCCGATGCCTGCCCCGGTATCTACTATGATGACATCGGCCAGACGGTCCAGTTCACTGAGTTTATGTACCAGATGAAACACCTGCTCCCTCGTGAGGTTCGCCATTTCTTCAATACCGGACCCTCCGGAAATAAAACCTACCTCCTCTGGTCCATACGTTATGATATCTGTCATGCTCCTGCCGCGGAACATCAGATCTGCCAGATTATACCGGGGATGGATCCCCAGCATGATCTCCACATTCGCCAGTCCAAAATCAGCATCCAGCACGACAACCCGCTTCCCCATCTGGCTGAGTGCGATTGCCAGGTTTACCGATATGCTGGATTTTCCCACGCCTCCCTTGCCAGAAGTAACAGTGATCACCCTGGCTGTCTTTCCCGCGGGCTTTCTGGTCTGCTGTATATCCTGTTTTTTAATTATATTTCGTAAGCCCTCAGCCTGATCCATTTCACACCGTCCTATCTGCACTCTGCCTGTTTACGCCCCATTTTTTGCACTGCCTCCCAGCAGCTGTTTCGCCACCTTCTGTGGATTGACCTCAGCAATGTCATCCGGCACATTTTGTCCCATCGTAACATAAGCCAGAGGACACTGGGTCCGCACATGTATATTCAGCATTGCCCCCGCCGAAGAAGTCTCATCCAGTTTTGTAAAAATCACACTATAATCCGACATACCCGCATAAACGTCTGCGATCTCCATCAGGTCATTATATTTAACACCCGCATTTAATACGAGAAAAACCTGTCTCTCAGAGATGGGGACCTGCTCGATCAGGGTACGGATATCTTTGAGCTGTTCCTTGTTTTTATGGGAACGTCCTGCCGTATCCACGAGACAGTAATCATATTCCTGCATATCTTCAACGATCTCACCCAGTTCTCCCGGGCTGTAGATCACCTTCAGTGGTACAGATAATATATTTGCATATGTCTTAAGCTGTTCCACAGCAGCAATACGGTACGTATCTGCTGTGATAAGAGCGATATTCGCCTTCTTGTTCAATTTCAGTTTTGATGCGATCTTGGCTATGGTAGTCGTCTTCCCTACTCCTGTGGAGCCAAGAAAAAAGATAAATTTGGTCCTGGCATCCTTGTCTGTCTTTTCTACAAGATAGGGTTGTCCCATCATCAGTACCAGCCGCTGATAGACACTGGCAAGAATCTGATCCAGCGGTGCATTGAATGGCAGGGTACGGTTCACTTCATCCATGATCTGATCAGCGATCTCTGGTTCCACCTCATTCTGGATCAGCTGTTTATGGATCAGTTCCTTGCAGGCAACTGTCTTCTCGCTTTCCTGATCCTCCTGCATGGATGCCGGTCTCACCACCTCTTCTGCCTTTATGTCTGTCGCCCGCTCTGTCTGGATCTCTGCCCTGTCCGTCCTGTCATTTTTGCCAGCATTTAACTGCATCTGCTGTTCGAGCAGCATCTCCAGTTTCTTTAATTTCTCCCGGATACTCTGCTCATCTTCCTTCTCCTCCGGCATAGGCGGCACTGGCAGGGGGGAGACTGCTTCCGGGACCTTCTCCCTGGCCACAGTATCCTGCTTTGTCTGTCCGGTACTGGCAGTATTCTCCTCAAGTGCTGCCGTCACCTCTACCTTACTGCGGACAAACAATTTGGACAGACCCCTGGGATGGATCTTTTTGATATTCATCACGACAGCTCCGCTTCCGAGTTCCTGCTTTGCCATCTCAATCGCTTCATTTTCCGTATTTGCCAAAAACTTTTTAATAATCATTCAACAGTCACCATCCCCACTGATTGCAGTTCCACATCCGAATCGATCTCATTATATGACAGGACATGCAGATTTCTAAACTGCTCTTCGGTCAATTTTTTAAAATACATGCGGACAATCGGGGAAGTAATAATGATCGGCGTCCTTCCCAGCTCTTCCAGTTTATCCGTCTCCTCTTTAAGTGAAGTCAGCAGCCGCTGCGCATAGTCTGGATCCAGTGCCAGATAAGATCCCTGCTCTGTCTGTTTTACCGCATTCATAATCTCCTGCTCCGCCTTTGGATCCAGTGTCACCACACTGGTAGGTTCCGTGCTGAAGAAATACTGGTTCGATATCGCCCTCTTGAGATTCTGCCGCACATACTCTGTCAGTATATCCGTATCATGGGTTGTCGATGCATAATCGGCAAGAGTCTCAAAGATCGTGATCAGGTCGCGGATGGATATCCCCTCGGCAAGCAGGTTCTGAAGCACCTTCTGGATCTCACCGACACTGAGCAGCTTCGGAACAAGCTCCCCGATCAGCGTCTGGTTTGCATCCTTCACATTATCAATAAGGTTCTGGACATCCTGTCTCGTAAGAAGTTCATCCAGATGGGAGCGTATGATCTCCGTCAGATGTGTCGCTATGATAGACGGCGGATCTACCACCGTATAGCCGAGTGACTCCGCCCGTTCTCTCTGGCTCTCTGTGATCCACAGCGCCGGCAGATGGTACGAAGGCTCAAACGTAGGAATACCGGAGATCTCTTCTTCCACATAGCCCGGATTCATCGCCATATAGTGGTCAAACAGGATCTCCCCCTCACTGACAGGCACGCCCTTGATCTTGATCAGATACTGGTTCGGATTCAGCTGGATGTTGTCCCGCAGACGGATCATCGGCACAACGCAGCCAAGCTCAAGGGCAATCTGTCTACGGATCATGACAACACGATCCAGCAGATCACCACCCTGATTGACGTCAGCCAGCGGGATGATGCCATAACCAAATTCCAGTTCAATGGAATCCACCTGCAGGAGAGAATTGACATTCTCCGGCCGGCGGATCTCTTCGGCGGACTCCTCTTCCTCCGATACCGCCTCATCCGTCTCTGCCATCTCAAGCTCGCCTTTGATCATGCGCGCCGTGATCAGGAACAGGATCCCATACCCGGTAAAGATCACGATATTCAGCGGAGTAAAGATACCAAGACCGATCACTGCCGCCCCTACGATGTTCAGTACCTTAGGGGTAGAAAACAACTGTCTCTGTAATATATTCCCCACATCGGCATCCTTAGAACCTTTCGTCACCAGAATACCGGTAGAGAGTGAGATCATCAGGGACGGAATCTGACTCACCAGACCATCACCGATCGTCAGAATCGAATAGGTCTGGACCGCCGCCTGAAATTCCATGCCGTTCATCAGCACACCAAGAGCGATACCACCGACAAAATTCAGCACTGTAATGATCAGACCCGCTGTGGCATCCCCCTTTACATACTTGGTGGCACCGTCCATGGCACCGAAGAAAGCAGATTCTTCCTGTATCTTCTCCCTGCGTTCCTTTGCCTCATCATCTGTGATGGCGCCCGTGTTCAGATCGGCGTCGATCGCCATCTGTTTACCGGGCATGGCATCCAGTGTAAAACGTGCCGTTACCTCGGATACACGTTCCGAACCTTTATTGATCACGATCAGCTGCATGATCACCAGTACGAAAAATACGATAGCGCCGACGATCAGATTACCCCCGCCGACGAAATTACCAAATGTCTCAACGACATTACCCGCCTCACCAGAGAGAAGAATGTTCCTCGTAGAGCTGACGTTCAGCGAAAGCCGGAACAGCGTCATCAGCAGCAATAATGTCGGAAAGCTGGACATATCCAGCGGCTCCCTGGAAAACAGGGAGGTAAAAAGAATGATCATCGAAAGTGTAATGTTCAAAGCGAACAGTAAATCCAGTAATATGAGAGGTACCGGAATAATCAGACATAAGATCGGCACTAATATAAAAACTCCCAGTGCGATGTCCTGTTTCTTCATTTCCGATTCCTCCTTTCTCTAAAATTTATTCGTTTAACTTACTTTCCCCTGGCGCTCATATACATAAGCGAGGATTTCCGCCACCACCTGATACAGCTCCGGCGGAATCTGGTCCCCGATCTCTACATTGTGATACAGCATTCTCGCCAACGGCTTATTTTCAACGATTTCAATCTGGTTTTCCCTTGCCGTATCCTTAATCTTCTGGGCAAGGAAATCGGCGCCTTTGGCTATGACAACCGGCGCTTCCGCCGCCTCTTTGTCATATTTCAGTGCCACTGCCAGATGCGTCGGGTTTGTAATGACCACATCGGCTTCCGGAAGAGCCTGCATCATACGCCGGCGGGAAACCTCCTGCATCTTTCTTCTGATCTGGCCTTTGATCTGCGGATTTCCCTCTGCATTCTTATACTCATCCTTGACTTCCTGCTTGGTCATTTTCATATCTGTCTGGAACTTACGCTTCTGGTAATACCAGTCCGCAAAGGCAAGTACAAGAAATACAATACATATTTTGAATGAAATATTCAGCACCAGGTCGACGATCAGCGTCAGAGCCGACCACAGATCCAGCTGATAAATATTCACTATCATCCCCCATTCATTCTGCAGGGACGAATACACAACATAAAACAATACGGAAAGCTTCAATACCGCTTTCAGTAATTCAACCAGCTTATCTTTGGAAAAAAACCGCTTAAACCCCTTGATGGGATTCAGTTTGGAAAATTTCGGCTTCAGGGGCTTCCCTGTCACCTTCCACTTGACCTGTACAACATTTGACACAAAGACGCCAAGGACGCCCAGGGCAATGATCGGAAGGATGATCCATATGATCTCAACCATTCCATACTGCAGCAGGGACATGACCCGTGCCGCATTGAATTCCTCTGTGGCATAATCACTGATACAGCCATACAGTGTCTGAAAAGCTGTCTGGATCCGGTCCAGCATATATCCGCCAAAGATCCTGAGGCTTCCAAAAAGGATAATGAGCAGCACTGCCGTATTAATATCCTGGCTCTTTGCAACCTGTCCTTCTTCTCTTGCCTTCTCAAGCTTTTTTGGTGTGGCCGGTTCGGTCTTTTCCCCGCCCGGTCCATCTTTGTTGGCAAACAACTGGAGGTTATATTCCAAAATCATACCAATATCCGCGCCTTTCCAGCACCTGCAAACTTTGTGGCGCAGGCACAAATTTGCGTGTGAAAAATTTATTTTTCACACTACTTCCCTATGGTGTAAATGCTGTTATGATCTGGCTGGCGATATCCTTCATCTGTGTAAAGATAAAGTCCGACACAGTCGGCAGCGTCTGTACAAGGAGCACCATCACAAACAGACCTGCGATCAGCTTGATCTGGATTCCTACGACAAACATATTCATCTGAGGCGCCGCCTTGGTCAGAACGCCCAGGATCACGTTCAGCATCAGCATACAGCAGAACACAGGCAGGACGATCCTCAGGGCGATCATAAAATAATCCGCCATAAAATCAACCATGATGTCCTTTAAGCCAGGACGGAATACCGCCTGTCCCACATTAAAATACCGGAATGAATCCGTGATGGAGCGGATCACATAATAATGCATATTGGTAACAAGCAGCATAAGCATAAGAAAATAATTATAAATATTTCCTGTCACCGTAACCTGCATCCTGGTCGAGGGATCAAACATCGTAGCCATGGATAATCCCATCTCCATATCCATAATGTGTCCGGCAAAGCTGACGATATAAAAACACAGATTGCACATGAAACCCAGGATGACACCGACTACCAGCTCCTTCAGGACCAGCACGGCAAATCCTGCCACTCCGGAATACGATAGCGACACAACCGGGAGCGTCTGGATCACAAGGATTGAAAGCATAATGCTCACAGCTGCTTTCATCCGTGTTGGTACTGCCTGATAACTGAAAAAGGGAGCCGTCATCACAAAACCAGACATCCGGATCAGTACCAGCAGATAGAACTCCATGTTCTCAATCGTAAAAGTCATCGTTATCCTCCTGCATATACGGAGAATTTATTACAGAGTTCCCGCAGAAACTCTGTACAGTTATTCATGATCCATCCCCCACACAAAAGTATGGTGATAAAAATTGAGATCAGCTTGGGAACGAACGTCAAGGTCTGCTCCTGGATGGATGTAACCGTCTGGAATATACTGATGACCAGTCCCACGATCAGTGAAACAAGCAGAAGAGGCATCGCACACTTGAAGATCGTCCAGATCATTTCCCGTGCAATATCTAATACTTCGGCATCTGTCATGACTTACCCTCCCGTCAGTAAAATGTTTTCACAAGCTGTCCAACAACCAGATTCCATCCATCTGCCAGCACAAACAGCAGAATCTTAAACGGCATGGATATCGTCGTCGGCGGCAGCATCATCATACCCATCGACATCAGGGTCGACGCCACTACCATATCTATGACTATGAACGGCAGATAGATCAGGAAACCAATAATAAATGCCGTCCTTAGTTCGCTTATCATAAAAGCAGGGATCAGTACCGTCGTCGGTATCTCGTCCTCATTTGACACCTCAACATCGTCACTTTTCTCCGAAATCTCCAGAAAAAGACGGATATCTTTGCGGTTTGTCTGTTCAAACATAAATTTCCTGAGAGGCTTCAGCCCCTGATTGAAGGCCTCTTCCTGTGTGATCTCCCCCGCCTCATAGGGCTGGATGCAGTCTGTATTGATCTGGGTGATCACCGGCGACATGATAAACAATGTCAAAAACAGCGCCAGTCCAATCAAAACCTGATTTGGCGGCGTCGTCTGAGTCCCCAGGGCAGTACGCACAAAGTGAAGCACAACAACGATCCTCGTAAATGACGTGACCATGATCACAATAAACGGTGCAATGGACAGTACCGTCAATACAAGAATCATCTTCATGCTGGCAGACAAACTTGAGCTCCCTGCATTCGTAGTAATATTAAATTGAAAGTCTTCCGGGGTATCCGGATCCTGTACCTTCGCCTCTGTGCTCCCCTCAATCTCATCCACATGGGAATCCGACCTCACTGCATAAACTTTGGTACTACAAAAAAAGGTTAATACACACAGCAAGACTAACAGAATAGCATAACGAAATGATTTGTGACGTCCTTTCTTCTGTATCTCCATAAATACCAACCTTTTCTATTTTTCTTTTTTTTGCTTTTTATGCATACGATTCAGCACATCCCGGAAAGGAAGTATGGCAGCTTCTTTTTCCTTTGCTGTAAGATCCAGCTGTTCCTCGTCTAACGGCGCAAGAAATGTAATATTATCCTTGGTCACAGCGATCGAATAATATTTACTGCCAAGCTGAATGATCTGGATATACTTGTTCTGTGCTATCCGGAATGTCTCAATCACCTTAATGTTACTGGACTGCATCTGTATCGCGCCTGTCTTACCGATCCATTTTGAAGCATAATAAGTCGCTGCCAGGACCAGGATAAAGACGATCAGTATGCCGCCCAGTTCGAGAACATTCTGCCAGCCCATACTTAACCGACAGCTTTCTTCACAGCTTCCAGTACGCGGTCTGCCTGAAATGGTTTAACAATGAAGTCTTTTGCCCCGGACTGAATGGATTCAATAACCATCGCCTGCTGTCCCATAGCAGAACACATAATGACTGTTGCTCCTGCATCGGATTCTTTGATCTTTTTCAGTGCCTGGATCCCATCCATCTCCGGCATGGTAATATCCATCATCACAAGATCCGGTTTTGTCTCAGCATACTTTTCCACTGCTTTCAAGCCATTCTCTGCTTCACCGGCCACTTCGTAGCCGTTCTTTGTGAGAATGTCCTTAATCATAACCCTCATAAATGCTGCATCGTCGCAAATCAAAACACTCTTTGCCATTGTAAGTTCTCCTCCATTTGATTATTCTTTAATAATTTCAGTTACTCGAATACCAAAACTTTCTTCGATTACAACAACTTCACCTTTTGCAACAAACTTGCCATTCACAAGAACATCAACCGGTTCTCCGGCAAGTTTATCCAACTCAATAATGGTGCCCGGTGAGAAATCCAGTATTTCCTTAATAGACTTACTGGTTCGACCAAGTTCCACCGTAACCTCCAGTGGCACATCCATGATCAGGTCGATATTCTCTGGCGCAATTCCATCGAGATTCTGCATCGGCATAAAACTCTGGAACTGTGCCGGTTGTATATTTATATCCTGTGGCGGCATTACATACATAGGCTGCTGCATACCCGCCATAGGTTGTTGCTGTACTCCCATATCCATCTGGGGTGCCGCCATCTGAGGCTGCGGCTGTGGTGCCGGCTGTGGCTGAGGCTGCGGCGCTGCTGCAGGCTGTGGTGCCGGTGCAGGCGTCGGAGCCGGTGGTGTACTGCTTTCCTCCGGTGCAGCACCTCCTGTCGCTGCTCCTTTGAACTGCTCATATATACGGCGGGCAAATTCCATCGGATACAGCTGCATAATCTGGCTGTCTACAAGATCTCCGACTTCCATACGGAAGGAAACCTGTACAAAAGTCTGATCGATCAGCGTCTTAAATTCGTCTGGAAATTCCTCTCCAAAGTCAACCCTTGTCGCTGTCGGCGGACTAATATCTACCATTTCATTGATCATGGATGACATGGAAGTAGATGCCGACCCCATCATCTGGTTCATCGCCTCACAGATGGCGCTCAGATGCAGTTCCCCTAATTCAGCATCTGTATTTGTACCATCGCCGCCCATCATCAGATCCGTAATAACCTTGACATCGCGCTCATTGAGAATCAGCATGTTTTTGCCTTCCAGACCAACCCGGTACGAAATATAAATAAACACACAGGGGGTGACCTGTTTCTCTGCCAGTTCCTCCATCGTTGTATAAGTAACCGTCGGCGTTGTAATATCGACACGATTATTTGTCAAAACAGAAAGAGTCGTGGCTGCGGTTCCCATACTGATGTTGGCGATTTCTCCCAGCGCATCACTTTCTTCCGGAGACAGCATTACATCGGAATTCGCACTTGCTGTATCTTCGCTTCCGCTTCCCGCATCTGCACCGCCTAACAATGCATTGATCTCTTCCTGCGATAACATCCCGTCCATTGCGTTACTCCTCTCTGTATATAGATTTTATTTTTACTGCATAGGAGTCCTCATGGGCCCCCGGAATAGCAGAAAATTTCTTTATATTCCCCACATAAACATCCAGTTCATCCTCAATCCGGGTATTTATCTTGATGATATCTCCCGGCTGCAGATGAATAAAGTCATTTACCGATATCGCACTCCTGCCCATGATCGCACGCACAGGAATCTTCGCTCTCTGGAGAGAATCCTCCATATATTCGCGGTAAGCACTGTCATCTTTGACCTGTGCGGCAGAATACCAGTATTTCGTATTCACCTTATCAATGACTGGTTCAAGCACCGCATAGGGAATACAGATATTCATAAGCCCTTCCACATCACCGATCTTTATACTCATCGTGACGATGGAAGTCATTTCACTCGGCGTAACAAACTGGGCAAACTGGGAATTTGTCTCAATGCGCTCGAGCATCGGCTCCAGATGCTGTACGCTTTCCCATGGATCCACAAGCAGATTGATACAGATCACCATGATTCTCTCAATGATCGTCAGCTCAATCTCGGTAAATTCACGGCTCTTATCCAGCGGCCGCCCCTCACCGCCCATCATGCGGTCCACCATGGCGTAACCAAGTCCTGTCGCCATTTCCATAATAACATTACCCTCCAGCGGTGCAAAATTCACCACGCCGAGCAGGACCGGATTAGACAGAGAATTGGAAAACTCCTGATAAGTAGCTGCCTCCGAGTGCATCACCTCTACCTGCACATTCTTCCTCAGATATACCGGAAGGTTTGTCGATAAAAGTCTGGCATAATGTTCAAATATAAACACCAGCGTACGCAAATGCTCTTTTGAAAACTTGGATGGTCTTGCAAAATCATAATCCTTAATCTGTCGCTCATCAGGAGCATCATTTTCTGTAGGATCAAATTCACCACTATTGAGCTGCGACAACAGATTATCTATCTCATTTTGCGATAACACATCGCTCATACCAATCTCACCTCACTACTCACTCCATTGTCCTCGTGATATCCGTCTTTTCCTATCATATCACATTTTTTGAATAACTTAAAGAGTTTTTTTCATCTAACAGAATTAGGAAACCAAAAATCCCGGCAGTGAAATCTCTACAATACACTTGGTATCGTATCTTTCCTGAAGTTTCTTCACCGCTTCTTCTTTTACTTTCTCTTCTGAAATTGTAGAAGACGAGAAAGAACTGATGGTCTCTTTTACAATATCCTCAACATATGTCGTATTTTTCTCGATCAGACCCTTGACATCCGAAAAACCATCCGCTTCTTTGTCAAACGATACCCGGATCCCCTTGATCACAGCATAATGATCCTGTTCATCCCCTGCCTCTTTCTGCAGATTGATATTGACATTTGCCTCATAAGGAATCTCAAATACCTCCAGATTTTCCACTGGTGTCTGTTCATTTTTTTCATTTTTAGACTCAATCTCAAGATCAATGACTGACGCCACCTTATCAATCAGATTACTGGTCTTATTCATCGCCGGCATCACCGAAAAAATAAGAACAGCCGTCAAAACCAGATTAATAATAGATGCTGCCATGATGACAATCGTCAGTATGTTTTTTTTCATGATATAAATCCCCCTTACTTACTGTCTTTTTTATTATCGGTATAGATTTTCAGCTCAACACGGCGGTTCTGCGCCCTGCCCTTCGCCGTTTTGTTGGAAGCGATCGGATAATATTCACCAAGCCCGCTTGCCTCCAGCGAAGAAGGCTTCAGATTCTTTTTATCCACCAGATACTCCAGCACTTCCGTCGCTCTTGCCGTAGAGAGCCACCGGTTACTCCGGTATGTACCGCCGGTAATCTTCACATCATCGGTATGCCCCTCGATCTTGATCATATGCTTTTCATACATCTTAAGAATATCGCCGACTTTATTCAGCAGTGATTTTGCCGAGCTCTTCAGTGCCGCCTGTCCGGAATCAAAAAGAATCCCGCCATTGAGGGAAATCTGTACATACTGGTTGTTTTTGTCCGTATTGATCGTGATCTCATCCTCAATATTGCTCTTCCTTGCTGCCTCTGCTACATCCTTATAAATGGCTTCTGCTTTCTTTTTCTGCTCTTCCGCCTTTTTTTCTTCGACCTTCTTCTCAATGCTCTCATCGATCGGCTGGGTCCCCAGTTCAGAATTCTGTTTGGAATTTTCATTATCGTCATCTGAACTGCCTGATGTAGAAAACTCATTAAAATACTGACTGAGCGCCACTACCTGTTTGGTACCTACTGTGACAAAAGGCCCCTGTCCCACAGAGTTCCCTCCGCCATCAAAAATATTGATCCTTTCTGACATCGAGGTGACCAGCTGTTCATACTTGTCTGCATCTACTGTCGACATAGAAAAAAGCAATACGAAGAAACACAACAGCAGATTCATCAGATCAGCAAAGGTATTGATCCAGCCGCCTTCTATTCCCTTTTCTTCTTCCCGCTTTTTCCGGGCCATTAAGCGTCACCACCTTGTTTTGCGTCACCGCCGCCCAGCACCTCGTCACGGATTGCCGGAGCAAGGAACGATTTCAGCTTTTCCTCTATTACACGGGGGTTCTCACCTGCCTGGATCGAGAGGATCCCCTCGCAGATCACTTCTTTATTCATGATCTCTTTGGCATTTTTGGCACGGAGCTTCGTAGAAACCGGAATACAAATCCAGTTTGCGATCAGCGAACCGTACAATGTCGTGATCAACGCTACCGCCATGTTCGGTCCGATGGAACTCGGGTCATCCAGAAGCTTAAGCATGTTGATCAGTCCGATCAGGGTACCGATCATACCCCAGGCAGGACCCATGGCTGCCAGTGCATCCCAGAAATTACAGATCTTGTTGTGGCGCCGCTCAATGCAGTCAAGCTCTGTCTCCAGTATACTGGACACCAGCTCCTGGTCCGTACCATCCACGATAAGCATGATCCCTTTCTTGAGGAAGTCATCATCGATATCCTCTGCCGCCTCTTCCAGCTGCAAAAGACCTTCCTTTCTGGCTACATTTGCCAGATCAATGATTTTATGTATCACATCCCCCTCATTGCTCTCCGAGATCTTGATGGTGAGCATAAAGGATTTCAGCTTATTCACAAAATCACCGATATTCTCCGACATCGTCATCATACACATCAGACATCCCACGATAACGATCAGGAAAGAAGAAAAGTCCCAGAAGTTCCCCAGTGCGGCAAAGCCCTGGTCGCCAGACACGATACCATACACAACGGCCCCCGCACAGCCTATAATACCTATAATTGTTGCTATGTCCACAATTACACCACCTTATAGATTACAATATATTTCTTTCTTAAACAATTTTACTAAATTTTTTACGTCTTGTCTACTTTCTTTTACAATTATTTTTTTCCCCGTAGTCAAAGTGATAACTGTATCCGGCATTTCCTCGACTGTTTCGATCAGATCGTTGTTAATCGTCAGTGTAGTGCCGTTCATTCTTGTCACATCTATCATTTACTCTCTTTTTTTCTCCTCTCCTCTTTTTACCATCTTTTTATATTCCACCTGGCACCGCCTGTCCGCACCAGTCCCCGGGCGATGCCGAAATGGGTGACCAACGGTCACCCATCTCTTTTCCCCGGTTTTTACTCTTATTTATCCTGTTATAGTATTATCGTTTCAGGTTGATCAGCTCTTCCAGCATCGAATCCGATGTCGTAATAACACGGGAATTCGCCTGGAAGCCACGCTGTGTTGTGATCATATTGGTAAACTCATTTGCCAGATCCACATCTGACATCTCCAGTGCCCCGATGGCAAGCTTGCCCACCTCTGTGATATCCACGCCGACGCCGTCAAAATCACCGGAGTTCAGAGTAGCCGCATACAGGCTGTTTCCCATTGCCTCCAGACCGGATGGATTCGCAAACGTAGCTACAGCGATCTGTCCCAGCAGCTTTTTGTCTCCATTGCTGTACACGCCATATATCTTACCATCTGTCTGGATAGAAAAACCGTCCAGCGTACCTGCCGCATTACCGGCGCCCTCGTTTCCGTTATTCGTATCCCCCCGCAGCGGTTTCACACTGGTCTTACCGTCACTGGCAAACATCGTCAGTTTAGAGAAATCAAGATCAATACCATTTTGTGTAAAACCTTTGGGGATCCCTTCATTGCCAATTTTAAGATTGAGGATACCCGGCTCCGCATCATCTGCGCCTGTGCCTCCACCAGCACCACCGCCGCCTCCAGCGCCGCCTCCACCGGCTCCGGCTTCCGAGACAGATTTAAATGCACCCGTATTGGCGTCAAACTCCAGCTGCGGCCACTCATCCACATCAGTGATCGTCACCGCACCAGTATCCGGATCTACATCATAATTGTCCGGTCCGAGCTCCGCTCCGGCAAAATTGATGGTAGGACCTGCTCCCACCTTCTCCCACTTGCCGTCGGCGTTCTTCTGGCGTAGGACAGACGTCCCATCCGGACCTGTCATATCAGAGATGGAGAGAGTATAAATATTCGTATTTGCGTCGGATGTCTTTACCAGTTTCATCTTCACGGTATACATCTGACCAAGATTGTCATATACGGCTACATCGATCGGGTACCCTTCTGTATCTGCCTGCACATCATCGCTCGCATAATCCACATTACCAGACATGGTAATGTATGTGGTGGGGTTAGGACTGGAAGATTTGTTCTCTGGTCCCATAAGATTCAGGGTATTTACTGTATCCTTACGGATATCACCGTTTTCATCCACGCGCCAGCCAAGGACAGATGCCCCGTTAGTCGTACAATACAGAGTACCGTTGGCATCAATATCCAGTGCTCCTGATTTGGTGAAGTACGTATTGCCATTGCTTCTCACGATCAGGAAGGCATCCCCGTTGATCATAACATCCATACCGCGGTCGGTACGCTGGGTAACACCTGTACCGCTCAGATCCACAGCGATCGATGCCACATTGGATCCAAGACCGATCTGCATGGCATTGGTACCGGCTGCCCCGGTATTAGTATTGGGACCAGATGCATTCTGCGTGGTCTGATAAAATACATCCGTAAAGTTAACCGAACCTCCACGGAACCCAACCGTATTTACATTAGAAATATTATTACCAATTACGTCCATCTTTGTCTGATGAACTCTCAGTCCGGAAACACCGGACCACAATGATCTCATCATAATGAATCACCCTCCAAATTATCTTTTCTACACCTTATCTGTCATTCAAAGGTGCCTATGCTTCCTGTAAAGGGCCAGCATATTTTGTTATCAGTTAATGATCGCTCCATCGATATTCGTAAAAACTGCATGATCCACATCGTTTACAGCTGTGATCACAGTGTTGCTCTTTACATTTACGATAAATGCCAGATTGTCAACCATTACAAGAGATTCCTTCATTCCCTTTTCCCTCGCCTGATCCGCCGCATCCGAAAGCCGCGTCTTCTGCTCCTCTGACATATCGATATTCCGTGTCTCTAAACGCTGTGTGGCATGTTTGGAAAATCTTACCCTGCCCGCTGTATCCGCCAGTATCTTGTGAAAGGATCCTGCCGTATCCGCTTCCCTGCTTCCCGCCGTGACAGGCGGACGAGATTGTAACCGGTCCTGAATCTGCTCAATGGATGCATAATTTTGTTCTACATTCATATCGCCTCATCCTTTCCTGTTACGCTTTTTCTTTATCACCGTCGCCGGTATTCCCATTCACTACCTTGATCGTGACCTTATCTGTCACTGAAGTAGCATATGGATCATTAAAGTGGAATTCCAGCTTATATCTGCCCGGTGTCAGTCCCTCAAACGCTTTCGGGGAGATTGAGAGCACGCCATCCTCAAAGGTCATATGTTCCTTATCAATCGCAGCGCCGTTCAGTGCAACTACTACACTGCTCGCCTCATAGCCATTACTTCCCAGATTGATCTTAACATTTGTGATCGACGGATTTTTGAGATCGTATGTAATCTCCTGCTCTTCCACAGACGGCAGATATTCCTTGATCGCATAAAAGGAATCCATAACCTGAACGAGATCGTCCATTGAATACAATTCTCCATTGATCGAAAGTTTGGCATCGCCATTCTGCATCTGCACAAAATCGACTGTTCCGCGTACCTCATTTACTTTCCCGGTGGAATCCTTCGTAGACACGATCACTTCCTTGCCCACCAGTCCATATGCTGATGTATTAGTCAGTGTCGCACTCATATTCGTCATCTGCTCCAGTGCAGAGAACTGTGCCAGCTGGGCGACGAATTCCTGATCCGACTGCGGATTCAGCGGATCCTGGTTCTGCAGCTGGGTCACCAGAAGCTGTAAAAACTCTTCTTTTCCCAAGTCACTGGATCCCCTGGTCTTTATCTCCCGTTCTGTCTTGAATCCGGCGAGATCCTCTATTCCTGTCACCAGATCCGTACTGTTTGTTTCTGCCATAATTTCCTCCTTTCCTATGCTGTATAATCTACTACACTATTGACATCTCTTCGCTCTGCCTGAACCATCTGTACATCAGTTCCTTCGGCAGTGCTGTCTTCCGCTCCGGCGTCCAGACGGAATCTGCGACGTTTTGCCCCGTTTTTCTGATCCTGCTGGTCCTGACGTTCCTGATGGTCCAGTCCAAACTCGGATACCGTAACCTCTACAGCGTCTACCTTCAGTCCCTGTTCCTCAAAGGTCTCCTTCAGCGTGATCATCTGGCTCTCCAGTGCTTCCTTTGCCATCTGGTTTTCTACGATCAGCATCGCTTTTGTCGCACCTCCGGCAGCTGTTACCTGCAGACTGACCCTGCCAAGGCTTTCCGGGTGAAGCATAAGTTCCATGCTGGTCGTCTCCGGCATCATGCGGATCTTCACCTGGTTCACTACCTGGTCAACAATATGGGTCATAAGTGAACCTGCTGACGGCGTCCTCTCACCTGCGGATGTCTCAAACGCCTCTGCCAGATGCTCTGTAAACAGATTTGCCGCCGACGCATTCCCTTCATTCTGAAGGGCCGGTTCTGCCTCCTGCCTTCCGGCAGATGTCTCTGTCTGGGCATCACTCCTGCCATTCTGCGCATTTTCCACAATCACTTCAAATCCCTGCTTTGGATGATCTGTCACCATGTCTGCCATCTGTCCGGCATCCTGTTCTGTCTGCGTCCCGGGCTGTACCATATCATCCAGCTGTTCTGCCAGTGATATCAAAGCGGAAGGATCCGCCTTCGCCAGCTCTTCCTCCGGAATCTGCAGTGCCTCTGACAAAATCCCGGCAAAGCGCTCATTCAGTGCCGACAGCTCCTGTACCAGCTGGTCATTCGTAAGAAAAGCAGCCTTGTCTGTAATTCCGTGCACTTCCATTACCAGGTTCTGCAGCAGTTCTTTCATACCGTCTCCCTGAAAGGAAGCCAGCACTTCTCCCAGCGACATACCGCTCTGCTTCATGATGTCCTGCAGTGTGACCATATCCAGCCCCAGCACTTCTCTCAGCATACCAATCATCTGATAAGCGATCACTTCCGGATCCGCCGTTTCTTCTGTCAGCTGCTGTTTTCCGTCTGTCTGCAACCCGCTATCCTGGGTATCGGAATGTTTAGCTGCTGCCGGTGATTCTTTTTTCAGTGGCAGCGCCTGATCCGGCTTCTCTGCGCTTTCGGAATCCAGTGCTTTGTCCGGCTTACTGTCCCTCTGTTGTGATACATCCGCCTTAGAAGCCCGGTCTGTCATAAGACTGTCAAATGTTGAATCACTTTTTCTGGCATTCCTGACTGTCATCTTTTCCGATGCTTTTGAGGTTACAAGGGATATTCCCTGTGTTGTCATCCTTTTTCCTCCTTTCCTCTTAAAAATCTCCTACGGAGTATATATCGACAGTTCCCCTCTTTTTCTTAAGAAGAACTCTCTTACCTATTTCTTCATCGACGTCATCTTCGTCGTAACCTGTGCCGCCACAGTCGGCTCCATTGCCTGCAGGATCGCCGCACTTTTGGACGCCTGCATACTGTCCATGATACTTGCCACCAGCGTCAGGTCATTGGACATCTCGGACAGAATCGCCGCCGCACTCTCCGGCGTCATCTTGCCATAGGTCTCCGCCTGATCTTTGATCTCCTGGGTATACTCAAAATTCTTAACTACCTCACGGTAAATCGAAGCGGCATTATCCGGCTGGATCTCTTCATAATATGTTTTGTACTCTTCGGTATCCGGTGCCTTACTGTTATAGACAACATTTTCATCAAATTTCTTTACCCTCTGGGCAAAAGCCGCCTGATTTTCCTCAAATTTTTTCAGACGTTTATTCTCTGCTTTCAGTTCTTCGATCTCACTGCTGTTTGCACTGTCCGAGCTGCTTGTCGCGGCAAGCTGGCTCTCCAGCTGCCGGATCCTGGCATTTGCCTCCGTCAGATTGTCGTATTCTTTGGACGTTTTGGCATCATCGCCCTCAACCTCCGGCAGGATCCAGTTCAGTACCGGTACATCCTTCAGTACAGGATAGAGAACATCACTTCCGAAATTCCCTACATTCAGCTTTACAAGTACGCCAAAGATCCCCAGCCATATCAGTATGATCACGAGCACGATCAGCACAGTTACGATCTTACTGCCTGCGCTTTCTTCCTCGTTCAGCTCCTGGTTTTCCCTGTCCTTATCTTTTTTTGCCATATTCAACCATCCTTTCCTGTATTACGCCTCACTGGCACCGACACCATAACGGTAGCTTACCAGCTCATCTACTTCTTTTTGTTCTTTTCTGTTTTCTTCCAGACAAAATTCTTCAAATGCCCTTTCTCTCAGTTTCTCATACGTCTTGCGCTCTTTCATCGCCTCATTCAGACGCTGTCTGGCAATCTCCAGTTCCTTCTGGCACCGGATAACCACCAGCTCCTGCTGCCGGACATACATCCGGATGATCTCTACCGCATTTTCCCTTCTCCGGATCATGCGGACATTCAGTGCAGATGCCATCTCGGCACGAAGCTCCTCCTGTGCCTCCAACAGTCTGTCCTGTAATCTCTGCAGCTCCTCCTCTGCCTCCATAAGACGCAGATTTGCCTGACTGTAATTATTTTTTTCCTGCTCCTCCAGTTTTTCCTTCATCGTAAGCAGGTTCTGCATAGAAAAAATGAACTTTGCCATCTGTCGTCAGCCCCTATTCCATCTCCGGTTCTTCTTCAAAGATTCCTTTCATCTGCTCCACGATATCATCAAATAAAAATTTTTCACTCACTCCCTGCTGCAAAAAGGAGTTGATGGCATCGATCTTTTCAATGGCAAAATCAATCTTGCTGTTTGACCCTGCCTTGTAGGCTCCGATATTGATCAGATCCTCCGCCTCCTGGTACGTTGCCAGTACATCCTTTATCTGACCGGCAACTGCTTTATGTTCCTCATCTGCCACAGCACTCATAACCCTGGAAATGCTCTGCAGTACATCAATGGCAGGATAATGATTATGCTGTGCCATGCTTCGTGACAAAACAATATGTCCGTCCAGAATACCTCTCGCTGTATCCGAGATCGGTTCATTGAAATCATCGCCGTCTACCAGTACGGCATACAATCCGGTGATCGATCCTTTGTCCGTATTGCCTGCCCGCTCTAAAAGCTTGGGCATTTCTGAATACACACTGGGCGGATATCCCCTGGATACCGGCGGCTCGCCGGAAGCGAGACCGATCTCTCTCTGTGCCATGCAGAAACGGGTCAGATTATCCATCATCAGAAGCACATCCTTGCCCTGATCCCGGAAATATTCTGCCAGTGCCGTCGCTGTCTTCGCCGCCTTGCTGCGGATCAGCGCCGGCTTATCCGAAGTTGCCACAACAACCACGGAACGTTTCATTCCCTCCGGTCCCAGGTCCCGTTCGATAAATTCGCGGACCTCACGTCCCCGCTCTCCGATCAGGGCGATGACATTGATGTCCGCCTTTGTATTCCGGGCAAACATCCCCATCAGGGTGCTCTTCCCTACCCCGCTGCCGGCAAAGATGCCAATCCGCTGCCCCTTCCCCACAGTGATCAGTCCGTCTACCGCCTTTACCCCCAGCGGCAGGGCGTCCTCGATCATCTGTCTGGTCAGTGGATCCGGTGCCGCTGCCTCAACAGAATAAGACCTGCTTCCTCCTGACAGCTCCATATGGTCAATAGGCTCCCCGGTACCGCCCAGCGTCCGCCCCAGCAGATCATCCGATGCGGATACCTGCAGCGGAGATCCGGTATTTCTCACCCAGCTCCCCAGACTCACGCCTTCTACATCATCATATGGCATCAAAAGAACCCTGTCATCACGGAAACCTACAACCTCCGCTTTGACAGGTTCTTCTCTTGTATCCGATTTAATCAGGCAGAGGTCATTCAGCTTAGCCTCCGGTCCGATGGATTCGATCGTCAGACCGACTACCTTCGCAACCTTGCCCAGCTGACAGACATAACTTCTCTCCGCCAGTTTCTCATATTTGTCAAAATTGATTGGAATCATGATATCATTCCTTCAGCTATCATACTGTTTTCCGGCTATCAGGCCAGCATATGAAGTGTGGTGATCAGATTACCAAGCTGTGTCCGGAACCCGCAATCCACCATCTGCGTATCTGTCTCGATGATACACTCATTTTTTTCAAGTCCCTTTTCCTCCCTGACATCAAGAGATATTCCGGACTCCATGTCCATCTGTATCTCATCCAGATGGTTTTCCACCAGTGTCAGATCCTCCGGTGATACTCTGAGTGTATAATGACCGGACGGCTTCAGATCAGAGATGCTGCTACGGATCAGATGCAGCAGAACATCCTTTTTATCGTTTATCAGAACACCGGTCAGCTTCTTCACCAGATCGCACAAAACCCCGACATACTGTGTCTCCATCTCCGAGACCATCTGCCTGTGCTCCTGTTCCATGGAACGGCGTGACTCCTCCAGCTCTGCCCGGATCCTGCCAATCTCTTCCTCCGCCATGGCAAGACCTTCTTCACGTCCTGAATTCCTGCCCTCTTCCCGGGCAGTCTGGCGCACCAGCTCTGCGCCTTCTTCTGCCTCTTCCTGTATCCTGGCAGCCTGCTCCCTCGCCTCCGACAAAATCCATTCTGCCTGCTGCTTCGCCTCCTCTGCCAGTCTATCATTCTCTTCTTTATCAGGCTTTGGTGCTTCTTTCTGCTTTCCTTTGATCTCCTCTTCCCCAGCCAGAACCGTCCTGGTACTTTCTTTGAGAGGCACGAAAGCATCTTTTTCTTCATAACTGATGACGACCGTTTCCTTCCCTTGCATATTGACAAAGGGGTATTTGATCAGATTAGACAATGATCTCGTCACCTCCACCACGGGAAATAACAATCTCGGCAGAATCTTCCAGTCGGCGGATCACATTTACGATCTTCTGCTGTGCCTCTTCTACGTCTTTCAGGCGGACCGGACCCATATATTCCATATCCTCACGGATCATGTCAGCAAGACGTGTAGACATATTGTTGAAAATCGCCGTCTGCACATCCTCGTTTGCATTTTTGAGGGCGACGGCAAGCTCGCCGTTCTCCACCTCACGCAGCACGCGCTGGATCGAGCGGTCGTCCAGCATAAGAATATCCTCGAACACAAACATCTTTTTGCGGATCTCGTCGGCAAGTTCCGGTTCCTCGATCTCCAGATTTTCCATAATATGCTTCTCTGTTCCACGATCTACCGTATTCAGCACTTCGACAACAGAATCCACACCACCGACGATCGTGTAATCCTGGCTCACCAGAGAAGCCAGCTTCTGTTCCAGTATGTTTTCCACTTCCTTGATGACATCCGGCGACGTACGGTCCATGGTAGCGATACGTTTTGCCACATCCGTCTGCTTATCCGGTGTCAGGGAACTAATGATACCCGCCGCCTGCTGGGGTGACAGGTAAGAAAGGATCAGAGCGATCGTCTGTGGATGCTCATCCTGGATAAAGTTGAGGATCTGGGACGCCTCCGTCTTGCGGATAAACTCAAACGGACGCACCTGCAGTGATGCCGTCAGCTTGCCCAGGACTTCGTTTGCCTTATCTGGTCCCAGTGCCTTCTGCAAAAGATCTTTGGCATATCCAATACCGCCCTCTGCGATATACTGCTGTGCCAGACAGACCTCATAGAATTCATCCATGACCTTCTCTTTCTGTGCCGGCGATACACTTCTCGTATTGGCGATCTCCAATGTCAGCTGTTCAATCTCATCTTCTTTCAGATGTTTAAAAATCTCGGACGCTTTTTCCGGTCCCAGCGTGATCAGAAGCGTAGCCGCCTTCTGAATCCCGTCCAGTTCTGATACATTACTGCCTGCCATTTATACACCTCCCCAGTCTTCGTTGATCCAGTTACGAAGCAGGAGTGCCACCGCTTCCGGATTCTCATCCACAAACCGTTCTATCATGACTCTTGTTTCTGATTTATCACCCATTTCAATCTCTTCCAGACTCTTTTCCGATTCCTGGGTCGTAGCCAGCAGATCCTCCACTGACAGTTCCGGCTCCAGCTCTGTCACTTCTACCGGGGATGTACCGCGGATAATGACAAAGACAAGCAGTCCGGCGATCAGTACCGTAAGCAGGATCATAAGATAATTTGTAACATTATCACTAAAGGAACCCTCTTCTGCCGCTTCATATACCGGCTTTTGTTTCACCTGGATCGTAATATTGTTATTTGCGATACCCGTGGCAGCAGCAACCAGCTGCACCAACTCCTCCGGTGTCTCCAGATCCGTCACGGCACTGTTCTGTGCCACATATTCCTCAAAAGAGACGTCATCCAGAAGTCCCTGCTCCTCCAGGCTTTCTTCTTTCACTACATTATACTGTGTCAGTACGATCGCGATTGAGGATTCTTCCGGGATGACCGCCCCCACTTCGCGCTTGATGTTCTGCACAGTCTCATTGGGCAGGTAATCGTACTTGTCCAGTACTGTCTCTGTATTGGTCGTCCCACTGCCCTGCAGCATATTGTCCGTTACATCACCGTTGCTGTCCGTCCCCGGAATCCCGCCGGCACCGGACGTCCCTGTCGATTTATAATTATAGGAATGGGAATACAGACCCTGATCCTGCCCCTCATTCGCCGTATAGGTCTTGATCAGTTCTGTTACCTCATCCATATTCAACCGGATATTGGCACTTCCGATCTGGACGTCATCGTAACCGGCTTTCATCAGCATTTCACTCGTATTTTTCACAAACTGGTTGCGCAGTTTTGTCTGGAATTCTGCATTGCTGGTGATCGCACCCCCCAGTGCATTCTCTTCCTTGGCACCGTACAGGAGGGTTCCTGTTGTGTCAGTGAGGACAATATTGTCTGTCGTGGCATTGCCGACGGCATTGGCCAGATACTGGGCGAGCGCCGAAGCCGTCTCCGCTTTTATCTCGGTCGACTTTGCCAGTTTCAGCGCCGCACTGACAGAGGTTTCCTTTTTCTCACTATAGATCGTACCGTCATCGATCGGACGGTTAATATATACAGTGGCATCCTCCACGCCGTCAAAGTTCATCAGACCCTGCCGGATGGAAGACTGCATGGCAAGGGTTGCCTTTGTCTGTCTCTGCTCCGAAGAATCCACCATACTATTGTCCAGCGCATCCTCCCATGTCATGCCCTCGTCCGAAGAAATCTTGTTTTTACCCATAAGAAGAACAGCATCTGAATACGCTGACTGCTCTACGCTGAACACCGTACTTCCATTGCTGTTTGATTCCTTCTTAAATTTTATCCCTTCTCCTTCAAGCTGCTCATCAAACTCAGAAGCCGCATCACCACTGAGGGTGACCAGCTGCGTATAAACCGGTCTGGTGAGAAAATAGCTAAGCAAAACCAAAGCAAAGAAAATCGCCAGCACTACACAAATAATTACGGTTTTCTGCTTCGTCGTATATTTATTCCAAAATTCCAGGATCTTATCCTTGATCGCTATCAACTGGTCCATCATAAGCTACATCGCTCCCTAAAGCTACATTTTCTCATGTCCTTATCTAGAACTGCATATTCATCAATGTCCGATATGCCTCCACTGCTGTATTTTTTACAGCAACGGTATACTGCAGAGATACATTCGCCTTCTGCTGTGCGATCAACAGATCGTGAAGGCTGTCCGATTCTCCTGTTGCATACCGGATCTCCTCCACTTCCGCCGCATTCGAATAATTTTCTGTCTGTCGCACCAGTTTCATTGCCGAATTCAGCACACTGTCAAAGCTCACTGTGCCATCTGCCGTATCCTCCTGAAAAGGATTTACCGTCGGATACCTGCTGACACCCTCCAGACCATTTATGGCGGATAAACTCGTCAAATCCATGTTATGTTAAGCCTCCCTCTTTATGCCTGCCCGATGTTCAAAGCCCGCATCGCCATGCCCTTTGTCGAATTCAAAACTGTTACATTTGCCTCAAAAGCACGGGTGGCATCGATCATATTGGTCATTTCTGTCACCGTATTTACATTGGGATATGTGACATATCCATCCTCATTGGCATCCGGATGGGACGGGTCATAAACCATATTTCCCTCGGATGGATCTTCCACGATCCTTGACACCTTTACCCCCTTGCCGATATGCCCGTTTGCCATACCAAGTGTCTCACTGAACGTTGGATAGCTCTTCTCTTCAAACAGGACCGTCTTTCTTCTATATACATTGCCATTTCCATCCCTTGTCGTATTGACATTCGCAATATTCTGGGAAATGGTATCCATGCGGGTCTGCTGCGCCGTCATACCAGTCGCGCTCACATCCATAGCTCCAAACACTGACATTTGTCGTTCCCCCTTTAAATAGTATTATTGATTCACCGGTCTGTTTATGTAGTCTTCAATGCCACTTTCAGACGCGAAAATTCATCACTGATCGAACTCATCAGCGTGTAATATTTTAACTGGTTTTTTGCCAGTTCAACATTCTCGGTAGAAATGTCCACATTATTGCCATCCATGCGGTAGCTGAGTCCCGCCTGTTCGGTATAGGTAGTAGCTTCCAGTGTGCTCAGATCGATATTCGCCACTGTCTCATCCAGCGTATCCGTCCCTGCCACAGCATTGGAAAGATATGTCTCAAACTGAACATCTTTGCGTTTATACCCCGGCGTATCCGCATTGGCAATGTTATTTGCCAGTACATCGTTACGGGTCCAGCTGGCATCTGCCGCCTTATCCAGCACATTAATATAATTATATGCATTCGATAAAACCACAACTTCACTTCCCTTCTGTCTCACCTGAATCTAAAATATTCTACAGAAAACGCAAAAAGATTTATGAATCCTGTTCACAACTCCATTTGCGTTTATCCATTCCATTTTTCCCTGTAGTAACTGTCAAACTCTGTATACACAATATCATTGAGAATCTCGATATGTGTCCCTTTCATACCGGAAGACTTTGTCTTGATCAATCCGGCGCTCTCCAGTTTTCTGAGAGCATTCACGATCACCGTCCTTGTGATGCCAATCTTCGCAGCAAGCTTACTAGTGACAAGCGTCCCGGCTTCACCGCCAAGTTCGTGGATCACATAAGTCACTGCCTTTTGTTCCAGCGGAGTGAGTGTGGTCAGCGCAGAAGAAAAATTTTTCTTCTTATGCTCTTCCTGGTCCGACTCCTCCTGAACTGCCCTCATTATTTCCAATCCGACTACAGTTGTACTATATTCACTTAAAATAATATCCTCAATGCTGTAAGGCTCTCCCCTGCGATACAAAAACAATGTTCCCAGCCGTTCGCCGGAAATACTGATGGGTGTGATCAGGGCTTCATAACCGCCAATCTCATCACCAGGAAACCCCAGCACCTCAAGATTAACGTTTTCCTTCGTCGACAGCACAGTCAGAAAACGATCATTCAGTTTCGTCTCAATATAACTGCCCCGCTTATCCTGAAACCCTTTTATCGATCCTTCGGGATCGGTTACATATGTCCCCAGCATCTTGCCTTTGCCGCTGATGATATAGGCATGGGAACCCATCAGCTGTCCAAGAACCTGACAGATATCCGCAAAAGCAACCTTGGATGACCGCTTGTCATTCAGAAGCCGGTTTATCTTACGGGTCTTGTCTAAAAGTTCAACACTCATCGCATCCTCCTAGCAGCCTCATGAAACAATTCTACCATAAAGTCAAGCTGTTGACAAGTATTAACTCTTGGGTTTTTCTGACAGGTACCCACAGGCGGGGTCAGCACACACCAGTTTATTCCCCTTTTCCAGCAGCATACCGCCGCAATCCGGGCATTTTTCCGGGGATGGCTTCTGCCATGTCATCAGATCACATTCTGGGTTATTGATACAGCCATAATACCGCCGGCCCTTCTGTGTCTTCCGGATCACGATGTCGCCTCCACACTTCGGGCACGATACACCGATCTTTTCATAATACGGCTTTGTATTGCGGCAGTCCGGGAATCCCGGGCACGCCAGAAACTTCCCGTGCGGACCATATTTGATCACCATATTGCGCCCGCAGTGCTCACAGATCTCATCGGTCACTTCATCCTCGATCTCAATCTTCTCCAGCGCCTCCTCTGCCTGGTTCACCGCCTGTTCCAGATCCGGGTAAAAATTCCGTATGATAGTCTTCCATTCCACTGATCCGTCCGCCACACCATCCAGCAGGGCCTCCATCGTTGCCGTAAAGTTGACATCCACAATGCTCGGAAACGCACTGACCATAATTTCATTGACGATATCGCCCAGCTCCGACAGATACAGATTTTTCTTCTCCTTCGCCACATACCGCCTGGAGATCAGGGTTGATATCGTCGGCGCATATGTGCTGGGGCGCCCGATACCAAGCTCTTCTAACGCTTTTACAAGAGACGCCTCTGTATAATGTGCCGGAGGCTGTGTAAAGTGCTGTTCCTCCTTTAAGTCATCGAGAGACAGCACAGATTCTGCCCTGACCCTGGCAAGAACGGCGTTTGCCTCCTCTTTATCATCATCCTGCTGATATACTGTCATAAATCCAGGTACGACCAGCCGGGAGCCGGAACTCGTAAAACGGTGTCCATTGCCATCAATCTTCACCGATGTGGTCTCATATTTTGCTGAATGCATCCGGCTCGCCACAAAACGTTTCCAGATCAGCTGGTAGAGCCGGAACTGGTCCCTGCTCAGGGAATCTTTGATCTGTGCCGGCGTCAGTTCGGTATATGTGGGACGGATCGCCTCATGGGCATCCTGGATCTTCTTTTTGTCTTTCGCCGCATTTGTTCCTTCGATCACATTCTCCGCACCATAGTTATCTGCGATAAAAGCCTTACATGCCTGATCCGCTTCCTCGGAAATACGGGTGGAATCCGTTCTCAGATAAGTGATCAGACCGATCGTCCCGTGTCCCTTTACCTTGATCCCCTCATACAGCTGCTGGGCGACCTGCATCGTCTTCCTCGTCGCAAAATTTAAGTGTTTGGCGCATTCCTGCTGCAGCGTGGAAGTGGTAAATGGCAGTGGTGGTCTCTTGACTCTCTCACTCTTGCGGATATCCGAGATCTGGTACTCCGCATCCTTCAGATCTTCCATGATCTTCTGTATTTCCTCCCTGGATGTGATCTCCTTCTTTTCCGGATTTCCATAATATTTTGCCACCAATGGCTTTTTTACCCCTTTTACGGCAAATTGTGCCTCCAGTGTCCAGTATTCCTTCGGTATAAAAGCATCGATCTGTGCTTCCCGGTCCGCTATGATCCGCAGCGCCACTGACTGCACGCGCCCTGCACTCAGCCCTCTCTTTACCTTCTGCCAGAGCAGCGGACTGATGGAATAT
Organism: uncultured Eubacterium sp.; assembly: GCA_910584875.1. Classification (GTDB taxonomy): domain Bacteria; phylum Bacillota; class Clostridia; order Lachnospirales; family Lachnospiraceae; genus Eubacterium_F. The sequence goes on from CAJUDA010000018.1 coordinate 42,560, forward strand.
CCCACCATGCGGTCCAGTACGCGCCTCGCCTGCTGGGCGTCCACCAGATCCATATCAATATCCCTGGACTGTTTCAGCGACTGCCTCACCGCATTTTTCGTTATCTCATTAAATGTGATCCGGCTTGTCTTACTGGGATCCAGCTTTAGCGCCTGGCAAAGATGCCAGGAGATCGCCTCCCCCTCCCGGTCCGGGTCCGTCGCAAGAAATACCCTGTCTGCCTTTTTCACTTCCTTGCGAAGTCCGGCAAGCAGCTCGCCCTTCCCCCGTATCGTGATATAATGCGGTTCAAAATCATTTTCAAAGTCAATCCCCATCTGGCTTTTCGGCATATCCCTCACATGCCCGTTAGAAGCCACTACCTCATAATTTTTTCCAAGAAACTTCTTTATCGTCTTGGACTTGGCAGGTGATTCTACAATTATCAGATTTTTAGCCATGCTACCGCTCCCTTTATTTGTTTATTTACCTGGCGGCACAAAGTCCCCCTGATCCGCCACCGTCAGGCTTGCAACATCAATCAGCATACACCATTTTTTTTTGACTTTCAAGAAAAATATTAATTTTATCTAAATTTTTTAATCCGAAGACGCCTTTGTGATGCTCAGGACAAAGAAAAATATCCCCGGGAAATTTCTCTGACCCTCCCCTGTTTCTTCCATTTAATAAGCTGCCTCAGAAGTTCTGTCCGGTCTGCTCCCGTCTGCAGTTCCATCTCTGTCAGTGAAACCGGCTGTTTTGATAACATATGCAGAATCTCCCTCTTCCATGACAAAAGGTCTTCCCCGGAATCTTCTTCTGTCTGCGCCAGCCCGTAATATTCCAGGATATCCGACGGCGACAGCACGGGAACTGCTCCCTGGCGGATCAGGCGGTTGCATCCTACGCTTAGTTCATCCCCGATCCTGCCTGGAATCACAAACACATCCTTCCCCTGATCCAGCGCCGCATCTGCCGTGATCAGGGAACCGCTCCTCTCTCTCGCCTCCACCACAAGGATACCGTCCGAAAGAGCGCTGATGATCCGGTTACGCATAGGAAAAAACCCCGGTCTCGCTTTCGTCCCCACAGGCAGTTCTGACAAAATGCCTCCTCTCAGCCGGATGCTCTCATACAATCTGCAGTGGATGGCAGGATAACAGACATCTACCCCGCAGCCAAGGACAGCAAATGTGTCGCCCCCGCTCTCCAGCGCTCCCTGGTGTGCCCATCCATCCACTCCCTTTGCCATTCCGCTGATCACCTGGACCCCCGCCCCGGCGAGACGATATCCAAAAAGACGCGCCATATCCCTCCCGTATAACGTGCAGTTCCTCGCTCCCACAATCCCGATCGACCGCCGGGACGGATCCGGCAGTCCGCCTCTCACATACAGATGTACCGGCGGATCAAAAATCTTCTGCAGCCTTTCCGGATAATCGTCACCATAAAAGGAAACATACCGGATCCCTCTCTGTGAAAGGGCAGACCAGCTCTGACGGGACTGATCCCTGCCCTCCCGGCTGGTGATCTGTTCGATCAATGAGGGCGTTATCCCCGATACCTGCTGCAGTTCTTCGCAGGATGCCTGATATACCCGGGACGCCCTGCCAAAATGCCCCATCAGTTTTTGCATCGTGCGCATGCCGATCCCCGGCACACCAGCGAGCCAGTACAGATACCACGACTCCTGCCCACAGACTGATGTATCATATTTCCCCTGTCCACTCATCGCAGTTCACCACCCCAGTATTTTCTGTCAATGCTGCGCAGACAGACCGCCTCCGTAATATGTGGTGCCTGGATCTGTTCCGATCCTTCCATATCCGCAATAGTACGCGCAACCTTCAGGATCCTGGCGATCTTTCTGGCACTGCACGCCTCGGCGCGGAAAAAGTCTTCCAGATACTCTTTCTCGCTCTTCGCCAGAGGGCAGTATTTTGCCAGTGTCTTTTGCGGCAGCTGGCTGTTGTAAGAAAAATCCTCTTTCTGATACCGTTTTTTCTGGATATCTGTGGTGCGCTGCACCCGCTCCCGGATTTGTGCAGAACTCTCTGCACTCTCCTCATACAGGTGGAATTCAGGCGCGCCAGTCTCTACGCAGATATCCATACGGTCCAGGAGAGGTTCACTGACCTTCCCCAGATAGCGGTGGATCTCACTCAGCGTACAGCGGCATTTGTCCCTGTCTGGATAATACCCGCAGTGACAGGGATTCATCGCCGCCACAAACATGCAGTCTGACGGATACTCTTCGGAATATCCTACCCGCGAAACGGTAACCTTCTGTTCTTCCAGCGGCTGGCGCAGCACCTCCAGTGTTCCCCTTGCAAACTCTGTCAGCTCATCCAGAAACAGTACGCCCTTGGAAGCAAGACTGATCTCTCCCGGCATGGGAATCCTGCCGCCCCCGGTAAGCGCCGCTGCCGTCACTGTATGGTGCGGCGCCCGGAACGGTCTTCTGACTACTACCGGCATCTCCGGGGACAGCATCCCCCGGATACTGTACAGACGGGTGACCTCCAGACTCTCCTGGAGATCCATCTCTGGCATTATGGCAGGGATCCGTTTCGCCAGCATTGTCTTGCCGGAGCCGGGTGGTCCGATCATCAGCAGATTATGCCTTCCGCTCACGGCAATCTCCGCTGCCCTCTTGAGATGGACATTTCCATTTACTTCTGAAAAATCCGGTTCCCCGCTGTCACGCCCACAAAAGGCAGCAAAAGAAAGAGTCTCTGGTGAGAGACAGATCTCTCCCCGCAGAAACCCCATAACCTCATACAGGCTGCCCACGCCAAAAACTTTTACATCTTCCAGTACCGCACCCTCTGACGCATTTTCTCCCGGTACAATGAAACGGCGGATCCCCTGTTTCCTCCCCTCCAGGATCATCGCCAGAACACCCCGGACTCCCCGGACGCTTCCGTCCAGTCCCAGTTCTCCGATCAGCATCGTATCACGGGTAAGATCATCGGACAGGTGCCCAAAGGCACTGAGCAGGGAAATTGCGATCGGCAGATCAAAAGAAGTCCCCTCTTTGCGCAGATTTGCCGGGGACAGATTGATGGTGATCCTTTTTGCCGGAAACCGGATCCCCATATTGCGCACCGCGATGCGGACGCGCTCCCTTGCCTCCTTCACCGCAGAGGCAAGAAATCCCACCATATCAAAAACAGGCAGCCCGTCGCTGACGTCTGCCTCGATGCGGATCACCCTGGCATCCATGCCATAGACATCCGCTCCATATACGTTACTATACATACGCCCTCCTCTTACGAGGATCAATCTATGGTTATAAACATACCATAACCTCCCGGAAGATGCAAGAAGAAGAAATAATATTTTTCGGGAGGTGATATCAGGGCAAAAAAGGGAGGACTCCGCCGCTCCCATACACCTTATTGGACAACTTCCTTATTCCGACTGCTTATCCAGCAGTTTCTTGATCTCATCCATAAAGGTATTGACGTCTTTAAATTCCCGGTATACCGAGGCAAAACGCACATAGGCGACCGGATCCAGTTCCTGCAGTTTATCCATCAGGATCTCACCGATCTGGCTGCTGGGCACTTCTTTTTCACCCAGATTGAACACCGCACTCTCCACGCTGTCCACCAGGGCGTTGATCTGATCCACGGAAATCGGTCTCTTGATACAGGAGCGGAATACACCTCTCTCAATCTTGGACCGGTCATAGGGTTCTCTTGCCTCATCTTTTTTAATGATCACAAGAGGGATCGTCTCCAGTTTTTCATAGGTAGTAAACCGCTTACCACATTTCTCACATTTACGTCGTCTGCGGATCGAGCTGTTGTCGTCTGCCGGTCTGGAATCTATTACTTTGGTATTTTCTTCACCACAAAAGGGACATTTCATACGTTTTCTCTCCTATCTGAAACAATAATCTGTAAAAACAGTATACGTTATTTTCCTGTGAAAGTAAAGACTTTATGTACAACATTTTTCCCTGCATTTCCTCCGTACCTTTTCCAGATCCACTTCCACCAGGATCAGGTCGCATCCGATCTTACAAATATGGCAGAGCTCGATCACATATTCCTCCTCTCTTCCCAGTACACCAAAAAATTTACATGGTCCCGGCACGATAATATGGGTAATCCTGGCTGTACACAGGTCAAATTCCACATCTTCCACAAAACCGAGGCGTTCGCCGTCACAAACATTGATCACTTCTTTTTCCCTCAGGTCACAGATCCTCATTGTAATCGCCCACTCAATTTTCTCTTGCTATTATTCTATCCATCTGCGCATAAATCGTGACTCAGTTGTCAATGATATGTATTACACGGGAAGGACAGCGCAGAAAATCGCACTGCCGCTTCAGAATGGAGGATATCATGGCTCAGTACAAAGTTGAAATATGCGGAATCAATACAAGCAAACTGCCACTACTCTCCAATGATGAAAAAGATGAATTATTCAAAAAAATACAACAGGGTGACAAAAAAGCCAGAGAAACTTATATCAAAGGGAATCTCCGTCTGGTTCTGAGCATCATACAGCGTTTCAATAACAGCAATGAAAATATCGACGATCTCTTCCAGATCGGCTGCATCGGTCTCATCAAAGCCATTGACAACTTCGACGTAACCCAGGAAGTAAAATTTTCCACTTACGCCGTACCTATGATCATAGGAGAAGTGCGCCGGTATCTGCGTGATAACAGCGCCATCCGCGTCAGCCGCTCTCTTCGTGACACAGCATACAAAGCGATCTATGCCAAGGAGGCGCTGATGAAAAACCAGGAAAAAGAACCTACTCTGGAGGAAATCTCAAAGGTCATCAATGTCCCGCCTGAGGATATTGCCTTTGCGCTGGATGCCATCCAGAGTCCGGTATCCCTGTACGAACCAGTCTACTCCGAGGGCGGGGATACTCTTTATATCATGGATCAGATCAGTGACAAAAAGAATAAGGAGACAAACTGGGTAGAACACCTGTCTCTGAAAGATGCCATGGAAACGCTGCCAGAGCGCGAAAACCATATTATCAACCTCCGCTATTTTCAGGGCAAAACCCAGATGGAGGTAGCAGAAGAGATCCACATCTCCCAGGCACAGGTATCCCGGCTGGAAAAAAATGCACTGAACACGATGAAAAACCATCTGGAATAAGTTTTACAAAATCAGACGGACGCCGTCAGGCTGACAGCAAAAACTGCCGTCCACCTTTGCAGACGGCAGTTTTTGTCAATTACCTGTTTCTGTACCTCAACGTCCCTCCAGACGGAGGATCTCTTTTTTCAGACGTTTCATGATCTTTTTTTCCAGACGTGAGATATAACTCTGGGAAATACCGAGCTGGTCCGCCACCTCCTTTTGTGTCAGTTCTTTTCCCTGTATATCTCCCAGCCCGAAACGCAGGCAGATAATGGTACGCTCCCTCTCCGAGAGCGTCTCCAGTGCCTTCCGTAACAGTTTTCGGTCCACCTCCCTTTCAATGTCTTTATATATAATATCCTCACTGGTACCAAGGATATCGGAGAGCAGCAGCTCATTGCCATCCCAGTCCACATTCAGTGGTTCATCGATGGACACTTCCATCTTCGTCTTATTGTTGCGGCGCAGATACATAAGAATCTCATTCTCAATGCACCGGGAAGCATACGTGGCAAGCTTGATATTTTTCGCAGGATTAAACGTATTGATCGCCTTCATCAGCCCGATCGTCCCAATGGAGATCAGATCCTCCACCCCCACACCGGTATTGTCAAACTTCTTTGCTATGTACACCACCAGACGGAGATTGTGTTCCACCAGTGTATTGCGTGCCGCATCGTTATCCTCATCCACCAGACATTCAATACAGGCCGCCTCTTCTTCCGAATCAAGCGGTGCCGGCAGGATCTCTGCCCCCCCAATATAGTGAATGTCCCCGCCGGAATGAAAGAAAATATTTCTCCAGTCCGGCATCATGCGAAACTGAAACCGATTAGGCATTGAAATCCGTAGTAACATATTCGTTTTCCTCCTGACTCAATAAATACTAGTGCAATATCTGCTGTGCCAGCTCCGGATGAAGGATCATTTCATATTCTCCATCTGCCGACACGGGATTCTCATAAAGCGCAACCCAGGGTCTCTCTCTCTTTTTCCAGATCCTGCCATCACTCTGCAGTTCCAGGTATTCTGCCTGAAACGCCCGGAGCGTCCCGTGCTCCGTCCCGATGGCATGATAGGGTATACAGCGAAAAACCGGTGCTTCCTTTTCAAAAAGAGGGTTTACAAAATCAAGGTCACCAATCACCACTGGTTCCCCGCTGAACGGTTCAGACAGCTGATTCCCAGTATCCAGCAGCCCTCTCCCCTGTACATTCCGCCCCCCATACCAGAGGCGGACCGGTATGTATGACCCATTTCTCTCGATCTGTTTATTCACAGAGGGAAGGATACGGTACAAAAGGTATAATGCCCCTCCCGTCCCGGCAGGGATAAGGACCATGCTCCCCTGGATACCCAGCATCCCCTGCAGATACTGCAGGATTCCTGACAAAATAAATGAGGCAGCATAATACAGGACAAAATTCCCTGCAAAGGCACGTACTGTTGTCTTTCCAAAAGCCAGCCTCACCAGTATGGCGCTGACGGCAGCATAGATCAGGATAGAGAGGATGAGGCAGCGATGGATCCCGCTTATCAGAAACAGAACAGCAAAAAGCGCTCCCAGTGCAGATGCCCCAAGCAGGCGGGGCAGACGGATCCGTCTCCTCTGAAAAAAGCTTTCCATCATAAAAACAGCAAAATTCATCCCTGCATTCACAAGAAAAAACACATCCAGATAAATCTTCATTTTGTATCCCTTCTTTTTATGAATCCATTATATAAAGGAAGCGGTGCAGTTTTTGTCAAAGATACAGCGCAAACGGGCAATAGTTATCTTCGTTTTTCGACAGCAGCCATTCTTTTCTTGCATAATATCTGAAAATGTTTTACAATAAAGGACATAATTTGAAAAATCAGCAGAAAGGAAACTCGAAAAATGGCAAATGAAAATCCAATTGTGACGATTGAGATGGACCGCGGCGACAGGATCCAGATCGAACTGTATCCGGAAACCGCCCCCAACACTGTAAATAATTTTATCTCTCTGGTAAACAAAGGCTTTTATGACGGTCTGACCTTCCACCGCATCATTGAAGGTTTCATGATCCAGGGCGGGGACCCGGACGGAAATGGTACCGGAGGTCCCGGCTACTGTATACCGGGAGAATTCTCTGCCAATGGCTTCCCGAATTCCCTGAAACACAGCGCCGGCGTACTTTCCATGGCACGTGCCCAGGATCCAGACTCCGCCGGCTCCCAGTTTTTTATTATGCATAAGGATTCACCGCATCTCGACGGTTCCTATGCGGCATTCGGAAAGGTTACAGAGGGGATGGATATCGTAGATAAGATCGCCGCCTGTGGCACGGACTGGAACGACGCCCCGCTGGCACCTGTCGTGATGAAAAAAGTAAGCGTAGAAACATTTGAAAAAGAATATCCAGAACCACAAAAAGCGCCGTGATCCGGCGCTTTTTTAATCTTATTTCTGTATCTCCCCCATATAATAAAATCCCCGGCTCTCCGTCAGCTTCACTGGCAGAATCTTACCGATCTGCGATACATCCGCCCTGCAGTGGACAACTGCATTATTGGAAAGCCTCCCGGTGATCAGCGATCCGTCCTGCTCATTTACCTCTTCCATCAGCACCGGCACGGTCTGCCCCACCCTGCTGTCCGTGATCTCTGCCGAGATGCCCTGGATCTCCCCAAGCAGACGGGAGAAGCGTTCCTTCACCACGTCCTCCGGCACCTGGTCTTCCATCGCTGCTGCCGGGGTTCCACTTCGCTTCGAATAGATAAATGTATAGGCACTGTCATAGCGGACCTGGCGCACAACATCCAGTGTCTCCAGAAAATCTTCTTCCGTCTCCCCCGGAAATCCCACAATGATATCTGTCGTCAGGGAGATCTCCGGAAGCCTCCGGCGGATTCGGGATACCAGTTCAAGATACCCCTCCTTTGTATATCTCCGGTTCATTTTCTCCAGTACCTCTGTGCTGCCCGACTGCAGGGGAAGGTGCAGATGGCTGCATACTTTATCACACTCTGCCATCGCTTCTATGAGCTCGTCTGACAGATCCTTTGGATGGGATGTCATAAATCGGATCCGCTGCAATCCCGGGATTTCATTGACCCGGCGGAGAAGTTCAGCAAAAGAAACCGGATCATCCAGCGTCTTTCCATAAGAATTCACATTTTGCCCAAGCAGCATGACCTCCACCACACCGTCTTCCACAAGACTGCGGATTTCCCGGATGATCTCCTCCGGCTCACGGCTCCTCTCCCGCCCCCGCACATACGGGACGATGCAGTAGCTGCAAAAATTATTGCAGCCAAACATGATATTGACCCCGGTCTTAAAAGGATATTTTCGTCTGCCCGGCAGATCCTCCACAATTTCCTCCGGCTCATCCCAAACGTCTACCACCCGGCGCTCCGACCGGATCTGCCGGTAGAGAAGCTCTGCCAGCTTATAAATATTATGGGTGCCAAAAACAAGATCCACAAAGGGATAACTTTTCTTTATCTTCTCTACCTCATCTTTTTCCTGCATCATGCATCCGCACAGGGCGATCTTCATATGCGGATTTTTCTTTTTGTGATTTTTGAGATAGCCGAGACGTCCATATATTTTAAGGTTGGCATTTTCCCTGACGGTACAGGTATTATAGAGAACGAAATCTGCCACCGGTCCTTCTGTCTCCTCATATCCCATATAAGCAAGGACTGCTGTCATCTTTTCCGAGTCCTTTGCATTCATCTGACAGCCCAGTGTCTGGATCGACATGGTAAGGATGCGTCCCGCCCGCTCCTTCTCCCGCACTGCCCATTCCCGGCACTTTTTCATATAATAATACTGCCTCTCCGGCTCATGCAGAGGCGGTTCTCCCTGTATATCCACAGCCTCCAGTCGTTGCATATCAAACATTTTTTCTTATCCTCCTAAACATCAGAAAACCCGCCATCCGTGACAGGCACGGATCCGGCAGGTCTGCTGATAGATGTTTATACAATATAGTGTAACACAAAGGTGGAAAAAATGCTACCGGGAAGTGGATTCTTTTTTCCCAAAGGTGACTGTTATTTCTTTTTCCCTGTACTCACCCCCGTCATTGATCTGAACCGTGATCGTCCCTTTGTCGCCAGCCCTGCACTGGGTCAGTTTTTCCTGCAGCTGTGCTGTGGTCTTCACCGCATCATCGTTGATCTTTGTAATGATACAGCCTCTTTTCAGTCCTGCCTTTTCTGCCGGCGACCCGGACGATACCTCTGCAATATAGATTCCTTCCGGCATGCCATAATCCGCATACTCACTCGTTACATCTCTTCCTCTGATCCCCAGGTAAGCCTGGTCTTCCTCGGATACCTTCTCCTGGTTCATCAGCTTTGTCAGGATCGGTTCTGCCGTCTTCATTGGGATGGCAAAACCCATTCCCTCGATCTCCTCGGAAGCAAATTTGGACGAATTGATCCCGATCACTTCACCTTTGCTGTTTACCAGGGCACCGCCGCTGTTGCCTGGATTGATGGCGGCATCCGTCTGGAGAAGCTTGATACTGCTGCTGTCTTCCATATCGATCTCCCTGTCTTTGGCGCTGATATAACCAACCGTCACACTGGTCCCATACCCCAGGGCATTGCCGATAGCGATCGCCTGTTCGCCCACCTTCGTGGTACTACTGTCACCGATTGTGGCAATCTTGATCGCCGCCTGTGTCTTTGCTGACAAATTCTTTTTGCTGACTTCCACTACCGCAAGGTCATGGGAAGAATCCGTTCCCCGGATCGCCGCCTTGGCTGTACTGTCATCCGCAAACCGGATCGTCACATCATCCGCATCCTGCACTACGTGATTGTTTGTGGCGATATAGAGCTTGTCATCCTTCTCTGCAATGATAATGCCGGAACCGCTGCCGCTCGTCTCACCGCTCTGTCTCCCGAAAGGCGTATAGCCCGTCATCTGCTGAGTCACATCGATCGCTACGATGGAAGGCAGCACCTGGTCTGCGATCTTGGTTACATCTGTTGTTCCCGAGTCCCCTGTATTGACAACATTTGTTGTCGACAGCTTTGCCGATGAATCTGTCTGTTCCTGTACCACCTGCCCGCCTGCACCGAACAAATGGTCTGCCGCCATGTTCACCCCCTGAAATGTCGTTCCCGCTACTATACCAAAGACTGCAGCTCCTGCTGCCAGTTTCATCATCCTTTTCATAAAAAACACACATCCTTTCTGTTGATTTGTCTCAATCATACAGAAAAAATGTGTGCGTAATCTGTTATTTTTTTGAATGGTCTGTGATTAATTTATGGTCAATCTGTGAACACTATGCCTTAAAATTTCCCAGCACCCGCAAAAATGCCGCTTCCTCCCGGATTCCGCGCAATGCATTCCGGACTGCCGCATCATCCAGATTTCCCTCCACATCCACAAAGAACCGGTACTCCCAGTTTCTCCCCGGGATTGGACGGGATTCGATCTGCGTCATATTCAGGTCATTATATAGGAAGTGGGACAAAATCCGGTACAGGCTTCCGCTTTTATGAGGAAGCTCGATACAAAGCGCCAGCTTATTACTGTCCGGCGTATAGATTTTCTTCGACCCGATCACGATAAACCGTGTACAGTTGTTTTTTTCCTGCTGGATGCTGTCAGCGAGAACCGCCAATCCATACTCCTTTGCCGCACGGCGGCTGGCGATCGCCGCCTGCGCCGGATCCCCTTCCGCAGCAACTTTCCTGGCGGCGGCAGCGGTACTATCATATTCAATCCCTGTATACTGCGGATGGTCATTCAGATAAATGCTGCACTGTGCCAGCCCCTGTGGATGGGAATACACCTTGCGGATCTCCTCCAGGGAAGTCCCCGGCAGCCCCACCAGGCACTGGTCGATCTTCATGACATACTGTCCCACGATGGCATTCTTAAAATCCAGGAGCAGATCATAATTCGCCGTGATCCCTCCTGTAGAAGAATTTTCGATGGGCAGGACGCCGTATTCTGCCGCCTCTGTCTGCACCGCCTCCATCACCCCCCGGAAGCTCTGGCAGCTGATCCCCTGTACTGACGGTACAAAGAAATCCTCCATCGCCTGCTGGGTATGGGAGCCCGGAGCACCAAAATAGTATACTCTTGTGCCGGAATCCGCATCAATACCATCCGCCTTTACAAAATTCGTACTGTCCTCCGTATGCGGCAGTATTCCATACTGGTACTTCCTGCTGATAGACATGATCTGGCTGAACAATTCCCTCACGGCATGTTCATTGAATTTTCCATGGGACAGTGCCGACAGTTTTTCCAGCTTTTCCTCTTCTCTCTGTCTGTCATATACCTTCTTTCCCGTCTGCAGCTTATATTCCGCGACTTTGTTCGCCACCTGCATTCTTTTTTCAAATAACGCTACGATCTGGCTGTCAATGTCATCGATCTGCTGCCTTGATACCGACAAATCAATCATGAATCCTGTCCCCCTTTTTCCTGATAAAGCTCATATATTGTTTTATGAAATACCGGATGTACTGCCCAGGGTGCGATCTGTACCAGCGGTCTGAGGACAAAATCCCGCAGATGCATCTCTCTGTGGGGGATCACCAGCTTCTCCGTCTGGATCAGGGCATCCCCATACAGGAGAATATCCAGGTCGATCGTCCGTGGTCCCCAGTGAATTTCCCTCTCCCGGTGCCCCTGCTCCTCGATCTGGTGAAGCCTCATCAGAAGTTCCTCCGGCTGGTATATCGTCTCCAGCGCGACGGCACTGTTCAGAAAATCATCCTGTTCTGTATACCCATATGGTTTTGTCTGGATCCGTGTCGATTCTGTTACCTTACGGATCCGCCTGTCCTCCCGCAGCGCCTGCACTGCCTTTTCTATATTTTCTTCTTTATCCCCCATATTGGATCCGACAGACAGATACACCCTTGTCCACCCCCTCTGTATCTTTACGGATACATGATCCAGAGGCAGCAGGATCGGCGCCCATGGTTTCCTGATCTCGACAGAAATCATATCAATCAGGGGAAATTGTAGAAGTATCTGCTCTGCGAGATTCTCTGCAGCCGACTCGATCAGCTTATATTCCTTTTCTTTCATCTGCCTTTCTGCAAAATGAGCCACATCCGCATAATCAACCGAAAAAGAAAGGTTGTCACTCCTGCCCGCTTTTGCTGTATCTGTAAATAGTATGAGTGATACAAGAAACTTCTGCCCCAGTGTATTTTCTTCTTTCAATACCCCGTGATGGGCATATACTTCCAGATTTTCAATCCTGATCTGATCCACTGACCTGTCCTCCCCGTAGTACCGCATCTGTCATCCGCAGCGCCCGTACATTTTTTTCCACATCATGAACCCGGACAAATCCGCACCCTTTCATGGCGCCTATCACACTGGTGGCGATCGTCCCCTCTTCGCGCTCTGTTACAGGAAGATCCAGCGTATTTCCGATCACACTCTTACGGGAAGTTCCCAGCAGCACAGGATATCCCAGCGCCACAATGTCTTCCAGATGATGCAGTACCGCCAGGTTCTGCTCATACGTCTTGCCAAATCCCACTCCCGGATCCAGTATGATCATTTCTTCCTTTATTCCATGTTTCTCCGCAATGGCAAGAGATTCTTTCAGATCCTCCACAACTTCTTTCATAAAATCCGTATACTCCGTATTGTCACGGTTATGCATCAGGCACACCGGCACCTGATACTCTGCCGCCAGCGCCGCCATTCTCTCATCCGCGCGAAACCCCCATATATCATTAAGAAGATCCGCCCCGGCATCCAGGGCCGCTTCCGCCACATCACTTTTATACGTATCGATCGATACCGGCACGTCAAACCGCCGTTTCAGCTCCCGGATCACCGGTACGACACGCCGGATCTCTTCTTCCTCACTGATCCTGGTATGTCCCGGTCTCGTCGACTCGCCGCCCACATCGATGAGATCTGCCCCGGCAGCGATCATCCGGTCTGCCTGTGCCACCGCCAGCATCATATCTGTATAATTTCCTCCGTCCGAAAAAGAATCTGGTGTCACATTCAGTATCCCCATCACATACGTACGTCTCCCCCTGGTAAACTCTTTTGTTCCGATCCTCATAATCTGCTCCTATCATTTCCATCCTTTATTTAAAAGTATCCTTACCACAAAGTTTCCCTCTTTTATGCTAAAATCAGTCTCTCCACTATACCGGGACACAGTCTTGACAATGCTTGGCACTCCCAGACCACTGCCTTTCTCTGATACGGGCAGCCCCTGACGGAATGTCACTTTCCCGTTACTTGTATTAGAAAACCGGATCACTACCTTATTTTTCTTTTCTGCAATGAAAATATCAATCTCCTGCTCCTCCCTGCCGGAACTGCAGCAGCCATGAATGGCATTCTCAAAGGCATTGGCAAGAATAGCGATCCAGTCGATATCCCGGATCGACAAACCGTCTCCCAGCTTAACATCCATTTCCACACGGATATTCTGGTTTCTGGCATTTCTGGCATAAACGGAAAGAATGCTGTTAACCGCCCGGTTCCCGCAGATATTACTCACTTCCCTGTTCTCCACATCTTCTCCGTACTGATCCAGATAAACGAGCAGACCGTCAAGTTCTCCTTTTTTTACATATTCCCGGATCAAAGAAATATGGTGCCGCGCATCATGGCGGATCCTCGCTGCCTCATGCTCCGACTCCTTCATCAGCTCCAGCTGTCGGTGCAAAAGCTTTTCGTTCAACTCCAGAAGTTCCTTCTCTCTCTGATAATAATGCTCCTGCCCCAGATGTATATACAAATGCAGTATTGTGTACTGGATCACACCAACCATAAACAGAGTCACAAACGCCCGTACCATATTGAAGACCGAAAACCCCTGCAGATTGGGCCAGTAAGCTACTACAGCTCCGATCATCACCGATACAAGCAACGTGACCGCGCTAAAAAGATCCATTTCATCGATCAGGAAATCCACTCCCGACAAAAACAGCTTTCTCAGCTTCTTCCAGGTAAAAATCAGAATCGGGATCATACAAATGATCCGTACCAGTATATCGACCCACAGATTGCCATGAAACCACCAACGTGCTACATCCACACCACAGAATACACAGACAGAAAACATATAAAATGCCACGGCCATTTTATAGAGGGACAAATATAACTTTTCGCTGCTCATCAGACCGCAGAATATCCCGATCACAAGCAGTGAAGACAAACTGGCATACTTCACAAATCCTGCCGGATAACAAAGATACCAGATACTGTAACCAAAAATCAGACAGCATCCAAATACCACATAACACCAGATTGTCTTCTTCATGGATAATTTGGGCCGGTCCAGCATGAGAAAAAAAGTCATCATCAGTCCTGCACTGATCGTATTCCTTAAAAGCGCTATAAAAAATGATCCCCCCAGCATATTTTATTCCTCCGATTGTGTAATCTGTTTAAGGCACAATTTGCATAAACATCTGCTGCAATGACGTATCCTGGTCAAATATACCCCGCACTGCATAGGTTGATGTTTTCGCTCCCGGTTTCTTAATACCGCGCATCGTCATGCACATATGCTCTGCCTCGACCATCACCATCACGCCTTTGGGCGAAAGATTGTCCATAAGAGCGTCTGCGATCTGACTGGTGAGCTGTTCCTGGATCTGGGCACGCCTGGCATAAACTTCCACCGTCCGCGCCAGCTTACTGAGTCCCACTACTTTACCATCTGGAATATATCCGATGTGGACTCTCCCAAAAAAAGGAAGAAGATGATGTTCACACACAGAATAAAACGTGATATCTTTTTCCACCACCATATCTCCCGTTTCCGCATGGAATACCCTGCCCAGATGTTCCGCCGCGTCCATCCCGTATCCGCCAAACAATTCCCTGCACATCTGGGAGATCCGGCGCGGCGTCTCCTTCAATCCCTCTCTCTCCGGATCCTCACCGATCCCTTCCAGAAATAGCTTCACTGCCTGTTCTATCTTATCGTGATCCATACCACGCACCCCTTCTCTGTTACTTAACAGTTCCTTACCTGCATATTATAGCAAAAATCAATATAAACTACAAGACTTGTACTTCTCGCCAATAAAGCTGACAACTTGTGTTCTATTATGCACCTTGAGAACTCCTCTGAATAATACAGGCAGTCTTCTGTCCGTCGCCACCCGTCTGTCACTGCCTGCCCGGTTATCCCACAATAACATCTGCAAACATCCCATCCGTCAACTTGCACAGATCCTCCGGGGCAAGGAAAATCTGCGTCCCAAGCTTTCCCCCGCTAACGATGATTTGGGCAAATCCTTTCGCTGATTCATGGATCACCGTATTATACTGCTTCTTCATGCCAATAGCAGTACAGCCGCCACGGATATAACCAGTGACTGCTTGAATCTCCTTCACCGGAACCATCTCCAGTGATTTCTCACCGACAACCTTAGCTGCCTTCTTCAGATCTACCTCTTCCGCTATAGGCACTACAAAGACATGATAATTCCGGCTCTTCCCCTGCATAACAAGGGTTTTGAATGTCTGCTCATATGACTGCCCCAGCTGGTCGGCAAGATGCACACCATCAATAAATTCCTCACACTCATAAGTCTCTACCCTGAAATCAATTCCATTGTGCTCCAGAATCCGCATCGCATTCGTCTTATTATTCTTCTCTTTCTTCGCCATGACAATCCCCCTCGCCTTTTAACGTTTTATCGTTCAATTCCTTAAAGAAAGACAGGCTTCCGAAGACCAGCACTATATCCTCTTCCCCGCATCTTTCCACCGCCTTTTCCAAACCTGCCATAACAGTATCTGCCGGGATTACCTTTTGACACCCCTTCCTCCGCCACACATCTGCAAGAATATCTTTATCCAGTCCCCGCTCTCCTGGAGGTGTGATGGTCACGGCATCATCAAACAGTGGGGCGAGGATCTCCACCATCACCTCATACTCTTTATCTTTCAGTACGCCCATCACACCATGCAGGCGTCTTCCGCAGAGAAGCCCTTCTATGGTGCTCCGGAGCGCCCTTGCTCCTGCCGGATTATGTGCCCCATCTATAATGACAGGAGGCCTGATACAAATTTTCTCAAACCGCCCCCGCCATACTGCCTTACGGATTCCAAGCAGCAACTCTTCCCTGGCAAAGTGAAAAGGCTCTGGCAGATGAAAGCATGTCTCAATGGCAAGGGCAGCATTTTCTGCCTGATATAAGCCCGCCATGAAAGTATGGTAGCGCTCCTGCCTGTATGTGAAAACACTTCCCTCCAGATCTGCTGTCAGCACTGTAATATCCGATTTTTCCACTTCATAAAGGGAAGCTTTCTTCCCTTCCGCCTGTTTCCGGATCACAGCCAATGCATCCGGAGCTTCCTGACAGGTGACTACTACTCCATTTTCCCGGATGATCCCGGCCTTTGCCAATGCGATATCCTGTATCGTATTACCCAGCACTGCCTGATGGTCCAGGGATATCGGTGTAATGACCGATGCCAATACATTAGCAATAACATTTGTGGCATCCTCCTTACCACCCAGCCCTGCTTCCAGAACCACTACCTCACAGTTCCAGTGAACAAAAGCAAGAAATGCCATTGCCGTCTCTATCTCAAAAACGGTAGGCACTTCCTCTCCCTCCTGACGCATTTTGTCCACTGCTGCCGCAGCCTCTGTCACTATCTGCGCCAGAAACTCCCTGTCAATAGGATGTACCCCATCCAGATCCTCATACTGAATGCACTCCTCATATTCAAACACGACCGGAGAGACAAACCGTCCCACCAGATGCCCGCTGACCGCCAGGATACTGCTGATATAAGCCGCCACAGAACCCTTACCGTTGGTTCCGGCAACATGGATAAATCTCAGTTTGTCCTGCGGGTTGCCAAGATACCCCAGCAGCCCCCGCATACGGGCAAGCCCCGGCATCATGCCGGAGCGTCCCGCCTCTCTGATATACTTTCTTGCCTCTTTGTATGTCATAATAAATAAACCTTTATTTATTCTACTGCTGCCAGCGCCTGCTCCAGATCTTTGACAAGATCGTCTTTGTCCTCCAGCCCACAGGACATACGGACAAGACCTGCCGGTATCCCCGCTGCTTCAAGCTGTTCATCATTCATCTGGCGGTGCGTACTTGTTGCCGGATTCAGACAGCAGGTTCTCGCGTCTGCCACATGAGTCTCGATGGCTGCCAGCCTGAGGTTTTTCATAAAACTCTCTGCCGCGGCCCTTCCGCCCTTCAGTTCAAAGGAAACGACACCGCATCCGCCCTGCGGCAGATATTTCTGCGCCAGTTCATAGTAAGGATCACCCGGCAGCCCGGAATAACTCACCGAAGCGACTTTTGGATGATTCTGCAGGAACTCTGCCACCGCCTGTCCGTTTTCCACATGACGGGGCATACGCACATGGAGGGATTCCAGACCGAGGTTCAGAAGGAACGCATGCTGCGGCGACTGGATACAGCCAAGGTCCCGCATAAGCTGCGCTGTACATTTTGTGATAAATGCCCCTTCTTTCCCGAATTTCTCAGCATAGGTGATACCATGGTATGATTCATCCGGGGTACAGAGTCCCGGGTACTTATCCGCCTGCGCCATCCAGTCAAAGTTTCCTGAATCCACGATCGCGCCGCCGACCGCAGCGCCATGTCCGTCCATGTATTTTGTCGTGGAGTGGGTAACGATATCCGCTCCCCATTCGATGGGACGGCAGTTCACCGGTGTCGGAAACGTATTATCCACGATCAGCGGCACGCCATGAGCGTGGGCCGCCTTTGCAAATTTCTCAATATCCAGCACCGTAAGAGCCGGATTGGCAATCGTCTCACCAAAGACCGCCCTCGTATTTTCCCGGAAAGCTGCATTCAGTTCGTCTTCCGTGCAGTCTGGGGAAACAAATGTAACATCGATCCCCATTTTCTTCATCGTAACTTCAATCAGATTAAAGGTACCGCCATAAATAGAAGAAGAGGATACGATATGACTGCCGCTCTCACACAGATTAAACAGAGCAAAGAAATTTGCCGCCTGGCCGGAGGACGTCAGCATCGCAGCCGTACCGCCTTCCAGTTCTGCGATCTTCGCCGCCACAAAATCATTGGTTGGATTCTGCAGCCGGGTATAAAAATATCCCTCTGCTTCCAGATCAAACAATTTTCCCATATCCTCACTGGTGTCATACTTAAATGTTGTGGACTGGATAATGGGGATCTGTCTCGGCTCTCCATTTCCTGGTGTATAACCGCCCTGTACACATTTGGTATTCATTTTATAACCGCTCATCTCTTCTTACCTCGCCTTTCTCTATTCAATTATTCAGTTACTACTGTCCAGAAAAATATTGTAGCATTTTCATTATGAAAAAGCAAACTAAATAGTGCTGTATCCCTTCTGCCGGTCACGGCGTTCGCTGATATCGGTCGATTTGTCCTGGCATTTCCCCAAGATCAATGCTCTCTCCGTTCCCAGAGAGGCATACAACAATATCACGGTAACAGGGATGCTCCTTGACAAATCTTTGGATTACGCTGAATTTCTCCCATACATGCATGGGAAATACTTTCCCCGCCTGTACATGTTCCAGAAAAACCTCCAGTCCCACCGGCGTATCCTGAAGCAGTCTCGGATCCAGTGGGACAAACGCCACATCCACCGTAATCCCCTTCAGTTTTTCCATTTCACGAAGGTATCTCTCTGCCATCCTCTGGTTGTAATCCTCCGGCTTGTCTTTCCAGATCCAGTGGCTGAGATCCCCGGCATGATAGATACGGAGTCCTCCATAGTCAAGCAGATATGCCACTCCCGCATCGGTCGAGCGCAGGGTGGTGATCTGCAGCGTTCCCCCATCCGGCATCGTCAGTTCATAGGTCTGGTTTTTCCGCACTCTGGTAAGCTTTGCAGCGAGGTCTGTTCCCTGGTCTGCACATTCCCGCAGCTTCCATTTGATACCACAGTCCTTATCCAGGACATAATGCACCCACGGGTATGTCTCAAAAAGATCAAAAACCACCGGATTATAATGATCCCGGTGGCTGTGGCTGACAAAAACGACCAGTGGCTTCTTCTGGTCCAGTTCCGGTATCTCCCCTTTGAAATAATCAAACAGAAAATACGCAGATGCCGTCTCTACCAGAAACCCGCTGTGCGCGATAAAGGTAACTCTCATAATCTCTCCATTCTGTGACAATCCCTTTCCTCTGTCACTGTTCACCGGATACCCAGAATCTGCTCTGCCCGCAGTACCTCTTCCTCCGTGGGAGGGTGTACCCCCGCCAGGGGATATGTGATTCCGAGACCTTCCCACTTAAAGAGTCCCAGCGTATGATAGGGGAGCACCTCGACACGGCTTACTGTCTTCCAGCCATCAATCCTCTCCCGCAAAGCACGCAGCCCTGCCGCACTATCCGTCAGTCCCGGTACAAGTACATGCCGGATCCACATCTCCTTACCCTTCCCGGACAGATCGTCCGCCATATCCAATATATTCTGGTTGTCCTGTCCGGTCAGCTCCCGGTGCTGCCCGGCGTCCATCTCCTTGATATCGAGCATCACCAGATCCGTCACTTCCATCAGCCGGCAGAAGCTGCCATAAAAAGGCTCCTCTCTGGTAAAGGGACTGCCTGCCGTGTCAAGAACCGTATGGATCCCTTTTTGTTTCGCCAGGGCAAACAGCTCTGCCACAAAATCCGTCTGCAGCAGAGGCTCACCACCACTCACGGTGATCCCCCCGTTTTTCTTCCAGTAGTTGTGATACCGGTACGCCTGGTCAAAGACCTCCTGCGCCGTCTTTGTTTCCCCGGCGTCCAGTGCCCAGGTCTCCGGGTTATGGCAGTACCGGCACCGCATCCGGCAGCCCTGGAGGAACACGACATACCGGACTCCCGGTCCATCCACCAGACCAAAGGTTTCGATGGAATGAATGTGTCCTGTTGTCCGGGCAGCGACCGGATTTTTCCCGTCCACTTTCATTTATAATGCACCGTGGCAGGTCCTTGCGATGACATCTTTTTGCTGCTCTCTTGTGAGGTCGATAAATTTCACCGCATAACCGGAAACCCGGATCGTAAAGTTGGCATATTCTTCTTTTTCTGGATGTTCCATGGCATCCAGCAGCTTCTCTTTGCCAAATACATTGACATTGAGATGATGTGCCCCCTGGTCGAAATAGCCGTCCAGCACCTGAACCAGATTACAGATCCTCTCACCGGCACTGTGTCCCAGTGCATCCGGATTGATCGTCTGGGTATTGGAAATCCCGTCCAGCGCCCACTCATAGGGAAGCTTGGTCAGAGAATTCAGCGAGGCAAGAAGCCCGTTCTGCTCTGCCCCGTAGCTCGGATTCGCCCCCGGTGAAAGCGGCGTCCATGCCTCCCTGCCGTCTGGCATGGCGCCAGTCGCCTTACCATATACCACGTTGGACGTGATCGTAAGGATCGACGTCGTAGGTTCGGAATGCCGGTACGTATGGTGTTTCTTGATCTTTTCGATAAAAGTTCTGAGAAGCCACACTGCGATCTCATCCGCACGGTCATCGTCATTGCCATACCGTGGGAAATCGCCTTCAATCTCATAATCGGTAACAAGCCCTTCCTCATCCCGGATCGTCTTCACCTTTGCATATTTAATGGCGCTGAGAGAATCCACAACATGGGAAAATCCCGCGATACCAGTGGCGAACGTCCTCCTCACATCGGTATCGATCAGGGCAAGCTGGGTTGCCTCATAATAATATTTATCATGCATATACTGGATCAGATTCAGGATATTGACATAAATATCCGCCAGCCAGTCCATCATGCTGTCGTATTTCTCCATCACTTCCTCATAGTCCAGATATTCCGAGGTGACCGGCTGGTATTTCGGCCCTACCTGGTCTCTGCTCTTCTCGTCCCTGCCGCCGTTGATCGCATAGAGAAGACATTTTGCCAGATTTGCCCTTGCCCCGAAAAACTGCATCTCCTTACCGGTCTGTGTGGCAGACACACAGCAGCAGATCGCATAATCATCCCCCCACACCGGTTTCATCACATCATCATTCTCATACTGGATGGAACTGGTCCGGATGGAGATATCCGCCGAATAATTCTTAAAATTCTCTGGCAGGGCGGACGAATACAGCACCGTGATATTCGGCTCCGGCGACGGACCCATATTTTCCAGCGTGTGCAGGAAACGGAAATCCGTCTTCGTCACCATATGCCTTCCATCTACCCCGATACCGGCGAGATCCAGGGTCGCCCACACCGGATCACCGGAAAACAGTTCGTTGTATGATTTGATACGGGCAAATTTCACCATACGGAACTTCATCGTGATGTGGTCGACCAGTTCCTGTGCTTCACTCTCTGTGAGGATACCCTTTTGCAGATCACGTTCAATGTAGATATCCAGGAAGGTAGAGACGCGCCCGATGCTCATGGCTGCACCGTTCTGGCATTTGATCGCCGCCAGATAACCAAAATACGTCCACTGGATCGCTTCCCTGGCATCCTTCGCCGGTGCTGAGATATCAAAGCCATAGATCTGTGCCATGTCTTTCATACCTTTCAGGGCATTGATCTGCGCCTGCAGCTCCTCCCTCTGACGGATAATGTCCTCGGTCATGCTGCCACTGCCGCAGTTCGCCTTATCTCTCTCCTTCTCTTTCACAAGATGGTCGATGCCGTACAGGGCGATCCTGCGGTAATCTCCGACGATACGCCCCCTGCCGTAAGTATCCGGCAGCCCGGTGACGATCTTATTTTTGCGCGCCGCCCTCATCTCTGGTGTATAGCAGTCAAAGACAGCCTGATTATGCGTCTTGTGATAAACCGTAAATATTTTGTGAAGGTCCGGATCCGGCGTATAACCATACATCTGGCACGCCTCTTCTGCCATCTTAATGCCGCCATAGGGCATAAAGGCACGTTTCAGCGGCTTGTCCGTCTGCAGGCCGACGATCTTCTCCAGTTCCTTCATCTCTTCTTTTATATATCCCGGTCCATGAGAGGTGAGACCGGATACGATATTGGTATCCATATCCAGAACACCGCCCTTGGCACGCTCCTGCTTCTGCAGTTTTTGCAGTTCGCCCCACAGGCGGTCTGTCGCCTCTGTCGCCGGCGCAAGGAAGCTCTCATCTCCGTCATATGGTGTATAATTCTTCTGGATAAAATCTCTGACATTGATCTCTTCTCTCCAGAGACGTCCCTCAAAACCATCCCACTGCTCAAAATTTGTCATACTCTTCCTCCTTTGGTCGTATTGACTGTAATCGTAACATTAATCAGCCAAAAAAGCAACTGATTTTGAACAGGATCAACCTCTCGCAAAACTGCCCTATTTTTTATTACTCTCAAAAAAATCTATTTTTTTGACCCAGTATGCTGTCCCAAAAAAACGGTCGACTACAACACTAAGTTCATTATTCACTATAATAAAATCTCCAACACGATCGGATACTTTCAGAAATTTTCTACTTGCAGCATCAAGTCTATATATACCATTTTCAGCACATTCCACACGAGTCATTGAATTATGCATATCCCCATCATTATAATAACAAAGCATATAATAGATCTCCCCCTCCCACTGAATTATATCTGTTTCCACAGAAAATTCTGTTTCTGACTCTCCTGGTACTGTTACTTCTTCCAATCTGCACGTCGTTGTATCATATGTATATACATCCGAATCCTCTGTGTAAAATACGATCCTGTCATCTGCTGCATATGCTCTCTCAAAACAGCCATCGTATCCCTTTTTTTCGATACTTACTGCCTCCGTTTCTTTCCAGTTCCTGTCATATTTATATAAATAATTATCCTTCGTATAAATATAAAGAAAATTATCCAGGGTTAGAAAAATCTGGGCACTGACATGTGCAACTTTACTTTTTTTCTTAGTTTGCATATTTTCTGAATATACATTTTTTTCATCATCAAGTAAAGCATATACCAGTTCATCTTCAAAAAACAAAAAATATTCTACATCATCCATTATAACTTTTTTCTTTTGATCTTTCATGGTACACAGATCACTCGACCCATCTATGAAATATTTTATATTGTCATATTCCTGCACTTCAAAATGCCCAAACGAACTGGAATTTTTAGCAGGTGAAATGTCTTCAACATATTTATAGAAGATATCGAAATAGGTTCCAGTACTTAACATGATGTAAAACCAGCCTGCCACTAATGCAAAAAACGTAATTATTATTAAAAACATAATTATTACCGAAAAATTTATCCTTTTCATGTAATAATCCCCCTTTGCATAAGATTGATAAATACTTTATACGGGTTAATGAATAAACGTCTTACATGTCCCGCTTTCATATAACTATCTATCGTATCATCAAAATATGTCATACCAGCAAATGCATTATTGGGTATACTCATAGCCATAGCATATCCCAATGCTGCATGATATTTTTGATTATAACGTTTAAATTTCCCTTTCCTTAAAATATCAACTGCAATATCCAGGCAGTTATGATATACTTCGTGATAATTCTTTCCTTTATATTTATCCTTATTTTTTATTGTTTTCTTCTTAACTGATTTAAATTTTCCTTTAAGATATATGTAACCATCATATGGACCCATATCACCTTTATTTCTATATTCATTTCTATATTTGTCATTTATAAATTGTAATACGAATCTATAATTTGCTTTGGAATAATAATTGCTTAATGTTTTCTTTAAAAGACCATCTCTCGTATATGAAAGGTAATCCCATTTACCATGTGAATTTTTGATCAATAGCGCAGCATGCCCAAATCCGCTCGCACTTTTAGACGAATTAAGCCAGATCGCATCATGCCCGCTCGGGTCAACCTGATTCACCCCATCATTTCCACAGTAAGTATACAAATGTAAACTCTTTGGATCATTACTTTCCCCGGTATACGTATCTCTCGTCAGGAACCTCCCCTTCGCTGGCTGATAATACCTCGCCCGCAGGTACACTTCCCCTGTCTCCTTATCATAATACTCCCCGCAGTAGCGGAAGGGGTTGTCATCCTTTTC
>CAJUDA010000019.1:0-24746 GCA_910584875.1 uncultured Eubacterium sp.
GAGAGCACAATTTACAACTGGAGGGAGGTTAGGTGTGATACAATGTCTAGTGTAACAGTAAAAGAAAACGAATCATTGGACAGCGCATTGCGTCGTTTCAAGAGAAATTGCGCAAAGGCTGGTATTCAGCAGGAGATTCGTAAGAGAGAGCATTATGAAAAACCAAGCGTAAGACGTAAGAAAAAGTCTGAAGCAGCTCGTAAAAGAAAATTCAAATAATAGCACATAGAAAGAAACCTGTTTTCATATATTATGAAAACAGGTTTCTTTCGTTATGATCTTTACCAGACCGGGCATGAACAGGTGTCACAAAATTGCATATACTGAATAGAAAGCACAGGTTGGGGTTTGTGATGAAAAAAATTTCAGAAAAATTAGATATTGCTCCAGACATACTGGAAGGATCCACGATCATAAATATGTATGGCAATCAGAGCGCCCTGGTGGAAAACTATAAATCGATCATAGAATATTCTCCCTGTCTGGTAAAGCTTCAGGGAAAACATGTAAAGCTGCTGATCGAGGGGACGGATCTCACGATCGACCGTTTTACCCAGGATGACTGCAAGATACTGGGAAATATCCAGAATGTACAGGTAATTCCCACATGATCCATATCTGACATAGGAGGGACATGATTTGAAATGGCTGAAAGGATATATTGAGTGCCGGGTATGCGGCGGTTCACTGGAGCGGTTTCTCAACATGTGCCGGCATCACGGCATCTGTATATGGAAACTGAAACAGACGGAAGAGATACATATGTGTATGTACGCCAGGGACTTTGTGCTTCTGATCCCGCTCTGTGCAAAATCTGCCGTGCATCCACATCTGCTGAAAAAAAGGGGACTGCCCTTTTGCATACAGAAGATGTGGAGAAACTGGACATTTTATTCTGGTTTCCTCTTTTTTCTGGCAGTTCTTTTTTTCTTATCCTCCTATTTATGGGAGATCACCTACAACGGACAGCAGAGCTTTTCCCGGGAAACCTTAGCTGCGGATGTGGAAGGGATGAATATTTATCCGGGGATGAAGCGCAGCAGGCTGGATTGTGACGCCATAGAAAAAAGGATCCGGGAAATCCATCCTGAGATCAGCTGGGTGTCAGCGGAAGAGATTGGCAGTGTTCTGAAAATATCCATTAAAGAGGGAAAAGAAAATGTAGAACATGAGAAGGCAGGGACGCCGTGCCATCTGACAGCGCCTTATGCCGGAACCATACAGGAGATTTCTGTGAACCGGGGGACAGCGGTGGTGAAAAAGGGACAGAAGGTAAAAAAGGGGGATGTCCTGATCAGCGGACTGGTCCCGGTGACCGATGACAATAATGAGGTTCAGGAATATATCAAGGTCTCGGCGAAAGGGGACGTCGGGATTGTCGTGCAGCAGGACTTTTCCGAAACGATATCAACGCATTATAAGAAAAAGGAGTACACGGGAAAGAATGTGACGCAGTGGCTCCTGCAATGGCAGAACAAGAGAATTTCCCTAAAAAATCCATTCAGACGGTTGGATAATTCGGGGAAATATGATATACTAACTGAAGTGTGTGCCGACAGAACGATCCATCCGCTGCCTGTTTCTGTTTATGCAGAAAAGAAAATATATAAAAAGTACCGGATGGTGGATGCCGTTTATACGATGGAAGAATTAAAGGCAGCTGGCATGAAACGGTATCAGCGTATGCTGGAACAGCTCCGGTCAGATGGAATGGAACTGCAGTCGCATTCGGCAGTGATGAAAAAGAAAGACACAAAGAACTGGATCCTTCAGGGACATATTTCATTTCTTTGTAAGAAGATGACGACCAGGATTGTTTCAGAAAAAGAGGGTACAGTCAAAAAAAGGGAGGAAGGACAGCATGGAGAATCAGGAAATGATTCTTGATATACCGGTTGAACATGAACAGAATATATTTGGCAGGCTGGATTGTTTTGTGAAAAAAATTGAATCGGCGCTGCGGGTCAGTGTGATCCTGCGGGACGGCTCGGTGAAGATCGTAGGGAATCAGGATGGGATCCGGCAGGCGGAGCGTGTGTTTAACGAACTGATCACTCTTTCCGAGAGGGGCAATACAATCACCGAGCAGAATGTGGATTACCTTCTGGCTTCGCAAAAAGAGCATCTGGATGTTTCACTGGCGGATCTGGATCGTGACCTGATCGGTTTTACGATACAGGGCAAACCGATCAAACCCAAGACACTGGGTCAGCAGAAATATGTGGCACAGATCCGTGACAAGATGATGGTATTTGGCATCGGACCGGCAGGTACCGGAAAAACGTATCTTGCGATGGCGATGGCGATCCAGGCATTTAAGAGTGATGTGGTCAGCAAGATCATACTGACACGTCCTGCCATCGAGGCGGGAGAGAACCTGGGCTTTCTGCCAGGTGATCTGCAGAGTAAGATCGATCCCTACCTCCGTCCCCTTTACGATGCACTGTATCAGATCATGGGAGCGGATTCTTTTATTAAAAACTCTGAAAAGGGACTGATCGAGGTGGCGCCGCTTGCTTATATGAGAGGACGGACGCTGGATAATGCTTTTATCATACTGGATGAGGCACAGAATACGACGCCCGCCCAGATGAAGATGTTTCTGACCCGTATCGGGTTTGGCTCCAAGGTAGTGATCACCGGAGACCTGTCCCAGAAAGATCTGCCCTACAGCACGGAGTCTGGTCTGGATCAGGCGGCATCGGTTCTGAAAAATGTGGAAGAGATCGGTTTCAGCTATCTGACAAACAAGGATGTAGTCCGTCATCCACTTGTGCAGAAAATTGTACATGCCTATGAAAAATACGAGGCAAGAGAAAAATATAAAGAATCACGCAAAGCGTCTGCCGGAAGGACAGGCAGTAAAAACCGAAACAAAAGGGGAGCAAACGGGAAAGGATGATACATGACAGTATATTTTGAAGATGAAAGTGGTTATAAACTTGATTTTTCACCGGAAGAGAAGCTGGAGAAGCTGATCGTCTGTGCGGCGGCAGAAGCCGGCTGTCCCTACGAGCTGGAAGTCAGTGTCACGATGGTGACGAAAGAGGCGATCCATGAGATGAACCGGCAGTACCGTCAGGTGGACCGGGCGACGGATGTGCTGAGTTTTCCGATGATGGAGTATGACAGACCGGGTGATTTTGAGGGGAAGGCGTTTGTCCGTTCCATGTCTGTCTCTCCGGAGACACAGGAACTGATACTGGGAGATATTGTCCTGTGTCCGGAAGTGATCTGTGAGCAGGCAGAGGAGTATGGGCATTCGCAGTGGAGGGAGTTTTCTTTCCTTGTCGTACACAGTATGCTGCATCTTTTCGGTTATGACCACATCCGGGAGGAGGAGCGCACAGAGATGGAGAGGGAGCAGAAGCGGATCATGGAACAATTAAAAATATATCGTTAGCATATCAGGAATGAGGTTAAAATGACACAGAAACAAAAACAGATCATATATGGAGTGCTGGCAACAGCAGTAGTAGCAATGTTTGCATTCGGCGGGCTGCTGGTGTACCGGCAGCAGAATAATCCAGGAGAGAAAGACCGGATGACGCCGGTGGCGACAGAAAATGTCCAGACACCGGCGCCATCACCGGCACCGACAAAGGATCCCCATCAGGGACAGGTGAAAAGTTCGATGACAGGACAATGGGTGGACAAGCCGGTTGAGGAAAAACGCGCCTTTGCTGTTATGATCAATAATATAAAATATGCCTTTCTCCATCAGATGGGAACCTCTAAGGCAGACATTGTGTATGAGGCACTGGCAGAGGGAGGGATCACCCGGATGATGGCTGTGTATCAGGATGTGTCCAAGGTAAAGAAAATTGGGTCTGTCCGCAGTGCGAGGCACTATTATGTCCAGTTTGCTGAAGAGTGGGATGCCGTTTACTGTCATTTCGGACATACCAAATATGCGGTATCCAAGATGAAGCAGCTGAAAACAGAAAATCTCAGTGGACTTTCGGGGATCGGACCTGTGGTGTATGCCCGGACCAGTACCCTGATGGCGCCGCACAATGTATTTACATCCGGCAGTAAGCTCCGCAAGGGGGCAAAGAAGCTCGGATATTCCCTGAAAAAGAATAAGGGGTCGCAGGCAGAGCATTTTACCTTTTATGAAAAGGACACGCAGATATCAGAGGGGAAAAAAGCAAAAAATATTACGATCCCCTTTTCCTATTATTCATCCTGCCAGATGAAATATAACAAGAAAAAGAAGACGTACTATAAATATGAGTATGGACAAAAACATATGGACCGGTATTATAAAAAACAGCTGTCCTTTAAAAATGTCATTATCCAGCTGGTAGACGAATCCAATATTGACCGCAATGGATATCAGACGATGAAACTGAAAAACAATTCAGGGAAAGGATATTATTTTTCCAATGGAAAACAGGTCTCCATTACATGGGAGCGCAGTGAGAAGGATAATACCATGGTGTATAAAGATAAGAGTGGAAATACGCTTGCCATAAATCCGGGTAAGACCTACATCGCTGTTTATCCCAAAAACCGGAAAAACCTGATTCAAGTGAAAGGATGAAGATTCATTGAGTACGAAGAACGAGAAAAAACGAGCGGATTATCTGAAACAGGGAGGCGTGCTTGCTTTTGCCTCTCTGCTGGTGCGTTTTATCGGCATGGTTTATCGTATTCCAATGTCAAATATACTGGGAGAAAAGGGGAATGGCATCTATGCCGTTGCCTTTGAGATCTATGATGTGATACTGATTATTTCTTCTTACAGTCTGCCGCTGGCGCTCTCCAAGATCATTTCAGGTTTTCAGGCAAAGAAACAGCATCGCAATACAGGAAAGACATTCCGGGTGGCAATGTTCTTTGCTGTAGTATCCGGCGGCTTTTTCTGCCTTCTTCTCCTGTTTGGGGCAGGCTTTATCGAGCGGAATATTTATCCGGAATATGAAGGAGTCCAGATCCCTTTGCGGGTTCTGGCGCCGACGGTATTTATTGTGGCGCTTCTTGGCGTGTTTCGGGGATTCTTTCAGGGAAAGAAGACAATGATGCCCACTGCCGTGTCCCAGATCGTGGAGCAGATCATCAATGCGGTGGTCAGTGTGGCGGCGAGCTACCTCTTTATGAAATGGAATGCAGAGAGCATGCAGCAGGCGGCATGGGGAGCGGCAGGCGGTACTCTTGGTACCTGTATGGGAGCGGCGTCAGCGCTGCTTATTGTTCTCTTCGTTTATTGGATCTACCGCCCTGTACAGGCAAAGCTGGAGAGGAGGGACCACAGCGGGGGAATGTATTCTTCTCTGTATCTGTTTCAGATTCTGATTATTACGATCATCCCTATCGCATTATCCCAGACGGTCTATAATATCAGCGGCTTGATCGATTATAAAGTGTTTGGCGCCCTGTATGGCGGCAGAGGTGTGGATGAGCATACCATCAGCCAGCTTGTCGGAGTATACAGTTCCAAATACCGTCTGCTTTGCAGCGTTCCCATTGCGATCTCTACTGCAGTGGCTTCCTCGATGATCCCCAGTGCGGTGGCAGCCTTTACGAATCAGGATATCCGGCAGTGGAAGAAAAATGTATCTTCCGGGATCAAGTTCAATATGATCATTGCCATTCCCTGTGCGGCAGGTCTGACGATGCTTGGTATTCCTATCGTAAAGATGCTCTTTTACTCGGGTGAATATGTGCAGGGAGTTCCCAGTTATGTATTCGGCGGCAGGATGCTGATGACGGGTGCGGCCGCTATCGTGTTTTATGCGTTGTCCAATGTGACCGGCGGGGCTCTTCAGAGTATTGACAAGATGCGTCTGCCAGTGATCCATTCGGCGGTATCGCTTGTGCTCCATATCGGTCTGGTCGCACTGCTCATACAGTATACCAATGTCGGGATATATGCGCTGATCATCGGAAATGTCACGTTTCCGGCTGTCGTTTATATTCTGAATCTGGTAGCGATCAAACGGTATGTTCCGTCGTACCGGCAGGAGGTGACCAAGACATTTCTCGCCCCAGTGGCGGCGTCGCTGTGGATGGCTGTCTCGATCGCGATTGTTTACTGGCTGTCTGACAAGCTCACGGGCTCTAATGTGGTGTGTACCCTGTTGTCTGTCTGTGCGGGGGTATTTGTATATTTTATGGCGTTTTTGCTTCTGCGGGGGCTGACAAAGGATGAATTGTATGATTTTCCTATGGGGCGGAGGCTCTATCTGCTGGCGCGGAAACTGCATGTGATGAATGAATGACGTTGAGCAATATTAACAGTTTGAACTCAAAAATTACACAGAAAGTACACGTATGTTTAATACAATAATAAAAAAATACAGGAGGCGGTTATGTCTGCGGTTCAGTTAAATTTTCAGCGGTTTGAAAAAAAATATGTGCTGACGCCGGAACAGTATGACAGGCTTTTTTCATTGCTGCAGCATGATATGAAAATTGACCAGTATGGTTTACATACGATCTGCAATGTTTATTATGATACCGATCACTACGATCTGATACGCCGTTCGATCCAGAAGCCGGTCTATAAGGAAAAATTCCGGCTGCGCAGCTACGGGGTGCCGGAGGAGTCAGACGATATCTTTGCAGAGATCAAAAAGAAATACCAGGGTATTGTATACAAGAGCCGCATTGCAGCAACCTGGGATGAGATCCAGCAGATGATCAAAGAGGGGTGTGTACTCCCCGCATCGAGGCAGATACAAAATGAGATGCAGTGGCTTCTGAGACGTTACCGGCCGGTACCCAAAGTATATCTTGCTTATGAGCGGATCGCCATGGAGGAGAAAGAAAATCCGGCAGGAGGACTGCGTATCACCTTTGACAGAAATATCCGGTGGCGGAGAGACGACCTGAATCTGTGCGCCGGTGATGCCGGACAGCCTCTTCTGCCGGAAGAGCGTATTATTATGGAAGTAAAGACGCCGCTTGCGGTACCGCTCTGGATGGTATCCCTGCTGAGTGAATGCCGGATCTACCCGGGTTCTTTTTCCAAATATGGCACCTGTTATCAGCGTTATATCGCTGTCAGTGAATTTTCAGACAGCAAAAAATATTTTATACAGAGAGGACAAACATATGTTAAATAGCATTATTACATTACCGATCACTCTTCCCGTGCTTCTGGTCTGCCTGATCACGGCAATCGCACTGGGGATACTCACGGCTCTTGTTTTTTCATTCCGGCAGCATCATACGAGAAGTTTTACGCTGACACTGGCATTGCTGCCAATGGCAGTATGTATCGTGATCATGATGGTAAATGGAAATATCGGCGCCGGGATCGCTGTGGCGGGAACATTTACGCTGGTCCGTTTCCGGAGTATACCGGGGACGGCGAGGGAGATTTCAGCGATTTTTGTAGACATGGTGATCGGCTTTACCCTTGGTATGGGTTACATCGGGATTGCTGTGATCTTTTTCCTGCTTGCCTCTGTACTGACGCTTATCCTGACATGGATCAATTTTGGCGGTACATCCCGGTTTGAAAAGCAGCTGAAGATCACGATACCAGAAGATTTTGATTACAATGAATTATTTGATGATGTCTTTGCGAAATATACGGTGAGCGCAGAGATGGAGCAGATCCATACGACAAATATGGGGACTCTTTTTGAGCTTTCATACCGCGTCGTGTTTCCTGAGAAAAAGATTCCCAAGGAATTTCTTGATGAACTGCGGGCGCGCAATGGAAACCTGAACATCATGATCAAAGATTTTGCCCAGATCGAAACATTATAGGAGGTGTCACCATGGAGAAGAAAGGAAAGATCATTGCCCTTGCTGCACTGCTTGTGATCGTAGTCGGCGCCGCCGTGTTTGGGATCCTCTATGGCAGCCGTCAGTCATCTGCCCCCGGTACGGCAGGAAATACAGGGTCTGCACAGATCCATTTTTCCGGGGATGATGCGACGGCTTCCGGCGCAGGGATCTCCCTTGACAAAAACAAGGTCATTATCAATAAAGGCGGTACTTATACCCTGGATGGAGAAATGACAGACGGACAGATTTATGTAAAGGTGAGTGATGAGGAGACCGTTACGCTGACATTAAATGGCGTTACCCTGTCAAACAAAACAGAGCATCCGATCCATGTCGAAAATGCAAAGGAGACCATACTGACGTCAGAGACAGACCAGGTCAATACGATCACAGCGGGCACGGAGGTGTCGGTGGGCAGCAATAAGGAGACACAGCTGGCTGCCATTTACTCCAGGGATGATCTCACGGTTGAGAAGGGGACGTACCGGGTGACGGCGTCCGGGGATGGTCTTCATTCCAACGACGATATCACGATAAAAGGCGGTACGATCAAGATACAGTGCGGAGATGACGGAGTGCATGCCAATGAGGAACTGAAGGTGAAAGATGGCAGCATAACAGTGACGGAATCCTATGAGGGACTGGAGGCAAACCAGCTCATGATCGAGGGTGGCGAGCATGATATTACTGCCAGTGATGACGGACTGAATGCCAACGGTGGACAAAACAGTTTTGGCAAAGGTCCGGGAGGTGGACGCGGACCAGGTGGCGCCAGACCGGGCAGACCTGACGCTGACGGCGATCTGGATGGTGTGATACCAGACGGCGATCAGAAGAAGAGAGAGTTCCCGCAGAAGGCGCCGAAGGATATGGCACAGGATACTGAAGATGAGTCGGCAGATGAAGGTGAAGATGACGGCACAAATGAAGAAAAGACGCCGAATCTGATTATATCCGGCGGTAAACTGACGGTGGATGCCCAGGGAGACGGTCTGGATTCCAATGGGAATCTTTTAGTGAAAGGGGGAGAGGTCTTCGTTCAAGGTCCTTCCTCGGACGGTAATGGTGCACTGGATTCCGGTTCAGAAAGCGGTGGATACTGCCGGATCGAAGGTGGTACAGTGATCGCTGTGGGGAGCTCTGGTATGGCAGAAACCTTTGACGACAGTTCGACACAGTGTTCGTTCCGTTATAATTTTGAGAACCGGTTTGCGGAAAATACAGAGATATCGATACTGGATGAAAAAGGAAAGGAAATTTTCCATTACAAGAATAAACGGGAAGCAGCCTCGGTCGTGTTCAGCAGCCCGGAACTGGAAAAGGGGAAGAAATATACGATCAAGGCAGGAGAGCAGACAAAAGAGATGACACTGAGTGATATTTCATCTACCTTTGGCACGGAAACCCGGGGTATGGGAGGGAGGCGCTAAATAATTTACCGCCTTCTGGAAAATTTCTGCTCACAGTACAGGCAGCGGTAGATCCGTTTTTCTTTGTCAGTCAGCTTAAAGCGGTGGGGCAGTTCCTGTTCCACCGAAGTGATGCATCTTGGATTCCTGCATTTGATGACATTTGTTACCATGTCGGGGAGTTCCAGGATGCGTTTTTCTACGATCTTATTGTCTTTGATGATGTTGATCGTTATATTCTCATCCAGCACGCCGAGGATATCCAGGTTGACTGTGATCGGTCCCTCTATTTTTATGATATCTTTTTTTCCCATTTTATTGCTTCTGGCGTTTTTTATAATCGCTACCGAGCAGTCCAGCTTTTCCAGACCCAGGTAGCTGTAGATCTCCATGGCGCCGCCGGCTTTGATATGGTCGATAACGACCCCTTCGTTTAATCCTCCGATGTTCAGCATTCAGGAATCACCTCCAGTAATGTCATGATCAGTGCCATACGGATATAGACACCGTATTGCGCCTGTTTGAAATAAGCCGCCCTGGGATCATCGTCGATCTCTGTGGAGATCTCATTGACGCGGGGAAGCGGATGAAGCACGAGCATATCTTCCGGCGCCAGTTTCATCTTCCTTTTATCGAGGATAAAGCTGTCTTTCAGGCGGATGTAATCTTCTTCATTGAAGAAACGTTCTCTCTGGACCCGGGTCATATAGAGGATATCCAGTTCGGGCAGGACGTCTTCCAGCACGTTTACTTCTTTGTACCCTATGTGATTGGCATCCAGTGTGTCCTTTCTCAGATAATCCGGGATTTTTAATTCATCCGGTGAGATCAGGATAAAACGGACGCCGGGGTAGCGGACCATGGCGCCGATCAGGGAGTGTACGGTACGTCCGAATTTCAGGTCCCCGCACATGCCGATCGTCAGATGATCGAGATGCCCCTTCATGTTTTTGATCGTGAGAAGATCAGTCAGTGTCTGTGTGGGATGGTTGTGTCCACCGTCGCCGGCATTGATCACCGGGATGGAAGAGTGCATGGATGCGACCAGCGGGGCGCCCTCCTTTGGGTGACGCATCGCACAGATATCCGCATACGAAGAGATGACGCGGATCGTGTCGGAAACACTTTCTCCTTTTGCCGCCGAGCTCGAATCGGCAGAGGAAAAGCCGAGAACCTGTCCTCCCAGATTCAGCATGGCAGATTCAAAACTCAGCCGGGTGCGGGTGCTTGGTTCATAAAAGCAGGTAGCCAGCTTTTTCCCCTTACACACCTCGGAGTATCGTGCCGGCTCGTTAATGATTCTCTCTGCCAGTTCGATCAGATGATTGATCTCACTGACAGACAGGTCAAGAGCGTTCATCAGATGTCTCATATGCCCTCCATTCTGCACCTGGTATGATCGTTACTATGCCAGGTGGCATCTTTTACAAAGTATTTTAACCTATTTCATGTGGGATGACAACAATTAATAAAAATTTGTTTGCAATATAAAAGAAAAGCAAGTATACTTATGTAATGTGTAATGTGATCAAGGGACTGTCAGGAGAATTCCTTACAGTTCTGAAATAAAAAGGAGGCTGTATATGGTAACATTGTATGATGGTGGCGCATATCTGGTAAATGGGACAGAACTGATCCCGGATACAGGAGATGCCCTTGCCGCAATAGAGAGTATGACCGGAGTAAAGACGACGAGAGAGGAAGCTGCCAGGGGGACGATGGCTTATGGGATCCTGTCCGCCCATAACACTGCCAGTGATATGGAAAACCTGAAGATCCGGTTTGATAAGCTGACTTCCCATGATATCACGTTTGTCGGGATTCTGCAGACCGCAAGAGCATCGGGACTGGAGAGATTTCCGGTACCGTATGTACTTACCAACTGCCATAACAGTTTGTGTGCTGTGGGTGGGACGATCAATGAAGATGACCATGTGTTTGGATTATCCTGTGCAAAGAAATATGGCGGGATCTATGTTCCGCCCCATCAGGCGGTGATCCACCAGTTTGCCAGGGAGATGCTGGCTGCCGGCGGCGCCATGATCCTTGGCTCGGACAGCCATACCCGGTATGGTGCACTGGGTACCATGGCAGTGGGCGAGGGCGGTCCGGAGATCGTGAAGCAGCTTCTGGAACAGACATATGATATCCCGATGCCGGGTGTCGTAGCCGTCCACCTCACCGGAAAACCGGAGAAGGGCGTGGGACCGCAGGATATTGCCCTTGCCATTATCGGGGCCGTGTTTGGCAACGGTTATGTAAATAATAAAGTGATGGAATTTGTCGGCGACGGTATTGATAATCTGAGTGTGGACTACCGGATCGGCGTCGATGTCATGACGACAGAGACGACCTGCCTGTCTTCGATCTGGCGGACAGACGGCGCTGTGAAAGAATTTTATGATATTCATGGCAGAAGTGCGGACTATAAAGAACTGAATCCGGCACAGGTGGCATATTATGACGGTGTTGTGGAGGTGGATCTGTCGCAGGTAAAACCGATGATCGCCATGCCGTTCCATCCAAGTAACACCTATACGATTGAAGAACTGAATGCCAATCTGGAAGACATTCTCCGTGATGTGGAGAAGAAGGCTCTGGTCAGCCTGGACAACAACAAGATTGATTTCTGTCTCACAGATAAGATCAAAAACGGAAAACTATATGTGGAACAGGGCGTCATCGCAGGATGCGCCGGAGGCGGGTATGAAAACCTCTGTGATGCAGCGGATATCCTGCGGGGTAAGACAATCGGAGCGGATGAGTTTTCACTGAGCGTATATCCGGCGTCCCAGCCGGTATTTATGGAGCTTGTGAAAAACGGACGTATCGCCGACCTGATGGCGACCGGGGCTACTGTGCGCACTGCATTCTGCGGTCCGTGTTTTGGTGCCGGGGATGTGCCGAGCAACAAGGGACTCAGTATCCGGCATTCGACCCGCAATTTCCCGAACCGTGAGGGATCAAAGGTCACCAGCGGGCAGATCGCATCCGTCGCTCTTATGGATGCACGTTCCATTGCGGCGACGGCAGCCAATCAGGGCTATCTGACGGCAGCGACAGATCTTGATGTTGAGTTTACAAAACCGAAGTATTTCTTCGACAGATCAATCTATGAAAACCGTGTCTATGATGGCACTGGAAAGGCGGATCCGTCCGTAGAGATCAAATTTGGTCCGAACATCGTGGACTGGCCCCAGATGCAGGCGCTGACCGATCATGTACTGCTGAAGGTGGTATCCATGATCCATGATCCGGTGACCACCACGGATGAACTGATCCCGTCCGGTGAGACTTCTTCTTATCGCTCCAATCCACTGGGACTGGCAGAGTTTACCCTGTCCCGGAAAGACCCGGCGTATGTCGGGAAGGCAAAGGAAGTACAGAAGGTCGAAAAGGCACGGATCGCCGGAACGGATATTTATGCAGAGGATGAGAAACTCAGTGAGATTTATGATACGATAAAACAACAGTTTGACGTCACCCCGGAAGAGACCGAAGTGGGAAGTGTGATCTTTGCCGTCAAACCAGGAGACGGTTCGGCACGCGAGCAGGCGGCGAGCTGCCAGCGTGTCCTCGGCGGTATGGCGAATATCGCAAGAGAGTATGCGACCAAGAGATACCGGTCCAATCTGATCAACTGGGGTATGCTTCCCTTTGTATTTGAGGGAGAACTTCCTTTTGAAAAAGAGGATTATATCTTTGTCAAAGATATCAGACATGCCATTGAGACAAAAAATGATTCGATCCAGGCTTATGTAGTAAACAAGGGGATGAAGGAGATGGAACTTCACCTTGGCAATCTGACGGAAGATGAGAGAGAGATTATTCTGAAAGGCTGCCTGATCAACTACAATAGAAAATAAAAATTAACAAAATATCGATGTGTGTTGTATATACCTCGTGTAAACATGGAAAATAATTGTTAATACTCTATATTAGATTAAAAAAACAAATAGAGGATGTAACATGGTATGAACAGACTAAGACAATTGCGCGAGGAAAGGCATATAACACAAGAAGAACTGGCATTTGAGCTGAATACGTCGCAACAGCGTATCAGTAAGATTGAGCGTCAGCTTGTTCCGATGGGTGAGGAAATGATCCGTAACTGCGCCAGGTTTTTTGGCGTGACTGCGGACTATCTTCTGGGGATCAGCGATGTACAGATGCAGATCGGGATCGAATTTTCCAATATAAAAGGATTGATGGACGGTCCGATGCAGGATATTTTGTTTTATTACAAGTCGTATAATGAGACACAGAGGAGCCTGATCAAAGAAATCGCAAAAGTGATCGCCGGTTATTATCATGAGAGTGATGAGAAATAAGGAAAGAAAGGAAAATTCTTTTGAAAAAAAGGATTTTCCTTTTGTATGTTGTAATTTTCTTTATGTAGTGCATTTTTAAAAAATAAGAGGTGTTCTATGACAATCCGGGAACAGTTGGAAAAAAGAGAACATGATATACTGAGTCCGTATGCCGCACGGAGTGATGAATCTCTGGGAAGGGACTGCGAAGAAGAACAATGTGACATCCGTCCGGTGTACCAGAGGGACCGTGACAGGATTCTCCACTGCAAGGCATTCCGTCGGATGAAGGGCAAGACCCAGGTGTTTCTTGCCCCGGAGGGCGACCATTACCGGACACGTATGACCCATACGCTGGAGGTCTCGCAGAATGCCAGGACGGTGGCAAAGGCGCTGCGTCTCAACGAAGATCTGACCGAGGCGATCGCCCTGGGGCATGATCTGGGACATACGCCATTCGGACATGCCGGGGAACGGGAATTAAACCAGATCTGCCCGGGAGGGTTCCGCCATCAGGAGCAGAGCGTACGGGTTGTAGAGTATCTGGAAAAAGACGGCAGGGGATTGAATCTGACAAAAGAAGTCCGGGACGGGATCCGCAACCATTCTACGGCAGGTTGTCCCTCTACCCTGGAAGGAAAGATCGTCAGGCTCTGTGATAAGATCGCTTATGTCAATTCGGATATTGATGATGCGATCCGTGGCAGGGTGATCCGGGAGGAAGAGATACCGCATGAATATAAAGAAGTTCTTGGCTATACGATGAGGGAACGCCTGAATACACTGATTCACGATATGATCAGCAACAGTATGGACAGGAATGATATCATATTGTCGGAAACAACCGGTGAAGCGTTAAACGGGCTGCGTACTTTTATGTTTGAACATGTGTATGTCAATTCGATCGCCAAAACAGAAGAGGGTAAAGCAAGGTATGTGATCCGTCAGCTCTATGACCATTATATCGAATATCTGAATGAACTGCCGGAGGAATACATAAAACTAATTGAAGTAAAAGGTGTTTCCAGGGAACGTGCTGTGTGTGATTTCATTGCCGGCATGACAGATCATTATGCAGTAATGAAATATGAGAGTCTGACAATTCCACGTATGTGGTCTGTGTTGTGACAGACTCCGAGAGAAAGAGAGAGACGGTGGCATATGTATTACGAAGAAGATTTTGTGGAGGAGGTCCGTCAGCGCAGTGATATCGTGGACGTGATCTCATCTTATGTGAATCTGAAACGGACAGGCAGTAATTATGTCGGTCTGTGTCCTTTTCATAATGAAAAGACCGCATCGTTTTCTGTAAGTCCCGGCAAACAGATGTATTATTGTTTTGGCTGTGGCGCCGGCGGAAATGTCTTTACCTTTCTGATGGAATATGAGAATCTCACCTTTGTGGAGGTGCTGGAACAGTTAGCTGAAAAGGCGGGTCTGGAGCTGCCCCATCAGAGTGATTCGGCGGCAGACCGCAGACGGAGGGATCTGAGGGATTCGGTCCTGGAGGTAAATAAACTTGCCGCCAACTACTATTTTTCAAGACTGAAGTCAGAAAAAGGAAAAACAGGGTATGATTATCTGACGGGGCGTGGTCTGACACCGGAGACTATAGTTAAATTCGGGCTGGGGTATTCGGATGCAAATCTGTACCGTTATGTAAAAAGCAAAGGTTATACGGATCAGATTTTAAAAGAGACCGGGCTTTTTACCTATGACGAAAAAAGAGGGCCTTATGATAAATTCTGGAACCGCGTTATGTTTCCGATCCTTGACAGAAATAACCGGGTGATCGCTTTTGGCGGGCGGGTTATGGGGGATGCGAGACCGAAATACCTGAATTCCCCGGAGACAGTCGTTTTTGATAAGAGCAGGAATCTGTATGGACTGAATTTTATCCATGGCAGACAGGAGGGTGTGATCATCTGTGAGGGATATATGGATGTGATCGCCCTGCACCAGGCAGGCTTTACCAATGCGGTGGCATCGCTGGGGACAGCATTTACCAGTCAGCACTGCAGCCTGCTGAAGCGTTATACGGATCTTGTGTATCTTTGTTATGACAGTGACGGGGCGGGAGTGAAAGCTGCCCTCCGCGCCATTCCGATGCTGAAAGCAACAGGCATACGTGTCAAAGTGATCGATATGCAGCCATATAAGGATCCCGATGAGTTTATGAAGGGACTGTCAAAAGAAGCGTTTGAGGAACGGATCCGGGAAGCAAAAACAAGCTTTTTTTATGAACTGGACCATCTCAAAAGGGACTATGATATGCAGGATCCTGAGGCGAAAACCAGATTTATGAATGAAGTGGCTAAAAAATGTTTAACCTTTGATAATGAGATCGAACGAAATAACTATATGGAGGCGTTTGCCAGGGAATACGGGGTGCGGCTGGAGGATTTCAGGAAGCTGACAGCATATCACAGCGCCCGGATGGTCGGCATTGATTATGAGAAGAGAATACAGGGACGGGAGCAGAAGGACAGGAAAGGATCCGGAGAGGACGGGATCGCCCAGAGCCAGGGGATCTTTCTGACATGGCTGAGCAACCACCCGGAATTATTTGAGAAGACGAAAGAGGTCATCTCCGTAGAGGATTTTGTTGACGAACCCTATCATCAGGTGGCGGAGATGATGTATGAACAGTTTTACAAAGAAGGTGCAGTGCAGCCGGCAGTGATCATTAGCAGATTCCAGAGTAAGGAAGAACAGTCGCTGGTGGCGGGACTTTTTAATAAAGAAATCAAAGAGCTCACACGGGACGAAGAACAGAAAAAGGCGGTAAACGAGGTGATCCGCAGTATTAAGAGATACAGTCTGGATCACCGCAGCCGGCATGTGACCGATATGGGAGAGCTCCAGCATTTGATTGAAGAGAAAAAAAGACTACAGACATTGCAGATTATGCTATAGAAATGGAGGAAAACATGGATAATAAGAATACGAATGCAGAAGAACAACAGCGTATGCTGGTGATCCTGAATCATCTTGTGGAGCTGGGAAAGAAAAAGGATAACCTTCTTGATTTTGAGGAAGTAGAAAAATCCTTTGCTGCGGAGAATATTGATCTGGATGCGGAAAAAACAGAAAAGGTTTTTGAGTATCTGGAGAATAAAGGTATTGTAGCAATGGTCCCGGACAGCGACGCAGATGACTCCATTATTCTGGATGTGGATGACGAGCCGACCGAAGAGGAATTAGAAAATATAGAGCTGGCAGTCCCGGATGGGATCAGCATAGAGGATCCGGTCCGTATGTACCTGAAAGAGATTGGGAAGGTGCCTCTTCTGACTGCTGAGGAAGAAAAAGATCTGGCGATGAAGATGGAGCAGGGCGATCCGAATGCCAAGAAACGTCTTGCTGAGGCAAATCTGCGTCTGGTGGTCAGTATTGCCAAGCGTTATGTGGGGCGGGGCATGCTGTTCCTCGATCTGATCCAGGAGGGAAATCTGGGGCTGATCAAGGCGGTGGAGAAATTTGATTACCGCAAAGGCTATAAATTCAGTACCTACGCCACATGGTGGATCCGTCAGGCGATCACACGGGCGATCGCCGACCAGGCGCGTACGATCCGTATTCCGGTGCATATGGTGGAGACGATCAATAAGCTGATCCGTGTGCAGAGACAGTTATTACAGGAACTGGGGAGAGAACCCTATCCGGAGGAAATTGCAGGCAAGATGAACCTTCCGGTGGAACGGGTGCGGGAAATCCAGAAAATATCGCAGGAACCAGTCTCTCTGGAAACGCCGATCGGAGAAGAAGAGGACAGTCATCTCGGTGATTTTATCCAGGATGATAATGTGCCGATCCCGGCAGAGGCGGCTGCCTTTACGCTGCTGAAGGAACAGCTGGTAGAGGTTCTGGGCACGCTTACGGAGAGGGAACAGAAGGTGCTTCGTCTGAGATTTGGTCTGGACGACGGAAGGGCACGGACACTGGAAGAAGTGGGGAAAGAGTTTGACGTCACCCGTGAACGCATCCGTCAGATCGAGGCAAAGGCTCTCCGCAAACTCCGTCACCCGAGCCGGAGCCGGAAACTGAAGGATTATCTGGACTGATGGATCTGTCAGTGCGTCTGCAGATGAATGCGGATCTGATACCCGCCGGGTGCCGTCTGGCGGATGTTGGATGCGATCATGGGTATGTACCCGTTTATCTGGCAGAAAGAAATTTATGCAACAAAATACTGGCGCTGGATGTGAGGGAGGGTCCCCTTGCCGCTGCCAGAAGAAATATCAGGGACGCCGGACTCACAGACCGGATCGAATGCCGGCTCAGCGATGGGCTGAAGGGGCTGGAAGCAGGGGAAGTGGATACACTGCTGGCGGCAGGCATGGGGGGCATGCTGGTCTGCAGGATCCTGGAACAGAGCCCCGATGTGCTGACTGGTATCCATACACTGGTTTTGCAGCCGCAGTCTGATTTCCGGGAAGTGCGGAAAAAAACAGAGCTGCTTGGATTTGGGATCAAAGACGAATGTTGTTGTCTTGACGATGGCAAATGGTATCTCGCCATCCGGGCATCACGCAGCGGGCGGTCGCAGATGTCACGGACCGAAGAAGAATACCGGTATGGATGGATCCTGCAGGAGAAAA
Organism: uncultured Eubacterium sp.; assembly: GCA_910584875.1. Classification (GTDB taxonomy): domain Bacteria; phylum Bacillota; class Clostridia; order Lachnospirales; family Lachnospiraceae; genus Eubacterium_F. The sequence continues at coordinate 18,064 of CAJUDA010000019.1, forward strand.
ATGATCCGCTCTATCATTCTTATCTTTTGGGAGAGAGAGAAAAGCTGCAGAAGATCCTGGAAAAGCTGCAGGCGATACATATTGCCCGCCGGTCCGGAGAGAGGATCCTGGAACTACAGAAAAGCCTGGATCTGCTGGATGTGACCTTATCCCGTTTTTCATGAATATAAAACGGATGAATCATTTTATGAGAGGTGTGGTATATTGGTAATTACATTAGAAAATTCACAAATTTCCTGTGAGGAAAATACGACATTGTATGATCTGAGCCAGGAATACCAGAAAAACTATGAATATCCGATCATTGTGGCAAAGGTAAATGGTGAGATCCAGGAACTGTACCATGAGGTGGCGGAAGGGAGCCAGGTTGAATTTTGTACGACTCAGGACAGCGACGGTAACCGTGCTTACATAAGAGGACTTTCCATGCTGCTGGTAAAGGCAGTCTGCAAGGAGATACCAAAAGAAGAACGGGGGCAGGTGGTGATCCATTTCTCACTGGACAGCGGATATTTCTGCCAGCTGACAGGGAAGGTCAGGACCGATCAGGAGCTGTTGCAGCGCATTGAGGCGAGGATGCGTAAGTATGTCAGAAAAAATATGCTGTTCCAGAAACGGGTGATCCGCACGCGGGATGCCAGACAGCTGTTTGAGAAACTGAATATGACCGGCAAGAGCAAGCTTATGGAATACCGGAGAAATTCTCGCATGACAGTGTATGATCTCGGTCATTTTACAGATTATTATTATGGGGCCATGCCATACAGTACCTCGATCCTGGAGCATTTTGAACTGCGTCTGTTTGAAGATGGCTTTGTCTTTGTGGCGCCGAGGCGGGAGGCACCTACGACGATGCCGGAATTCCATCCCAGTATCAAACAGTACCGGACAATGCAGATGGCGAACGAGTGGCACCGCAAGCTTCAGGTGGCGACAGTGGGAGAACTCAATGAGGCGATCGTAAAAGGGCAGTTTCAGGAACTGATGCTGACCCAGGAAGCGCTTCATGAAAAAAGGATCGGAGATATCGCGGAAGAGATTGCCGGAAAAGGATGCCGGATCGTGACGATCGCCGGTCCGTCATCATCTGGAAAAACTACGTTTTCCTATCGGTTATCGACCCAGCTGAAGACACTGGGGCTGACACCGCACCCGATCGCCCTGGACGATTATTTTGTGAACCGGGAAGATACACCGAAGGATGAAAAGGGCGATTATGACTATGAGTGCCTGGAGGCGATCGACATCAGGCAGTTTAACGCAGACCTTATGGCGCTTTTGCAGGGAAAAGAAGTACAGCTTCCCACCTATAATTTCATTACAGGACTCCGGGAATATGACAAACCTCTTCTGAAGATCGGGGAGGGAGACATTCTTGTGATTGAGGGGATTCATGGCCTCAATGACAAATTGACATATGCCATCCCGCGGGAAGACAAATTTAAGATTTATATCAGTGCGCTCACAACGCTGAATCTGGATATACATAACCGGATTCCCACATCAGAAGCCCGGCTGATCCGGCGGATCATACGGGATGCAAGAACGAGAGGGAATTCGGCACAAAAGACGATCTCCATGTGGGATTCCGTCCGCAAAGGGGAGCAGCATAATATTTTTCCTTTTCAGGAAGAGGCGGATGCCATGTTTAATTCCGCACTGATCTATGAGCTTGCCGCCATGAAACTGTATGCGGATCCGGTACTCTTCCAGGTACCGAGGGAATCAAAAGAATATGCGGAGGCACAGCGTCTGCTGAAATTTCTGGATTATTTTATTCCGGTGGACCCGCATGATGTACCGCTAAATTCCATCTTGCGTGAATTTATTGGTGGTGGTATACTTTTAAATTAGTTTCAATTAATATGTATAATATGAGCAGTACAGGTGATCGCACCTGTTCATGAAAATGAACGGGTGAGGAAAGTCCGGGCTTCGCAGGGCAGGATGCCGGATAACGTCCGGTGGAGGTGACTCCCAGGCTAGTGCAACAGAAATATACCGCCACGGCCTTCCCCGTGGTAAGGGTGGAATGGCGGGGTAAGAGCCCACCGCCTTACTGGTAACAGGAAGGGCACATGTAAACCCCATCCGAAGCAAGACCAAACAGAGAGCGATACGGCGGCCCGTCGTGCTCTCGGGTAGGTCGCTAGAGCCTGCTGGCAACAGCAGGTCCAGATAGATGATCACTCAACGACAGAACCCGGCTTATCGTACTGCTCATTTTCATTTAAGTAAGAAAGGATATTGTGATTTGATCGAAGAGAGATATAAGCTTGCCATGGAACGGATCCGCGGGTTTGCCGGGGAAGACATGGGTATATATACCGATTATGTCAGGCAGACAGCGCATTTGTTTGATCTTATGGCAGAAAAAATATCCGGTACTGCATCGGATCTGATTGCCCTGAACGGGCAGTTATATCAGGATGTCGCGGGGGATGCCTATGAGACATCCTATGCCAATCCCGCCTATGCCGTGAAACAGTTTGGCAGGAGGACAGGGCAGTATCTGTGCTGGTTTCACACCAGATGCCGTGATGCCATCATACCGGCATTTGAAAAAGAGATCGATGAGGTTACGATCCGTATGGAACTGTTTCTGCAGGCAGTATCGGTACTGATGACGGAAGAGGAGACAGACCGGTGCCTGAAGGAAACGATGTACTATTTTGTCCATGATTATGATGAGGAATTCATGGAGAAAAATATCAGACAGATGCTCTGCCCGGATCAGACACTTGTCTATGATCTTGTGATGAACAGTGATCTGCAGGATCCTTCTTATCTGTACCGCTATGGGAACTATATTTCAGAAAATGAAAAGAAAATATCAGAATATCTCTCAGGGCTTTCCGGGGATGCACTGGCTTCCATGGCAGCGACTTATACGGAAGGATACCGCAAAGGCTTTGAGATGGCAGGCATTGACCTGTCGCAGAAAAAAACAGTTCAGATCCACTACAACATCGGTTTTGAACCGATGGTCCGACAGGCGGTATACCAGTTTGAAGAGATGGGACTGAAACCGGTATTTTCCAGAAAAAGCTGTGTGACCAGCACTTCGCCAAACCGGCAGTTCCCCTATGACCACCGTTATGATGATGCGTTGTTTCTAAATAAAGCGCTGGTACAGGAGCGGCTGAAAAACGCGGAGAAAATATTTGAGAAATACCGGGAGGAGGCTGCCGTCTATGCCGGACCGGCAGTGATCGAAGTATTCGGCGAGAAGCTTTTTATCCCGGTGACAAAGAAAGAGAGTCCGTCATATAACAAGGAACAGGAACAGCTTTCTGTGGAATACAGGAGAGATTATTCACTGATCCAGAACCGCTATATTCCGGAGGATTCTTACAGCTTTACGATCATTGCCTATCCGGTGCCGGAGATCGGGGATCAGTTTGAAGAGATCTTCCGCGAGACAGTGGAGATCAATACACTGGATATGGAGAAGTACCGGAGAATCCAGCAGGTATTGATCGATACACTGGATCAGGGAGATTATGTGAGCATAACCGGGCGAAACGGCAACCGTACGGATCTGAAGGTCATGCTGCATGATCTGGAGGATCCGGCTGCACAGACAAATTTTGAGAATTGTCTTGCGGATGTTAATATTCCGGTGGGGGAGGTGTTTACTTCGCCCAGACTCAAAGGGACAGATGGGCTGCTCCATGTGAAACAGGTTTATCTGAATGAGCTGTGTTACAAGGATCTGGCGGTCACGTTTGAGGATGGCATGGTGGCCTCCTATACCTGTTCCAATTATGAGGAGGAAGAGGAAAACAAAAAATATCTGAAGGAAAATGTATTTCGTAACCGGGATACACTTCCCATGGGAGAATTCGCCATCGGGACTAATACGGCGGCGTTTGTGATGGGAAGGAAGTATGGGATCGAAGCCAAACTGCCGATACTGATCGCAGAGAAGACAGGTCCGCATTTTGCGCTCGGGGATACCTGTTATTCCATGAGTGAGGATGTCGTTCTGCACAATCCGGACGGTAAGGAGATCGTGGCGAAGGATAATGAATGTTCCCGGCTGCGCCATACCGATATGGCAAAAGCGTATTTTAACTGTCATACGGATATCACGATCCCTTATGATGAACTGGGCGATATTGTCGTCCATACAAGAGATGGCGGGAGTATCGTTCTGATCCGGGAAGGCAGGTTTGTCCTGCCCGGTACGGAGAGTCTGAACCAGGCGCTGGATGATTATGGGACAAAATAATGAAGACAAGATTGATATTGGAATGGAGGATAAAATTATGGCTAAAGTAGGTATATTGATGGGAAGTGATTCGGATCTTCCGGTAATGAAGAAAGCAGCGGATATGTTAGAAAAATTCGGTATTGAGTATGAGATGACGATCATCTCTGCCCACCGTATGCCGGATACGTTTGTTGCGTATGCCACGGGGGCAGAAGAGAGAGGGATCGAAGTGATCATTGCCGGCGCCGGCGGAGCAGCGCATCTTCCGGGAATGTGTGCGGCGCTCTTTGATCTCCCGGTTATTGGCATCCCGATCCACACAAAAAGTCTTGGTGGTGTGGACAGCCTGTACTCAATTGTCCAGATGCCATCCGGTATCCCGGTTGCCACAGTTGCCATTGACGGGGCAGCAAATGCAGCGATCCTGGCAGCGAAGATCCTTTCTGTATCTGACCGGGATCTTCGTACCAGATTAAAAGATTACAAAAAGGAAATGAAAGACGGAGTGCTGGCAAAGGCGGAGAAGCTGGACCAGCTTGGTCATGACGCCTACATCGCGCAGATGTAGAAATCATCTGCCATTTCCTACAGGATCATAAACATCTTTTTTAATGACAGCAGCAACAGATCCACATAGCCGGCCTTTTTGACATCCTGTCTTGCCAGAATGGGCATACTGCCGATTTCTTTTCCTTTGTAAGTATACAGGATGGCGCCGACTTCATCACCGTTTTTTATGGGAGCGGTCACATTTTTGAAAGTGACCGTTCTTTTTATGTCACTGACAGTAAACTCTGTGGTAAAGGTATGGGAGAATTTTGTTTTAGGATAGACGGCGATTTCGGACGGTATGCCGCTCTGGACACGGATGGGTTCCCACTTCATATCTGCATAATCATCTTCATAAACACTGCAGTTGGCAAACCCATAGTCTAGAAGAGCCTGTGCCTCGGTAAAACGCACTTTGTGATCGGGAGCTGCCATGACTACGGCGATGAGATTCAGACCGTTCCGGCGTGCCGTGGCGCTGAGGCAGTATTTTGCCTTGCTGGTGGAACCGGTCTTCAGTCCGGTGATGCCGTCATAAAAGCGAACGAGTTTATTCGTATTGGTGAGACCAAATTCGGTCTCGCCTTTTTTTGTTTTGTGAGTGATGGAATCCATCCATACGGTGGAATAATCCGATATTTCCGGGTGTTCCATGATCAGCTCCCTTGACATCAGGGCGACGTCATAGGCGCTGGAAAAGTGACCGGATTTGATATCGTCATCCAGTCCGCTGCAGTTCTTAAACTGGGTATGCTTCATGCCAAGCTTTCTGGCTTTTTCATTCATCATTTTTACGAAATTCTGTTCGGAACCGGCGATTTTTTCTGCCATGGCAACGGCGGCGTCATTGGCGCTGGCAATACTGATGCATTTGATCATTGTGTTGACAGTCTGGGTCTCCCGGGGTTCTAAAAACACCTGGGAACCTCCCATACTGGCGGCATATTCGCTGACCGTCACCTCATCTTCCAGTGAGATTTTTCCCTGTTCAATGGCGTCGAAGATCAGAGTCAGGGTCATGATCTTGGTGATGCTTGCCGGTACCAGTTCCGTATCCTTATTTTTTTCATAGATGATCTCTCCGGTATCTCCTTCAATCAGGACGGCTGCCCTGGCAGAGATATTCACGGCAGAACCGGAGACCCCGCTGTCCGCTGTTTCAGCATGGGAGCCCGCAGCGGCGAAAAAAGGAACTGTCATTAAAGTAAAAAGTAGGACCCCTAAAAATTTTTTCATTGGAACCTCCTGCTATAATTAGGTATCTGATTATAGTAATAGTATGAGACAGGAATGGCAAATATGTATTTGAAATATTTTGCTTGACGGTGTGGAGAGATCCGTTTTATACTGAAAATGGATAAAATAACAGGGAGCAGTGGATATGAACAAAAAAGTAAAAAGAATTTGTGTGATTATAATGGTCTGTGCTCTTCTTTTGGGAAGCACGACAGGATTTCGCATTCCATCTGTCGTATCGTCAGATGCCAGAGCGAAAAAAATAGCAAAAAAACCCAAACTGGTACGTAAAACATCAAAGGGAAAGGTGAAGGGCAGGAAAAACAAGGCGGGTACAGCGCTGATCTGGTATGGCATCCCCTATGGAGCAAATACCGGAGGCAGAAACCGCTGGAGGGCGCCACAGCCTGTAAAGTCATGGACGGGCATCCGGAGTGCACGGAACAAGAAGAAGAAAGCAGTAAGTGCAGACGGGGATTCTTATAAGGGGACAGAGAACTGTCTCTATGTGAACGTTTACCGTCCTTATTCCAAAAAGAAACATCTGCCTGTCATGGTTTATCTGCATGGTGGAAATAACAATTCCGGGACGGCAAATATCAACTTTTCAAAGCTGGCAGTAAAGGCGGATGCCGTTATCGTGACAGTTTCTTTCCGTCTGGGGGCATTTGGTTTTTTGAGC
>CAJUDA010000019.1:24756-64615 GCA_910584875.1 uncultured Eubacterium sp.
CGTCGCTCCAGGAGGGGACGGCAGAAGAAAACAGTGGTAATTTTGCCCTGCTGGATATCAGGCAGGCATTATGCTGGGTCAGGGACGAGATCGGCAGTTTCGGCGGCGACGCCGGCAATGTAACTTTGTCTGGTTTTTCGGCAGGGGCGAGAGATACACTGATGTGTATGATCTCCCCGGTCATGAGGGGCCTGTTTCATAAAGCGATCCTGTTAAGCGGGGGTATGACGGTCAGTTCACCGGAAGAGGGCAGGATTTCAGCAGAGAAAAAACTGGCATCCATCCTTGTGAAGAGGGGGGAGTATGCCAAAAAATCCGAGGCGCTGGCATATATCAGATCGTCTTCCCTCCAGACCGTACGGGATCTGTTTTACCAGCTTACAACCGGTGAGGTTGCCCAGATGTATAAAAAATTTCATCTCAGGATGGGCGACTTTCCCCAGGGATTTACAGACGGTGTTGTTCTGCCGGAACATGGTTTTTCTGTGATCTCCCAGGGAGATTACAACAGAGTTCCTGTTATACTGGGCAGCGATGCGACAGAATTTTCCTCCTTTGCCTGGAACGATGAATCGTTCTTTTCTGATAATCCGGGTTTTGATCCTCTCGATCTGCTCGCGAAGGGGATACAGTATGGGAGTCAGATGCAGTCTGCGTATAATATTGAGCATACGGCACAAATCCTGACCAGCGACACAGGCCATCAGTCTGTTTATGCCTTTCGCTTCTGCTGGGGGACAAAGGCATCTGTGACAAATTCCTTTTACAGTAAATATGTCGGCGCTTATCACGGGGCAGGACGGGATTTTCTGCAGGGCGTATATCCCGATAAACAGGATTACTCGCCAGGAGCGGTATCGGCAAAAAATAAAAAAGGAAGAAAGGCACTGACAGCGCAGATGCAGAAATATATCAAAAACTTTTTGCGAAAAGGCAATCCCAACGGCGGTTCCCTTATAAGGTGGAAAGTATGGAACGATGCTGCGGGCAGTAAAAAAATCATGCATTTTAATGCCGGAAAACAAAAAGTGACATCCAAAATGAGTGTTGAGAAGTACGATCCGGCTATGATCCTGTATACAATGTCAAAAAATCTTGCAGCACAGGAGTATGACTATCTGACGGAGACGGTATTGACGGGGCGTTATTTTATGTCCGTACAGTAGCCTGGTGAGGGGATTATGGAGTATTTTATTATAACTGGATGTGTTATCGTTTTGACAGTACTAATTTACGGATATATCCAGAACTTTTTTTTGAAAGTGGAACAGTATGAGATCCGGTCTGCCAGGATTGGCAGGGATGTTACCGTTGTTCTCCTGACGGATCTCCACGGCTGTAAACATGGTCATGGTAACAGCCGGCTCCTGGCGAAAATAGACGGGATCTCTCCTTCATTTATTTGTGTTGCCGGGGATATGACTGTAAAAAACGGGAAAAACACAGAGACTGTACTGGCGTTTCTTGCCCGGTTGTCGGCGAAATATCCGGTTTATTATGCCCCCGGTAATCATGAGATCCGTATGCCGGCTTATGATGACTACCGGCACAGGATACAGAATATGGGGATATATTATCTGGAAAACAGGGTTGTCCGGGCTGGAGACCATATCAGCATTGCCGGGCTGGATCTGCCAGAGTACTGGTATCATAAGTTCTGGCAGAAGAGAGAAATTTCTGTGGATATCCTGTCCGGTCAGCTGGGACAGTGTGATTCTGGTCTGTTTACTATTATGCTGGCACATAACCCAGAGTATTTTCCCGTTTATGCAGAATGGGGCGCCGACCTGGTCCTCAGCGGGCATATCCATGGCGGCATTGCCCGGCTGCCTGTTCTGGGAGGCGTTCTTTCTCCGTCTCTGCAGCCTTTTCCACGATATGATGCAGGGGAGTTTATATGGAAAGGAAGCCATATGGTTCTGAGTCGTGGTCTGGGACTCCACCATATCAAATTACGGTTTTTTAATTGTCCGGAGATCAGTGCGATCAGGATTACATGTGAAAAGTAGTAAAATAAAACATTTTTGCCACATTTATACGGTATCATCACAAAAGCTGGCTGGGAGAAAAATACAGAGGAGGCAGGCTTTGCCTGAATTTTGAGATGATTTTTTCTACTTATGAATTTGTTTTACTGTTTTTTCCGGTAACTTTTTTCGGTTATTTTTTTCTGCACCATTTTCAGTTTCATTCCTGTGCCAAACTGTGGCTTGTGCTGGCGTCTTTTTATTTTTATGCGCAGGGAAGTCCGGATTTCTTCCCCTTTTTTCTAGGCAGTGTGATAGGAAATTATGTGGTTGGATCGATGCTTGGGAGACTGCAGGGAGACGATCACCGCTTTGAGAGAGGTCTGGTCCTCACAGTTGGTGTACTGGCAAACTGCGGTCTATTAGGATATTATAAATATACAGACTTTTTTCTGATGAATATTAACAGGCTGACAGGTTCTGAACTTCAGCTTCTCCATATTATACTTCCGATCGGAATTTCGTTTTTTACTTTCCAGCTCATTGCCTTTCTGGTAGATTCTTTCCGGGGTGAGACAAAAAATTATGATGTTCTGGATTATCTTTTATTTATTACCTTTTTCCCACAGCTGATCGTAGGACCGATCATCCATCATGCGGAGATCGTCCCCCAGTTTGCTGATTCCAGAAACCATCATCTGATCTATCAGAACGTGGCGAGAGGGTTGTTTATCTTTTCTATCGGCTGTGCTAAAAAAATGCTGGTGGCAGACCCGCTGACGACAGATGCCCAGACTTTTTTCAACAACATAACGACGGATCTGCCAATGCTGCAGTCCTGGTTTCATTCCATTGAATACACGGTATCGTATTATTTTGACCTCTCAGGATATGCGGATATGGCGATCGGACTGGGCTGTCTGTTTAATATTTCAATCCCCCAGAATTTCAATTCTCCTTATAAAGCAAAGGACTTTCAGGAATACTGGCAGCGCTGGCACATGACTCTGTCGCGTTTCCTGGGTGCTTATATTTTCCGCAATGTATATAAAAAGGGAGACAAGTACCGCAATTATTATGTTGCTACTATGGTGACTTTCCTTGTATCCGGGTTCTGGCATGGAGCGGGGTGGACATTTGTGGCATGGGGGCTGATCAATGGGATGCTGGTATGTATCGCGTCCTGGCGTAAACGGAGAGGGAAGGATACGCCGGCATGGCTGGGGATCCCGCTGACATTTTTGTTTGCCGTGCTGACAAGGATTCTGTTTGTCTCTCTTAATTTCCGGCAGTCCTGGCAGGTGTTCCGGGGACTGTTCCATATCAGCAGCCTGAATATGGCAGATTTTACTGCCTTTGTGACAGGGAACTGGTATAATATCGCACTGGTATTTGTCGGTCTTGGAATCTGCTGGTTCCTTCCTACTACAAAAACTATTGTGGATAAACATTTTAAGACAAACTGGAAATATCTATTGTATGCTGTGGCACTTCTTGCTGTCTGCATCTGTAATATGGATAAGGTTGTACAGTTTTTGTACTTCCAGTTTTAGGATTCCAGGGAGGAGATAAGGATTATGATGAATTCAAAGAAGTGGTCGGCTGTATTTGTATCTCTGACTGCACTTGTTCTGGCAGGGATCATGGCTCTGAATTATTTTGTGGATCCCTATAAATATTTTAGCAGTCAGAGCGGAGAATATTATGAGGCGGATGAGACAGATTATCTCAGGGAACAGAAGGCAGAACATATCAGAAAATGTAAGGATAACTATGACGCCTATCTGGTCTGTGGTTCCAAAGGGGGCGCCGTGCGGACAGATAAACTCAGGGAGCTGGATGGCTATGAGTATTATAACTGCTGGGTTCTCTCAGGCAATCTTGTGGATTATCTTGCTTATGTACAATATATACTGGATCATACAGAGGCAAAGAAGATCCTTCTGCAGCTCTCAACCTCCGAACTGCATGATTTCAGCCGTGAGGACCAGGGGGATATCTATGAGATCCCTGCCATCGTAAGCGGTGAGTCCAAGGTGGCAGAGTATATGAAATTTTTAATGATGAATCCGTCGGTGGCGTGGGAAAAGATCACAGGGGAGCAGCCGGTGAAGTATCCCTGTCTGCCTACCGGTGAGCGCAATCTGACAAAATATTACCAGTATTATCATAGCAATGCCAGTGCTGAAAATAATAATTATGTAAATTATGTATTATGGGATACTGCCAAATATTTAAAATATATGGACCGGGATGTCCCGGAAAAGCCTGTCACACTGGAGCAGATCGTTATGACCCTGAAGGAGATAAAGCGGTTATGTGATAAGAAGGGTGTGGAGCTGCAGGTATTTTATGCTCCGTTGTTTGTCGTGCAGATGATGCGCTATGAAGGGGAGAGCTTTTATGATATGCTGGAAGAGTCGGTGATGATCTTTGATGAAGTATGGTGCTTTAATAATTTTAACGGCTACACCCTCTGCCCATATAATTTTTATAACAGCACCCATTTTTTCTATGAGATGGGAGATCTGGTTATTGATACCATGAAAGGCAGGGAAACGGCATCCAGTGATTTTGGTGTCTGTCTGACAAGGGAAAATGTAGGGGCGGAAATCACAAAGCGCAGACAGAAGCTGGCGGAGCTCAAATCCTATTATCTTAAAAACCATACGTTTCCCTATGAAGGTTTTTCCTCGCCCTATAATCTGAAAAAAATTTATGGCTGAATTTTGTCTTGCTATTTATTCTGAAAATAGGTAAAATAGAGTGTATGTTTTGATTACACTCTATTTTTTTTCAGGAGTTTTCCGGAGGTGAAGGATTGGGACTTACTGTAAAACTTGAGGTGTTCGATGGACCGCTGGATCTGTTGCTTCATCTGATCGAAAAAAACAAAGTAGATATTTTTGATATTCCCATCGTATTGATCACAGAACAATATCTGGAATATGTCAGCAATCTGGAGACGAAGGATATGGATATTATGAGTGAGTTTCTTGTGATGGCGGCTACACTGATCCGTATTAAATCCAAAATGCTTCTTCCCAAAGAGGAGAAAGAAGAAGAGGATGAGGAAGATCCCAGGCAGGAGCTTGTGGAGCGTCTTCTGGAGTATAAAATGTATAAATATGCTTCTTTTGAGCTGAAAGACCGTCAGTATGATGCGGCAAAGGTATTTTTTAAGGAGCCTTCGATACCAGAAGAGGTAAAAGAGTATAAGGAAGATATTGACTATGATGAACTGCTCTCGGATGTCACGCTGGCGAAGCTGCAGGAGATTTTTGATTCCGTCATGCAGAAGCAGGTGGATAAGATTGACCCGATCCGCAGCAAGTTTGGAGAGATTGAAAAAGAAGAGATCAATATTGAAGACCAGATGCTTTTTGTTGAAGAATATGCCATGCTGCACGGTACGTTCAGCTTCCGCAGATTATTGGAGCATGGCTCTGGCAAAGGTTATATCATTGTCACATTCCTGAGTGTGCTGGAGATGATGAAAACGGGAAAACTCCGTATCGTACAGGAAAACCTGTTTGATGATATGACGATCACTTACCAGAAAGGGCAGAAAAAAGAAACGGAGAGACCGGGAGGATGAAAATGAACATAAAAAAACTGGAAGCAGTAGTAGAGGCGATTTTATTTGCCATGGGGGAGGCGGTTGAGCTGGAGCGCCTGGCAGCGGCTGTGGAACATGACGAGGACACAGTAAGAAAGATACTGCGCAGCATGATCACCCGGTATGAGGAGGAAGACCGGGGAATCCACCTCATTGAACTGGACGGCGCCTTTCAGCTGTGTACCAAGCCGGAGATGTATGAATATCTCATCAAGGTAGCGCATATACCAAAAAAACATATTCTCACAGATGTGCTTCTGGAGACGCTCTCTATCATTGCCTACAAACAGCCGATCACGAGACTGGAGATCGAGAAGATCCGGGGGGTATCCTGTGACCATGCAGTAAATAAGCTGGTGGAATATGGACTGATCTGTGAGGCAGGCCGTCTGGACGCCCCGGGACGTCCGATCCTGTTTGCCACGACGGAAGAGTTTTTGCGGTATTTTGGCATCGAATCGCTGGAAGATCTGCCGATGCTCAATCAGGAGACGATTGAAGATTTCAAAGAAGAGGCAGAGCGGGAAGTGATGAATGAACTGCAAAAAGGAGCAATGGAAGATTTGACAGATGACAATGGGAGTAGTAAAATATAGTCAGGGGAAAGCACAACGGTGAACTATATTTTTAAAAAGGGGATGTATTGGGTATGAAGAGAAAGACAAGGCGGCTTAGTATCGGAGTAAAGATTGTGGCGCCGGTTGGCCTGCTGATCATTGTTGTATGCCTGGTGATCGGGATGAATTCTTATCTGAGGATGAAGGATGGTTTTGTCGAACAGGGGATAGAGAGCGCCGATGTGGCAGCGGAAATTGCCCTGGATTCGATTGATGCGGGAAAGATCACAGAGTTGAATGAGAAGGGGCAGAGTTCGGTATATTACAATGAACTGATGACCAGTCTGCGGAGTGTAAAAGAACGGTGCGGCATTGCATTTCTTTATGTACTGTGGACGGATAAGAGTAAAGTATACTACAGTCTGGATACAGATGATTCCTCCAACCAGTTAAAGCCGGGCGATGAGTTCTCTTCGTCATATGAGGAATTGTCTGATGTTTTTAATGGCAAAGATTATGTGCAGGATTATATTGACTCGACCGAGGATGAAGAGCTGATCACAGTATACAAAGCGATCAAAGACAGCAGTGGTAATGTAGTGGGGGTACTTGGATGTGATTACAATGCTGCCAATGTTTCGGCAAGACTGGAGACTTCCCGTAACCGGGTGTTCCAGCTCTGTGCGTTCTGTCTTGTGGGGGCGCTTATCTTACTGATCCTGATCACGCGCGGCATTATGAGAAATATGCGCAGGGTCGATACAAAGCTGTATGATCTGGTAAACAACGGCGGGGATCTGACACAGAAACTGGATATTCATTCTGGAGACGAGATGGAGCTTATTGCCGGCAGTGTCAATGTCCTGCTTGATTATATCCGGCAGATCATGAAAAATATCAATCGTAATTCAGAGATGCTTAATCAGTCTTCCCAGGAGGTATTGGACAACCTCCTGGGGGCGCAGGATAATGTTGCGGATGTGTCGGCAACGATGCAGGAAATGAGTGCAGCAATGGAGGAAACAGATTCTTCCCTCAATAACGTGACGGAATCGATCGCAGATGTATATCAGCTGATCGGAAATATAGCGGATTCTGCCAATGAGGGGACGGGGATGTCTGAGGAGATTCTTGATAAGGCGGCAGATATTAAAGCAGATGCGGTAACCCAGCAGAAAGATGTGAAAGTCAGGGTGCAGGACATCGTAGAAATGATAAACCAGAAGATCAAAAAATCGGAATCGGTTAAGAAGATTGATGAACTGACACAGGAGATCCTCAATATCACAAGCCAGACAAATCTGCTGTCCCTCAATGCCAGCATTGAGGCAGCGAGAGCAGGTGAGGCAGGGAAAGGGTTTGCGGTAGTTGCCAGTGAGATCAGTGAGCTGGCAAGCAATTCGGCTGAGGCAACGATGCAGATCCAGGAGGTCAGCAGGGAAGTGATCAATGCAGTAAGTGAGCTGGCGGAAGAATCACAGAGGATGGCAAAGTTCATTGATGAGGTGGCAATGCAGGGTTATGAAAAACTACTGCACACCAGTGAGAGTTATCAGGATGACGTAACTACCATGAACCGGAAAATGCAGGACTTTGCCGGGAAGAGCCGGCAGCTGAGGGAAAATATTGATTTTGTACAGCAGACGATACAGGCAGTCAACCTTGCTGTTAATGAGAGTACCACAGGGATTATGGATACGACACAGCTGGCAGTGAATCTGACCGACCGGATGAATGGGATCGGTGATCAGGCTGGCAGCAATAAGGAAATATCGGAAGAGCTGAATGAAGAAGTCCACAAATTTAAACTGGAGTAGGTCAGTCGCTTGGCAAATTCCTGCTTGCAATTTTCTGTCCTTTGTTATATAATATCCAAAGACAAAGGCGTCAAAAGTACACAAGAGGTGTATTTTTTGGCGTCTTTTTATTTACGCGGAGGCAAAGTGAGGATATGTCTGTGCTTGCACAGGACGATCCGAGCGCGCCCGCGAACCCGAGCAGTCTCGCGGAGCGTGACGCTCGTGGTTATGAAAAGGCAAAGGAGGATTTCCCATGAGCGGATATGTAGAAGAATGTAAAAGGAAACCGGTAGGGCTGTATCATCCGGATTTTGAACATGATAACTGCGGGATCGGTGCCATCGTCAATATTAAAGGCAGAAGAACCCATGATACGGTAAAAAATGCGCTGGAGATCGTTGCGAATCTTGAACACCGCGCCGGTAAGGACGGCGAGGGAAAGACCGGGGACGGCGTCGGGATCCTGCTGCAGATTTCCCATAAATTTTTCAGCAGGGTAGCAAAGGAGATGGGGATTGATATCGGAGAGGAGAGGGAATATGGTGTCGGTATGTTTTTCTTTCCCCAGGATGAATTTAAGCGGAATCAGGCAAAGAAAATGTTTGAGACGATCATAGAAAAAGAAGATATGGAGTTTCTTGGCTGGCGTCAGGTTCCGATCGCACCGGATATTCTGGGCAAGCGCGCTGTAGACTGTATGCCGTATATCATGCAGTGCTTTGTCAAAAAACCCAAAAAAACAGAGAAGGGACTTGATTTTGACCGCAAGCTCTACATTGCCCGCCGTGTATTTGAGCAGTCCAACGAAAATACGTATGTGGTTTCTCTCTCTTCCCGTACGATCGTCTACAAGGGAATGTTTTTAGTGTCCCAGCTGAGACTTTTTTTTGATGATCTGCAGGATGTAAATTATGAGTCAGCGATCGCCATCGTTCACTCCCGTTTTTCCACGAATACCCAGCCGAGCTGGCAGCGCGCCCATCCCAACCGTTTTATCGTCCACAATGGCGAGATCAATACAATACTGGGAAATGCAGACAAGATGCTTGCCAGAGAGGAGACGATGGAGTCGGAGCAGCTAAAGAAAGAGCTGCACAAGGTTCTGCCTGTCATCAATTCCGAAGGTTCGGATTCTGCGATGCTGGACAATACACTGGAATTCCTTGTGATGAGTGGGATGGATCTTCCTCTTGCTGTGATGATCACGATCCCGGAGCCATGGGAAAACAACCGTTATATCAGCGATACCAAGAAAGATTTCTATCAGTATTATGCCACCATGATGGAGCCGTGGGACGGACCGGCTTCCATACTGTTCTCGGACGGTGATCTGGTGGGCGCTGTGCTGGACCGCAATGGTCTGCGCCCATCCCGGTATTATATTACAGACGACGACCAGCTGATCCTCTCTTCCGAGGTAGGAGTAATGCCGATCAGCGAGGAGCATGTAGTGAAAAAGGACCGTCTGCGTCCGGGTAAGATGCTGCTTGTGGACACGGTAAAAGGGGAACTTGTTGATGATGATGTGCTGAAAGAAAAATATGCTTCGGCGCAGCCATATGGCGAATGGCTGGACAGTCATCTTGTCAATCTGAAAGAGATCCACATCCCGAACCAGAAGATCCGTCATTATGAGGTGGAAGAGAGAAGAAGGCTGCAGAAGGCATTCGGCTATACGTATGAGGAAGTGAAAAATTCCATTCTTCCCATGGCAAAAAATGGCGGGGAACCGATCGCGGCAATGGGGCATGACAGCCCGCTTCCTGTCCTCAGCCGCCAGCCGCAGCCACTGTTTAACTATTTTCGTCAACGTTTTGCACAGGTGACAAATCCGCCGATCGATGCCATCCGTGAGGAGGTCGTCACTTCTACGACTATGTATATTGGAGAAGATGGCAATCTGCTTCAGGAAAAACCGGAAAACTGCCGGGTTCTGCAGATCCATAATCCGATCCTGACTGATACCGATATCCTGAAGATCAAAAATATGGATGTGACGGGATTCCGGACGGCGGTGATCCCGATTACTTATTATAAAAATACATCGCTGGAAAAGGCGATCGACCGCCTGTATCTGGAGGCAGACCGTGCGTTCCGTGACGGGGTAAATATACTGATCCTCAGTGACCGGGGCGTGGATGAAAACCATGTGGCGATTCCGTCCCTGCTGGCGGTATCTGCCATGCAGCAGCATCTGGTGCGCACAAAGAAGCGGACCAGCATGGCGATGATCCTGGAGAGTGCAGAGCCTAGAGAGGTACACCATTTTGCTACTCTGCTTGGTTATGGCGCCAGTGCAGTCAATCCCTATCTTGCCCTGGATACCATTAAGCGTCTGATCGACAGTGACATGCTGGATAAGGATTACTATGCGGCAGTTGATGATTACAATGCTGCGGTGCTCCATGGTATTGTGAAGATCGCATCCAAAATGGGAATTTCCACGATCCAGTCCTATCAGGGTTCCAAAATATTTGAGGCCATCGGGATTTCCCGGGATGTAACTGAGAAATATTTTACCGATACGGTTTCCCGTATCGGCGGCATTACCTTAAAGGATATTGAAGAGCAGGTGGAAGCACTGCATTCCAAAGCTTTTGATCCGCTGGAGCTGGGCGTGGATACAACGCTTGACAGTGTCGGGATCCACAAGTCCAGGAGTGGCAGGGAAGAACACCTGTACAATCCCAAAACGATCCATCTTCTGCAGCAGGCGACACAGAGAGGGGACTATAAGCTCTTCAAGGAATATTCAAAAGAAATCGACCGGGAGGACAGCTTTATGAACCTCCGCAGCCTTCTGGGCTTCCGTTTTCCGAAAAAAGGGATCCCATTGTCCCAGGTGGAGAGTGTGGACAGTATCGTGAAGCGGTTTAAGACAGGCGCTATGTCTTATGGGTCTATTTCCCAGGAGGCACATGAGACACTTGCCATCGCCATGAACCGCCTGCATGGTAAATCGAACAGCGGTGAGGGAGGAGAGAGTCTGGAGCGCCTTGCCTCGGTGAAGGACAAGATAAACCGCTGCTCGGCGATCAAACAGGTGGCATCCGGGCGTTTTGGCGTTACCTCCCACTATCTGGTCAGTGCAAAGGAGATCCAGATCAAGATGGCACAGGGTGCGAAGCCGGGAGAGGGCGGGCATCTGCCGGGCGGCAAGGTATATCCATGGATTGCGAAAACAAGGCTCTCCACACCGGGCGTATCTCTGATCTCGCCACCGCCTCATCATGATATCTATTCGATTGAGGACCTGGCACAGCTGATCTACGATCTCAAAAATGCCAATACAAATGCACGAATTTCCGTGAAACTGGTGTCTGAGTCCGGTGTCGGGACAGTAGCGGCAGGAGTGGCAAAGGCTGGTGCCGGGGTAATACTGATCTCTGGTTATGACGGCGGAACCGGGGCGGCGCCCTCCAGTTCCATCCACAATGCCGGTCTTCCCTGGGAGCTTGGTCTCGCTGAGACACATCAGACGCTGATGATGAACGGGCTCCGTTCCAAAGTGGTGATCGAGGCTGACGGAAAGCTGATGACCGGGCGCGACGTCCTGGTGGCAGCACTGCTTGGCGCAGAGGAATTCGGTTTTGCCACAGCGCCTCTTGTGACGATGGGCTGTGTGATGATGCGTGTCTGCAATCTGGATACCTGTCCGGTGGGCGTGGCGACACAGAATCCAGAGCTTCGGAAGCGGTTCCGGGGCAAACCGGAATACGTGGAAAATTTTATGCGCTTCATCGCAGAAGAACTGCGTGAACTGATGGCAAAGCTTGGTGTAAAGAAGCTGGATGATCTGATCGGACGTTCGGATCTGCTGAAAGTACGGGATGAACTGGCCGGAGACGAGAGGATGGGTAAGATCGATCTCTCGCCGATCATAGAAAATCCGTTTATCCATGATAAAAAGAGGATATTTAATGAAAAAGATGCCTATAACTTTAAGTTAAATAAGACGATTGATGAGAGAGTGTTCCTGAAAAAATTTGCCGGAGCGCTGGATACGGGAGAAAAGACACAGATCAGCGCCAGGGTATCCAATATTGACCGCGCTCTCGGTACGATCCTGGGGGCAGAGATCACAAGAAAGCTCGGCGATGAAGTGGAACCGGATACCTTTACCGCCGTGTGCAGTGGAAGCGGCGGTCAGAGCTTCGGGGCCTTTATCCCGAGAGGGCTTACCCTGAAGCTGGAGGGCGACAGCAATGATTATTTTGGCAAGGGGCTGTCTGGCGGCAAACTCATTGTCTATCCGCCCGGGAATGTGCAGTACAATGCCGGAGAAAATATTATCATTGGCAATGTTGCGCTGTATGGCGCTACCAGTGGCGAGGCCTATATCAATGGATTGGCAGGAGAGCGTTTCTGTGTCCGCAATTCAGGTGCCTGTGCCGTTGTAGAAGGCGTCGGGGACCACGGCTGCGAATATATGACGGGCGGCTGTGTGGTCATCCTTGGTCCGACCGGAAAGAACTTTGCCGCCGGTATGAGCGGCGGGATCGCCTATGTGCTGGATGAAAAGAGTGACCTGTACCTGAAATTAAATAAAGAACTGGTCTCCTCCAATTCCATATCGGATAAATATGATGTCGTGCAGTTAAAGGAAATGATCACGGCACATGTAGAGGCAACCGGCTCAGAGCGGGGCAGGGAGATTCTGGAGAACTTTAGTGAATACCTTCCGAAGTTCAAGAAGATCATACCACATGATTATCAGGCAATGCTGCAGCAGATCGCTCTTGCCGAAGAAAAAGGCATGAGTAATGAGCAGGCACAGATTGAGGCATTCTATCAGCTTCAGAATAAAAAAGCGAACTGAAAAGTGATTCCATCAGGCCAGAAAGAGAGGATGAAGAGATATGGGGAAACCGACTGGTTTTATCGAATATGAGAGACAGGGAAATGAAGAGAAAGCGCCGGAGGAGAGAATCCTGAATTTTGATGAATTTCACGTACCAATGAGTGAAGAGGAACGACAGACGCAGGCGGCGCGCTGCATGGACTGCGGTGTTCCATTCTGCCAGTCCGGCATGATGATCGGCGGCATGGCGAGCGGCTGTCCGCTGAATAATCTGTGTCCCGAGTGGAATGAACTCCTGTACATGGGAAATTATGAACATGCCCTGGGGCGGCTGCTAAAGACCAATAATTTTCCTGAGTTTACGTCCCGGGTCTGTCCGGCTCCCTGCGAGGCTGCGTGTACCTGCGGGCTCAACGACGCTCCTGTCACTATTAAAGAGAATGAAAATGCCATTATTGAATATGGATATAAGCATGGACTGATGGAGCCCAGACCACCGAAAGTGCGCACCGGGAAGACAGTGGCAGTGATCGGATCCGGTCCTGCCGGACTGGCAGCGGCCGATCAGTTAAATAAGCGCGGTCACAGTGTCACTGTGTTTGAGAGGGAGGATCATCCGGGAGGACTTCTGATGTATGGGATCCCGAATATGAAGCTTGACAAATCTGTGATTGAACGTAAAATTAAAGTGATGGAAGCGGAGGGAGTTGTCTTCCGGGTTAATGTAAATGTCGGCGCAGACATAAAGGCAGAAGAGCTGCGGCAGAACTATGACCGTGTCATACTTGCCTGCGGCGCCTCCCATCCAAGAGATATCAAGGCGCCGGGCCGGGAGGCAGAAGGGATACATTTTGCTGTCGATTATCTGAAACGGGTGACGAAGCATCTCCGGGATCCGGAGTATACTGGTTATATCAATGCAAAGGGCAAAAATGTCATGGTGATCGGCGGCGGTGATACCGGAAATGACTGTGTGGGTTCATCCATCCGCCAGGGAGCCAGAAGTGTGGTTCAGCTGGAGATGATGCCGAAGCCTCCGGCAGAGCGTGCAGAGACAAATCCGTGGCCGGAGTGGCCGAAGGTTCTCAAGACCGATTACGGTCAGCAGGAAGCGATCGCCGTCTTTGGCAGTGATCCCCGGGTCTATGAGACCACGGTGAAAGAATTTATCCCGGATGAAAAAGGAAAGCTCAGACAGGTGAAATGTGTCAGGCTGGCGTGGACGAAAGATGAAAAGACAGGCCGCATGGCTATGAGTGAAATCCCGGGCAGTGAGTATGTCATAGATGTGGATCTGGTATTTATCGCGGCAGGATTTCTTGGGTCAGAGGAATATGTGACAAAGGATTTTGGTGTGAAGCTGACAGAGCGGACAAATGTACAGACAAAAGCGGGAGAGTACCGGACGAATGTGAAGGATGTTTTTACTGCCGGAGATATGCACCGGGGACAGTCACTGGTTGTCTGGGCGATCCGTGAAGGCAGGGAGGCAGCGAGGGCAGTCGACCAGGATCTGATGGGGTATACGAACTTGAATTAAAGGGAGCTGCGTAGCAGCGGTGCACAGTGAAGCTGGGCACTTTTACGAATGAAATGGCAGGGAGTGAACAGTAAAAGGAATGGAGGAAAAACTATGTCACATTATACGAGAGAAGATATTCTTGAGCTGATCGAAGAGGAGGATGTGGAGTTTATCCGTCTCCAGTTTACGGATTCTTTTGGCAATCTGAAAAATATGGCGGTCACGGCAAAGCAGATTGATGTTATACTGGATAATCAATGTATGTTTGACGGGGCGGCGATCCATGGCTTTGACACGGCGCATGTGGATGAGCTTGTCCTGGTGCCGGACCTGGATACGTTTACGATATTTCCATGGCGGCCCCAGAGGGGGAGGGTGGCACGGTTTATCTGTGATGTCCGCTACCCGGATGGAACGCCCTTTATGGCTGATTCCCGTTATATTCTCAAAGAAGTGGTACGACAGGCGGAGGAGGAAGGATATACCTTTAATGTAGGACCGGAATCCGAATTCTTTCTGTTTGATACGGCAGAGGACGGATCGCCTACGGCGACTACCACAGAAAAAGGAGATTTCTTTGATATTGGTCCTGTCGATGCCGGGGAAAATGCGAGAAGGGATATTGTGCTTTCTCTGTCCGAGATGGGATTTGAGATGGAGTCCTCTTATCACTCCAATGAGGCGGCACAGCATCAGATTGACTTTAAGTTCAGCGACGGCGTCCATACAGCAGATAATATTATGACGTTTAAACTGGCTGTCCGTACTGTGGCGAGAAGACACGGTCTTCATGCTACCTTTATGCCAAAGCCCAATTATGGCAGGAAGGGCTCCGGCATGTTCCTGAACCTTTTTCTCTGCAGGGACGGGAAGAATATATTCAGCGATCCGGAGGAAGACTATGGACTGAGCCGGACGGCATATCATTTTATGGCGGGTATCATGCAGCACATCAAGGGACTGACACTGATCAATAACCCGATCATCAATTCTTATAAGCGGCTTGTCCCGGGATATAATGCACCGGTCAATATCAGCTGGTCAAGGAAAAACCGTACTCCCCTGATGCGCATTACAAGTACCGGGAAGATGGGGCCCCGCATCGTCCTGAGAAGTCCGGACGGTGCCAGCAATCCTTATCTTGTTCTTGCCGGCTGTCTTGCCGCCGGACTGGAGGGGATCCGCAGGCAGATGGATCCGCCGGTCAGCCTGGATGAGGCATCCGCGGATACAAATTTTGATATCCTTCCGCGCACACTGATGGAGGCGGTGCAGGAATTTGAGAAAGACAGTTTCCTTCACCATGTATTTGGTGAGCAGATGTCACAGATCATGATCGCAAAGAAAAAAGAGGAGTGGAATAAGTTTTGCGAACAGGTGACCGCCTGGGAAGTCGAGAAATATCTGGATCGGATTTAGTATAACGTATTATTTGTTATACAAGGGAGGAATCGGCTATTTTATGCATGATCGTGGCGTTTTCCAAACTGGAAGATGCAAAAAAAATAAAAAATGCTTTGAACCGTAATGGATATAATGATATACTAGCATGTAATAGCGCATCCCAGGTTATCGCTGCCGCCAATGAAAATGACGGCGGTATTGTGCTGTGTGGATACCGCCTGCCGGATATGCATTACAGTGAACTGTATGGATATCTGCCGAGGGAGTACCAGATGCTTCTGGTAGCGTCCCCTGCCCGGCTGCAGGAATGTACATCCGGGGACATCCTGTGTCTTTCCATGCCGTTTCATATTAATGAGCTTGTCAATACGATTGAGACGATGATGCTGGACCAGAACCGCCGGCAGCGCAGGACGGGACCGGCACAGAGGAAACGTACCGAGAAGGAGCAGAGGATCATAGAGGATGCCAAACAGCTTCTTATGGAGAGGAACCATCTCTCAGAAAAGGAAGCTCACAAATACATACAAAAGCTTAGCATGGACAGCGGTAACAGTCTGGTGGAAACCGCTGAAATGATACTGGTTTTAGAGTAGCTCCATGGCGCCAACTTGAACCAGCCGTGGAACTAAATCGAAGGGAGGATTACATGAAAGCATACCTGATACTGGAAGACGGAACGGTATTCACCGGTAAAAGCATAGGAAGTACCAGAGAAATGATCAGCGAGATCGTATTCAATACTTCCATGACCGGATATCTGGAAGTCCTTACCGATCCCAGTTATGCGGGACAGGCAGTCGTGATGACATATCCGCTGATCGGCAATTACGGGATCTGCCGTATGGATATGGAGGCGAAGGGGTCCCACACCGATGGATTTATCGTTCGGGAATTATCCCGGCTGGGCAGCAATTTCCGCAATGAGCAGAGTATCCAGGATTTTCTGACAGAGCAGGGGATTCCTGGTATTGAGGGCATTGATACCCGCGCCCTGACAAAAATCCTGAGAGAGAAGGGGACGATGAACGGTATGATCACGACGGCAGAGCCAGAAGATCTGGATGCCGTTCTTTCAAAAATTAAAGACTATTCCGTCCGGGGCGTTGTCCGTAAGGTGACGACAAAGGAAATGATTTCTTACAAACCGGGGGATCTCGATACAGATAGCAGCATTCCGGTGACAAAGAAGGTTGCTATTCTTGATGTGGGGACGAAATTCAATATCGCCAGATGTCTGCTGAAAAGGGGCTGTGAGGTCACCATTTATCCGGCGCAGACAAAGGCAGAAGAGATTCTGGCGGCAGAGCCGGACGGCATTATGCTGACGAACGGTCCCGGAGATCCGAAGGAATGTACGGAAGTGATTGTAGAGCTGAAAAAGCTGTATCAGTCCGATGTTCCCATTTTTGCCATCTGTCTCGGACACCAGCTTATGGCTCTTGCCTGCGGCTGTGATACGGAAAAAATGAAATACGGACACCGGGGCGCCAACCATCCGGTGAAGGACCTGGAGACAGGGCGCGTATATATCTCTTCCCAGAACCACGGGTATGTGGTAAAGGAAGATTCGATCCCGGATGACGTGGCAGAACCGGCATTTGTCAATGTCAATGACGGGACGATCGAGGGACTTTCCTACAAAAATAAAAACATATTTACTGTGCAGTTCCACCCAGAAGCATGCAGTGGTCCAAAAGATTCCGAAGTGCTTTTTGACCGGTTTATCAAAATGATGGGAGGTGAGAAGGATGCCTAAATCACAGGGAATATCAAAAGTGTTAGTCATCGGCTCCGGTCCCATCGTGATCGGACAGGCGGCGGAATTTGATTATGCTGGTACACAGGCATGCCGTTCGCTGAAAGAAGAAGGCATGGAAGTGGTGCTGATCAATTCTAATCCGGCGACGATCATGACCGACAAGGATATTGCAGACCGTGTCTATATCGAGCCGCTTACGCCGGATGTCGTAAAGATGCTGATCCGCAGGGAAAAGCCGGACAGTATCCTTCCCACACTGGGGGGACAGGCTGCGCTGAATATCGCCATGGAACTGGAAGAGTCCGGCTTTCTGAAAGAGCAGAATGTACGGCTGATCGGCACCACGGCACAGACGATACGCAAGGCGGAAGACCGTCTGGAATTTAAGGAAACGATGGAGAAGATCGGGGAACCGATCGCTGCCAGTGTCGTAGTAGAGACCGTGGAGCATGCGGTGGAATTTGCCGCAGAGATTGGATATCCGGTGGTAATCCGCCCTGCCTATACCCTGGGAGGGAGCGGAGGAGGCATCGCCCATAACGAAGAAGAACTGCGGGATATCTGTGCCAACGGACTCCGTCTCAGCCGCGTGGGGCAGTGCCTGATCGAACGCTGTATCGCCGGATGGAAAGAGATCGAATATGAGGTGATGCGGGACGCCGGTGGAAACTGCATTACGGTATGTAATATGGAAAATATCGATCCGGTCGGTGTCCATACCGGAGACAGTATCGTCGTGGCGCCTTCCCAGACGCTGGCAGATAAAGAATACCAGATGCTGCGTTCCGCTGCCCTGAACATTATAACGGAACTGAACATCACGGGGGGCTGTAATGTGCAGTTTGCCCTGCACCCGGAGAGTTTTGAATACTGCGTGATCGAGGTAAATCCCCGCGTCAGCCGTTCCTCCGCCCTTGCTTCCAAGGCGACGGGGTATCCGATCGCAAAAGTAGCGGCAAAGATCGCACTTGGCTATACGCTGGACGAGATCCCGAACGCTATCACCGGGAAGACCTTCGCCAGCTTTGAGCCGGCGCTGGATTATTGTGTTGTCAAGATCCCGAGACTTCCCTTTGACAAATTTATCAAGGCGAAGAGGACGCTGACGACACAGATGAAGGCAACCGGAGAGGTTATGAGCATCTGCGATAATTTTGAGGGGGCCCTGATGAAAGCGTTCCGTTCCCTGGAACAGCATATTGACAGTCTGGATATCGGACGCTATACAGACCGGTCCAAAGAAGAACTGCTGGAGCGGGTGCATATCGTGGATGACCGCCGGATTTTCGTGATCGCGGAACTGATCCGCAAGGGAGCTTCTTATGAAGAAATCCATGAGATCACAAAGATTGATATCTGGTTTATCGATAAGATCGCCCATCTGGTGGAGATGGAACAGACATTAAAGACAGAGCCGCTGACCAGGGAGATCCTTGCGGAGGCGAAGAGAATGGAATTTCCAGATAAGGTGATTGCAGAGTATGCCGGTATCGGGGAGGAAGAGGTCCGCGGGATGAGGATTGCCAGCGGCATCACGGCTGCCTTTAAGATGGTGGATACCTGCGCCGCTGAGTTTGAGGCGTCTACCCCATATTATTATAGTGTTTTTGGCAGTGAGACTGAGGTGAAGCCGGAGAAGACAAAGAAACGGGTGATGGTTCTGGGCTCTGGTCCCATACGGATCGGACAGGGGATCGAATTTGATTTTTGTTCAGTACACAGTGTCTGGTCTCTGGCCAAAAGTGGGTACGAGACGATTATCGTTAACAACAACCCAGAGACAGTGAGTACCGATTTTGATGTGGCGGACAAGCTTTATTTTGAGCCTCTGACGCCGGAGGATGTGGAGAATATCGTAGATATCGAGAAACCAGACGGTGCTGTCGTACAGTTTGGCGGACAGACGGCGATCAAACTTACGGAAGCACTTCGGAAGATGGGGGTTCCGATCCTGGGAACCAGTGCAGAAAATGTGGATGCGGCGGAAGACCGCGAGCTCTTTGATGAGATCCTGGAAGAATGCGGTATCCCGAGACCGGCGGGAAAAACCGTATTTACGACAGAAGAGGCGCTGGAGGCGGCAAATGAGCTGGGGTATCCGGTGCTTGTCCGCCCTTCTTATGTGCTGGGGGGACAGGGAATGCAAATCGCCATTAACGAGGATGATATCCGGGAATTTATGTCTATCATTAACCGTCATGTGCAGGAGCACCCAATCCTGGTGGACAAATACCTGATGGGAAAAGAGGTGGAAGTGGACGCCGTCTGCGATGGAGAGGATATCCTGATCCCAGGGATCATGGAGCATATCGAGCGCGCCGGGATCCACTCAGGCGACAGTATCTCGGTATATCCTGCGATGAGTGTGAAACCGGAAGTGCAGGAAATCCTTGTGGACTATACGAAGAAACTTGCCAGAAGCCTTCATGTCGTGGGACTGATTAACATCCAGTTTATCGTATATGAGGATGAAGTATTTGTGATCGAGGTAAATCCGCGTTCCAGCCGCACGGTCCCCTATATCAGCAAGGTGACAGGCATCCCGATTGTGAAACTGGCTTCCCGGGTGATCCTTGGTGAAAGGATCAGGGATATGGGATATACGCCGGGACTGGCGAAAAAAGCAGATTATATTGCGATCAAGATGCCGGTATTTTCTTTTGAAAAACTGAGGGGCGCCGAGATTAGCCTGGGCCCAGAGATGAAGTCTACCGGCGAATGTCTTGGCATCGGTACGACTTTTAATGAAGCGCTTCACAAGGCGTTTATGGGTGCGGGGATTGATCTTCCGAAGCACAGGAAGATGATCCTGACCGTCAGTGATAATGCAAAAGAGGAGGCAGTGGAGACTGCCAGAAGATTTCAGTCTCTTGGCTATGAAATATATTCGACAAGAGGTACGGCGAAGTTCCTTGGTGCGCAGGGGATCGGGGTGATCCCGTTCAACAAGATCGAGCAGGAAGCGCCGACACTGATGGATCTTCTGCTGGGTCATGAGATCGATCTTGTGATTGATATCCCGAAACAGGGAGAGCATTCCCATGATGGTTTCCTGATCCGCCGTGTCTCCATTGAGACAGGGGTCACCTGCCTTACGTCCATTGATACGGCAAATGCCCTGCTGGATGCGCTGGAGGATGCCGGGAAGACGGAACTGACACTTGTGGATATCGCGACGATTGAATGATCGTATGCCGATTTCAGGGCAGTGGTATCATCCCATCACCCATCCTGTTTTACGAAAAAAGTGGTTTACAATATCAGGAATTTGTGGTATGATACAGAAGTTAATAAAGGATACCAATACTCAGATTTTGGATCACTCCGACCAGATCTTAGTAAATGGTGAATAAAATATATGGAGGTAAGATCATTATGATGACAGCGGAAAAGAAAAAAGAGATCATTGCTGCATATGGCAGAACACCAAACGATACGGGATCACCGGAGGTTCAGATCGCACTTCTGACAGAGAGGATCAATACGCTGACAGAGCATCTGAAAGAGAATAAGAAGGATCATCATTCCCGCCGGGGACTGCTGAAAATGGTTGGTAAGAGAAGAGGTCTTCTGGATTATCTGAAGAAAACAGATCTGGAAGGATATCGTACGCTGATTGAGAGACTTGGTTTGCGTAAATAAGATTGTTCAGAGTGCTGTCTGCTTTGCAGAGGCACTCTTTGACTATTCAGGGGATTTATAAATGGAGGAGAGCATGAAAAGAAATCGTAGTCAGGCTATGGTCTGCCGGGATGGTAAACTTTTATTAGTGGAACATATTTTGAAAGGGAGAGATTTTTTTAATCTGCCGGGCGGCGGGATTGAGGAAGGAGAGACGCCGGCAGAAGCGGCACTGCGGGAATTAAAAGAAGAGACAGGGGTGGAAGGAAAAATCCTCCGTCCGTTGACGATCGAATATAAACCGGATCTGGAGAGCAGGATCTTTACTTTTTTAGTGGAAATCCCGAAGGATGCCGTCCCGGTCAGGGGGATTGATCCTGAGCTCCCGGCAGAGGAGCAGTCGATCATCGGCGTGAGATGGCTTGCTTTACATGAAATCCCGGAGAGAGACCGCGCCTATCTGTTTGGGGCAGGGCTGATGCGGGTACCGGAGTTTCATGATGAGGTATTGACGTGGGGAGACCGGGAGATCAGTTATCCCCGGGAATCCTTTTCTGCTAAGACGAAAATATAAATTATTAGATTGACAAAATAAACCTCTTGTACTATAATGTTTTACAGATAGCTTAATGGCGCCAATGTGAATCCGTTTCAAATTGGCGCCGTTGCGTTAAGTACGAGAGGGGGAACCAGCTTGAAAAAATTGTTTATTCATTATAGTCTATATCTTATCGCCGTTCTTATGCTAGTCTGTGGACTGACAGCCTGCAGCAGCGAGAAAAGAGAAAAAAATCCGGTATCGACAAAAGAAGAGGATATGCCGGAACGAACCTATCCGGGAGCCAGCAGCCGGATGGTATACATCCCGCAGGAGAAACCGGTTTTACAGCAGTGGTCCAGGGAGGGAAAAAAGCAGAAGACGATTGCCCTGCCGGTAAAAAAATATGGCGGGACGGATCAGGAATACAATCTGCTCTGGGTGAATGATGATGAAATCCTCTGGTCTGTCTATGCGGACGGAGAAAAATACAAAAATATGTATACGACGATTGTTCTATCGACTCCTGTCCGACAGACGGCATCTGGGGAAGAAGTGATGCTGGACCAGACAAAAGAACTTTTTACGATCAAAGAGGAAGAGGACCTGGATCTCGGAGGTCTGGGAGACTCTCTGGAAGAACCGGGGATCACTTATGCCGATAAAGAAAAAATTTATTTTTTTAGCGAAGGAGACTTGTATGAATACGACCGGACTGCGAAAAAGGGACCGTTCGCTGTGGAGAGCCCGGATGGGAAAAAGCATTCATGGGGGGCGTTCTCTGCCCGGATACAGGGAAAAACGATGATCTATCATACAGGCAGAACCGCTGGGAAATTAGAGGAACATGCGTATGAATTCTGGATTTATGATCTGGAGACAAAAGAGAGGAAACGGATTGATGACAGGTGTTATACCAATGCGGCTTATGTGACAGACCCGAAGGGGAGCAGAGTCTGGTACCAGATTACAGATGATCAGAGTATCTGGGAATATGACTGTGTGACAGGGGACAAAAAGGAGCTGGTTTCCGAAAAGGAATTCCAGAAATGCTATGGAGATAATCAGCTTTCCTGGGATGAGGGCTATTATGACGATCTTCTTTTTATGGAAGGAGAGCGGCTTTATTATATAAAGGACAGGGAAGATCCGGTGATTTTTTCCTGTTCGGTGTATGAGAAAAAATTAGTTTATGAGAAGGCTCTGACAGAGGCAGTCCGGCGTTCCGGCTATCGGGGTACGGATGAGGGAACGCTGAGCATGGCAGCGGGCAAGATGCTGTTAACGCTGTCGGATGAGAATATGGAAGTGTGTAATTTATGCATTGATTTGAAAACGGCAGAGATCAGACCGGTAGATTCGGAGGATGCAGAAATCATTTATTTTGGCATGCTGGGAGAATGGTATGACGATGCAGATAGAAAACCATGGAAAGAATCAGATGGGGAGAAAAAGGAAAATGATCATACGGCTGATGCACATAAGGCAGAGACCTTAGAAGAGCAGCTGGCGCTGATCAGCAGACAGCCGGATGTCTGGCTGGAAACAGGGGATGACACGGAAGGGATGGGATATTATTATGCGGTCACGGATCTGGATCATAATGGAAGACTGGAAGTGATCGTCTCCACCGGATCCCAGGGATCGGGTGGATTCACGTCATCAAAATACTATCAGGTATCACTGGATGGTACGAAGCTCCGTCGTGTATACGCCGGCGGGGGGAGTGCGGATGTGGATATTGTCAGCGGCGGTGCAGACAAGGTGGAACGTATTGAGACAGCCTATGTAGATCCGAAGACGGATACATGGTATTACAATACATATGATTATTTGTCTGGCGGCGCCGGGGCACGGTATGTCAGTTATGCGGCTCTGGTTTTGCGTCATGGATTGCTTACAACGTGTTTTTATGCCAGTGGAGAATGCAGCTGGAATAAAAAGAAGACAGAAGAGGTGTGGCAGTATTTTTATTATCCGGAGGGAGAAGAAAAGAAAGTAAAGGCAAAAAATTTTGATCCGGATGCACTGGCGGAGAAATTTTTCAAAGGTTTTGATAAAAAGCAAGTAAAGATCTCCTGGTTTTATCTCGGCTCTGGGAAAAAGCCTTCAGAGAAGAAACTCAAAAAGCTGGTGGAGAAATCCGGTCGGGGATTTCAGGTCAGTGAAATGGATTTGTGAAACGCATCGCTTCATTGTAAAATGAAATGCGACAAGAGTTAATAAACTCTATCGCATTTCTTTTTTTTATACGCTTTTATAGGGAATGTGTCAAGGGTTTAGGACTTTTGGCACATTCCTTTTTTATTTTGGAGCGATAGGAGGTGTAGAAAGCGTGAGAAAAGGTAATAGGCGATTGAACTATGAGGACAGAAAGCGGATTGAAAAAATGAAAGAGCAGGGGGCGAGAGTGATTGTAATTGCTGACACTATCGGGGTCCACCGTGCGACTATCTACAACGAGTTAAAGCGTGGAGGTACACCCTATCGGGCGGAAGTCGCACAAAGGACGGTGTAGGTATGGAAATGACGGCGGAAGCGTTGCAGGAAAAGACTAGGGAATTGGCGGATATGGTCGGTAGCGTGGTAGTAGATGAAGCGTTGCCGTTGGAAACATTGGAAGCCGTGGCGGATTGTCTGAAAGAGGATTGCAGGCAGATTAGGCAGGCGGTACAGGATATGCAGGAAGAGCAGCAGGCAATAGAGAGAATGACCGCAGGAAAGGAGGGATAGCGTGGCAAGCAAAACAGAAAGGCACACGGTAGCGTACAGGAACGTGAAAAAGTGCGAGTTTCATAATATCGGGTCGTACATTGTGGCGACAAGCGTAATCGGCGGTACTACGTTTTGTGCGTTCTTTGATTCGGGATTGCATACCGAGGAAAGCATAAGGCGGAGAGGAAGCATAAAGTTACATTCAATTTATTCTAAAAAGTAGGAGGAAAAGAGGAAATGAGCGAAGCAATCAAGCACAACAATGTAGTGATTTTTGATGATAGGGGGATTCCCTCTATTATGGTCCGGTTTGAGAATCCGAGGGCAGCAGTTACCCCGGAAATGTTCATTATCGGAGGGAAAGAGGTAGACGCTATCTATATTTCCAAGTACCCCAATAAGGTAATCAAGGGCAGGGCGTACAGTCTGCCAATGGTAGACCCGACAACGGAAATTTCATTTGATGAAGCCGTGGCAGCTTGCCAGACAAAGGGCGAGGGGTGGCACTTAATGACCGCTACCGAGTGGGAATATGTGTTAAACGAGAGCCGGAAGAAAGGCACGTTGCCCCACGGTAATACGGATTGGGGAAATGACTATTACCACAAGGAAGAGCAGGGGGAGCGTGAGGGTTGCGGATACGGCAGGACGCTTACAGGGAGCGGCCCGGATACATGGAATCACGACCACACCGCATACGGCGTATCAGACCTTAACGGCTTGGTATGGGAAAGGTTGGCAGGGGTGCGTATCATAAACGGCGTATTGGAGTACATACCGAACAATGACGCAGCATTGGCAGGGTGCGACCTTTCAAGGGATAGCAAGAAGTGGCAGAGGATTACCACGGACCAGGGAGGAAAAAACGCCGTGAGGGTCAATGTCGAGGGCGGGGAAATCACGATTACCGACAAGGCAGCAGGCGAGGATTACACCCCGGACTATGACGGTGTATCTTGGGAGGATTTAAAGGTTGACTTGCAGGAGATACCGCAGGCGTTACGCTACTTGGGAATCCTGCCCGAAAACGGCGTAAAAGAGGAAAAGGATACCTATGTATACTTTGACGCTACCGAGGGGGAATATATGCCTCTCCGGGGGTCGGGTTTCAGCAATTCGTCCGGTTCGGGACCGTCCGCCCTCCACTTGCGTGCTCCCCGTTCCCACTCTTTCGACAACGTGGGCTTCCGCTCCGCTTTTTATGAAGTAAACGGCAAACTGATTACTGAATAACTGTTTAGGGGTGCGGTAGCACCCCATGAGAAGAAAGGAGCGGTAAGCGTGGCGGATAAAATCAGATGTGCGGATTGCGAGCATTGCAAAGGGTTTAGGAAAATGAGTAATACAAGGGCGGGTTTTTCTTGCGAACACCCCGACAAAAAATATATTTTGGATTATTTCAAAGACCATAGGATACATAAAATGCCCGGTTTCCTTGGGTTCGGCAAGCCGTTTTCAAGCGAAGTGCCTATAAAAACGTCCCCGGCGTGGTGTCCTAAGAAAAAGCAGGAGGGCGGAAAGTGAAAATAATATCACAGGTAAGCGATTTTGGGTTGACCGAGGGCAGGGAGTACGAGGTATTGGAAGAAAGTGCAGGATTCTACAAAGTGCAGCTTGACAACGGCAATATCTCATACAGGAACGGCTATTTATTCAACAAAGGCAAGGGAGGGGCGGAAGATGAAGTATAGGGCGTTGGCGTACAACAAGGCAGAGGACAGATTTTATTATGTTTACGGTCTGCCCTCTTACGGATTTGATACGGAAGAAATCGGGGAAATGGGAACGCCGGACGGCGATTTTACGGAAATCAACCCCGCAACCCTTGGCAGGGGAACCGGCTACACGGACATAACAGGCACGGAAATTTTCACGGGCGACATTACGGAGTTGGAGGTAGACGGAGAAAAACGGCGGTTTACGGTAGTCGAAACTACGGTTGACCGGGAATATAACACCCTGCCCGGATTTGACGGTAAGACCGTGAAAGTGAGGTTGCAGGGGGTAATAGCCTTTGAGTGGCAGCAGGACGGAAAAACCTATATCCTGCTACCGTGCGTGGATAAGAAAGGCGTGTGCGATACGGAGCGTATGCGGATTGTCGGGGATATTCACACAAGGGCGGAAAGGGGCGGTAATGGAAGCAAGGGCAAAGAGTAGCGGTACGCCCTACCCTATATGGGTGTACGGCGAATATCTGACAGAACCGCCAAAACGACCAAACGGGGCATTACGCCCCGTGGGTCACTACATAGACAAGGGCGGTTATCCGGGTGCGAATGTGTACGCCGTGGATATTTCCACCCTATGCAAAAGCACGGCAGCGGTTGACGGCAGGGGCAGCAGGATATACACGCAGGACATTCTTTTACACGAAGCAGAGGACGAAATAGGGTACTTTGTCGTGGAGGACGAAGAAACGGCGGTTGATGTGGTTTGGGGCGAAATAGTGGCACTAGGACGCTTGCAGGCAGGGGATATAAGCATAGTCGGCAATACGGTAGATTACCCGGACTTCATAGAGGGCATGAGATACCACGTTGAAAACGGTCTGAATGTGCCGTATCTGCCCTCATTAAACGTAATGGCTACGCCGTTGCCGTTTCTGAAAATGACTTGTTCAAAATGCGGATATGTTACGCTTGGTTGCTGTTATGTGGCACGGCATAAGGATTGTGGCGGATTCTTTACAATGGATTTTGCAACGAAAATTTATAGGAAAGGAGAAAAAGAAAAGGCGTTTGCATAGTGGCATACGCAAACGCCTTTCATTGCCTTATAGCAATAATTACACCTACTCAAATTATACTATAAGGCTTATGGAAAGTCAATAAGCAACCTCTGAAAACGTGTAGGAAATGGCACGTTTCGGACCTTGTATGGGGTATTAACATCAAGGACAATACTATATTATATACTTATATAAGTACATATAGTTATATAAGTATATGGTTAGGTTGATGTACCCTTTATGAGGGGAGGGGTTGGGTAGTATAAGGAGAGTGCAGGAATGGCAAGAAAAAAATTCATAAGAGAGAAAAGGATTTATTGCGGGGAGGAATATTTAGAGGTTGATATAGTACCCGTTACCAATATGCCGGAAGCAGGCAAGGGGAAAAAGGGGCAGTCCTCACAGGCTCAAAAGAATCTGAATGACAAGCGGAGTAAAAGGCGTTTCGTACAGATAGCCAATACCAACTTTGGGGCGGACGATTTACATATATCAGCGACCTATAACGAAGAGCATTTACCTATAACCTTGGAGGAAGCGGAAAGGAACGTACACAACTATCTTGACAGGGTAAAAAGGAGAATGAAGAGGGTCACGGGGCAGGATTTAAAATATATGCTTGTCACGGAGTATACGCCGGAAGATGAAGAGGGGCAGTTGACCCTAGAGGGCATGGAGGATAAGCAGACAAGGGCGGTTAGAATCCACCACCATATTATCATAAATGGAGGGTTGAGCCGTGATGATTTGGAGTTGATGTGGAGTGCAACCCGGATTAACTGGAAAAAGGCACAGAATGACCCGGAATATAGGAAAACCGTAGATTATTTGGGATTTGTGAATTGTGATAGATTGCAGCCAAACGAGAACGGTATAGAGGGGTTGGTAAATTATATCAATAAGCGGAAAAAGGGTTGCAAAAAGTGGTCTACCTCTATGAATCTGAAAAAGCCAAAGGAGAAGAAAAACGACCATAAATACAGTTTCCGAAAGTTGCGGACATTGGCACAGACCCCGGAAGATAAAGAGGTATGGCGTAAGCAGTATAAAGGGTATGAGCCTACAAAGATAGATTTTCAGTATAACGAGTATACCGGGTGGAGTGTCTACCTACGGTTGCGGAAAGCGAGGGAATGAATGGCAGATTATACACCGCAGGAGGAAAAAGAACTAAATGCGGAGTTGAGGAAGTGGCAGAATAGGGCGAAACGGCTTACGGCAAGTATCTATTATGATTCGGTCGCAAATGATTTGAGTGATAACGATATTTCCATTCTGACAAAGGTAACAAATGCAGAGAGCCACAAGGACATACACCCGTATCTTTGGAATAGCGGAGTAATTGAAAGGGTGCTTGATAAAATATCAAGGAAGCTAAAGGAAGCAAGGAAAGGAAGTCGGTAAAATGTTTGTCGGGTTGCATGACAGCGAAAAAGAGCATTTCAAGCATAAAAAGACATTCCCTAACTACGCCCTTATGAAAATATCT
Source organism: uncultured Eubacterium sp. (assembly GCA_910584875.1). Taxonomy (GTDB): domain Bacteria; phylum Bacillota; class Clostridia; order Lachnospirales; family Lachnospiraceae; genus Eubacterium_F. The sequence goes on from CAJUDA010000019.1 coordinate 53,282, forward strand.
GCATACCACAAGGCAAAGGGGGATTCCGTGGAGTGGTGGGACCCTGCAAAAGATTACGATTTGGTCTATTCGTCAAAGATATTCGATTTTACGGAGGAAAACAAAGACCTACCGCCGGATACCATAAAAGGCGGTACGGGCTACGACATAGAAAAGAAACTACCGCAGGAAATAGATGATATGTACCCGGATTATTCCATATACCCCGATTGTGATTATGCGATAGGTTACATTACTAGGGGTTGCCCCAATAAATGCCCTTGGTGCTACGTTCCGAGGAAAGAGGGCAATATAAAGTCTTACAGACGTTGGACGGAATTAGTACGGTACGATACGCCGGATTTAATCTTAATGGATAACAACATATTAGCAAGCGAATACGGCATAGGGCAGCTAAAGGATATGGCAGGCAAGGGGTGGAGAATCGACCTCAATCAAGGAATGGACGCACGTTTGGTAACGGAGGAAATAGCGGACGTATTGGCAAGCCTGCAATGGATAAAGTATATTCGGTTTTCTTGCGATACCGTAAGCCAAGTAAAGCACATTGATAGGGTGGCGGGGTTATTAGCGGAAAGGGGAATCAAGCCGTATCGGCTCTTTGTCTATCTGCTTGTTAGGAAAGACCTAGACGAAGCAGATTATAGGGTGCAGCAGTTGAGGAAACATAAGGGCATACACCTATACGCCCAAGCGGAGCGTAACGAGGGTTTGGGTATCCGCCCCAACAAGGCACAGCTTGAATTTACCAACCGCTACATATACGGAAATCTGTATAGGAAAGAAACTTGGAAAGAGTACATAAATAAAAGACCTTGGGTAAAGCAGAGATTGGAGGTATCAAATGATTGTAACGATTGATTTTGAAACAACGGGATTCAGAGCAGGAAAGGACGAAGTTTTACAGGTATCTATCATAGACGAGAAATTTAATACCCTGCTTAATGCGTATTGCAAACCGAACAATAAGGACAGTTGGGAGGACGCACAGAGGGTACACGGAATCACACCGCAGAAAGTAAAAGCCTGCTGCCCCTTTTCCTGCTATGTGCAGGCGGTAACGGAAATTCTGAATAAGGCGGATAACGTGATAGCCTACAATGCGGATTTTGAAAACGGATTTTTGAAAGCCTACGGTATCTACATAGACCCCGGAAAATGGATTGACCCTATGGTAATCTTTGCGAGAATCTACGGAGAATACGACAGCTACCACGATTCGTACAAATGGCAGAAACTTAGCAAATGTGCGGACTACTACGGATACAAGTTTAAAGCACATGATTCTTTAGAGGACGCAAAAGCAACCCTTTATTGCTATAAGAAAATGGAAGAGGGGAGGGAAAAGAAATGTTGACCCTGCCAACAATAGGGAAATGGTTTTATATGATTCTGTCCGGGGAAAAGGGCGAGGAATACAGGGAGATAAAGCCGTATTACACAAGTCGTTTTAAGAAAATATTTGATATGTACCCTCATTCAAATATACCGTATGGGACCGACAAAAGGAAAATTAAATTTAGGAATGGATACGGAAAAGATAAGCCGGAATTTGTAGCACGTTGCACCTTGGATATTAAAACAGGTCGGGAAGATTGGGGAGCAGAGCCGGGGAAAGAGTATTACACACTGAAAATACATGAGATTACAGAAAGGAGCGGTTGTTGATATGCAGGCAGCAGGATTTGTAGCACATTGCCCTTATGAGTTGGGCGACCGTATAGCAGTTGCGTACATAGGAGGAAAGGCGGTATTAAATTATCCGGCAGGAGTTGAGGACGCAACCATAACAGACATTATAACGGCTCACAGCCTTAAAAATGGTACGGTAACATTTCTCTATGAATTGAACGGAGAGGAAAAGTTAGAGTTAATAAGATGGGAAGATATGCAGGAGGAAGAATATTGAAAAATCAAGGATTTGTGACCGATTCGGACACGGAAAGAGAATTGCGGGAATGGCAGCAGGCAAGGGATATGCCAATAGACGTAGAGAAGATAAGGCAGCAGTATAAAAACAAGCAGAACAACGCCCAAGGGCAGCATTTTGAGCGTGAAATACTTGCAGGGTGCAGGGTGTACGAGCAGAAAGGCATAGCCACGATAGACAAAACGCCGGAGCCGTTCCGTGTGACAAGCAAGAACCATAGGACGGGGGAATTTACGGGGCGTTTCAGCACACACGCACAACCCGACTTTCAAGGGACCTTATATGGCGGTCGCTCTATCATGTTTGAAGCGAAGAGGACCGGAAAAGACAGGATAACCCGGAACGTCCTTACAGATACACAAATGGACGTATTGGAGAAGCACAACCGATTAGGGGCGTTGTGCGGTGTCTGTATCAGTATACAAGATGATTTTTTCTTTATCCCTTGGAATGTATGGCGTGATATGAAAGAAATGTACGGACGGCAGTATTTGAAAGCAGATGATATAGAGGAATACAAGGTAAGGTTTGACGGTGCGGTACATTTCTTACAGAACATAGACACGGGGATATTTACGGAGGGGCAGGCATGAGCGATAAGGATATGATTATTGAGTTGTTGGGGATTGCGGAGGTTGCAGAGGACGGAACGGTAGATTTTACCGACCGTGCAAAGGAAATCATTATGGACTTGGCGGAGAAGTACAGAAAAACGCCCATATACGAGCAGGCGAAGAAAGAAACGCCGGATTGGGTCGATACCGCAACGGCAGCAGAGATTTACATACAAATGTGCGACCGTATCGTAGAAGCACCTACCGTAACGCACATGATTTTTTCCACAAAGATACTGATACCGATTCTTTGGAAAAAGATACAGGAGGAAGGGGGTAAGGTATATTTCCGCAAGACGGCAGCAGTCGGTAAAACGGAATCCCTCTTAAATCAAATGGGCGAGATATTGGAATCTTAGGAGGTAGCCTATGGCAGCAGTTGACAGGATATTGAGCGGTTGTATTCCCTGCTACGGCATGATGAAAAAGGCAATGCCTGGACCGAAAAAGAAGAGCAGAAAGAAATATGAAAACCGCAGGCTTACGGAGGTTGACCCCAAGACCAAAAAACCAAGGCTGAAAGCAGGGGTAAGCACGGAAAGGGCGGTTGAAGTCCTCTATATGTTTGAGAATACGGACGTATTGCCCTATCAGATTGAGGAAATGAAAGTAACCATAGCAAACTTGCAGGCGAGGGTTAAGAAATTGGAGGATTGGCAGGAATGAAATATTATCACGCAGCACCAAGGGAAATAATGGTAAAGATTGCAGGCGAGGGGATAATCAAGAAATCGTGGGACGGAATGGTATACCTCTGCAAAGAAGCGGTTGATTCGTGCAAATTTCTTATAATGCGAGGAATGAAAGAAATGAGCGTTATAGAAATTGAGTTGGACGAAAACGAGGTTGCAGAATCTTACGACCATTCGGAAGCATTTTTTAAATGCAAGGCTTATATGCACAATGGAGATATAAAACTGACAGGAAAAGAAAGAATATGGGATTATTCTTTTAATGTGTAAGGGGGGAGAGTATGGAAGCAGGATTAACGCTTGGCAGCCTATTTGACGGTATCGGCGGTTTCTGCTACGCAGCACAGCTAACGGGCAGGATAACGCCGATATGGGCCGCAGAGATTGAGCCGAGTTGTATTGACATAACACGCTACCGATTCCCGGAAGTTATGCACGTTGGGAGCGTGACGGAGTTAAAAGGCGACGAAATACAACCCGTGGATATAATCACTTTCGGGAGTCCGTGCCAAGATTTAAGCATAGCAGGGCAGAGAAAGGGGTTAAAGGGCAACCGTTCCGGGTTGTTCATGGAAGCAATCAGAATCATAGAGGAAATGAGGTTAGCAACAAATGGTAAATATCCAACTTTCATTATTTGGGAGAACGTACCCGGTGCTTTTTCATCAGCAGACGGAGCAGATTTTAGAGCCGTGCTTGAAAAAGTCACAAAAACCAGTATTCCAATGCCTGCAAGTGGCAGGTGGGCAACCGCAGGAATGGTTAGAGGGGGAGAGGTTGACGCAGCTTGGAGAGTGCTTGACGCCCAATTTTGGGGAGTACCCCAACGTAGAAAGAGAATCTACCTTGTCGGAGATTTTGGAGGACAACGTGCCGGAGAAATACTCTTTAAGTCCGAAAGCCTGCTTGGGTATCATACGAAGAGCAAAGGCGAAAGGGCGGAAGTTGCCGGAGAATCTACGGATAGCCTTAGAGCAGAAAATAGCGGAGCAGGGGGGGAGATAATCGGGTTGGACTTTGCACACGCTGACAGCGTAGTAAGGACTTTTGAGGATAAGACCCCTACGTTATTGCAGAATATGGGAAGTGCAGGCGGTCAGATACCTTGCGTAATGCACGAAAGGCGGACGGTGGCAGGCTTTACATATAACCAAGGCGGAGAGGGAAAGGGGTTAGGATTCGAGGAAGAAAAAGCACCTACCATTATGACAGGTGGCAGAGGGGCGGTATTCATGGAAAAGAAAAGCGTTATCCCTTTGCGTGATGAAGTGACCCGGAATAAGGCAAGTAACGGATTAGGCGTTGGGGAAGTCGGGGGACCATGCCCGACACTTACCACGGCGGACGTACACAGCGTTTTCTACGAAGCCTATCAGCACCACGGATACAGGGAGAGTAGCACAAGCGGTACGCTTACGGCAGACCAAAACAGTACCATAAGGGGCGATACGCCTTTAGTGGTCCGCACGGATAAGAGAGCCTTTGAATTGAATCAGCACGGCGGATACAGGGAAACAGACGCAAGCGGAACATTAAGGGCAGCAGGGGGGGGATTACGGCGGAGGGTCGGAAACAATCATAACCGAGAGCCACAGGACAAAGGAGAATACCCCTAGCAAGCCAAGAAGCATAAAGGACATTCTGAAAAAGGCGGTGCAACGTGTTATCTATGTTATACGCCGATTGACCCCGGTAGAGTGTGAGAGGTTGCAGGGCTACCCGGATAACTGGACGAAATACGGTGCAGACGGCACGGAAATAGCCGATACGGCACGTTATAGGGCAATAGGCAATAGTATATGTGTCTTTTGTGCGGAAAGGGTGTATTTGGGGATTTTAGACGCATTGACGGAGGTATCAGAAAGTGAAAGAGAAAAGAAAAACATTTTATAAGACCATGTTTCGGTATTGGGCCAGGGAGAAGTTAAAGCCGTTCTTAATCAAGTTGCTTATTATATCGTTAGTTGTTGCGGTTGGATTCTTTGCCTTTGTATGGTTAATGGCTTATTTGTTGGCGTGTGGGGAAGCAGCAGGATTAGGGCAGGGGTTGAGGGTATGAAAAAATGTAGCATTTGCGGTAAGTCTGCCTTGGAGGTCGTGGAAGTTTGCCTGGAATGTTTGCAGAGGGCAGCAGTTGACCCAAGACAGATAAAACGGTTAAAGCAGATTAGCAGCATTTTAAGCATTACGGCAGGGACCGACACGAATATAAAGGAGTGTATGGAAAGCATATTGGAGATTGCGGAGGGTTTGGAAAGGAGCGGTAGCATTGGCAAAGAAGAGCAGACGGAAAAAGGGGCAGCAGTTCCCGAAAAGCAATAAGGTTACATACAACAAATACAAGCCGAACAGGCAGGCAAGGCGGTTAGGGATAAAGGCGGAAACACCGCCGAAGCAGGAAGAGCCTAAGAGGGTATCCAAGGCGGAGATATTGAGGGATAGGGTGCAGCAGGCAAAGGAAGCGGAAAGGCGGATAGTACCGCAGGGTATGACCTACGGGGAATATCTGCAATATCTGAACGGAAAACGGCAGCAGTTGGAGCAGAAAAGGGCAAAATCTGAATAATACTTATATAAGTATACAGATTGCACAAAGAACGGCTATACTTATACAAGTATATTTGTGGATGTTTCCGGGTTGTATTTATACTTATATAAGTATATAATGGAATCATCAAAGGAAAGCAAACGGAGGTAGCCGGATATGAAGAAAGAATACACATTCGAGGAATTGGGATATTTTGCAGAAAGGGAATGTAAAGCAATCAAGGACAGCTTGCAGGGGTGCAGTTACATGAACTTTGATATTTCTTGGAGTAATTGGGCGGGTAATTGCACTCTGATAGTTGCAACCGATTACGAAGCAGAGGAAAAGGAAATAAAGGATTTTTTCTTACATTGTGCTTTAAGCATGATATTTCAGATTAAAAGGACGGTTGAATAGCCGAAATAGCGGTTTATCCGCTATCAAGACAGGTCGGCAACCTGTTTTCTGACGAGGGCAAGCCAATAGCCGTAGCAGGGATAGAGTGAAAAAATAGCAGCGGGCACACCAAGCTAGAGAGTGTGTAGACGGTCAACAGGTTTTTCGTAATTTTTTAATGTGAAAAATTGCAACGCCTATCACAAATGCCGGAAAGGCGGTTGGATTCCATGATAAGGGGACCACCGAAACGAAAAGGCGGTTGCACATTTTATAGAGTGCAAGCCTTGGGGATTGTATAAAGTGTGCAAGCACACCCAAAGGAGGAAAAGACATTGGTTAAAGGGAATACGGTAAAAATGCGTGTGGAGGATATGCCGTTTTACCACCGAAGAGGGGCGGAAAACGGGAATACCTACGTTTCTTTCGGGAAAGTGAAAAGGGGCGGTAATGAGCCGTATTGTTACACGCAGGAAAAACAGTGTGCGGGGCATATATGCCGTGTGCTGACCCCGGAAAAGGTCATAGATAAGGCGGTTGTTATCCGTGAGGACGGCACGGTATGGGATATATGGTTAAGCAACTTTGAATCTTGGGAACTGATAGAGATTGAGAGGGAGGGAGGAAATGGCAGCGGGAAAAGTGGAAATGACGCAGGAGGATAAAGCGTATTTCAAAAATGGGGTAAAGACCCTATGCGGTACGGAATTGATTTTTGCAACCAAGGTTATCAATGACCCGGACATAAAAAAGATATTCACGCAAGGCGACCTTGATTTTATGAATAAGGAGTTAGGCAGGCGGGCAGGGGCGATATTTGCAGGGATATTAAGAGGGTTTAAGAAAAAGGACTTTGCGGAAGTGCAGAAAATATTAACAGGAGGTAAGGAAGAATGAAAACTATTGCAGTTATCAACATGAAAGGCGGATGTGCCAAGACCACGACAACGGTAAATATGGCTCATATCTTAGCCAAGGACTACGGTAAAAAGGTATTGGTTATTGACAACGACAAGCAGGGCAATCTTTCCAAGGCTTGCGGTGTATGGAGTTATGAGAAGCCGAGCCTTGCGGATATTCTGACCGGGCAGCAGGGCATAGAATCCGTGACGCAGGAAACGAACACGGAGCGGTTAAGGGCGATTCCTGCAAATATGCACCTTTTGACCGCTAACCTCATGGTAATTAAGGACGAGGAACGGCAGCAGGCGACAATATTAGCCGGGGAATTGGAAAAGGTAAAGGGCGAGTATGACTATTGCATTATTGATTGTCCGCCGGATATAAATATTTCTGTTATCAACGCCCTTGTGACAGCGGACGAGGTTATTATACCGATTAAGATTGACGGTTACGCCTTTGACGGCATGGACGAACTGGAAGAGCAGATAAACAACGCCAAGAAGCTTAACCCGAAACTGAAATTGAGGGGTTGCCTTGTGACAATGTTCTATAACCGTGATGTATGCAGGCAGGGGGAGGAATGGTTGCAGAATCAACGTTACCCGGTATTTAAAACGCATATCCGCAGGACGGAAAAGGCGGACGAGGTTACTTTTACAAATGAAAGCCTTATGGAGTATTCCCCACGTTCCGGGGCCGCAAGGGATTACAAGGCGTTTGTGCGTGAGTATTTGGAGGTTTAGCATGGGAGGGTACAAGAATACAGAGGGATACCCCGACCCGACCGCAGGCATGGCGATACATGAGGTACAGAAAGAGGAAAGGCGGAAAGAGCATAACGAAGCCGTGAGTACGCTTATCACAATGCTAAAGCAGATAATCAGCCTTGCCGGGTTTGAGTTGGTCGGGCGTATCGTCTTAAAGGATAAGAAAACAGGAAAGGAGTACAGGTAATGCTTGTAAATTTAGAGGATTTGAAGAAACCCGAAGAGCAGAGGGCGGAACTTAAAAAGAGTATCTACCGTGCAAAGGGGCAGATAGAGAAGCAGACGGAAAACCTCAAAGAGTTATTCGGGTTGATAAAGAAACGCCCGGACCTGCCAATAGTGGCAATGGTAGATAGTGAGATTGTGGCAGATGATGGTTGTTGCTACTGGATGGGAAGTTGGGGAAGCTGCCTTATTGATAAATATATTGTGCATGAGGATTACGGCGTTATCTTCTATGAAGAGGGAAAACCCGATACGGTCGATATTTTTGAAAAGTATTTTGACTATGCGGAATGTGGCATAGATGAAGAATTGCAGGACGAGGAAGCCTTACCACTAATGAGGGCAAAAGTTGATTCCTTGGATTGGAAAGAAGCGATTATAGTATATATCCAAGTGCCGGACGCTGAAATTTGTTAAGGAGGGAGAGTATGGAGCGTAGACCTATTATTATCGTGAATACAGACAACTACCCTACGTTTTGCGATAACCGTTGTAATAACACGGATTGTAAAAAGCATATGGCAAATATGCGTTTTCATACAGGCGGTTGCAAAATCTCAAAATTGAGAGATACGGAAGAGTGCGAGGGGTACATATCCAAGTGGAAACAGTCGCACAAAGAAATAGAACAGATAAAAAGAGAAATGAGGGAAACAGGCATTAAATAAAAGAATGTGACCGATTCGGACACCGAAAAAACGAGAAAGAGAGGATTTGAAAATGGCAGGATTTGACCTTAACAGTTTGCTGAATGGAAAGAGCAAAGGGGCAGCAGGACAGAAGCAGGAAACAGCGGTAGCAGGGCAGGGGCCGGCAGAGGGGCAGGAAAGCAGTTTTGAGGTTGTAATGCTTGATGTAGAGGACTTAATGCCGAGCAAGGATAATTTCTACACAACCGAGGGAATAAACGAGTTGGCGGACGCTATCGAGTTGTCGGGCGGTATCGAGCAGAATTTAGTTGTAAAGCCGGAAGCACACGGAAAGTATGAGGTTATCGCAGGACACCGCCGGAGATTGGCAGCGTTGAAACTGATAGGGGAGGGCAAGGAAGAGTATAGAAAAGTGCCGTGCCGTATCAAGCATGAATCCGACACCATAAAGGATAAGTTGAGCCTTATTCTTACCAACGCCACCGCAAGGGAATTGACCGATTGGGAAAAGGTGCAGCAGGCAAAGCAGTTAAAGGAACTTCTTACCGAGTATAAAAAGGCGTTGACGGAGGAAAACAAGGATAAGCCGAAAGAAGAGCGGGTAAGAATGGGGCGTATCCGTGAAATCGTGGCACAAATGCTTAACACGTCCACTACGCAGATTGGCAGAATGGAAGCCATAGAAAACAACTTATCCCCGGAATTTAAGCAGGAGTTGGAAAAAGGCAATATCGGCATTTCTACCGCCCATGAACTTAGCAGGCTTGATGGGGAGGGGCAGGCAAAAGCCTATCAGCAGTATGAGGAAAAAGGGGAAATGCACATTAAGGACGTGAAGCAGGAGCAGAAAGCGGAAATCACGGACGAACAGGCGGAGCGTGTGCAAATGGCTATCACGGACGCTATAAAGGGGGAAGCCAACCGGGATATTTTCAAGGTAAAGGATAATTTGGAGGGAATAGAAAAAATGCTTAGAAAGCATTTTGAAAGGACTTTCAAAGGTTCAAAAATCAACTTGGAGGACGGCAGGCATTTTGTTTACAGGTTTGCAGCAGAGGGAATAACAATTATCAATGAGGAATGGCAGAATTACTTGATTGAGTACGCCGACCTTGCGGGGATTGTAGCATTGATGATTGAAAACGGCGACTTGGTTTATGACGATTCCCCGGAAGAAGTGCAGGGGGAAACGGAGGACGCAGAGGGGGAAACCGAGGAAACATTTAACGGCATGAATGAGCCAACGGCAGCAGTTGACCCGCAGGAGGAAGAAAAGCCTTTGCCGGGGCAGCAGGATATGAGCGATTACCCGGATTATGTGCCGGAGGTACAGGAAAAGGGATTGAGTTTTACGGAATGGATTGCTAAAAAATATGGCATGGGTCAATATACGCTTATCGGAAAGGAGGTTAGGGCGGTCATAGCGTCCGAGTTGGAAGCGAACAAAGGGAAAATGCCTTGTCCGGCAGAATGGGAAAACAAAATAACCAACGCCTTATCTGTTTGGGTAATGGGTAAGACAAAAGAGTATCAGCAGTATTTACAGAGTTAGGCGGTGCAGTATGGACCGTATCGAGTATAGGGAGGGAATCATATATTACGGTGGCAGCAGGGCAGGAACGGAGTTAGAAACGGTTATACTTGTCCTGTCTGCCACGGGCAGGAAAACAGTAAGTGAAACGTGCGATTTGCTGAATCAGTTAATGCAATCCTTTGATGATACTATGGCAAGCCTAAAGGACATTATGGAGGGAATAGGCGGATTGTTGGAGGTATCACAAGATATTTGCGAATCCTGCAAGGGCAGGAGGACACGGCACGGCAGCAGGATTAAGGCAGGAAAGCCAAGAAAAGCGGTAGCAAGTATCAAATGGCATGAGAAATACAGACCGCCATAAAAGAAAGGATATGCAATTATGAAAAATTTGGAAGTGGAAGCAATCTTAAAGTTTTACAGATATGTTGACCTTGATATAAAGGTGGCGAGTGAGTGGCTAGAGCAGTACGAAGCCGGGTATAATCCGCTTGGGGCCGTTGTCTATGACGGTATGCCCCACGGTAGCACTCTATCCGATTCCACGGCTCTACTTGCCGTAAAATTGGCGGAAGTTGACACAAGGGAGAGTATCGACACTCTGAAAAAGAGGATTAAGGAGTTGAAAAAACTTAGGACGGAGATTTTCAAGGAAATTTCAGCACTTACGCCGATACATAAAACCATTATCAGCGGATTCTACATAAAAGGTCAAAAATGGGAACGCATAGCGGAACAAATTAGTTACAGTGTAAGGCAGAGTAAAAATATAAGGTGCGTTGCCTTGGAAGCCTTGGGCGGAAAATTTGCAAGGAATAGGAATATTTCACGAAGCAAAATTATAGGCGAAATCATCAAGTAAAGATTGCCCGCCATTGCCCGATTTTTTGTGATATAATGCAAAAGTAAAATACCGCAGGGGCAGCAGGGATAAAGTTAAAATCCCGCTGCCCTTTGACGTTGCATTTTTGAAATTCTGAAAAAATGTGATGATTCCGAGGGAATGGAACGGCGGAAAATGGAGAAACAAACGAAAGGAGGTTTTGCCAGATCGGAAGAGCGTCGTGTAGGGAAAGAGTGTAGGCTATAGTGTAGA
>CAJUDA010000020.1 GCA_910584875.1 uncultured Eubacterium sp.
GATAAACGCTGAAGGCATCTAAGCGTGAAGCCCCCCTCAAGATGAGATATCCCAGGCAGGCAACTGCCATAAGACCCCTTGAAGACGACGAGGTGGATAGGTCCGGGGTGGAAGTGCAGCAATGCATGAAGCTGACGGATACTAATAGGTCGAAGGCTTGACCTTGCAGGTAAATGGATGAAGGAATCTGGTATGCAGTTTTGAAGGTATGGAAAATGATCCTCGATAGCTCAATGGTAGAGCACTCGGCTGTTAACCGAGTTGTTGTAGGTTCGAGCCCTACTCGGGGAGTTAAACAATTAAAGAGCAGTTGTTAGAAAGTCTGTAAACAGAGAAATATATGTTTTTCTGTTTACAGACTTTTTCTTTTTAGTATGTTATTTATAAGATTAGTGAGATTAAGTTAATCATCTGCGGGATACACAAAAATTGTCAGAAATATTTATTTTATTTTTATCACATAACCATTTGTTTCATACAAGAAACCAGATGGCTTTTTTTGTGCCATTTTTTACATAGCCATTCCTGTAACAGAGAGTGGAGGTTTTATTTTATGGAAAGGAGGCAAAAATGGAATGGCAAAAAAACAAAAGCCGCCACAGGGGGTAAAGGTTATTGCGCTTGCCAACCAGAGGGGCGGGACGGCAAAGACCACGTCGGCGGTCAATTTAGGAATTGGGCTGGCAAATCAGGGGAAAAAGGTGCTGCTAGTAGATGACGATCCACAGGGCGATTTGACAACGGCACTGGGGTGGACGGATGCAGACAATCTGGATGTTACCCTGACAACGCAGATGGAGAGGGTAATCCTTGATGAACCGTTTGACTGTCATGAGGGAATCTTACACCATAATGATAACGCACAAACATCCGGAAAGGAATGGTGCAGGGTTGAGGATTTACCACACTGGTTAGACGGTTTTATTCAGCGGCTGGATATTCTTTTAACAGAGAAACTGGAACAGAATCTGGGCTGGCGGAAATTAAAACAGAGCGAGCAGGATATATTAGAAAAGTTCCCGCTTTTTCAGGGATTGTTGGAAGGCGGTTTAGTAAAGAATGAGATAACTATTTCCACAGAGGAACAAAATGCATTTGAAAAACTTTTCTCCTTACAGCTTCATATGGACAGCTACCAGGAACTGGCACTGTATATGATAGGGCAGGGGGAGTTGGTAAAGTATTATGCCATTCTCTTGATGTTACATAACCAACGGATAGAAAGTCTGTTGGCTTTTTTCTTTACGGGAAGGAAAATATTTGATAAAATTGTAAGTGATAAGTAAGATAAGTTGGGATTAGTGAGGTAATAAAATATGGATATTGAATTAGAGAAATTTTTCGAGAGGGATGATGAGGCATTTTATATAAACGAAAATGGAGCAAGAAAGTTTCGTGGAGTTCATCGTTATTATAATGACATTGTAAGAAATGAAAAAGCAGATGAACAAGCAGAATTATTTCCAGTTTCTTTTAGTAAGGTCTTTTCTTGTGTTAATGAGTTTTTAGAACGGATAAGATTTGATAATGGATATAAGAAAAAAATTGTTAGGTGTGAATATATAGAACTTGACAATATTCAGCAGGTGGTTTTAGATAATGGAATAATCGCTAAAGATTGTAACTGGGGAAGTTGTGAATACGACAAAAAGCAAAAAAAATATACCGATTGGGACGCAAAGTATAACGTTATATGCGATAGATTCCAGTTGAAACAACCATATGATATCGTGTGGTTGAAATTTACGACTAAAGGTCATTTGGGTGTAGTTGCAAAAGGTTTTGACATAAATTACGATTATACAAATTCTAGCGGGGTATTAATTAATCAGGTGGACGAAAATTGGGATACAACGATCGTACTAATTTTTCCGCTCACATCTGAGATTCTCGGAAATCATACAAGTGGAGATATTGAACTTGCTATAGGGAAGTACTTGATTTCAAAGAAAGTTCCTATTATAGATTATTATTCTCACAATAATTAGAAAGTAATACAATTTCCAGTTTATTGGAAAAATGAATAGAGTAAAAATCAGTAGCTGAAAGGAAAGTTCGTTATGACTTTGTTAAATCCTAATACTATTATCTCTGAGTGCCTTGAGACGGCATTTGACCTTAAAACATATATAAGAATAATGCGGATTGTAGGAAATGTTAATTTTAGAGCTACAGAAGAATTTCGCAAAATGTATAAAGGTTTTTATAAAGTACGCCAACAATCCCCACAATGGTATGACAAGTATTTCTCGCTTATGGAACAACAAGTAACAGAAAATCGTTCTTTTGAAGATTTATTGCGCATTATGTACCAAGTAGGTGGCAGGATAGAAGTATCATTTGTAAGTAAGCTTATGGCTACCGTTAATGCTCAGCTTCCTATATGGGATAAATATGTGCTTATAAATTTAGGTAAGGCAGCAGAGTGGGAGCGGTTGCGGTCTGCCGATACGGAAAATAGAATTAAAGAAGCTTCTAAAATATATACATACATCAAATGTTGGTATAAATCTTTTCTTGAGAATGATGACGGGAAATTATGTATTGATAAATTCGATGAAGCACTACCAACATATAAGAACAAGTTGACTGATATCAAGAAAATTGATTATTTGCTTTGGAGTAAGCGATAAATTAAGAAGTTCCATTTCGGGAAAAAATATATCAATTGATTTTCTACTATTTGTTTATGCTCGGGATTTTTCCCAAAATCATTCTTCATTTCATCAAATACCTGCATAATAACCACCTCCGGTAGTGGACAGAATGATAAAGCAAAAATAATTATAGATAATTTATGAAAATATGGAGGAAAAATTAAAAAAGTTGAGACAGGCTATAATACCTTTTGTAGATTAGTAGATTTATTTGATATATACCAATTTGATTCAACGGCATTGAGAATAAATAAAGGTTTAATTTTAAAATTATCCTATGCTGTAAATTCGCCAAATTTTTTAATGCCAGTATATGTTGATATGATTTTAAATCAGGAAGAAGAATTACCAAGTAGTTGGTATATATATCATAAACTTACAATACCAGAATATAATAATTTACTTAATAAAGAAAATGACCAGCAAACATGGAATTATTTACTTAACTTAGCTGGAAATAGTATTTTGGATAAAGCAGATATTCCAATTTTACCAATAATAAAAAGAAAAGATTTATTGAATAATATTATAGCGAGCTTTCAAAATAAAGCTATAAGCTGTACAGGAGTTAAATCTGTTTCTTTACCAGCCGAAAAGCGTACAGAAAGGAAACTGCTGTTACCAGAGCGTGTCGTTGCCAGACAGGGGTGGTTTATAAAAATACTTGATCATCTCAATAAACTTACTTTGCAGATGAATGTTACTTCCAAAAAGTTCTGTTCTGAGTATGTTACGGTAAAAGAAATTCAGGGTATTGCCTGATAGAAAAAATAGATGTTACTGGTTTGACGGAGCTTTTCACTGAGCTATTGGGCGAATGTTTTATATACAAAATATTGAAAATGCGGAAGAAGTGCTTATCCTAAATAGTAAAAAGTGCTTGCAACCTGTATTTCAATAGGATAATATAAGCTCTGGTATTGAATTATTGATAACTAGAAATAAAGGCCCCGTCTTTCGGTGTGTATTCACACCAATGGTAGAGCACTCGGCTGTTAACCGAGTCGTTGTAGGTTCGAGCCCTACTCGGGGAGCTTCTGAAAGAGGAGCAGGTCATTATGGAGGAATCCGTGATGGCTTTTTGACTTTACTGGGAAGGCTGTTTACTATTTTGGACAGATTATTTTGATATTTATGGTGATTTTACTTGCAGTTATCAGGGCTTAGGGGTAAAATGTTATTCATATAATGAATATTTATATAGAAAGCGAGGAAGAAAAATATGAGGATTGCTGTAACATATGAAGATGGAAATATATTTCAGCATTTTGGACACACGGAAGCATTTAAGATATATGATGTAGATCAGGGAGAGGTTTTAGCCAGTGAGGTTGTCGGAACAGAGGGAAACGGACATGGTGCACTTGCCGGATTCCTGGTTGCAAATAAAGTAGATACCCTGATCTGCGGTGGTATCGGCGGCGGAGCACAGGCGGCGCTGGCATCGGCGGGGATCCGGTTGTATGGCGGGGTGTCAGGAAATGCAGATGAGGCAGTAAATGCGCTTCTTGACGGTACGCTGGGGTATAACCCTGATGTGCAGTGCAGCCATCATGACCATGAGCATGGAAATGGCGGACATTCCTGTGGAGAACATGGCTGCGGACATCATAGCTGTGGTCACTGAAGGATAGAAAACCAAAGGGAGAGATAAAAATGTTCCAGACGATTTTATTTGATCTGGATGGTACACTTACAGATCCGGGTATTGGTATTACAAATTCAGTAATGTATGCCCTGGAAAAATATGGTATCCATGTTTTGGATCGCACGGAGCTGTATCCTTTTATAGGACCTCCGCTGACCGGATCATTTGAACGCTTTTACGGATTTGACCATGTACAGGCTGTAGAAGCAGTGGGTTTTTACCGGGAATATTTCAGAGAAAAGGGAATCTTTGAGAATCGTCCCTACGATGGAATACAGCAGCTTTTAGACAGATTGCAGAAGGCAGGGAAGAGGCTCCTTGTTGCTACGTCAAAGCCTGGTGATTTTGCCCGGGAAATTCTGCAGCATTTTAAGTTATATGATTATTTTGAACTTGTAGCAGGAAGTAATCTGGATGGCAGCAGGACGGGCAAGAGTGAAGTGATCTCTTACGCATTGGAGAAGTCAGGGATTGATGCAGGTGATTCTGTGATCATGGTCGGAGACAGAGAGCATGATGTACTGGGCGCAAAGGAGAAAGGGATTGCTTCGCTGGGGGTGTTGTATGGTTATGGAACCCGTGAAGAGCTTCTTCTGGCAGGAGCGGATTATCTGGCAGAAAATGTGGAGGATGTTGGCAAAGTATTATTTGAAGAGTTTGATCGTGGAAAGGAAGGATAGCATGTATCAGTTTACGGATGACTGCCTGACAGGGATTGAAATTATAGACAATGAACATCGTCAGCTGTTCGCGACGATTAATGCGATTTCAGATATATTGCAGGATGAAATGCGTAAGCCGGAAGAGGTTTTACAATCGGCAAAAGAACTTCTTGTCATCCTGCGGGAGTATGCGGCGACGCATTTTGCCCATGAGGAAGAGTATATGGAGAGGATCCAGGATCCAGAGCTGATGCGCCAGAAAAAGGGGCATGAGGAGTTTACTGCCAAGGTATGCAGTGTCGAGCTGGAAACAGACGATGTGAGTAAAGGGATCCGGGTTTTCCGCGATATGATGGAGTACCTGTCACGCTGGCTGTATCGTCATATCCTGGCCAGTGATACGATGATCGGAAAGATAAAAGCAGTACATAATGATCCGGTTATGCTTACTTTTTCAGAAAAGTATTATACCGGAGTGGAGCTGATCGACAGAGAGCACAGACGCCTTTTTGAAATACTGGCAGACCTGAATGAGCTGAGCCGGAACGAGTTTTTACCAGATAAGTATGACGCCATCGCAGATGTGGTGGAAGAATTAAAGGATTATACGGTAAAACATTTCCAGGATGAAGAACGGTATATGGAACGTATCGGCTATGAAGGTCTGGCTGTCCAGCAGAATGTACATCAGTCTTTTATTGATAAGATGGATACGATCGATCTGGATGAAATGGATGACGATCAGCAGGGATATCTGGATGAGCTGATCGATTTTCTCGCAAACTGGCTGATCAACCATATCATGAAAATGGATCAGAAAATCCCGGCGAATTGATATCGCCAGACTGACATATAAAAACCTCTGACATGGATATCATGTTCAGAGGTTTTTTTAAGGCGACTAACGGATTTGAACCGATGATCAGGGAGTTGCAGTCCCATGCCTTACCACTTGGCTAAGTCGCCATATATGAATATTCTATGCAGAACCATTTAAAATGTGATACTGCAAAAATATTTAGTGACTCCAAAGGAATAAAGCGAAATTTCGCAAGGGTTCAAATCCCCCCCTAACTCCTTTTGAAGATTTAGTGACTCCAAGGGGATAAAGCGAAACGTTGTTTCGCTTGGAAGTTTGCCTTTGGCAAACTTCGGGGGTTCAAATCCCCTCTGGCCCTTCTTGAAGGTTTAGTGACTCCAAGGGGATTTGAACCCCTGTTACCGCCGTGAAAGGGCGGTGTCTTAACCACTTGACCATGGAGCCAGTCATCTTGACAGAATAAAGTCTGACAACAAATGATATATTACCATATCTGTTGCTGTTTGGCAAGCAGTTTTTTTGATTTTCATCAGTTTTTTTAGCAGATTTATTCATTTTTTTAGTAGTGCATATGATACAGCTTCTCGTAGATACCACCCCTTGCCAGAAGTTCTTCGTGGGTTCCTGTCTCGGCAATCCCTTCTTCTGTGAGCACAAGTATTTTTTCAGCATTCTGGATGGTGGTAAGACGGTGGGCGATTACGAAGGTGGTGCGGTTCTTTGCCAGCTTCTCCAGGGAATCCTGTACCACTTTTTCACTCTCGTTGTCCAGAGCCGAGGTTGCTTCATCAAAAATCAGTACAGGCGGGTTTTTGAGGAATACTCTGGCGATAGACAGACGCTGCTTCTGTCCGCCGGACAGTTTGATGCCCCGTTGTCCGATATCGGTGTCATATCCATCCGGAAAAGCCATGATAAATTCATGGGCATTGGCATTTTTGGCGGCATTGATAACCTCTTCTCTTGTAGCGCCGGGTTTCCCGTAAGCGATGTTTTCGTAGATCGAGCCGGCAAAGAGATAAACATCCTGCTGTACGATCCCGATCTGACTGCGGAGACTCTGCAGCGTTACTTCGCGGACATCATAGCCGTCAATTTTTACACAGCCGCCGGTGACATCATAAAACCGGGGGATCAGGGAGCAGAGAGTCGTTTTTCCGGCGCCGGAGGAGCCTACCAGCGCTACATAAGAGCCGGAAGGCACGTCCAGACTGATGTGGTGCAGGACACGGTTATTATTCTCTTTATAATGGAAGGAAACATTTTCAAAAGAGATATTTCCTTTAACTGCCGGGAGCGGGATGGCATCTTTGCTGTCCCGGATATCCGGCATGATATCCATGATCTCGCGGAACCGTTCAAAACCGGTGTATCCATTCTGGAACTGCTCTGTGAAGTCTACCAGAGTCCGGATCGGCTCAGTAAAAACGCCGATATAGAGAAGGAAGGTGATGAGATCACTGATGTTCACGCGCTGAAAGGCAATCAGGAGACCGCCCATGAGGATGACATTGACCTGGATCAGTGTGGTGAAGAGACCGACACCTGCCTGGAAACTGCCCATATAGTGATAACTGTTTTTCTTTGCCGAGAGAAAGGCATCGTTCCCCTGCTTGAACTTGTTGTTCTCGATTTCTTCATTGGCAAACGATTTTACAACACGGATGCCGGAGAGATTATCCTCGATCTGGGCATTGATGTCGGCGATCTTCTCGCGGTTTCGTTTAAAGGCGCGGCGCATTTTGCGGTTGAGGAAGAAGGCGAACAGGAACATAAATGGGAGGACGATAAAAGCTGCCAGAACGAGCCAGCCGTTGATATTCATCAGGATGATAAAAGCGCCTGTGATCTTCAGGACAGAGAGGATGATATTTTCGGGACCATGGTGGAGCAGTTCCGTGATATCGAAAAGGTCGGAGGTGATCCGGCTCATCAGCTGTCCTACCTTGGCGTCATCATAAAAAGAAAAAGAGAGCTTCTGCATATGGTCAAAAATTTCGGCGCGCATATTGTATTCCATCTTTGCTCCCATGACATGTCCGTAGTTGCCGATAAAGAAACGGCTGTAGCAGTCAGCGGCAAGTAATAGTATCAGAAAGAAAGCGATAAATGGGAGCTGATGTAGGATTTCATCCGATGGAAGGTAAAAAAGAGTAGAGGTGACATAACGGACTACCAGCGGGATCACCAGCGCAACTCCGGCAGACAGGGCAGCGAACAGCATATCCAGCCAGAACGTTTTCCTATATGGTTTGTAATAACCGATCATTTTGCGAAGATTCGTATTCATGTAGATACCGGTCCTTTCTATATAGTTTGTTGTGAACCATCAAAAGAAAATGGGCAGCCAAACAACGCTACCCATTTTCTGGTACGGTATCAATATAGTAGCATATCAGGAAAAAGATTTCAATTCAAAAATCCAGTTTTATGGGTGATTGCAGATCTTCTTTGTAATACTGGATATTTAATTTATTGGTGGAGATATAATCCTTTATCATCCTTATGATTTCTTTTCGCCGGATTTCCTGACCTTTACTGGAATATTTTTTGTACATTTGCTGAGAAAGAGTTATATCATTGTCGCACATGGCCGCCATATCCTCTATCATATAAGAACCGTCACGGGGATGTACGATTTTTTCAACTTCATATCCATGACTGTTTTTTTGGAGATAAGCACAGCCATACCCGGTGAAGCCAGAAGATAATCCTGTTTCATAGAGCATATTGCCGGAGCGTTTACATCCACATATAGAAAAGTCACCGTACACTTTTGTGTATTTTTTTGTTTCTCTTATTTCATATATATTGATTACCGGCAGAATAAGAGTATCGTCTGGATAATGGGTCTCACAAGAAATTCCCACATCATAGTAGACGCCGTTAAACAGAGTCGGATCCTTTATTGCACAGTCTGCCAATGCTTTGGCGATGGGATTTTCTATTTTGTATTTGTAGTCAGGGAGAGACTGCTTTTTTTGCGCATCTGGTAATTCTGCCCTGAGTTCCAGCAGCTCTTCGGTACTTTTGCCAGAATTTATATCTTTTGTGCAGAGAAAAAAGCGATATTCTGTTTTACCGGACGTCCTGTCATTGTCTTTTACGGAAGATACAGCCAGTGTCGATACATAAGTCCCGTCATTTGTGCCCTTCCATAATATAGCGTGGGGGCTGAAAATCCAGGATTCTCTGCTCAGCAGTTCTTCACCAAATAAGGCATAGACTTCTGTTTCATACGTGTCCCGCCGGGACTCTTTCTGGTAGGCGGCCCAGCGCTTGTCTAAAGAATCAGAGATAATCTCTGTCCTCACTGGTTTCAGGGCTTTTACTTCCCCGGCTGTCAGAGAGCGGCATTGGGACAGGTCATAAATATAACTGGATTCCTGTCTGTTTTTGTTGTGGTGGTTGTAAATGGTCAATTGGTCCTTTTCGGGAAGAAAACGTGTGGTGGGAATGTCGTCTTCAAAATAATAACATCCAATTTCTTTCAGATCGATGGTTCCAACCACTCGTTTTTGTTTTCTGTCATACAGGATAAGTCCCAGGGTGCTGGCAAATATGACGCGTTCCTCATTACAATCGATAAATTCTGCCATGTCCAGACCATGAAAGGCATAGTTAACTGTCTGGTCTACAACCTCCTGTGGGTTGCCTGTGTTGTCCCACAATTTTTTCAGTGCCCCGGCAATGCTGCCCCCGCTCTGGACATAGACAAGTATGACTGTGACCAGACAAACGCAGAGGGAGGCAATACACCATTTTTGGATCAAAGCATTTTTGGGGCGCGGTGTTTTTTGTTTTGTTTCAGATAAATGGTATGCGGGTTCTCCGGCAGCATTTCTGAGGTTTTGCCATACCTCGTTTTTGGTCTTATCGGGCAGTTTGATTTTCCCGAACGCATTTTTCAAAATATTCTGTCCCATAATTTCCCTCCTTTTCGATCCATTTGCGTAGTTTCTTCCGCCCGGCGGCCAGCTGCGACTGGATCGTGCTTTCTTTTCGCCCCAGCATACTGCTTATCTCACGGACGGAATAGTCTTCATAATAATATAAATATAAAACATCTCTGTATTTGACAGGCAGTTTCATAACGATCTCCAGTAAAGCCCCTTCTTCGGATGCAGTCGTCTCACCTGCTTCTCTCCAGTTCTCCATCGACACCCTTTTTTTGTGCCAGAAACTTTTTAACTGGTCAAAACAATAATTTTTGGCTGTGCGGATACACCATGCTTTTTCGTGTTCTTCGTCCTTAAAAGAAACCGGGTTTTCCAGTAGTTTTAAAAAGACTTCCTGCAGCCCATCCTGAGCGTCGCTTTCATTTTTCAGATAGATCAGACAGATTCGGTATACCCGTTCTGCCTGCCGGTCATAGATTTTTTTGAATTGCCACATCATATTCCTCCCTTCGCGCGCAAAATTTCTGTAAGAGCATTGTAACACACTCTGTAATATAAACGAATGAGGACAGGAAAATATCCAGTATCAGATGTTTTTTAAATAATTGGACCCAGATTTATCTTGAACGCTCCAGAATGATTTAGTATAATTATTATAAAATACGAAGGAAAAAGGGTGGTGGTATAGATGCAGGAGAGAAGGTCAGAAGGCTGGGCATCAGCAGGAAAGACAAGAGGGATTGCCCTGTTTCTGTGTCTGGCAGTTATGCTGGAGTGGATGCCGGGCAGCATTACAGCAGAGGCGAAAAAAAAGAAAGCATTGAAGGATTATCCGGTGACATCCTATGACTGGGGACTGAGACTCAACAGAGAGCATAAAAAACCCGGTGGTTCCGGACCGGCGGGATGGAAACTGAAAAAGGATGCTGCTTATTATGTGGGGAAGCACTCAAAGAAGGACCCGGTGGTTTATCTGACGTTTGACTGTGGTTATGAGGCAGGTTATACCAGAAAGATACTAAAAAAATTAAAGAAAAATAAGGTAAAGGCACTCTTTTTTGTGACCAGACCTTATATCATGCAAAATCCCGGTATTGTGAAACGGATGAAAAAAGAGGGACATCTGGTGGGAAATCATACTTCTACTCATCCGCGTATGGCAAAACTGGGTGTGAAACGAATCCGTAAAGAGATCCGGGACTGTGAGAAGGCAATGGAAAAAAAGACAGGTTATGAAATGGATCCTTATCTGAGACCACCAGAAGGAAATTTCAGTATCCGCAGTGTCAAGGTGGCACAAAGTATGGGATATGCAACAATTTTCTGGAGCCTTGCTTACTATGATTATGATACGGCAAATCAGCCGGGAGCCGATTATGTTGTGCGCAAATTTCGGATGCACCACCATAATGGCATGATCCCTCTGATCCATACCTGTTCTAAATCCAATACAGAGGCGCTGGGGAAGGTGATAAAATTATTAAAGAAAAAAGGATACCGGTTTGGTACCCTGGATGAGTTTATATTTGATACAGAAGAATAAATGCGGATAACAGGAATCGAACCTGCATGGGGGTTGCCCACTAGAACCTAAATCTAGCGCGTCTGCCAGTTCCGCCATATCCGCAGAAAAGTTCAATTGGCATTGTCTGGTCCACAGCCTTTGAACCAGAACAATTATATCAGAAAAATAATAATTGTGCAATAATTTTGTTGCCGAATCAAATCAAGTCTGTTACAATGAATGTGACCAGGCGGCAGTGCCGCATGGATGGAAACGAGTGGAAGGAGGAGTTTGCGATGAATATGACGACAGCGCTTTTGATGTTAGGAGGGTTTGTGCTGCTTGCCGTGATCATAGTAGTGGCGGTAGTGGCGGTAACTGTTGCGGGAGCTTTTAATACAATAAAAGATGAGGATGAAATATAGGCTTTTTTGCAGGGATACTTACGAAAAATCAATATAAACCAGGAATTGGATGATGCCACCAAAGATAGTGATGCGATTTGGCAGACTATCGGGTGGTATTTTTTTGTCATTTAAGAAAGGAGATTATGACATGTGTACAGCAGCGACGTATAAGACCAAAGATTTTTATTTCGGGAGAACTCTGGATTATGATTTTGCTTACGATGATGAGGTTACCATTACGCCCAGGAATTTTCCGTTCTGTTTCCGGTGTATGGGGACGATGAAAACCCATTATGCGATGATCGGTATGGCATATGTTGTGCGGGATTATCCTTTATATTGTGATGCCGTCAATGAAAAAGGACTGGGGATGGCGGGGCTCAATTTTGTGGGAAATGCTGTTTACAGGGAGATGATGCGAAACAAAAATAATATTGCCAGTTATGAATTTATTCCGTGGATTCTGGGGCAGTGTGCGACAGTAAAGGAGGCCCGTGAACTTCTGGGCAGGATCAATCTTACCAATATGGCGTTTAGCGAAGAACTTCCGCCGGCGCAGCTTCACTGGATCATTGCCGGCGAAGATGGAGCGATCACGGTGGAGTCAGTCAAAGAAGGGATACGGATTTATGACAATCCGGTTGGGATACTGACGAACAATCCGTCCTTTGAACAGCAGATGTTTCAGTTAAATAACTATATGTATCTCTCACCGAAAGAGCCGAAGAATAATTTTTGCGCTTCGCTGCCCCTGAGCACTTACAGCCGGGGGATGGGGGCGATGGGAATGCCGGGTGACCTGTCTTCAGAGTCCCGGTTTGTGCGGGCGGCTTTTACCAGAATGAACTCAGTCTGTGAAGGAGATACAGAGGAGGACAGTGTCAGCCAGTTTTTTCATATTCTGGGATCGGTAGAACAGCAGAGAGGATGTTGTGATGTCGGGGACGGGAAATATGAGGTGACCTTATATACTTCATGCTGCAATGCCAGCCGGGGAATATATTATTATACGTCCTATGATAATCATCAGATCAGCGCCGTGGATCTGCACAGGGAAGATCTTGACTGTACCCGCCTGGTGCGGTATCCACTGATCCATGGCGAACAGATCCGGTGGCAGAACTGATATAATATTTAACAATATACTTGACAGTAGGAAAAGTATGTGCTATCCTTACTTCATCAGACGTACTACGACAGACGTATCAACGGTGGTCGTAGCAACGACAGATGCAGTTTGGCATGGCACATATTTTTATGAATAGGAGGGTGATCACTATGAACAGCATAAGCAGTGATGTGATCCGTGGTTACAATGATACCATGATTCTGTTCCTGCTCTTACAAAATCCCTCTTACGGGTATGAGGTCTCAAAGCAGATCAAAGAGTTGTCGTCAGAGAAATATATCATCAAAGAGACAACCCTGTATTCCGCGTTTACCCGTATGGAGAAAAACGGTTATGTTGAGTCCTTTTCGGCAGAGGGAAGCGGTACTGGCAAGAGAAGGACGTATTACCGTATTACCGATCATGGCCGCCAGTATTACAGGGATAAGTGTGATGAGTGGAATCTGACAAAAGAGGTGGTAGAACATTTCATTATGAAAGAGGGGGATAAGGATGGAGACGATTAAACAGTATTTGGAAACAATGTTTGCCAGTCTGCCGGATACTCCGGAGGTACGCAAGGCGAAAGAAGAACTGCTGGAGATGATGGAGGATAAGTACAATGAGCTTCTGGCAGAAGGGAAGAGTGACAATGAAGCGGTCGGGATCGTCATCGCGGAATTTGGAAACCTGGATGAAGTAGCAGAAGAGCTTGGAATCCGGGGAGTTATGGATGGAGAGAGAGGTTCTTCGGGGATGGGAAGGGCTGCGTCGCGACATGTGACAGCAGAAGAAGCAGAGCAGTTTTTAAAAGATAAAAAGAAGGATTCGTTTAAGACTGCTCTTGGTGTGCTTCTCTGCATATACTGCGTGATCGGGCCTATTATGACAGATGCCGTGTTCCGGCTGCAGGGTACTGCCGGTGCGGATGCCATAGGGGTTTCGCTTATGATGGGTATGATCGGTGCTGCCGTCTGCCTGTTTGTATATTCTTCGCTGATCATGAAAAAATGGTCTTTTTTACAAAAAGAACCGTTTCACCTGGATTTTCTGACAAAACAGAAATTAGCAGCAAAAAAGGAAGATTTCCGGGTGCCCCATGCCATGTCACTGACAATCGGCATCGTACTCTGTGTGGTCAGCTTTGTGCCGGCAGCGATCCTCAGTGAGGTGGAATTTCATTTCAACCGCGTCGTTGATCTGGATTCACTGGGTGGAGCGTTCTTATTTGTCCTGGTAGGAATTGGGGTTTTCCTGATCGTTTATGCCAGTATGGTGAATGGAAGTTTTGATACTTTGCTGAAAAATTCTGGTACTGTGGGGACTTCTGGCAGGGGTGCATATAAAGGGAGACCTTCCGGGAAGGAAAAATATATCTCGCCGGGAGCGGAAATCTTTTTGTCAGTATACTGGTACTCTGTTACCTGTATCTATCTCATATGGAGTTTTCTCACCTTTAACTGGCATTTTACATGGATCGTATGGCCGGTAGCTGCGGTTATGTATGCCGGTCTGTCAAAGGTATTGAAAGTGGAGGAGGATGACGAATGAAAAAAATGTATATTGTGGTACTATCGACGGTAACGGTATTATGTATTGTTGTAGGGACAATGGCTCATACAGGAGGATGGTTTTCTGGTTTGCCCTTTGGAGACAGTTCCGAGGGAGCTTCCGAATATTCTGAGGAGCAGCCCGCATTCCGGTCTCTGGAGATCAAGGCAGACATTATGAGTATCACGATCCAGAGAGGCAGCAGCTATCATATCAGTTATAAAGCGTCAGAAAATATCAGACCGAAAATTAAGGTTGAAGGAGAGACACTGGTTGTGACGCAGCCGGAGAAAAAAAGAATATTTGGCAATTTTTTTGGTAATAAAAAATGTGAAATGATACTGACTGTGCCAGAGGGAGTACAGCTTTCGCGTGCCGATTTCAATCTGGATGTCGGTAATCTGAGGATAGAAGATCTGAATGTGGATCAGATGAAGGTATTGGCAGATGTCGGAAACGTGGAGATGGTGTCCTGTACCGGGAACCGTCTGGAGGCAGAGACAGATGTGGGCAATATCGATATCCGTTCCAGTAAGTTTACCGATACGCAGATTGAATCAGATATTGGAAACGTTTTTGTTTCCGGGATTGGTGAACTTTCGGGTTATACGGTCGGATTATCAACAGATATCGGGAAAGTGACCGTAAACGGGGAAAAGTGTAAAAGGCAGTTCAATCAGACGGCAGCCGGTAAGGATGACGGACGCCGCCTGATGGTGGAAACGGATACTGGAAATATCGAGATTGAAGAAAGCGCTATCTCGCAATAAAGCAGCACCATTCTTTCATGTGTTCAATCTTTACGATCTCAAATCCGTTATCCTTTAATGCGGTATAGACCTCTTCTTCTTTTGTATCAATGATGCCAGAGGTGATATACAGACCGCCGGGTTTCAGGTGGGGGCGGATGATGCCGGTCAGGGGCACGATCACATCAGCTAATATGTTAGCTACGATGATATCGTGTCCGGTGCCGGCATTTTTTTTCAGTTCAGGATTTGTGATCAGATCGCCGTGGAATAGTGAGTAATCCGCTGGGGCGATTCGGTTGACTTCCATGTTTTCGGCCGCCACTTTTACTGCTGTTTCATCAATGTCGATGGCAGTAGCGTGTCCGGCGCCGGATTTAAGGGCGGCGATAGAGAGGATGCCGCTTCCACAGCCCACATCCAGTACGGAATCACCGGGTTTTATGTATTTGTCTAGTGCCTGGATGCACAGCTTGGTCGTTTCATGGGAGCCGGTGCCGAAGGCAATACCCGGGTCGATCTCGATCAGGATGTCGTCTTCATTTTCTTTTTTGTAGTCTTCCCAGGTCGGTTTGATAACGATGTGGCTGGCAGCGCGGAATGGTTTAAAAAAGGTTTTCCAGTTATTGATCCAGTCCTTATCCTCTGTCTCAGACAGGGAGACGGTGCCCGCCCCTGTTTCGCAGAATTCCTTTACTTCCTGCAGGATATCCTGTACCTGCAGGATCACCCTCTCAGGATCACAGCGGTCAGGTTCCATATAGAAATGAACCTTTGCTGTACTGTCATTGTCTGCCGGATCCGGCAGGATGTCCACGAACATTTTTTTCTTATCTTCCTCAGAGAGCGGCAGATTGTCCTCAATCTCGATGCCTTCCACTCCGATCTCATCCAGCATGTAGCTGAGCATATCCACCGCATCCACATGCGTGTCGATGGTAAAACGGATCCATTTCATATGATTACCTCCCGATCATTACCTTCCGGTTTTTATCTATTTTATATGGAAATGACAGGAAAGTCAAACTGCTTGCGGAAATGTAGTGAATACTGGTATAATGAGAGAAAAGAAAAAGAATGGATGATACCATGAGAGAACGATGGATACTGGAGACAAAAAAAGGAGATTTTGACGGACTTGCCAGACAGCTTGGCGTACCACCCCTCGTTGTCCGCTGTATGATCAACCGCGGTGTAACGGGTGAGGCGGACATGAAATCCTATCTGCAGGGGACGCCGGCGGATCTTTATGATCCGTCCCAGATGAAAGATCTGGACAAGGCAGTACATATATTGATGCAGGGGAAAAAGCAGAGAAAGAAAGCCGCCATCGCTTCTGATTTTGACTGTGATGGCATCTTCTCCGGCTACCTTTTGTGGCGGGCATTTGAGAGGATCGGACTGGACAGCCGCATCTTTACACCGGACCGGGTGCAGGAAGGTTATGGACTGAATGAGCGGATCGTGGATGAGGCGCTGGCGGAGGACCGGAGTATACTGATCACCTGCGACAATGGCATTGCGGCAAATGCGCAGGTGGCATATGCAAAAGAGAGGGGGATGACGGTGATCATCACGGATCACCACGAGGTACAGGAAACACTGCCCCCGGCAGACGTAATCGTAGATCCGAAACAGGAAGGAGAGACGTATCCCTTTGACGGGCTCTGTGGAGCCGGCGTGGCATATAAGCTGATCTGTGCCCTCTATGACGCCTGTGGTATCCCGGAACAGGAGAAAGAAGAACTGATCTCATACGTCGCCATCGCCACGGTGGCGGATGTGATGGAACTGATCGACGAAAACAGGATTCTTGTCAGGGAAGGGCTGCGCCGTCTGCCGGATACTGATAACCCTGGTCTGCAGGCGCTTCTGAAAGTGCAGGGGATGGAAAACCGGGAGATCTCAGCCGGGCACATCGGCTTTGTCATCGGTCCCTGCTTTAATGCGGCGGGGCGGATCGCGACCGTACAGGATTCCTTTGACCTGCTGATGGAGAGGGATCCGGAAAGGGCGTTGGAGCGTGCCGGGCACCTCCGGCAGATCAACGAAGAGAGAAAACAGATGACAGAGGAGGGAGCAGAACAGGCATATCAGATGGTGGAGGAGAGGGGACAGGATCTCCCGGATGTCCTGGTCCTGCTGCTTCCCGATACCCACGAGAGCCTGGCGGGGATTATAGCGGGACGGGTGAAGGAGCGGTATCATCACCCGGTCATCGTATTTACAAGGACAGAAGAGGGGCTTGTAAAAGGATCCGGGCGCTCGGTCGAGGCGTACCATATGTTTCAGGAACTGATGAAATGTAAGGATCTGATGATGCGGTTTGGCGGTCATAAGATGGCAGCCGGCATGACGCTGCGGGAGAGTGACCTGCCTGAGCTGGAAAGGCGTCTCAATGAGAATTCTGCCCTGACCGAAGAGGATTTCTGCCCTGTGGTACATATTGATGCGGCGATGCCGGTAGGCTTTGTGACAGAGCAGCTGATCCGGGAATTGTCACGGATGGAGCCGTTTGGCGTGGGCAATCCAAGACCGGTCTTTGCCGAACAGCATTTCCGTATCCTCGCCGGATTCCGGCTTGGCAGGGAAAAAAACGTACTGAAACTGAGGGTGAAAAATAAGCAGGGAAATACATGTGAGGCGATGCTCTTTCACGGAGTGGATGAGTTTGACCGTTTTGTCATCCGCGAGTGGAGCGAGGCTGAGTTAAGGCGTATGTATGAGGGCAGGGAGAATCATCTGGATATTGCCTTTACTTATTATCCGTTGGTCAATGAATATCAGGGAATAAGAAAGATCCAGATCCAGATCGTGGGATACTGCCGGATCGCCAAGACGGCAGAAAGCGACAGGTAATAATAACAGGAAAACAGAAAGGACAGGATTAGTATGATTACGATAAGCTGTTGTATGATCGTTAAAAATGAGGAGAAGATACTGGCGCGCTGTCTGGACAGCATAGCGGATCTGATGGATGAGATCATCATAGTAGATACTGGCTCTACCGATGAGACGAAAAAGATCGCGGCGAAATATACGGACAAAATTTATGATTTTACATGGATTGATGATTTTTCGGCAGCGAGGAATTTTGCTTTTTCCAAGGCGACGATGGCGTATATTTATTCGGCGGATGCCGATGAGGTGGTAAATGAAGAGAACCGGGAGCGGTTCCGTGACCTGAAACAATGTCTGCTGCCGGAGATCGAGATGGTTCAGATGAAATATGGCAACCAGCTCGCTCACGGGACCGCTTACAATTTTGATGAGGAATACCGCCCGAAGCTCTTTAAGCGGCTCCGGGAATTTGTCTGGATCGAGCCGGTGCATGAGATGGTGCGCCTGGACCCGGTTGTTTATGACTCCGATATCGTGATCGACCACCGCCCGGAAAGCAATCATGCGGGCCGGGATTTTGCCGTATTCAGAAAGCAGATACAAAACGGGCGTATGCTGTCAAAACGGCTGCATCATATGTATGCCATGGAGCTGTATATCTCCGGGGAGGAGCAGGATTTTCTTGACGCTGAGGAATTTTTTACTGCGACGGCACTGGACCCGGAACGGAGCATGGACGAGGTAAAAGAGGCTGTGTGTATCGTCTGCCGGGCAGCGAGACTGCGGGACGACAGCCATACTCTGCTGAAAATGTCCCTGAAAGATCTGCTCAGCGAGGGGTCTGCGGAGATGTGCTGGGAATTGGGAGAGTATTTTTTTGGCAAAGGAGATTATGAAGAGGCTGCCATGTGGTACTACAATGCGGCTCATGAGACCCAGAGTATCCTCAATATCCATACCTCGACAGACTGGCCGGAGCAGCGGCTGGAGGAATGCAGCAGGAAAAGTAAGTGACTGATGCATGGTCCGGGTGCAGACATCTCAGACAATGCTCGGGCGGCGTATTTGCAAAGGAAGGAAACAATAATTTTTCGGGGAGTGACATAGGACATGATCTGGTATGATATCCGCCACCCTGTTATAGAGTCGGGCAAAGTGTCTCCTGCTATTATTTCCTGCTCCCTGCCGCGTCAGAAAAAAGTTGAATAATGTGCGGCGGTCGTGTATAATAAAGCCGTATGTGTTTCAAAAAATCTGTCAGTCCTGTCTGATAGGACTTATAAGGAGGAATGGTTATGGTATCAGCTGTTGTAGGAGCCAACTGGGGCGATGAGGGAAAAGGGAAGATCACGGATATGTTAAGTGAAGAATCCGATATCATCGTGCGTTTTCAGGGTGGCAGCAATGCGGGACATACGATCGTCAATGATTATGGTAAGTTTGCTCTCCATATTCTGCCGTCCGGTGTGTTCTGTGATCATACCATTTGTGTGATCGGTAACGGGGTGGCTTTGAATATTCCAGACCTGTTCAGGGAGATCGGAGAGATCGTGGACCGGGGAGTTCCGATGCCGAAGATCCGGGTGAGTGACCGTGCACAGATTGTTATGCCCTACCATGTACTGTTTGACCAGTATGAGGAGGAACGTCTGGGAGGGAAATCCTTTGGATCTACCAAATCCGGTATCGCACCATTCTATTCCGATAAATATGCCAAGACTGGTATCCAGGTTTCGGAACTGTTTGATGAGGAATCCCTGAGAGAAAAGCTGGAGGGGATCTGCGAAAAGAAAAATATAATGCTGGAACATCTGTATCATAAACCGCTTCTGGATGTGGAAGAGCTGATGAAAACACTCAGGGAATACCGTGATATGGTAGAACCATATGTCTGTGATGTGTCTGCCTTCCTGTATGAGGCAAGGCAGCAGGGCAAACGGATCCTGCTAGAGGGACAGCTCGGATCGCTGAAGGATCCGGATCATGGTATTTATCCCATGGTTACGTCCTCTTCCACCCTGGCAGGCTACGGCGCGATCGGCGCGGGGATCCCGCCTTATGAGATCAAGAGGATCGTCACGGTCGTAAAGGCGTATTCGAGCGCTGTGGGTGCGGGAGAGTTTGTCAGCGAGATCTTCGGTGAAGAAGCAGATGAACTGAGACGCCGGGGCGGAGACGGTGGAGAGTTTGGCGCCACAACAGGGCGTCCGCGCCGTATGGGATGGTTTGATGCTGTGGCGAGCCGTTACGGATGCCGTATACAGGGAGCGACGGAGGTGGCACTGACCGTGCTGGATGTCCTGGGATATCTGGATGAGCTGCCGGTGTGTGTCGGCTATGAGATTGATGGCAAGATCACAAAAGATTTCCCGGCGACAAGGGAATTGAAGAAGGCGAAGCCGGTCTATGAGATCCTGCCGGGCTGGAAGTCCGAGATCCGGGGGATCACAGAGTATGAGCAACTGCCGGAAAACTGCCGTAAGTACATCGAGTTTATTGAAAAAGAACTGGGAGTGCCGGTAAAGATGGTATCCAACGGACCGGGACGACATGAGATCATCTATCGCTGATAAGAAGTATTCAGTCACATATATATAAGTTTTAAATCCCCATAAACGCAGATAATAATAGATAACGATCTGGTTTATGGGGATTTCTTTGTAAACTACAAAAGAAATACATATCAGTCTGTTATGATAGGACATAAGAAGGAGGACGGGAAGCATGATTCGGATTTTACTGGCAGAGGATAACGATAGTCTGCGGGAACTGGTACATGATTATCTGGTGAGAAATGGATTTGAGGTGGAGGCAAAGGCGGACGGTTTATCGGCGTGGGAGGCAATGCAGGAGATGGATTTTCAACTGGTTCTTCTGGATATCATGATGCCGGAGATGGATGGCTTTGAACTCTGCCGGAGAATACGGGAAAAAGAAAATGTGCCAATCCTGTTTCTGACAGCACGTGTGCAGGAAGAGGACCAGCTGAGGGGATACCGGCTGGGGGCAGATGATTATATTATGAAGCCGTTTTCGCTTCCGGTCCTTCTGGCAAAATGCAGGGTGATCCTGGAGAGAATGAACTATACAGGCGAATGGCTGGAGGCAGGGGCGATCCGGCTGTCGCCGGGAACGCATTGCCTGTCAGTGGGTGGGGATCAGGTTGAACTGCAGACACTGGATTTTCAGCTGCTGCAATATTTTATGCAGAATCAGGGACGGGCGCTTTCCAGGGAACAGATTCTTGTGTAAGTGTGGGGGTTTGACTATGAGGGAAGTGAGCGTTCTGTGGACACACATGTAAAAAATCTGCGGAAGGCATTGGGGAGATATGGAAAGTATATACGGACGATCGTGAAAGTAGGGTACGTATTTGAGACAGGAGGGGAGAACTTTGAGACAGAAACTTTGGAAGAGCGTCAGACTGGTGGCAGGTGCTGAGGCTATTATGATCTTTTTCATGATTTTTATGGGGGTTATGGCATTCCGCCTGGAACTGGAAAGAGAGCGGTCAGAATATGAAATGTTTATGCAGGATGTCATGAACTGGGAGTATGATATGAAGAGACAGAATATGGAGCCATATAAGTATTATATTTATGATATACTGAATACAGCACGTAACGGCAGACAGTATGGCGTGGCGATGAGGCTGATGGACCGTTATGGCGAGACAATATCGGAGACAAAGGGGATGAATCAGATATTATTGTGGGAATCTGATGTCCTGAAAAAGAATGAGTTGCTGCAGCTGGACGAGTATTTTTCAGAGGAAGCGATCGATCAGATGATTTCCCGCTATTATGAATATAATAACGATGACGACGAATCATCGGGACGGATGGAGATACAGAAAATACAGGGGTATTATGATAATGATGACAGGTTTGTGCCGGTAGAGATTGTTTTGGGAGATAAAACCAGGAGAACGGAGACATATTCCATGACGAATGAAGAAGCAAAACAAAGAATTGGTGCAGGCCGGCTGTTTTGGCGTTTTGCTAAAAATACCGGATACGGATATACAAGGGGATTGGCAGAAACAGCAAATGAATATGGACTGATCTATGCTTCTTTTAATGGGGCGGAGCGGACCTGTAATAAAAGGGCATTGGATAAATTGGATGCAGAAGAGGTTGCCTATGGGGGGACCCAGATCATGCCGGGAGTGGAAATTTATGAGAGTCCGCTGAAGGTCCTGGATGGGAGAAGTGAGATCCAGTCTTACCGGTTATCGTTTTATGCAGACCTCACCTCGATCACTCTGCACTCCTATGCATTCCGCAAAGATCTTATTTTGATCATTTTGTTTTGCCAGCTGGCGGGTACTGTGATCACGGCCAGCGTGATCTTATCAAATAAGCGCAAATTTCGACTGCAGCAGATGCAGAATACATTTATCAATGCAATGGCACATGAAATGAAGACGCCTGCAGCAGTTATGAAAAGCGGCATTGAATGCATCCGTGAGAAAATTAACCCGGAGAAGCAGGACCATTATATGGAACTGATCAGCAGGGAAGCGGATCATATGAGTGAGCTTCTGAATGCCATGCTGCTTTATACGAAGGTTGCAGACACAGGATATCATCTGAAAAAAGAACGTGTGTGCATGTCTGGGATCTGTGAGAAGATCAGGGATCATTATCAGACAATGTTCAATGATAAACAGATTATGTTTGAAATAGATGAGCAGGCTCCTTTTTGGATAACGGGGGATCCGTATCTCTTAGAGATGGTTGTGGATAATTTTTTCTCCAATGCCGTGCGGCATTGTCCGCACGGGGAAAAGATACGGCTGACCATCTGTCAGAGTTCCCTTTCAATATTTAATGCCGGAGTTCATATACCCGGCGGGGAGCAGGAGCGGATCTGGGAGCCGCTTTACCAGGTGGACAAAGCCCGTTCCGGTGATAATTCCTCCTCCGGAATGGGGCTTGCCATCAGTTCACAGATCCTGAAACTCCATCATATGAAATATGGTGTGAGAAATGTGCAGGATGGTGTGGAGTTCTTTTTTGGATTATAATTCAGTCAGCACTTTTAAAAGCCTTTCATTTTGTTCTGGCAGCATAAAGCACATCCGAAAGTATTTATTATTCAGGAAGGGAAAGGTGGAGCAGTCGCGTACCATAAGATTGTGACGGATCGCTGCATCAAATACATCCTCTGAGGTGATGTGGTCATTGAGTATTTTCACGAGTACGAAATTGGCATGGGCATGAAAGGTTTTGTAATTGTCATCGGCATCCAGTTTCTGGCAGACAAGCCTGCGCTGGGTGCTGATGAGCTGTCTTGTCTCTGAGATATATTCTTCATCCTGAAACATGATCTCTCCGGCGATGGCTGCCAGGGAGTTGATGCTCCAGGGATTTTTTTTCTGGTCGATCTCTTTTCTCAGATCATGGTTTCCACAGACCGCATAACCAAGCCGGAGTCCCGGGGCGGCAAAAAATTTGGAAATTCCCCGAAGGATAATAATATTGTTATAAAATTCAGTCAGCGGGACCGCCGTGACTTCTTCCGGATCCTCTGTAAATTCCACATAGGTTTCATCCACCAGTACCGTAATGGATTTGCGCTTGCAGTAATCCAGAATCTCTCTCATCTGTCCTCTTTTTATCACAGATGAGGTCGGGTTATTGGGATTGCAGAGGATCAGCAGGTCCACATCATGGGAAAGTTCTTCGGTGAGGGAAGCGGTATCCAGTTCAAACTCACCGGCTTCTGTCAGACTGAAATAATGGGAGCGTCCGCCTCCCATGGAGACTTCTCTTTCATATTCTGAATAAGTGGGGCCTACGATCAGCGCCTTGCGGGGGTGGGCGATCTGGATAAAGAGTGAGATCAGTTCTGTAGAACCGTTTCCCACGATGATATTACGGTAATCGGTATGCACATAGTCGCCGATGCATTTGCGCAGAGAGGTATATTCCCGGTCTGGGTAGGTTGTGATGGCATCAATATGACTGGTCAGTGTTTCCCGCAGACGGTAAGAAACCCCCAGAGGGTTTACATTGGCAGAAAAGCTGATGATGTCTTCTTTTTTTATCCCGTATACCTGCGCGATTTTCTCCAGATCACTGCCGTGAAAATGATCTTTTGGTTTCATGCTGCAAAACTCCTTTCTCGATTGGACTGTCTTCTCTACCACACATTATAGTTTGCGGAGGGGGATTCGTCAAATGGAATAAAATAAACTGTTCCATAATAGCTGAAAAAATGGTATACTATAGAATTGAGAGAAAAATACGTGAAAGAATAAGGTGAGACTGCACATGAAGGAAAAGGTTTTGTCACTGGCAAAAGGAAATTTCATATATGAACCGCCAGAACTTCTTATCAACCCGGATAAGCTTGTATTTTGTGCGGCAGCAGGTGAGAAAACGACAGAAGCCTTTGTGCTGAAAAACAGAAGGGGGACAAAACTAAAAGGCTTTGGTTCGGTGGATGAACCTTGCCTGCAGTTCCTTCCGGTATTTAATGAAGAAGAAAACCGTCTGCAGGTAGAGGTGGATGCAGCGGAGCTTGTTCCGGGAGAGGTTTTGCAGGGAGAGATCCGCCTTGTGACAGATTGTGGGGAAATCGGACTGCCATATGATATTCGGATCGTCTCGCCGGAACTAAAGGATGACCGTGGTGTGGTTAATGATTATCATAAACTCCGGGAGAGATTTCAGGAAAACCCCGAACATGCGGCAGCGTTGTTTCATGATCCGAAATTCCGGGATAACTTTCTCTACCGGGATGAGCCGGGCAGAGTTATGTACCAGCACCTGACGAAGAGAAATACAAAGCTGCAGGGCATGGAAGAATTCCTTGTTGCCATGGGGAAGAAAAAACAAGTCCGTTTTGAGGTAAAGCATCCTGCCTCAAAACAAAAGAGACAGATCCGGCTGGATTATACAATGCAGGGAAAGGATATCCAGGATTCCCTGCAGATCCGGGTAAATACATGGGGAAGTCTGGGGATCCGCATTCACAGCACACGTAATTTCATTGAACCGGAAGTGCACCGGATCTGGACCGATGAATTTGTTGGAAGCACGGCTCCGCTCAAATTCCGGATTCTGGCATCCCGTGTGCCGGCAGGAAAGAGATTTGGGAGCCTTGTTGTGGAATCCCTCTATGAAAAAATAGAGATCCGTATCAGTGCCCATAATGAAAGGGGGGCGAAGACACGGAAGGTAGCACGGGCGAGAAAGGCAGCGGTGGCACTTCTCGTACGGACTTATCTGGCTTATCAGGAGAGCCGCATTGATGAGCAGGTTTACCGGGATATGCTGCAAAAAAACAGAGTTGTCATCGGTAAGCTCAGCGGTGCCTATGAGCTGGCGATGTCAGGTTATATCGCGGTGATTCTGGGAGATGAACCAGAGATCCTGAATTTTTATCAGAAGACGGAGCGCATAGAAGCACCAGTGCTGGGAGCAGAGAGCATCGGGGTGGAAAACTATATACTGATCGAATATGTAAAATATTTATATACCAAAAGAGAAGAGAGCCGTCAGCACATCAGCCAGCTTTTGGAAGCCTATATGGACAATGGTTATCAGAGTATACCATTGTTTCTCCTGGCGCTTCATGTAAATGACCGCTATCTTGTACCGGCGAGGAGGGCGGAGGCAGTCCGGCAGCAGCTGGAACAGGATCCGGGAAATATACTGCTGCTTTCCGAACTCTTCCGGATATATCAGGAGGATCCGGAGGTGATCCATGAGCTGGATGGGATTACCCTATCTGTCATAAATTATGGGGCAAAGCTGGATATGATCCCGGAAGAGATGGCTCTTACGATCAGTTATCTGGCAGAACGGATCCCGGACTGGAGTCAGCTGGCGTTTACCATCCTGACGAAATTGTATGGGCGGTATGGTCAGGAGGATACGCTCCGCAGTATCTGCAGCCTGCTGATCCGGCATGAAAAGAGGGAGAAAAAATATTTTCCCTGGTTTGCCAGAGGAGTGGAGTGTCATCTTCGTCTGACAGAACTGTATGAGTATTATATGTATACGATGGATGATGCGGTTACCTGTTCACTTCCGGATTCTGTGATCTCATATTTCCAATACGAGAATCATCTGAATGACCGGTGTAAGGCGTTTCTGTATGCTTATATTGTCAGGAAAAGAGAGGAACAGCCGGATCATTTCCGGTTATATGGCACACATATCCGGGAATATGCCCTCAAAAAACTGGAACAGCATCGGATCACAGAAGATATCGCCACGATATATGAAGCGCTCTTCCAGGAGGGAAATATTCAGGATTCACTGGCAAGGCAGCTTCCTTTTGTAATGTTCCGGCAAAAGCTTACATGCTATAATGAAAATATGGAATCGGTCGTCGTCGTACATGCGGAGATGGAAGAAGAGGCAGTGTATCCACTGGATAACGGACATGCTTTGGTAGAGATCTATACGCCGAATTATCAGCTGTATTTTGTGGACCGGGACGGAGATTATCATGCGGGGACAGTGGAGTACAAGCTGCATAAGTTTCTCCAGCTGGATAAATTTGCCGCCCTGTGTTTTGAGCAGGGATCGGATTATGTACATCTGCTTGCCCACCTGGCAGTAAAAGCGGTACGGGGGGTAAAGCTGGACGAGTTCCAGGCCGTCGTCCTGCAGAGGGTGGCTGAACTGGGGTGCTTCCGCCGTTATATGCAGGGCAGGCTTTATATGAGGCTGTATGATTATTACTGTCAGCAGAAAGAGACAACTCTTCTGTTGGAACTTCTGGAAACAATGCCGGCAGATCTGATCCGGAGAGAGCGCCTTGCTGATGTGGCGGCGAACTGTATTTATCATGGTATCCACGACGGTATGTATGATAAAGCGGAAAAAATTCTGATGCGTTATGGGATAAGAGGATGTGATAAAAAGGCGCTTCTGCTGCTGGTGAAGGACCGGATCCAGGTACGGAAAGGGGCATTTGACCCACGTCTGGGAAAATGGGCGGCATATCTTTATCAGGAATCCTGCTATGACCAGGAGATCATGACATATCTGGCAGCTTATTATATGGGCAGCACCAGTAAGCTGACCGCAATATATAAAAAGTGCAATGAATTATCAAAGGGTGTGGTAGAGGACGGGATCCGGGAACGGCTTCTGGGACAGGTGTTGTTTTCCTGCAAAAATCCGGCAGAATACGAGGAGATTTTTCTTGCGTATTATGAGGAAGGTGTGAACCGGGTGCTGGTGAAGGCGTTTCTTTCTGCATTTGCCTATGAATATCTGGTGGACCGGCTGACTTTGTCAGAGGAGATTTTTACAAAAATTGAGAAAGAAGCTTTTTATGTAAAGGATCCTGTAATGGTTCTTGCCACATTGAAATATTACAGCAGGTACAAAAGTTATGCCTGGAAACAGCAGGAATTCATCGAAAGAAATCTTGAACTCTTTGCCAGCGAGGGCCGGGTATTTTCATTTATGAAAGATTTTGCCGGAAAGCTGGCTGTCCCGTATGAAATTGAAAATGCAGTGATCATCCAGCACTACAGCGGGACGGATAAGGGTGTATTTCTGCACAGCAGGACAGCCGGTGGAGCCAGTCAGACAGAGCCGATGAAAAAGGTGTTTGACGGGATTTACACAAAGGAATTTCTGCTCTTTTCAGGGGAGGAAAAGACTTACTATATTGAGGAAGAAGAGACAGGGGAAAAAACTGATGAGTTTCAGATCAAAAAGAAAGAAAAGGAAGTGACGGCATCAGGATTTTTCCATATGGTTGATGAAATGATAGCAGCAAAGGAACGGCACGATACGGCGCAGTATCAGCTTCTGCGCCGGGAGTATGAAAAACGGCATGCGGTCGCGGCAAAGCTGTTTACGATACAGTAGAAAGTGAGGCATTATGGGAGAGCGGACATTATTGCTGGGTATGGACCTGGGAGATGAAACATCCCAGCTGGCGGTGTACGATCAGGAACTTAGGGAACCGGAGCTGGTAGGACAGACGGAAGACAATCCGGAAGCTTTGTATGATACCGTGATCTATATGGAGGGGATGGAGCCGGTGCGGGATTTTCTGCCGCGGATCCGTCAGGGAGAAGAGATTGTGGTCGATGACAGAGTTTCGGATCCGGTTAATGTGCTGGCGTATTATTTCCGTAAGATGCTGTCAGCTGCCAGACAAAAGTATCCCTCAGAGATGATCCGCCAGCTTGTGGTGACGGTGTCGGACACATCTGCTGCTTATGTGCAGCTGATTTACGATGCCCTGGAAAAGCTTGGCATAGAAAAAGACCGGGCAATTGTGATCGGGCATAAGCAGAGCTTTCTCTATTATGTCCTGTATCAGAAAGCAGAACTCTGGATCAATGATGTGGGATTATTTGATTATGACGGGAATCATATGTATTATTACCAGATGCAGATGGACCGGAGAAAGAAGCCGGTACCTGTGAGGGTGACAGAAAGGGATTTTACCGATGCCATGATAATCGCCGATGCAGAGGAAGCTCATTACGGGGCAGTCTTTGAAAATATTGTATATGGGGCGATACACAAACAGATTTTGTCCTCTCTGTATATGACGGGGAAGGGATTTGAAGCGGACTGGACGGGGGATGTTTTTCAGAAGCTGTGTGTGGGACGGCGTCTTTTTAAGGGACAGAACCTTTATGTCAGCGGCGCCTGTTATGCGGCGAGGGAGATCGGCGGGACCTCCCGTCTGGGGGATTATCTTTTGATGGACGAGGAGATGATCACCTGTCATCTGTCGATCACTGTCTATGCAGAGGCAAAAAGGCAGGAATGTATACTGGCAAAGGCAGGTACTCCCTGGTATCAGGTAGACCGGACGGTGGAGCTGATACCAGATGGAGAGAGTGAGTTAAACCTGAAGGTGATGAATATTTTTACGAGGGAAGAGCGAACGATCATTCTGGACATGGAACCGGTATCCGGGAAGCTCGCAAGACAGTGCAGGCTGGCAGTGAGAGTCCGTTTCAGCGACCCTCACACCTGTATCGTGACGATGAAAGACCAGGGGTTTGGTGAGATTTTTCCGACGTCAAACCGGATATGGGAAAAAACACTGACAGTATGAAAGGAGGTTTTTGGATGTTTATCTTGTGTGAAGGAAAAGCTGCCGTGAAACCTTATAAAATGCCGGTGACAGGACAGAGAGTGTACTCTCTGGAAGAATTGTGCTATTATATTTATAATAATATTTATACGATCTCGGAAGACTTATTTCAGGAGTCACTGGCTGAGTGGCTTCGGGATGAGACAGAGCATCCGGTGCTGGCAAAGAAGATCCAGGGTATGCTGTCGGCGGATAGGAAGCTCAAGGACATGGTCGTGACGATCTTATGCGGCTGTGATTACTATAAAGAAGAAGAGATCCGGGAACTGGTGGGGGTCATG
Organism: uncultured Eubacterium sp.; assembly: GCA_910584875.1. Taxonomy (GTDB): domain Bacteria; phylum Bacillota; class Clostridia; order Lachnospirales; family Lachnospiraceae; genus Eubacterium_F. The sequence goes on from CAJUDA010000020.1 coordinate 29,222, forward strand.
GATGAGATCGCCAATCTGCCAGTTCACAAAAAGAAAAAGATCAAGGCAGACAACTATCTGCGTTCCGGTCGTTATGGGCGAAGCCTGCTGGAATACCGCCGTCTGCTGCAGGGCAGCTTTGCCGTGAATTTCACAACGGAAGAATATGGTGATATCCTGCATGATCAGGGCATTGCCCATTTTTATACCTCTTCCTTTGAAGAGGCACAGCGTGATTTCAAAGAAGCATATGCAAGAAATCATAAGAAGGATTCCCTGTATCATTACTTATGGGTGCTGCTGATCCGGGACGAGGAAGCCCTTTTTGAGACGGAAGCGGCAGCCCTTGGTATGTCACCGAAAGAGATTGATTCTGTCCGGCGGCGTTACAGGGAGGCAGTGGCACAGTGCCATATACCAGAAGAACGCGAAGGTGATCTGGAGCGATATAAGAAGCAGTTGTCAGAGGCATTTGCCTGCTAGAAAAGGAGGAGAGAATTGGCTCTTCACTGGTTTAAAAAGAAAGAGAAAAAAGTCCCGGCAGGACAGCCGGAGATTTCCGTACCGGAGGATCCGGTACCGGAAATGGAGATTCCGGTTCCGGATATGGCAGGGGACACATTGACGACAGAGAAAGAAAAGGTAGATATCCGTGATGACGCAGCGAGGATTTCTTACCTGCAGAGACTATACGAATCGATCCAGGAGGCAAGGCGGCAGTGCGGCGATATAAAAAATGAATATGCACAGGTGACCTCTTATCTGAAGGACATCCAGCTGATCGACCAGGCGCCCCCGGAAGAAAAGCTCGATCTCTATGCAGCGGCACACCGCATTGTAGAATTGACGAAGGAGCGCCAGCATCTGCAGAGGCAGCAATTTAAGATGACCGATGCACAGAAACGCGTTCTGGAAAATTATGAGTCTTCTGTGCCGCAAGATATCCGAAAGTTCCGTGAATATGAGGATTATCAGATCAAGATAAAAAATGATCTCCGCCAGCTGGGAAGTGAGAAGAATCTTCTTCTGGCGGATAAAAGAGACATTATCCGCAGGCAGAGAGCCTTAAAGACAATAGGGAAGATACTTGCCGTGATCCTGGCGGCGATCGGGTCAATGATGCTGGCGCTGTTATTTTTGTTCCGGGTAGATATCGCCGTCCCCTTTGTGGCGACGATCGCCTTTGCTTTTGTGATTGCCGCGCTTATACTCAACGAGGCAAGGAAGAACCGGATCGATATGGTGATCACGGAGAAAAAATGTAGCCGTGCCGTATTCCTGAGCAACCGCGTCAAGATAAAATATGTCAACAACGTGCGGACGCTGGATTATATGTCACACAAATACCAGGTGCGCAATGCCACAGAGCTTGAGTTTGTATTTGGACAGTACCGCAAGGCGAAGCGGGAATGGGCAAGGCAGCGCGAGAGCACGATACGGCTTAATGAAAATAACCAGATCCTTATGCAGGAACTGCAGAGACTTGGCATCCGGGACAGGGAGATCTGGTTTGCCCAGGCAAAGGCGCTGGTGGATCCCAAAGAAATGGTAGAGGTGCGGCATGATCTGAATGTCCGCCGGCAAAAGCTTCGTGAGCAGCTCGATTATAATACCGGGGTTATGGAAGAGTGCCTGGAAGAAATGGAACGTATCCGGGATAAGAAACCGGAATATGCAGAAGAGGTGGAGCGGATCCTGGGGAAATGAACCCACAGGCATGCCGGCGATTGTTCAATGGAAACAGGGAGGAGAGGAAGATGAAGCCTGAAATTGATTATACATTATATCTTTGTACGGACCGCAGGATCATGACGACGGACAAGATTGAGGATTCGGTGGAACTCGCCATACGGGGCGGCTGCAGTGTCGTACAGCTCAGGGAGAAGAAATGTCCGTCGAAAGAATTTTATGAAATTGCCATGAGTGTAAAAGAGGTCACGGATGCCTATGAGATTCCCCTGCTGATCAATGACCGTGTGGATATCGCACTGGCGGTAGGGGCAGACGGCGTACATCTGGGCCAAAAAGATCTGCCAATACAGGTGGCAAGGGAGCTGCTGGGACCAGACCGGATCATCGGAGCGACCGCCAACACAGTGGAACTGGCGGTGAAGGCGATGAAATCGGGTGCAGATTATCTGGGGGTGGGCGACGTCTTTGGCACATTGACCAAATCCGGTACGAAGCATATTACACTGGATGAATTAAAAGAAATCCGCCAGGCAGTCCAGATTCCTGTCGTTGCCATAGGCGGAGTGAATGCTGATAACATAGCTCTTCTGAAACCTGCTGGGGTAGACGGGGCAGCCGTGATCTCTGCGGTCGTGGGTCAAAAAGACATAACGGCTGCCGCAGAAAAGCTTATTTCAAATTTTCGAGAAGCATGACCGGGACGCGCAGGTTTCCTTCCCCGCGTCCGATTTCCAGATCGGGTTTGTTTGTACCATGATAATCCGTGCCGCCAGTGATAAAGAGGTCAAAGTCCTGTGCGAGCTTGCGGACAAATGCTTCATCATTACCACGGTTGCGGGAGTACATGGCTTCAATGCCCTGGAGTCCGTATTCTTTTGTTTCAGCGAGAAGATGATGCAATTCGGTAACTGACATTTTATAGAGCAGAGGATGTGCCAGCACAGGCAGTCCGCCTGCTTTTTTTATCAGTTCGATACCGGACTGTGGCGTCAGGTATTTGCGGGAGACGAAATATGGTCCATCCTGGGCGAGTATTTTTTTAAAGGCATAGTCAATGCTGGGGATCGCTCCCTGTTCCAGCAGAAAACGGGCAAAATGTGCCCTTGTGAGTATCGTTCCGTGAAAACGCGCGGTCAGTGATTCATAATCAATGGGAAATCCGGCAGCATTCAGATTTTCACACATTTTCTGATTGCGGTTATCCCTCTCCCTGGCGATTTTTGAAAGGGTATCTACCAGCTCGGGCTGTGTGTGGTCCAGATTATAGCCGAGTATGTGGATCTCTTTTTTGCGGGTGGGGGAGATTGTGTATTCACAGGAGAGTTCCACTCCGGGGATCACCTGGATATTTCTGCCTCTGGCAGCATCAAGGGCTCTTGCCACACCTTCTACCGTGTCATGGTCAGTCAGTGCAAAAGCAACCAGATTACTGTCAATGGCAAGCTGTACCAGTTCTTCCGGTGTTGCTGTGCCGTCAGAGCAGCAGGAGTGGACGTGTAGATCAATGTATTGCATTACGCAGCAGCTTCCTTTCTTGATTTTTTCTTTAAGATATCATATCATAGTTCTTCTTTTTTGAAAAGAGACATAAGATTAATAAGTGAATAAATGTGGTCCGATTCCGGGAGGAGGAAATCTATGAAGCAAAATATCGTATTGCAGGTTGTGAAAGGTGTCGTTTTTGCTTATTTCATATCCGCAGCGGCACTTGTGATCCTTGCCTTTATCATGTACAAATGGGATGTTTCAGACAATGTTGTCCGGGGCGGGATTCTGGCGGCCTATGTCCTGTCCTGTTTTATCAGTGGGACGGTGGTGAGCAGACAGCACAGTGAGCGGAGATATCTGTGGGGGCTTTTGATGGGAGCCATATATTTTACTATTTTATGGGTCGTATCTCTCATCGGCAACAGGGGAGCCTTTACCGGGGTTACGGGTATTCTGCCGGCGCTGGCACTATGTCTGCTTGGCGGTATGCTGGGGGGCATGATGCAGGCAGGGAGAAAATAGTTGAAAAAATGAACAGGATACGGTGGCAATAAGCCGGTTTTTGTGTTATGTTAATGATAGAGTAAATAACACAGACCGGTTTTGTTTTGCCTTAGCCGGTGGAAATGGAGCGATTATGGAAAAGACATGGAGGACGGTCCGTACCGTACCGGTACTTCTGGCACTTGCTTTTGTGCCGTTGATCGTTACAGCGAAAAAATATAATATAGGCTTAAATGGATATAAATGGTATTCGGATTCCGTTACATCAACGGATTTATTTTTATACTGGAAAGGCCAGATGCTGATCCTGCTTGCCTTTCTTATGATGGCGTGCCTCCTTGTTTCATTGGCAAAAAAAGAGTGGATGCCGGACTGGCGCAGGTTTCGTACACCGGAGCTTCTCTGGCTTGGCAGCTATCTTGTGCTCGCTGTGATCTCTTCCCTTTGCTCAGAGTACCGTGAATTTTCACTGTGGGGAAGTTATGAGCAGTGGGAGGGGATGTTTATCCTGCTGGCATATGGGATCCTGATGCTGTATGTATACCTTATGGTAGATACCGAATGGCTGATCCGTCTAGTCGTGTATGGTATAGTGGCGGGAGGTTTCCTGATGGGACTGCTCGGTACGTTCCAGTTTCTGGGTATGGATCTGTTCCGGGGCAGGGTGGGACAGGTCATCATGAATCTGCTGATCAGACCGAAGATGAATTATACGTTTAATTTTTCTGAGGGCTGGGTCTATGCTTCCCTTTATAATCCCAATTATGTAGGTTCTTATGCGGCGCTGCTCTTACCGGTTCTGGTGACAGTGGCAATGATGGAGTGGAGAAAGTTATCCCGCTTCTGGACGGTGACTGCCATGGCAGGCTCCTGCCTGATGACGGTGACGCTTCTTGGCTCGCAGTCTCTGACCGGGTGTGTAGGGGTCATTGCCAGTGTGGTTTTTCTGGTGATATACCAGTGGCGCAGGATTGTTACCTGTCTGGGATGGAAGAAGCTGGGAGCCTCAGCGGCAGCACTGGGGGTATTTGCCGCAGTCGCAGTCACGGTATTTCCGGCACAGTTCCAGGCTGGTACGGATAAGCTGTTTCACCCGAAGGAGGATACCCACATGATCCGGCAGATGGTCTCGTCCGCACAGGGATTGAATGTCATTACGGCCGGAGACCGCAGTTTTACTGTGGTGCTGACGGGACAGGAAGAAGAGCCGCTAAAGGTGCAGGATGCAGAAGGCAGGGAGCAGGAGCTTCTTTTCCATGAGGGAGGAAACTATTATACGATCAAAGATCATTCTTATGATTACAAAAAAAATGGCACTGTCATTGCAGAACCAAGACTCTACAAAACAGTGGTGACGAAGGACGATATTGTCTATGAAGCTGTGCGTATCGTGGATCATCAGTTTGTCTATGAAAAGGATAAAGCGTGGACGATTGCCAGGGTGGGGGAAGAGTACCAGATTTATAATGCTTTCCGTAAACTGGACCGGCTTCAGGACATCCCTGCCGCCGGGTTTGCCGGAAATCAGCATTTTGGCGATAAGAGAGGATACATCTGGTCCCGGACGCTGCCGCTGCTGAAAGATTATATTCTGACAGGTTCTGGTCCCAGTACATTTACCCTCGTCTTTCCCAATCATGATTATGTGGGAAAAATGAATATGAATTATGACGGGGTTACGGTGACAAAACCGCATAATATGTACCTGCAGATCTGGACGCAGACCGGACTTCTGTCTCTGATCGCTTTCCTTCTGCTGTTTGGCTGGTATTTTGTAAAGAGTGTGCGCCTTTACTGGAATTCCCCATTGGAGACGGTGCCTCAGAAAATCGGAGTGGCTGTCATGGTGGCTCTGTTTGGATATATGGTGACAGGGATCGCCAATGATTCTACCGTCGCTGTGGCGCCGGTATTCTGGGGAATGCTTGGATTCGGTATGGCGGTAAACAGACTGGTAGCTGCGCGAGCACAGAAAAAGGATAGGGCAATCGCTTAATAACCTGCAGTTTTTCGGGAGGCGATATTTCCCATCGCCCGGTCTTGTACCACTTCCCGAAAAATCATCGTTGTCGTCCTTTGCAAATCTGCCACCCGAGCTTTGTCTGAGTTGTCTGCTGTCGTTTTTCTGACTTTTGACAGCACGTTTGCACTAAGGACCGGCGGGCGGCTATGCTGTAAAAGTCAGAAAAACGACATGGCAGACAGCGAGTTTTGCGAAGGGCGGCAGAAGAATTTTGCAAAGGAAGTCAGCGATTTGATTTTTCGCAGGAAGTGGTACCGTGGACGGCCGATGGGAGATAGCCGCCTCTCGGCAGCAGGTTACTAGGCGATTGCCCTGGTAAATGGGAAATGGTGATTGACATATTTATGACATATATAGTACAATGAAAGAAAAATGGAGGTGCGTGAATGAAAAAAAGGTTTACAAGGATTCTTTCAATTGTGCTTGTACTGGCGGTGGCGTTCTCTTACTCCCTGACGATGGGGGCTGGTATCCAGGCAGCGAAGAAAGGGAACAAAAAGGTAAAGAGTGTAGCAGTGACCAACATTACAGGAAAAAAGCTGGTGCTGGGAAAAGGAAGAAAACTTAAACTGAATGTGAAAGTTACGTTGGCGGCAGGCAGCAAAGCGGGCAAAAAGGTAACATATAAGAGCAGTAAGCCTGCGGTGGTTTCCGTGACAAAAAAGGGAGTGATCAAAGGAAGGAAGATCGGCTCTGCCAAAATAACGGTTTCCTCAAAGGCAGATCCTAAAAAGAAATTTACTTTTCAGGTTAAGGTAAAGAAAAAGAACCAGAGTGTCACTAAGATCACATTAGACAAGACGACACTTACGTTAGATCTTGGCGAAGCAGATGAAGAAGACTATGTTACATACCGTCTGAAGGCAACAGTAACGCCTAAAACAGCTACGAACCAGAAGCTGAACTGGTTTTCATCGAATACGGCTGTGGCGGTCGTAAACAGTGAAGGACTGGTCACAGCAAAGTCAGCTGGTGTGACGATCATCACAGTAAAGGCTACCGACGGCAGCGGCAGGAAAGCAACTTGCAGTGTCGCTGTTCTGGATGATGACGACTGGGATGATGAGGATGATGAAGATGACGACGACTGGGACGATGATGACGACTTAGATGAGGACGATGACAGTTTGTACGGAGACGAGGAGGAAGACGAGGAATAGGAATAAAATTATTAGCACTCTGCCTTGACGAGTGCTAATAAAGGTGGTATAGTATGGATAGACTTGAGGGATACTAGAGTCTGTCCATATTTTTTTGTTTAGCTCTACGGAGCCAGTTTGAGCTTAGGAAGGAGTGACAGTTTATGAACATTACCAAATTCACGCAGAAGTCTGTTGAGATTATGAACAATCTGGAGAAAATCGCCTATGATTTTGGCAATCAGGAGATCGTACAGGAACATCTGATTTATAGTATGCTGACCATTGACGACAGTCTGCTGGCGAAATTACTGCAGAAGATGGAGATCGATCCTGCTGTTTTCCAGGCGCAGGTCGAAAGACTGTTAAAGAAACGTCCCAAAGTGGAAGGCGGTCAGGTTTATATTGGAAATGATCTGAACAAGGTCCTTGTCTATGCTGAAAATGAGGCGAAAGCGATGGGAGATGAGTATGTATCAGTCGAACACCTCTTTTTAAGCCTGCTTAAGAAACCGTCCCGTGAAGTGAAGGAGCTGCTAAATGAATTTAGAGTCGACCGGGAAAGGTTTTTACAGGCACTGTCCAAGGTGCGGGGCAACCAGAAAGTCACCAGTGATAACCCGGAGGCGGTATATGACAGTCTTGAAAAATATGGCTATGATCTGGTTCAGCGTGCGAGGGAGCAGAAACTGGATCCGGTCATCGGAAGGGATGCTGAGATCCGCAATATGATCCGGATCTTATCCCGGAAAACAAAGAATAATCCCGTTCTGATCGGAGAACCCGGCGTCGGCAAAACTGCCGTGGTAGAGGGGCTTGCCCAGCGTATCGTCCGGGGGGATGTGCCGGAAGCCCTGAAAAATAAGCAGGTATTTGCCCTGGATATGGGATCGCTCATCGCCGGTGCCAAATACCGCGGTGAATTTGAAGAGAGGCTGAAAGCGGTTCTGGAGGAAGTCAGGGAAAGCGACGGGCAGATCATCCTTTTCATCGACGAGCTGCATACGATCGTCGGAGCAGGGAAGACAGAGGGAGCCATGGATGCCGGAAACCTTCTGAAACCGATGCTGGCAAGAGGAGAACTGCACTGTATCGGCGCGACCACACTGGATGAATACCGTATGTATATAGAGAAAGATGCTGCCCTGGAGCGGCGGTTCCAGCCTGTTATGGTAGATGAGCCGACAGTCGAAGATACAATATCGATCCTGCGTGGATTAAAGGACCGTTATGAAGTATTTCATGGGGTCAAGATCACGGATGCCGCACTGGTTTCGGCGGCGATGTTATCGGACCGTTATATTTCAGACCGTTTCCTGCCGGACAAAGCGATCGATCTTGTGGATGAGGCATGTGCCCTGATCAAGACGGAGCTGGATTCCCTTCCCACGGAGCTGGATGAGATCCAGCGGCAGATCATGCAGATGGAGATGGAAGAAGCAGCGCTGAAAAAGGAAGAAGACCACCTCAGCCAGGAACGGCTTGCTGAACTTCAGAAAGAGCTTGCGGAGATGCGGGAGGATTTTGCTGGTCAGAAAGCAAAATGGGACAATGAAAAATCAGCAGTGGAACGTGTGCATGAACTGAAAGTGCAGATGGAGGATCTGAAGAACCAGATCGAGGTGGCAAAAAATGATTATGATCTTGAGAAGGCGTCAGAACTGGAATACTGGAAGCTGCCTGAGCTGAAACAGCAGCTTTCAGTAGCGGAGGATGCAATGCACGGCGGCGACCAGGCGATGGTGCATGAGAGCGTGGGGGATGAGGAAATCGCAAAGATCATATCCCGCTGGACGGGGATACCGGTTGCCAAACTGACAGAATCTGAACGCAATAAGGCGCTCCATCTGGATGATGAACTGCACAAGCGTGTGATCGGGCAGCATGATGGCGTGACAAAAGTGACAGAGGCGATCATCCGTTCCAAAGCGGGAATCAAAGATCCGGACAAACCGATCGGTTCGTTTTTGTTTCTTGGTCCAACTGGCGTAGGTAAGACGGAGCTTGCCAAAAGTCTTGCCGAATGTCTTTTTGATAATGAAACAAACATGGTTCGCATTGATATGAGCGAATATATGGAGAAATATTCTGTTTCCCGGCTGATTGGGGCGCCTCCGGGCTATGTCGGTTATGAAGAGGGCGGCCAGCTGACGGAGGCGGTGCGCCGCAAACCATATTCGGTTGTTCTCTTTGACGAGATTGAAAAGGCCCATCCGGATGTGTTCAATGTTCTCCTTCAGGTGCTGGATGACGGACGTGTCACCGATTCCCAGGGGCGCACCGTGGATTTCAAAAATACGATCCTGATCATGACTTCCAATCTTGGTGCAGAGTATCTGCTGGAAGGGATCGATGATGAAGGAAATATTTCGCCCGAAAGCGAACAGGCGGTGATGGACCAGCTCAGAACCAGTTTTCGTCCGGAGTTTCTAAACCGTCTGGATGAGATCATTATGTTTAAACCACTGACACGAAGTGATATCAGTGACATTCTCGATCTGCTTATCGCAGATGTGAACAGAAGAGTAGAAGATAAGGAGATTCACCTGTCTCTTTCAGACCGGGCAAAAGATTATATCACGGAACAGGCATATGACCCGGCGTATGGGGCGAGACCGCTGAAACGTTATCTGCAGAAAAATGTAGAGACGCTTCTGGCAAAGAAGATCCTTGCCGATGAAGTCCATATGGGGCAGCAGCTGACGATGGATGTGGGAGAAAAGGGGCTGGAGATTGTTTGAAATAGTAAATTGCAAATAGGGGGGCTGATTTTGAAGCAGCCCCTCCAGCTATTATTTCCTGATCTTACTTTAATTTTTCCCTTTCCGCACGCTTTTACGGATTTTAATACTATTTTTGCCAGATTTGTTTTTGAAGGATTGGACGGCTTAATATCCTGTGTAACCGATGGTTTTTTAGCACCACCAGATCCGTTCGATCCCGCCTGTATGCTGTTTTCATTTCCAGCAGGAGGTGTCAGTGCAGGGGGTGTGAGGTTGTCAATCGTTTTTGTTTCAGTGGCGCCGCAGTCCGTACATATTCTTTCTTTCGTACCAGCCTGTGTCGTTGTAGATGGCTTTGTTGTAACCCATGGTCCATAGGTATGGATGTGATCTGTATTGATATCAAGCCAGTAAGTAAATTTGTTTTGGGTAAGATTGGTGCCTAAACTTATTTCAAAACAATAATCTTCATTAGCTTTTAACTTAAATCCTTTATTAGATATCCATTCTATTTCATTATCCTGGGAGTCATGAACAGTAAATTCCCATTCTTTATACAACTTATCTAGGGACAGGTTATCGGGGGTATTGTACCAAAATACATAGTAACCGTTCCTGGAAGGCGTAAATTTATACTCTGCATAATACCAGAAATCCGGATCAACAGATATCTTCCTGCCAGCTGGTAATGTACCAGAAATTTTTCCCGCATATTGTACTTTGGTTAGTACATTGATTACACTGGTTATTTCGAATGCATCTAAATATGTAAATTTAACTTTTTGTTTTCCTACTTTAAATTGGGATTCCTTATCTCTTTCACCTAAATATTCAGCGTTTATATCGTATTGATTTATATCTGAAAATTGAATGATATCACTAGTACCGTTCGTATAATTTATTTTTATAGAGCCAGCGGATAAGAATACCACAATGCCGGATGAGCTTACGAGAGGCTCTTCTCTTAATTCAATAGAGGCAATGGTATTTGATTGTTTTATGGAACTATATGCGGGGAACTCTGTTCCATCTTCACATTCACCGCCTGAATAGTTGACAATGAAATAATATTCTGTCCCGGCTTCCAGTTGGAACAAGGTAGAAGTATACTGATTATAAAGGTACCGGGACTTCTTTGTTATTTTGTTAAAACTTTCACCCTGCACGGCATATAAATCAATAACATAAGAGGGTTCACCCGTTTTGGGTTGAAAAGTAAATGAATATGTTCCGCTTTCTGCAGGGGCGTTATCGCTGCTTTTGGTGATGAGCAGGGAAGCATCTCCAGCCATCAATTCCCCATCATCTATTTCGTCCCTACATTCAATTTTTACTTTATATTCTTTGCCTTTGATCAGAAATATGGCATTTCTCATATATATGCCGGTGTCGTATTCAATTATTGAATCCATAACCTGTACATTATTTTCAGTCAATTAAGAAACATTTGTGTAAGTGTCTTCCAAATCAGTGAGTCTGACATTATAAAATCCAGTCTCTGCAGGAATGAATGTAAGTTCTTTTACCCCTTCTATTGTTCCTGACCATTCTGTTCCCTCTGTGATAGATTCAGCTGTTGCTGCAGACGTAGTAATGGATGAAATGAATCCAAACAGGAATACAGCTGCGATCATTATTACGTGAGTAAGTTTTTTCATGGTTTTCCTCCTTTAAATATGAAATATAAAATAATAAGTATAATAATATATAAAATGCTGTCAAATAATTTTAGAAAAAGGAAGAATAAAATGGTAAGAGGGGATTGCCGGAAGCAGTCCCCTCTTACTGTGCATGAGCACATCATCATTACTTACAGAACTGTTTATCAAAATCTGGGTTGGTAGGCACCGCCTACAACCAGTTACTTACAGAACTGTTTATCAAAATCTGGGTTGTAGGCGTAGAAATTCTTCTTGTTCAGGTTATCCTGAACAAGGCGAAGTCCTTCACCGAAACGCTGGAAGTGTACTAATTCTCTCTGACGCAGGAAGCGGATCGGATCGCATACTTCCGGATCTTTTACCAGGCGAAGAATGTTGTCATACGTTGTTCTTGCTTTTTGTTCTGCTGCCATATCCTCTGTCAGATCAGTAATGGGATCCCCGGTACTCTGAAATGTCGAGGCGGAAAATGGCATGCCGCTGGCAGCCTGAGGCCAGATTCCAATAGTGTGGTCGATATAATAATCAGCGAATCCCTGCGCCTGTAATTCATCGGCGGTTAGGTTGCGGGTCAGCTGATGAACGATGGCGCAGATCATTTCACAGTGGTTTAATTCTTCTGTACCGATATCCGTCAGAATCCCACAGACACGTTTGTCACCATTGGAGTAACGCTGAGAGAGATAGCGCTGGGAGGCTCCGAGCTCTCCATCGGGACCTCCAAATTGCGATATAATGACTTTTGCCAGCTTCGCATTTGGTTTGGTGATATTTACCGGGTATTCCAAAGTTCTGTCATACGTCCACATTAATAACAACCCCCTTCCCAAGGCCAGGGATCACGTACCCAGGTCCAGCCGTCGCAGGTGTCGACGGTGTTTGAGGTAAGTGGTCCATAGGTGCTTTCATAAGCACGGCGGACTTCTTTATTGATCTGCTGGTATTTGTTGTAATAATCCATAGCCTTCTCATCATCCGGATGGGTGTCCAGATACATTCCGATGTCGATCAGGGCGAAACCTGCTTCGCGTACGCGCTGCATCAGCATTTCCCTGCTCATATTGTTATTGTGCATTTATCCCATCCTCCTTCCGCAGGAGCAGTTCTGGTGATGTTGGGGGCGGGGATTTGGTCTCATCTGGTTTTTAGCCTGACAGGCAGCCTGTGAACCGATAAACGGAAAGACCAGATCTTCAAAAATGCTTCCCTGTTCCAGTCCACAGTTGGCATCCAAAACATTTTCAAATGGCTGCCATGGTACATAAGCCATGGCAAGTGGTTTGTTTGAAAGATTCATGGTAACTCCTTATGCTTTTTTATAACAGTATATGTTGAAAAAAGTCGAATGTGTGAAAATAAAAGAAAAAAATGGGGCGAAAAGCCCCATTTTAAAATCAGAATTATTATTCTTCTACAGCCTTCAGGATCTGCTCAAGATTTGAAATCAGATCCTTGGAATATGTTTTAGCTTCCCGGCAGAGCTGTTCTGCTTTTGAATATTGTCCGTTATTCAGGGCATATATGACTTCTTCTCCGTATTTGTGGAAGCGTTTATGCTTATACTCGAGATCCTGCCATATCGGGATTATTTCTGGTATCTGCGGAGTCATGGCATAATAGAAATGTCCAAAGCCGCATCGGGAAGAGTCCAGCTGCAGAGGAGTAACGGTATGTTCCCGGACCATTTTTTCCAGGTTACCAAGCCAAGTATGATGAGCAGTGATGGCGTTTTTGATATATTTGGCAAATTCCTGATTTTTCATGTGGAAAAAGGGGTCTTTTGTCATGCTGCCCATTTGTTTAACGGCATCATCCAGTGTTTGTTCAATAGAAACAACGGGTTGTACAGCCTGCTTCAGGTCATTGCCAACCTGCCGCATGAAATCAGTGCTGTTACGCAGCTGTTCTTCCATCTGGGACATGGACGAACTGATCTCCTGGCTGACGGTGGCGATTGATCCCATGGATTCATTTACCTTTGAGACATATTTCTGGTTTTCGCTGTTTAATTCCCAGACATTTTTTATCTTTTCAGTCATAGTATTAAGAGAATTAATGGTACTTGTTGTACTTTCAGTGCTTTTTTGTGAAGCGTTTTTAATCTGTTCTACAAAATCGACCATAGATGCAGTAAGTTTCTGGGTTTCTTCTGCCAGTGCACGAATCTCTCCGGCGACCACAGAAAAGCCCCTTCCTGCTTCGCCTGCACGTGAGGCTTCGATCGAAGCATTCAGGGCAAGAAGATTCGTCTGCGTGGAAATGGAGTCAATACTTGCGATCAGTCCGCTCATATGGTCGATCATGCCGAGGAGATCATCCATATCCGTCTGAAGCTCCCGGGAAACGTTGATCGTCCGGTCAGAGAGATCACGGATGTTTGTCAGCTCATTTTGCCCGTCCTCCAGTTTTTTATATACTTCTTTTGTAGAAGAAGAGACATCAACAATGGTGTTGGCCAATTCTTCGTGCTGACTGTTAGCCTGTCCGGATATCCCTGCACTGTCAGAGGCTGAGCCAAAGATTGTCTCGGCGGCACTTGCTACATTATTAGATATATCCATGATTTTTTCTGTCTGATACTGCATTGTGAGATCAAGAGAGCTTATTTCCATAACTGCTTTGGTATTTTTCTCAAAAATCTCTGCAAATTGATGTCTGCCATTGACCAGTCTCTGATAGATACGATTTACTTCTGGTTTTTGTGAATAATCCGTTTCTTTTAGCTCTGAAACTGCCTGTAAAAGTTTGGTAGTTTTTTTGTCGATTGCCATGTAAATAGCTCCTTTTCTTAGATTAGATATAGTTACTATCTATGATAAAGGATTTTATTTAATTTGCAAGCATTTTGTGAAAAAAATTTAAGAAAAAATAAAAAAATATATTGACAAGTATAAAAATATCTGATATCTTAATAACAGTAACTATTACTATTATTGAAAATGCGAATGGAGACAGATATGGCTGGATTAAAATACAGCAGGCAGAGAAGTGCTGTACTGCATTATCTGCGTTCGGTCACATCACATCCGACAGCGGAGAGTGTGTATCAGGCGATACGTGAAGAATTTCCGAAGATCAGCCTGGGGACAGTGTACCGTAATCTTAATCTCCTGGCAGAACAGGGAGAAATTTTACGGCTGAATTGTGGAGATGGTGTTGATCATTACGATGCCGAACTGGAACCCCACGATCATTTTATCTGCCGCAGCTGCGGACAAGTCTATGATCTGCCTCTGATACCGATGGAGGCAGCAGACCGACAGGCAGAAAAATTGTGTGCCGGACGCATTGAAGGTCACGAATTATATTTTTATGGAATATGTGATTCGTGTTTAGTAAAGTGAAAATGTGGCTATAGTATACCATATAAGCTGCAAAAAATATAATAATAAAGGAGAAATTGATATGGCTAAGTATGTATGTTCAGTATGTGGGTATGTTCATGAAGGAGACAGTGCACCTGAGCAGTGTCCGGTATGTAAAGCTCCGGCAGAGAAATTTACAAAACAGGAAGGCGAAAAGACATGGGCAGCAGAGCATGTTGTAGGCGTTGCCAAAGGTGTCAGCGAGGATATTACAGCTGATCTTCGTGCAAATTTCGAGGGAGAGTGTACTGAGGTTGGTATGTATCTGGCAATGGCACGTGTGGCACACCGCGAGGGTTATCCTGAGGTTGGTCTGTACTATGAGAAAGCTGCATGGGAGGAGGCTGAGCATGCTGCTAAATTTGCAGAGTTGCTTGGTGAAGTTGTTACTGATTCTACCAGGAAAAATCTGCAGATGCGCGTAGATGCAGAAAATGGTGCAACGGCAGGTAAATTTGACCTTGCAAAACGAGCCAAGGCAGCAGATCTGGATGCAATCCATGATACTGTTCATGAGATGGCAAAAGATGAAGCGCGTCACGGCAAGGCATTTGAGGGACTTCTTAAGAGATACTTCAGCTAAAAAAATGCCTCGGCATTTTAATAGAAAAATAGAAATCATGCCGCCGGTTATGGTGTTTCCATACCGGCGGTTTTGTGAATGTAAAAAAAAGCGACAGTTTCTCTTGAAGACACTAAAGCTTTGTGCTATACTATAATCTCGGATATAAATCGAAAATACGACAAATTATGTAAAGGAGATACGTAACATGAACAGCAAAGTAAAAGGCGTTTTGCAGATCCTGCTGGTGGTTATCCTGATAGCGGCATTTGGTTTTGTTGCTTATCGGGGAGTCGGCAGTGCACATCGTGGCAGCGCAAAGAATATCCGTCTGGGACTGGATCTGAAAGGTGGTGTCAGTGTCACATATGAGGCGACGACGGCAAATCCCACAGAGAAACAGATGGAAGATACAATCTATAAAATGCAGAAGCGTGTCGAGAATATGAGTACAGAGGCATCGGTATATCAGGAAGGTGATAACCGTGTTACCATAGATATTCCGGGTGTCAGTAATTCGGCAGAGATTCTTGCAACATTGGGAAAAGCAGGTTCTCTCCAGTTTGTTTTGTATTCCAATCTGAAGGACAAGGATGGCAATGCCAATCCGGCAGACGGGGCAGAGGTACAGTTCAGTAAAGATGATGTGGAACTGGATGGTAAGGCAGTTGAGGATGCCCAGGCGACGAAACAGACCTCAGAGACGGGTGCTTCGGAAAATGTGGTAGACGTCCAGTTTACCGGTAAGGGAACGAAGACATTTGCGGATCTCACCAGTGCTCATGTGGGTGAACAGCTTGCCATTGTATATGACAATAAGCTGGTTTCTGCACCGGTACTCAAATCTGCTATTACTGAAGGCAGATGTACGATTTCCGGCGGGGAAGATTTCAAGGATATGCAGAATGCCCAGAATCTGGCTTCTACGCTGCGTATTGGCGCACTTCCGCTCGAACTGCGCAATATCCATGATAACGTAGTGGGAGCGACGCTGGGAAGTGAAGCATTGAACAGCAGTCTGATCGCCGGTGTGGTAGGTCTGATCCTTGTGATCATTTTTATGATCATAATGTACCGCCTGCCAGGTGTAGCGGCTTCGATCGCACTGATCTTCTATGTAGGGGCCATGCTGCTCTCCTTAAACCTTTTGAATGTAACCTTGACACTGCCGGGTATTGCCGGTATTATCCTGAGTATTGGTATGGCGGTGGATGCCAACTGTATTATCTTTACCCGTATCCGGGAGGAGTTGACGACAGGCAAGACCGTGGCGTCTTCGATCAAAAATGGATTTTCCAAGGCACTCTCCGCTATTATTGATGGTAATGTGACGACACTGATCGCGGCGCTGGTACTGTATCTGAAGGGATCTGGTACTGTGAAAGGATTTGCCACAACACTTGCCATTGGTATTATCCTTTCCATGTTTACGGCGATCTTTGTTACAAGACTGTTGATGGAATCCTTTGCTGCTCTTGGACTGACTGATACAAAACTATATGGTCTGCAGAAAGAGCGTAAGACAATAGATTTTATAGGAAACTGGAAAAAATATGTGATTATTTCTGGTACGGTGGTGCTCATATGTGTTGCCGGCATCATTATCAATACCGCAGGTCCGAAAAAGGCGATGCTGAATTATGCGCTTGATTTTATAGGCGGTACGTCCACATCGGTATCAGTTGACCAGAATACGGCGATTACCGATGAATTGAAAAATCAGGTACTGGATGTTGTGAAAGGTGCGACCGGACTGACCGGAGAAGTCTCCTCTTCGGATGATAAGGGCGTCAAAAAGATCACGATCCGTACAACGGCGCTGACGGAAGAGCAGAGTAACACGGTCAGGACCGAGCTGGCAAAGAAATTTAATACTGACGAGGGGCAGATCGAGTCGGAGACGATCAGCGCTTCGGTCAGCAGTGAGATGAAGACGGATGCCATTGTGGCGACGTTGATCGCCGCTGCCTGTATGCTGCTTTATATCTGGATCCGCTTCCGCAAATTTGCGACTGGTGCCAGCGCTGTACTTGCCCTGGTGCATGATATCCTCGTTGTATTTACTGTATATGTGGTAGGAAGTTCGTTTATCCAGGTGGGAAGCACATTTATTGCCTGTATGCTGACGATTGTCGGTTATTCCATCAACGATACGATCGTAGTCTTTGACCGTATTCGTGAAAACCAGAAAGGGACATCGGCACGTACTAATCTTGCTGAAGTGATCAACCGTAGTATTACAGAGACACTGTCACGTTCGATCAACACATCTGTGACTACTTTTATCATGGTATTTATACTGGCATTGCTTGGCGTAAGTTCAGTTCGTCAGTTTGCGATTCCGCTGATCGTCGGCGTTATCTCAGGATGTTATTCATCGGTATGTGTTGCCGCTCCCCTGTGGTATCTGATGACAGGACGTGGAAAGAATACAGCAAAAGGTACGACTTATTCAAAGAAAAAGAAAGCATAACTTTTGAGGAAACCATAATACCCGAGGGCTTTGCTGTCCATACTAAGTATGTGCTGCAAAGCCCTTTATGCAAGAAACCAGGGAGGATCCAATATGGCAAAAGTAAAAAAGAAAAAAAAGCAGGAAGAGATCATACTGACACCGGAGGAGAAATTTGCCCAGCTTGTTGCTCTGAAGAAGGCGACACGGTGTATATTGGGGATAGAAGATGAATATAACATATATGTCCGGCTGACGAAAGATTTTGCCGAACTGGGGCGGGAAGCGGAGCAGTCGCCCTTTGAAGGGGCAGAGCAGTGTGCGTCCCTCAGCGAAGAGTGCAGCCGCAGGGCGGAAGAATTAAAACGGAAACTTCCCGATCAGAAGGAAGAGATCTCCCGGACTGTCACGACTACGCTGAAAGAAAAGGAGAAAACATCTGGGAAGAAGGGAAAGGGGATATGGATTTTTGCCGGTATTCTGATTCTTGCTGTCATTGCAGTGATTTCCTATAAGGCAGATCCTACACGATATCTGATCGCGGGTATGGAGCGGAGTCTTTCCCTGAAAAAGTATGCCATGGAATCCTACTATCACCTGGGCGATTACAGAGACAGCAAAGAAAAGGCAAAAGAAACCCGGTATGAATACGCTTCTTCACTGGAAGAGGATGGAGAATGGGAAGAGGCAAGGGAATTGTTCTACCGGCTATCCAGAGAAGAGTATCAGGACAGCGCGGACCGGGTGGTGGCAGTTGAAAAGAAAATAATGGCAGAGGCAGAGCCTGGAAAAACCATTCCCTTTGGCGCCAGCCGGTGGATCGTGATGGATAAAAAGGATGGCAGTGTATTTCTTGCCCGTACCCGGACAATACAGGGAAAACATGCGGAGGAGGCCCCGATACCTGGGGAGGTATATGAGGGATCTGCCAGGAAAGTTACATGGGACAATAGTTCTCTGCGGTCATTTCTCAATGATAGCTTTATACGGGAGGAATTTCTGACAGGGGAACAGGCTGCGATCCAGGATACCCGTCTGGTCCGTGCAGACAATAAGGAGTACGGTACCAAAGGTGGAAAAGATACCACGGATAAAGTGTATATCATGGACGATGAGGAAATTATGAAATACGCCGGAGTCCTTGGCAATAAGGCAAAAAGCCTCAGGCTGCGTAATCCGGGCTACGATCAGAGTTCGACAGCGTATTTTTCCCATCTGAAAGAGGTCGTCTATTATGGGTTCCCTGTCGATCAGAAGGGTGTTTATAACCGCCCGGTATTATGGGTAAGATTTGAGGATTGAGCATGCGAAATGAATTAACCAGAAAAGATATACAAAAGATGGAAGAAGAGATTGAATACCGTAAACTGGTGGTGCGCAAAGAGGCGCTGGAGGCTGTCAAAGAAGCCAGGTCACATGGGGATCTCAGTGAAAATTTTGAGTATTATGCGGCGAAAAAAGACAAGAACCAGAATGAGAGCCGTATCCGATATCTGGAGAGGATGATCCGAACGGCAGTGGTCGTCTCCGAGGAATCCAGTGAGGATGAGGTGGGGATGAACAATACGGTAGAAGTGTATTTTGAAGAGGATGACATGACTGAAACATATAAGATCGTCACTACTGTGCGCATGAATGCACTTCAGGGTCTGATCAGCACAGAATCCCCGCTGGGAAAGGCTCTGTTAGGACATAAGAAGGGGGAACGTGTGGAGGTTCAGGTGAAACCGGGGGTTTCTTATTTTGTGCAGATCCGGAACATTGAAAATACAGTGGATGACGGATCGGATCCCATCCGGAAATACTGACCAGAACATAGCTTGGCGGCGTTGGAAAGAGCCAAAAATGAGAGAAAGGAAGAGATAACATGGAATTTACAACATTGCAGAAAGATATGATCGCAGCGATGAAAGCAAAGGACAAGGAGAGAAAAGATGCGATATCCTCTCTTGTATCAGCAGCAAAAAAGGCCGCGATCGACGAAGGGTGCAGGGATGCTATCACAGAAGAGATCGTGAACCGTGTGATACTGAAAGAGATGAAGACGGTAAAGGAACAGATTGATGGATGCCCGGAAGAACGTGCTGAACTGAGGAAAGAATATCAGACCCGTTATGACATTATCTGTGAATACGCTCCGGCGATGCTGTCAGCAGAAGAGGTAAAGACCGTGATCCAGGAGAAGTTCGCAGAAGTTCTGGCGACAAAAAACAAAGGCCAGATCATGAAGAGCGTGATGGGTGAACTGAAAGGCAAGGCAGATGGCAAAGTGATCAATCAGGTTGTGTCTGATCTGTGCCAGTGATAATGAAATCTAATCCTGACAGGGAAGGTACCATAGTACGGCTATGGTGCCTTTTTCCACATGTGCGTATGCTTTTTTGCCGGTAAATTCATTACTGATCCCGAGGGGGAAGGAGTTTGTGAGAGTGATGCTCTCTGTCTCGTATTTTAACCCGCGGATCGTCACGGAAGTGCTTGTATCACTGAGTGAAAAGACGGAACAGAGGTTGCCGGGTACATTTTCGGGCAGATCCTTGCCAAAAGAGACCGTACCGTTCGTGACGACGCGGACAGCATAGCCGGATGCATAGAGCGTTCCGGCAGCACCGTGCTCTGCCAGATATGCCAGCGCCTGGATATTGGCGAGAGTGTGGTCAAGACGGCCGCCGAGACCTCCGTAGATAATGAATTCGGAGTATCCTCTGTCCAGTCCGAGCTTCATGGCGAGCATCATATCTGTGTCATCCTTTTCTCTGGGATAACGGATGCTGTCGGAGGGGAGGTCATAGGAAAGTACCGAATCAAAGTCTCCCAGTACATAATCCGCGCGCAGCCCCAGCTGTTCGAGATAATCAAAGCCGCCGTCGGCAGCGATTACAAGATCATCTGCTGCCAGGGAGATGTCACAGTCAGACCGCTCCCCGGCACCAAATATATAGCATATTTTAGAGTCCATTCTGGTTCCCGCTTTCTATTCAATCGCATTGACCGCGTCCAGCAGATAGTCAACATCCAGGTCTTCTATCGTGCCGTTGTCACAGGCAGCTGCCAGGGCGGAGTTGACGGGCATCTGTGCCAGTACGGGGATCTGGTATGCCGCTGCAGTCTCGGCGATATGGCTCTCCCCAAAGACCGAGATTTTTTTGCCGCAGTCCGGGCATTCAAGATAGCTCATATTTTCAATCAGACCATAGACCGGGATATTCATCATCTCTGCCATGCGGATTGCTTTTCCGACGATCATGGATACCAGATCCTGCGGACTGGTGACGACAACGATACCGTCTACAGGTATGCTCTGAAATACAGTCAGGGCGACATCCCCTGTTCCCGGCGGCATATCGACAAACAGATAGTCGGTATTGTCCCACAGGACATCAGTCCAGAATTGTTTTACAGTTCCGCCGATCACGGGACCGCGCCAGACGACGGGATCGGTATCATTTGGCAATAAAAGATTGATGGACATAACGTCTATGCCATATTTTTTTGTTTTAACAGGGAAAATCGTCGTCTCATTTCCCATCGCTTTTTCTGTGATACCAAATGCCCTGGGAATGGATGGACCAGTAATATCAGCATCCAGTATGCCGCAGTGATATCCCCGGCGGGCGAACTCTACAGCCAGAAGTTCGGTTACCATGGATTTTCCGACGCCTCCCTTGCCGCTTACAACACCGATTACTTTGCCGATCCGGCTGGCGGGATGGGGTGCTTCCAGAAAGCTCTTTGGATCCCGGGAATCACAGTTACTGCTGCAGTTTGAACAGTCATGTGTACATTCTTCACTCATTGCTACTATCTCTCCTTTTTTATGCGGCGGCATGAGACCGCACGCTGCTACTCTATACACTCTATTACGAAAAGAGGCGGATTGTCAAGTGTAATATAAATAAATAATCCGATAATCAATAACTTCATTTACAAACATGGGTGTATTATGATAAAATCAGTATATATTAAGAAGGAACGTAAAAAGAAATGGAGGAATACCATGTATACCGTATCGCTACAAAAATTTGTTGAGAAGATGTCCGTCGAAAATCTGACGCCGGATCTTGATATTGAGGATATTGAGATCTCCCAGTCGGATATTAACCGTCCTGCCCTGCAGCTTGCAGGATTCTTTGATTATTTTGACCATCACCGGATTCAGGTGATCGGACAGGTGGAACATACTTTTATGGAAAAACAGGGGGATGAAGTCAGCACAGAAATGATGGGGAAGATTATGTCTTATAAGGTTCCCTGTATTGTTTTCTGCCGCGATCTTCCGGTGCCGGATAAATTTCTGGAACTCTCACAGGAGTACGGGGTACCGATCTTCCGTACGGGCGTTGCTACATCAGCTTTTTCTGCCGAGGTGACACGCTGGCTGAGAGTGGAGCTGGCGCCCCGTATCAGTATCCACGGTGTGCTGGTAGATATTTATGGCGAGGGTGTACTGATCACGGGAGAGAGCGGCATTGGAAAGAGCGAGGTGGCGTTGGAGCTGATCCACCGGGGGCACCGGCTCGTGTCGGATGATGTGGTGGAGATTAAGAAAGTCAGTGATGAGACACTGATCGGATCCGCACCGGATATAACCAGACATTTTATTGAACTGCGCGGGATTGGCATAATAGACGCCAAGGCACTGTTTGGTATCGAGAGCGTCAAGAATACGCAGTCTATTGACCTTGTGATCAAACTGGAGGAATGGAATAAAGATCAGGAATATGACCGTATGGGTCTGGAAGAAAATTATATTGAATATCTTGGTAATAAGGTTGTGTGCCATTCAATCCCGATCCGCCCGGGACGTAATGTATCGATTATCTGCGAGTCGGCGGCTGTGAATTACCGTCAGAAAAAAATGGGTTATAATGCAGCGCTGGAATTGTATAACCGTGTGACCAGCAATCTTACCAATTCATAAGAAGGGAGTGTTCGTGAGATGGCAGCATATTACGTAGGAGTGGATGTGGGAGGGACCACAGTGAAGATGGGACTCTTTTCCGATAAAGGAGAACTTCTGGAAAAATGGGAAATTCCCACAAATATTGAAGACAACGGGGACCACATTCTGCCGGAAATTGTAGATAGTATGGAAGAAAAGCGGGCGGAACACGGCGGAAATATTAAGGGCATCGGTGTCGGCATACCGGGACCAATGACAGAGGAAGGCGTTGTACTCAAATGTGCAAATTTTGGCTGGGGTGTGTTTAATGTGAAAAATGCCGTGGCTGGACTGACCGGGGTGGGAAATGTCCGTGTAGGTAACGATGCCAATGTGGCAGCCCTGGGCGAGATGTGGAAGGGCGGCGGACGCGGATATGACAGTATTGTTATGGTGACACTGGGGACCGGATGCGGCGGCGGTATTATCTATAAAGGCAAAGTGCTGACGGGAAGCAAGGGAGCTGGCGGAGAGATCGGCCACATCAAGGTAGAACGGGATGAAACGGAACGATGTGGCTGCGGCAACCGGGGGTGTCTGGAGCAGTATGTGTCTGCGCCGGGGATTGTGCGTATGGCAAAGAAAAACCTGCCGTCGGATTCCTGTCTTGCCGGTTGTGATGAGATTACGGCGAAGCATGTATTTGACGGAGCCAAAGCCGGAGACCGGTACTGTACCGGGATCGTAGAACGTTTTGGCAGATATCTGGGAACGGCATTGAGCGATGTTGCCCATGTAATGGATCCGGAGGCATTTGTTATCGGGGGTGGTGTTTCGGCTGCCGGACAGATCATTCTGGATACCATAGAAAAATATTATAAGGAAAATGCAATGTATGCGCTGCAGGAAACGAAATTCCATCTGGCTGAACTGGGGAACGATGCGGGCATATATGGAGCGGTCCGCATGGTGCTGTTTAAATAACAATTATTGGAGGGCACTGTGAAAAATAAACTTGATAGTTTATTTTTCACAAAAAAATTTGTGCCGAAGCGCCACAAATTTTATTTTTACACAGAGCAAAGACAGCTGCGCTGTTCTTTGCTCGTGTCTCCTCCGCTGCGCTTCGGAATGGAGGATATTATGATTATCAGGGAACAGGAACCGCTTACGGCCCATACGACATTCCGGATCGGAGGTCCCGCATTATATTATCTGATCCCGGAGGGAGTGGATGAGGTGCGGGATGCACTTCAGTTTGCAAGGGACAGGGACCTTCCCTTTTATGTGATCGGACGCGGCAGTAATCTGCTGTTTGAGGATGACGGATATCACGGTGTGGTGATCGAGATCGGCAGGGGGATGGAAGAGGTAACGATGGAGGATGGACCCGATGGTACCGTTTGTGTTACAGCGCAGGCGGGGATCCCTCTGAGTACGCTGGCAGCAAAGCTGGCAGAAGAGGGATGTCGTGGCTTTGAATTTGCAGGAGGGATACCCGGGACGCTGGGAGGCGCTATCACGATGAATGCAGGCGCCTATGGCGGAGAGATCCGCGACTGCATCAAAAACGCCACAGTCATGACCGGATCCGGAGAGATACGGGCGCTCGACAGAGAACAGCTGGAGCTTGGTTACCGCTCCAGTGTGATCCAGAAAGAAGATTACATTGTCCTGGAGGGAGTGTTTGGCTTTGCCCGCGGAGAAAAGGAGGCGATCCTCGCTGCCATGAAGGAGCTGAACCAGCGCCGCCGGGATAAGCAGCCGCTGGAGTTTCCCAGTGCAGGGAGCACATTTAAAAGACCGGAGGGATATTTTGCGGGGAAGCTGATCGAGGATGCGGGACTCAGAGGTTACCGTGTCGGGGATGCCCAGGTCTCAGAGAAACATTGCGGATTTGTGATAAACCGCGGGAAAGCGTCTTCCGCAGATGTGAAGCAGCTGATCCGGGATGTGCAGGGACAGGTAAGGGAGAAGTTCCAGGTTGAACTGGAGCCGGAAGTGCGGATCGTTACGACCGGAAAAAGCAGACAAAGTGAAAAATAAATATTCACCCAGGAGGAAAATATGAGATTTGTTGTAGTAACAGGAATGAGCGGTGCAGGCCGCAGTTCGGTTATGAGGATACTGGAGGATGACGGCTATTTTTGCGTGGACAATCTGCCGGTATCGCTGCTTCCTACCTTCGTGCAGCTCACAGAAGATTCCAGTGAACAGATAGAGAGGGTTGCCCTGGGGCTTGATATCCGGGGAGGGCATCAGTCACTGAAGGAGGCAGCCAATGTGCTGCAGAAAATTAAGGATGACGGTTATAAACTGGAAATTTTGTTTCTGGAAGCATCGACACAGGTGATCGTGAAACGATATAAGGAAACAAGGCGGATGCATCCGATTGCAAAGGGCGGGCGTATGGACAGTGCGATCGAGGATGAGAGGAAGCTTTTGTCAGAACTGAAGGGACAGGCAGATTATATAATAGATACTACCACTCTTCTGATCCGGGATCTGAAACAGGAGATCGACCGTATTTTTGTGGCGGACGGGAAATTCTGTAATTTTTATCTGACCTTTGTGTCCTTTGGCTTTAAATACGGGATTCCTTCCGATGCGGATCTGGTATTTGATGTGAGATTTCTGCCGAATCCGTTTTATGTGGAGGCACTCAAACCATTAACAGGAAATGACAGGGAAGTGTTTGATTATGTGATGGCGTCTGACAAGGCGAAAAGTTTTCTTCTAAAGCTGAAAGACCTTCTGGATTTTCTGATTCCCAATTATATAGTGGAAGGAAAAACACAACTGGTCATTGCTATTGGCTGTACAGGGGGAAAGCACCGCAGTGTCACACTGACAAACGCCATTTATAATGAATTCGAAAATACGGAATATGGATGTAAG
This sequence comes from uncultured Eubacterium sp., assembly GCA_910584875.1. GTDB lineage: Bacteria > Bacillota > Clostridia > Lachnospirales > Lachnospiraceae > Eubacterium_F. The sequence goes on from CAJUDA010000020.1 coordinate 54,590, forward strand.
AAGGAACATAGAGATATAGAAAAGGATCGGTTACGGAATATATGTCGTTCGCAGGAGAAGTAAAACAGGAATTGCTGGAGCAGACAGGGAAGTCCAGACATTGCCAGCTGGCTGAATTAGCGGCGCTTTTTTCCAGCTTTGGTCAGGTGGTCATCGGGGAAGACGGGGATTATACGATAAAGTTTGCAACAGAGAACTTGACAGTTTGGAAAAAATGCTATATCTTAGTTAAGAAAGCCTTTCATATTGTGCCAGACCTTTCCATCCGGGGGCATCATCAGTTTTTACTCTATATATTGGATGATGAGGATGCCTTGGCATTTATGAAAGAGATTCAGGTATTGGATAGCACCCGGCTGGCGGCGGAGCCGCTGATCCGGCGGCAGTGCTGTAAACGTGCTTTTCTGCGGGGGATTTTTCTGGCATGTGGTTCTGTGACGGATCCACACAGCAGATATCATCTGGAACTTGCCGTGGGAAGCCGTGACCGTGCTATCCGGATACAGGAGATCATAGGTGTTTTTGAATTAGAAGCAAAAATAATTGAGCGGAAAAGCGGTTATGTGGTGTACATGAAGGAAGGCGCTGCGATCGTTGATTTTCTGAATATTACTGGTGCCCATGTGGCATTGATGGAATTTGAGAATGTCCGTATTTTAAAAGAAATGCGAAATTCGATCAACAGGCAGGTAAACTGTGAGACAGCTAATATAAAGAAAACGGTATCGGCAGCATCCAGACAGACAGAGGACATCCGCTTTATACATGACACCATCGGGTTTGGAAATCTTTCAGAAAATCTATCCCAGATTGCCAGAGTAAGACTGGAAAATCCGGAAGTGACTTTGAAGGAATTGGGGGAGAAGCTTGATCCTCCCATCGGTAAATCAGGGGTGAATCACCGATTGAGGAAATTGAGCGAAATTGCAGAAGAATTGCGAAAGAAAAATTCGGGATTCTAAATGCTGCCGTATATCTGGCAGCAAAGGATGGAGGAAAAAGAAGGATGATCAAAAAGAATATTGAAGTCGCTGCTGACAGAGAGGAAGCCAGGACGATTGCCGTGCTGGTCCAGCTTGCCAGCCAGTATCAGAGCAGTATCAGTATCTGTCAGGAGAACCGTACGGTGAATGCCAAGAGCATTATGGGAATGATGACTCTGGGGCTGGCGCCAGGCAAGGAGCTGGAAGTGTCGGTGGACGGGGAAGATGAGACGGTTGCCATGGACACGATCGTGCAGTATTTAGTGCAGTGACAAGAAAATATGAGTCAGAAAAAAGTAACATACCTCGCAGCACTGCTGCGGGGTATGTGCCTTTTTCAAACGAAAGAAGGGGAAATATGGGTTTTACACATTTGCATGTCCACACAGAATACAGTCTGCTGGACGGGTCCAGCAAGATCGGTGAGCTGGTAAACAGGGCGAAGGAGCTTGGTATGGACAGTCTGGCGATCACCGATCATGGTGTAATGTACGGCGTCATTGATTTTTACCGTGCGGCGAAAGCGGCAGGTATCAATCCGGTGATTGGGTGTGAGGTGTATGTTGCACCTGGATCACGGTTTGACAGGGAAGCAGGGGGAGAAAATGAGAGCCGTTATCACCATCTTGTCTTACTGGCGGAAAATGATACCGGATATGCCAATTTGATGAAAATAGTATCCAGAGGGTTTACCGAAGGGTTTTATTATAAACCACGGGTGGACTATGAAGTGTTGCGTACTTATCATGAGGGAATCATCGCCCTGAGCGCCTGCCTCGCCGGGATCGTTCCCACTTTTCTGCGCCGGGGTTTGTATGAAGAGGCAAAGGATGCGGCTCTGGAGCTGCAGGATATCTTTGGGAAGGGCAATTTCTTTTTGGAACTGCAGGATCATGGTATCCCCGACCAGCAGACAGTGAACCAGGGACTGATGAGGATGAATCAGGATCTCGGGATCGGTCTTGTTGCCACCAATGATGTGCATTACATTTATGATACAGATGCGGAAGCACATGATATCCTGCTGTGTATCCAGACCGGGAAAAAAGTGGCAGATGAAGAACGGATGCGCTATGAGGGAGGACAGTATTTTCTCAAGTCGGAAGAGGAAATGGCAGCGTTATTTCCCTATGCCAGAGAGGCGTTGGAGAATACCCATAAGATCGCGGAGCGCTGTCATGTGGAGATTGAGTTTGGAAAGTACAAGCTGCCTCATTTTGATGTGCCTGAAGGGCGCACCTCCGAATCCTATCTTCGTGAATTGTGCGAAAACGGACTGAAGGCACGTTATGGTGAAAGGGCAGGAGAACTGCAGGAACGTCTGGATTATGAGCTGGATACGATTGCGTCCATGGGGTTTGTCGATTATTTCCTTATTGTATGGGACTTTATCAAGTATGCCAAGGATCATGATATCCCGGTGGGACCAGGGAGGGGATCAGCAGCGGGAAGTCTGGTAGCTTATTCGCTGAATATTACAGATATCATCGACCCGATCCATTATAATCTGCTGTTTGAGCGGTTTCTGAACCCGGAACGTGTCACGATGCCGGATATAGATATTGATTTCTGCTATGAGAGGCGGCAGGAAGTGATCGATTATGTAACCGATAAATATGGTGAAAAACGAGTGGTGCAGATCGTTACCTTTGGAACGATGGCGGCACGCATGGTGATCCGGGATGTGGGAAGGGTTCTGGACATGCCCTATGCGTATGTGGATACGGTGGCAAAGATGATCCCGATGGAGCTGGGCATCACAATCCCGAAAGCGCTTACGATGAACCCGGAGTTAAAGCAGATGTATGACACAGATGACCAGACAAAGAAACTGATCGATATGTCGCTGCGTCTGGAGGGACTGCCCCGGCATACGTCAGTCCATGCAGCGGGCGTTGTGATCAGCCCGGAGGAGGTGGATGAATTTGTCCCGCTTTCGAGAGCCTCCGATGGGAGTATCACGACCCAGTACACGATGGTGACGCTGGAGGAGCTGGGATTGCTAAAGATGGATTTCCTCGGACTCCGTACACTGACCGTGATCAAAGACGCCATAGACGGTGCTTTTGATGTCCATGATATCGATTACGGAGATGCCAGGGTGTATGAGATGATCGGCGCCGGACAGACAGAGGGGGTATTCCAGCTTGAAAGTGCCGGCATGAAGAATTTCATGAAAGAGCTGAAGCCGCAGAACATGGAGGATATCATTGCGGGGATTTCCCTGTACCGTCCGGGTCCGATGGATTTTATCCCCAAATATATAAAGGGTAAAAACGATCAGGCAAATATTACCTATGACTGCCCGGAACTGGAGCCGATCCTGGCTCCGACGTATGGCTGTATTGTTTATCAGGAGCAGGTGATGCAGATTGTAAGGGATCTTGCGGGATACAGCTATGGACGGAGTGACCTGGTGCGCCGTGCGATGTCGAAGAAAAAGGCGTCCGTGATGGAAAAAGAGAAAAATAATTTTATATATGGCAATGAGGAAGAGGGAGTAGAGGGATGTATCCGCCGGGGCATACCGGAGGAGGTGGCAAGAAAGATCTATGATGAGATGACGGATTTTGCCAAATATGCGTTTAATAAATCCCATGCCGCGGCATATGCTGTCGTAGCTTATCAGACAGCTTATCTAAAGTGTCATTATCCCGTAGAGTTTATGGCGGCGCTGATGACTTCCTTTATGGAACATACAGGCAAGATCACGGAGTATATCATGAACTGCCGCAAGCTGGGGATCGGGATACTTCCGCCGGATATCAACGAAGGGAACTACCGGTTTACCCCCTATAAAGGCAACATCCGTTATGGACTTGCTGCCATCAAGGGCGTGGGACGTCCTGTCATCGAAGAGATCGTGTCAGAAAGAGAGTCCGGCGGCAGATACCGTTCCCTAAAAGATTTCTGTATGAGGCTTTCAGGAGGAAAAGCGTTAAACAAAAGGACGATGGAGAGCTTTATCAAGGCGGGGGCGCTGGACAGCCTGCCAGGTACCCGCAGACAGAAGATGAGCATTTATATCAGTGTTATGGACGGGGTAAATCAGGAACGGAAGAATACCGTGAGCGGGCAGATGTCGCTGTTTGATTTTGCGGCGCCGGAGGAACAGGAAGAGCTGGATATCGCGATGCCGGATGTGGGCGAATTTGACAAGGAAATGATCCTTTCTTTTGAAAAAGAAGTCCTTGGTGTCTATATCAGCGGACACCCACTGGAGGAATATGAGGAACTGCTTCGACAGAATGTAACCCGTACGACAGCGGATTTCGCACCTGCCGGTGATAATGGGATGCCCCGGGTCAGGGATCAGGAAAAGGCTGTGATCGGAGGCATGATCATTGCCAGGGCGGTAAAAACGACAAGAACCAACAACCTTATGGCATTTATCACGGTAGAGGACATGTACGGTACCGTGGAAGTCATTGTATTTCCGAAGGATTATGAAAAAAACCGGCTTCTTCTGGAGGAAGACCGTAAGGTCTTTATCCAGGGAAGGGTTACCGTGGAAGAGGACAGGCCGGCAAAGATGATCTGTTCCCGTATCATACCATTTGATGATCTGGCACAGTCGCTTTGGCTTCAATTTGGGACAAGGGAAGAATACCGGAAGGCGGAATTGTGGATCTATCAGACACTGGCAGAGTATGACGGTACGGATGAGGTAAACATTTACCTGTCAGGTGAGCGGGCGAAAAAGCGTCTGCCGAACAGCCATTCCACCTGTGTGTGTCCACAATTATTAGAAAAATTTTATGAAAAATTCGGAAATGACAATGTGAAAGTGGTGCAAAAGAGTATTGAAAAAAATTTCTAAAAATAGTACAATAAACAAGTGTGGTTATATGTTGTTACAGTTTGGAGGATACGAATATGGCAAAAGAGATTAAGACAATCGGTGTACTGACGAGTGGTGGTGACGCCCCGGGCATGAATGCTGCGATCCGTGCAGTGGTACGTGCCGGGATTTCAAGCGGACTTAAGGTAAAAGGAATCCGTCGCGGCTATGCGGGGCTGATGGAAGAAGATATTTTTGACATGGATACGATGAGCGTTACTGACATTGTGCAGCGTGGCGGTACGATTCTTTTTACTTCCCGCTGTAAGCGGATGATGACACCGGAGGGACAGCAGATGGCGGCAGAGATCTGCCGGAAGCATGGGATTGACGGGATCGTTGTCATCGGAGGTGACGGTTCGTTCCGCGGGGCGCAGAAGCTGTCGGAACATGGAATTAATACGATCGGTATTCCGGGGACGATCGATCTGGATATTGCCTGTACGGAATATACCATAGGATTTGATACCGCATGCAATACGGCGATGGAGGCGATTGATAAAGTGCGTGACACATCGGCTTCCCATGAGCGCTGCAGTATTATTGAGGTTATGGGGCGCACAGCCGGACATATTGCGTTGTGGTGTGGTATCTCAAATGGTTCAGAATATGTGCTGATACCGGAGAGACATAAAGAAAATGATGAGCAGGCTATTATTGATAAGATTTTATCCAAACGCCGTATCGGCAAAAAACATCATATCGTTGTCAATGCAGAGGGCGTAGGAAATTCTTATGAGATGGCGGCGAGGATCGAGGCAGCGACGGGGATTGAGACGCGTGCGACCGTGATCGGTCATATCCAGCGAGGCGGTAATCCGACCTGCCGGGATCGGGTGTATGCCTCTGCCATGGGCGCTCTGGCGGTAGATCTTCTGTTAGAAGGTAAGACAAACCGTGTTGTGGCACATAAAGATGGCGAGTTCTGTGATTATGATATTGATGAGGCGCTGGCGATGGAAAAAGATATCAATGAGCATCTTTATAGTATGACTAAGAGATTATCCAGATAATCAGAGAGGACATTAGAAAATGGCAGAAGAACGGAAATTCTTCTGCCATTATTTTGAGAGTCTTTTTACTCTTCGCTTTCGTCTTCGTCATCCATAAGTTCGTCTTCTTCCGCAGAATCTTCCTCCGCGGAGGTTTTGTCCTCTGGAGAAAGTGTGACATAATCTCTATCGTCTTCTTCATCATAGAGGTCATTATCAAAGTCGTCATCATAGTCATCCAGATAATCTTTCATGAGGACATTTTTCAAAAAATATAAAATTCCACCTATAGCTGCAGCTACTGCTGTGAGTCCAAGGAGAAATTTAAGAAATTTTTTCATTGTGCGTCCATCCTTTCTATGAGTATGGTTAGTATAACCGATACTGTATTATTTATCCTATATTTTACGGGATTATCTGGCAAAAGTAAAGGGCTTTTGGTAAATATGCTATGTTTATTTGTTAAAAATTTTTTATTTTAGTGAAATTTATGATTGTAAAAAAAATATTAACGGTGTATAATTTTCGTATAACAAACAATAATTTATTATTTACTAAGCGTGGAGGTTAATTATGGCAGTTACTAAAACAGCTAAGACAACAACTACAGCAAAGGCACCTGCTCAGACTAAATTACCAGTAGACGAGGTAAAGAAGCCGGCAGCCGAGAGTAAGGCAGATGCAAAAAAGGAAGAAGCAGTAAAGAAGACAGAAACACCTGAGGTGAAAAAGACAGAGACACCTGCAGCGAAGACAACAGAAGAAGCAGCAAAACCGGTAGTAAGAAGAGGTCGTAAGCCAGGAAGCACGAATAAGAAGACAACAAGAAAGACCACGACGACCCGCAAGACGGCAAAAAAAGATACGACAGATGAAAAGACAGAAGTATTTGTTCAGTTTGCCGGACAGGAATTTTCAGAGAAGAGTATTATGGAAAAAGTAGTAGCTGCATGGGAAGCAGAAGGCAAGAAGGCATCAGCGATCAAGAAAGCAAAGCTGTATGTTAAGCCGGAAGACAGCAAAGCATATTATGTAATCAATGAAGGTTTGAAAAATGGTTCTACCGGAGCAGTAGATTTGTAAAAAAATGAAACGCATCAGAAAGGGCGCGCGTTATGCCGCCCTTTTTTTATGTATGACGGGCATGCCGTCAGTCTGTGGTGAAAGTCCACAAGGGGCGTAGTTGCC
>CAJUDA010000021.1 GCA_910584875.1 uncultured Eubacterium sp.
GCTCGTCGGGCTCATAACCCGAAGGTCGTAGGTTCAAATCCTGCCCCCGCAATTTTGCCCAGATAGCTCAGTTGGTAGAGCAGAGGACTGAAAATCCTTGTGTCGCTGGTTCGATTCCGGCTTTGGGCATAGTTTGGGGCATTAGCTCAGGTGGTAGAGCACTTGACTTTTAATCAAGTTGTCCGGGGTTCGAGTCCCCGATGCCTCATGTGACGAAAAACCGTACAAATAGCGTAAAATCGCTTGTTTGTACGGTTTTTTGTATGTGGGGATGTGTATGGATTTGTTAGTTGACAGAGAGTTGTCAGAGCGCTTTTGGGGACGAAAGGTTGTCACCAAAATTGTAATATAAGACAAATTTATCACAAATCAAACAAGTGTTCGATATAGATTGACATTTTTGTAAATAGACTATATAATTATATTAGAAAGGGGGTATTTACATGAGAAGTGCTATTGAGATATCAAAATATGTTATTCAGTATTGTAAGAAGAAAAACTATGGAATCAGCAATTTGAAGTTACAAAAAATACTTTACTTTATACAGGCGGATTTTCTGGTCACGCTTGGCAGACCCTGTTTTCCAGAGAAGATATATGCCTGGGATTTTGGACCTGTAGTGCCAGAAGTCTATCGTGAGTATAAAAGATTTGGAGCATCTGAAATTCCAGGAATGGTCTTTACATCAGACATAGATTTTGATAAAAAGGAGATAAAGATTATAAATGATATGATTGATGATTGCGCAGTATATTCTGCGTCCACACTGGTTGATATAACACATAGCCAGGATCCATGGAAAAATGCTTATTACAAAAAAGGGAAAAATACAGAAATTACAACAAAATCGATGAAAAAATTTTTTATGGAAGGCGAAAATGTAAATGAGATTTAGTAAAGGGTATGATGCTGATAAAGAAAAAGACACCGGGTTAGACAAAATGTCAATGGAAATGGAGTCTTTATTTAAGTTATTTTTGGAAAATAATAATAAATTTAACCCTAATAAGTCTTTTTCTGTATTAAAAAAATATTTCAAAAAGTATGAAAGAATAATATATGCACCAATAAGCAATTTCATTTTTATGGATATTGATAGGATAGAAGACGACGAAACTGAACTTTGCTTCAAAAAAAGGAAGCTTTTTGGTCAGATACCCGGTTATATGGTTTAGTAACTGGATTTTAATAACGATATTTGTGATTTCTTCATGGCTATATTTTTGTGATCAGATTGGAATCATGGAGATCATGATCCGATTTATTTATAATAGACCATATCTGGTGTTTGTATCAATATTTGTTCTAATATCTATAGCATCCATTATTTTAATTGTATTATTGTTAAAGAAATACAAAAGAAGTAGAGGTATTCAACAATATTATGAATAAGGCGATGATAAAGATAAATAGAGATACCGTCGGTAAAAAAAGCGGCAGAGAAGGATTGACTGGTTCTCTGCCACTTTTTTTGATATACAGAATAATTCCTCTAACACGGTATCAACTCATATTCATCTGTGCCAAGACCAATTTTCTTTGCGTGGGCAAGGCAGGATTTCCATTCGGTATCAGGGTGCGTCATATAAAAATGATCATGATTTTCTTCATTTCCATATTTTTTGAGATTCTTTTCTAATTCACTTTCTTCGATTGGCTCCATCTGGTTGCAAAGATCGGCGCAGGCCTGGTCCAGTGCAACCGGGTCAAAAGATGCCAGCATTCCCACGTCCGGGATAATCGGAATATCGTTTTCAGCATGACAATCACAATTTGGTGATACATCGCAGATCAGGGAAATATGGAAACAGGGACGGTCTTTGCATACAGCAAGACTGTATTCTGCCATTTTATAATTCAGCATGGCGATCGAGTCACTGAACCGTGCCTTGATCGTATCTTTTGGACAGACAGCAAGGCATCGCCCGCAGCCGACACATTTGTCCTGGTCTATAGTTGCTTTGCCATCTTTGATGACAGGTGCGTCGTGGGCACAGATTTTGACGCAGGCACCACATCCGATACATTTATTTCCTACTTTGGGTTTACCGTCGCAGTGCTGTTCCATTTTTCCAGCCCGGGAGCCGCAGCCCATGCCGATATTTTTCAGGGTTCCACCAAAACCTGCCATTTCATGTCCTTTAAAATGAGTCAGGGAAATAAAAACATCCGCATCCATGATGGCATGTCCGATCTTTGCCTCTTTGATATATTCTCCATCGATTGGAACGATCGTTTCATCTGTTCCCTTCAGACCATCCCCGATCAGTACATGGCACCCGGTCTGGTAAGGGGAAAAACCGTTGAGATATGCTGTCTCCAGATGATCCAGGGCATTTTTGCGGCTGCCTACATACAAGGTATTGCAATCAGTGAGAAAAGGCCTGCCGCCCAGTTCCTTTACATAATCAGCAACGACCCTGGCGTAGTTGGGACGCAGGAAAGCAAGATTACCGTATTCGCCAAAATGTATTTTGATAGCGGTATATTTATCGGTAAAATCAATGTTTTCAAATCCGGCTGTTTTTATCAGACGGTGAAGTTTATCTAACAGGTTTTCATGAGGTGTGGCTTTAAATGATGTAAAGTATACGTTTGATTTTTCCATAACTGATTTCTCCCTTTTTTCTTATATTATAAGTTTCATCCAGCGTTTCGTCAAGAACGTCAAGAAAATAAGTGTTGGAACAGTTTTTGTGACATTTCAGGTGGCATTCGTGACATTTCATCGAAAATCAGATGAATGACGCCGATATAAAAAAGAAAAGAAAGAAGGGATCATGATGATCGATTTAGCAATACAGACGGCATATCAGCTGGGACTCTATGGCAGTTCTGCGAGACAGAAAGCATCTGGGACAGCGGCATCGGAAGATGATTTTCTGGATGTTGCGGCATCAAAATGTAAAGAAGCCGCACGGGAGGTGTCGAAATCTGAAAAAATCACGACGGAGAGTCTGCTGAGGGCAAAGTATCCAAACCTTGTCTATAATGTATGTGATGCCAGTAGCAGTTACTGGCGGACGAGAAATGATTATCCACATTATCTGCTGTATCAGCAGGATCTGGATCCGGCAGAATTGGAAAACTGGAAACCGACGGGACCAAATCCGGCATACGCGGATGCAAAAGAAATTTGGGCGCTTGGTAATGTGCCGCCGGGAAGCAGGGCAGTGGTGATCCATCCCAGGGCACAGGAACGCATCGAGCAGGATCCGGAATTTGCAAAAGAGGTGGCGGAACGCATCGAGGCATGGTACACGTTTGACCTGCTGCGGAATGAGGCGATCATGCCGGGTTGTTCGATGGAGCTTTCCCAGTGTGTGGCGATCGGTGAGGATGGGAGCATTGTAAACGTGGTGACATCCGGTCAGCCGAAGCTTACTTATTCAGGAGATCCTGATGATGGGGAGAAAGAAGATTTCTGGGAAAAGAGGGCCCGCCGCCAGACCTTATATATACGGCGCTGGCAGGAAAAACAGATCGCACACAGCAGGGAAATATCAAGGCAGTTTACCGCGGATGCTTCGGCACAGGCGGCAAGGTCCAAGCTGGCAAAAATGATGGAGGGAGACAGTCTGAAAAAGGCATTGGGAGATACGATAGCTGGTGTTTCCACCGAATCGGTTCTTGCGGATACGAGAGCGCTGGTGTGGGGATCGTCTGCGCTGCCGATATAATAGACAGAGGTGAGCGCGTGTGCATATTGCGATTTGTGATGATGAGAGACAGATACGGGAAGAACTGCAGACAATGATCAAAAGACGGCAGCCGGATTGTGAGACAGCAGTCTTTGCATCTGGTGATGAACTTCTGGAGAGCGGATTTTCCTGTGACATTTTGTTTCTGGATATACAGATGGAAGGACTGGACGGGATCAGGACTGCGCGTGAGATACGAAAGAGGCAGGAAGATGTGATCCTGATCTTCATCACGGCAGTCCGGGAGTATGTGTTTGATGCATTTGATGTTTCGGCATTCCATTATCTGCTCAAACCTTTGTCAGCCGGGAAGCTGGCAGAGGTGCTGGAGCGGGCAGTCAGAGAGGTAAAAAAGAAGGAAAAGGATTGCGCAAAGAAGCTGTTGATCCATACCCGGACCCGCAATCTGATGATCCCGGTGAAAGATATTTACTATATCGAGAGCCTGCGCCGGAAGGCAGGAATCCACACTATGAAAGAGATCATCGAAATCTATGCCACGATGAGCGAGCTGGAAGAACAGCTGGGAAAGTCTTTTTATCGATGCCACCGGGGGTATCTCGTAAACATGGCATATATCACAGAATATCAAAGTGATCAGATCCGGCTCTGTACGGGTGAGAGTATATATATGTCGAAAGATAAATATCAAGATTTTGTAAAAGCCTATATGCATTATCTTCGGGAAGGGGGAACATCCTGTGTATGATCTTCTGGGTTTCCTGACAGAGATATTGCTGGTCATGTGCCAGGGTTACTATCTGCAGTGGTTTTATGGAAAGTTTATGGAATCGAGATTTGTCAGATATAAAAGAAGCCGTTTTCTCATAATGATAATCTGGATCGTGGCGCGTCTTGCCCTCAGCTATTTCTGGAAGACGGGCTATGATACAGTGGAGATGGAGGGGAAATGGATCGTTACCATGGCAGTTTTGCTGTTGGCGACCTTTTGGCTCTATAAAACAGACCGCAAACGCAAATGGTACTTTTCAGTCACTTTTTTCGCTGTAAGCGAGATCAGTTTTCTTATGGCACATATGATGTTGGAGCTGGGACAGGTAATCTTTCCTTTCCTGAGCTGGTGCCTGATGGAAGGTCACATTTCATCTGTTGATATTTTCATGACATTGACCCAGATCAGTGTCAGTTTTCTGCAGCTTCTTCTGCTTACGGTTTATGTATTTCTGCTGCGGTCTGGCCTGCGAAGTATTGTCAGGGCATACAGAGAAAAGGAATATGAGATACATCGGACCGAACTGGCATTTATCCTCACGCCGGGTCTGGCGGGAATCCTCATCTGTAATCTGCTGCGGCTGCTGATGATCACAGTGGAAGATAAAATTCCCACGACTCTGTATGAAAAATATCCGGGTATGCTTCTGCTTGTCCCGGCAATCCTTGTTTTGTCCTTTCTATCCATCCGTTACGGGGTAAAAGTGTATCAGGATATGATTATCCTGAACCGTGAAAAGAGCAGCCGCATCATCCTGGAGAGGCAGATGGGGAACATTCAGGAGCATATCGGGGAGATGGAGCGTGTATATACAAATATGCGCAGTATCAGGCATGATATGAAAAATCATCTTGCCGTGCTGACAAGGCTGGCAGATCAGGATAGTAAGGGAGAGAATACAGAGATCAAAGAGTATCTGGCAGAGGTGGAACAGACGATGGAGGAGCTTGAGCTGCGGTTTCATACAGGAAGTACAGTTGCAGATACGATTCTGACGATGAAGTATCATGAGGCGGTCCGTCAGCTGCCAGATCTGGAGATAGAGACAGAACAGCTGGTATTTCCCAAAGAGCTGCAGATACCGAATTATGATCTGGCAGTGATCCTCTGCAATGCCATCGACAATGCCACGGAGGCATGTTTCAGACAAAAGGACCAGGGAGGCCGTTCCTGGATTAAATTGAGTTCTATGGTAAGAGGAAAGATGTTTATCATGGAAATAAGCAACAGTTTTGACGGACAGCTCCGGATGGGGAGCCATGGAGAATTTCCCCAGACAGAGAAAGAGGACAGGGAAGCTCACGGTATGGGGCTGTACAATATAAAAAATGCGGTACAAAAGTATGACGGAGCGGTGGACTGGATGGCAGAAGATCAGACATTTATCCTGACAGTGATGGTAAAAAATGAAAGGAAGTGTGAGGAATGATATTAAACAATGAGTTTTTGACTGAGCCCACGATAAAGACATATGGCAAATACAGAAAAACGACACAACCACAGGAACCAATACAGGCATCAGGAAGCTTCCTGGATGAGGTATCGCTGCAACAGTACAAACAGTATATCTATGATAAGATATCGCAGATCCCGGTTCATCCGTCACAGCGCCTGAATTCGATAGCGGTCCATATATCGGACAGTGGTTTTGAAGCGATGAAAAATGATCCGGAATATGAAAAATGGGTGCTGGATACCCTGACCTATAATTTTGGATTTCATGATCCATGGGCGAATCTGTGCGGCGGCTCTTATGCAGTACATACCTTTGGAGCCACGAAAGAGGAATATCATGGTGAGGGCTGGTTTAAGGGCTATCAGGGCGGCAGAGGCCAGACTTTGTATGATGAGAAAGCGGAAGATAGTTTCTGGGAGAGGCGGCTGCGGCACAAAAAGCTGATGAAAGAACAGAGGGAGCGCTGGCGGGAGAAAAAGTGGATGGAGGATCAGAGGCTGCAGAAAATGTATGAGCAGGAAATGATAAACCGCAGTCTGGAAGAGCGGTGCCGGATCGCTGGTAAAGATTACTATGCCAGGGAACCCCGGCTGCCTGTTTTCACTACCTCCTTTCAGACCAGTCAGCTGATCGATATGTTATTATCCTGATAGCACAATGGCGCCAATGATGTCTGAAATTCCTGATTTCTTGCGGTTCTTCCGTTTTTATGTTATGATATAACACAAAAACAGCAGAAGGAGGGATTCAGAGATGAGACAGTTATTAAATGAATATGCTGAAAAACAGGAACAGATTTGTCGGAAAAACGATCATATCGATCCGGCTCTTTATGATGAATATAATGTAAATCTTGGTCTGCGGGATCAGAACGGTAAAGGAGTTCTGACGGGGCTTACAAATATTTCACGAATCATTGGCTCAAAAACAGAAAATGGTAAACAGGTGCCCTGCGAAGGGGAATTGTGGTACCGAGGGTATCCGGTGGGCAGCCTGATCCGCTCTCTTGGCAGGGAAAAGCTGGGATTTGAGAGGGTGGCGTATCTGCTTTTGATGGGGGAAATGCCATCAGAAGAGGAAGAGAAGGAATTTTCTGACTGGATTGGCAGGTGCCGCCGTCTTCCGACGAATTTTACAAGAGATGTGATCATGAAGGCGCCGACAGAGGATATCATGAACACGATCACGCGAAGTATTCTGACCCTTGCTTCCTATGATCCGAAGGCAAAGGATACCAGCATTCCCAATTCACTGCGTCATAGCATCCAGCTGATCAGCGAATTTCCGCTGCTGGCAGTGTATGCCTATCACGCATACAATCATTATGAAATGGGCGGCAGTATGTTTATTCACAATCCTGACCCGGAACTTTCCACCGCAGAAAACCTTCTGCTTATGCTCCGTCCGGACCAGAACTATTCGGATATTGAGGCGAAGGTACTGGACACGGCGCTGATCCTCCACATGGAGCATGGCGGCGGCAACAATTCGACGTTTACGACGAGGGTGGTCACTTCGTCCGGCTCGGACACTTATTCTACCATTGCGGCAGCGATGTCTTCCCTGAAGGGTCCGAAGCATGGCGGCGCCAATATCAAGGTAATGGAGATGATGAGCGACATCAAGGAACATGTGCCGGATTACAGCGACAAGGAAAAATTGCGTGATTATCTGTCGAAGATCCTGGAGAAACAGGCATTTGACGGATCCGGGCTGATCTATGGCATGGGGCATGCGGTGTATTCGCTGTCCGATCCAAGAGAGCGTATATTTAAAGAATATGTGAAACGGCTTTCTGTAGCGAAGGGCAGAGAGGCGGATATGGTACTGTACCAGAATGTCGAGGATACAGCGATCGAACTGATCTGTGAGAAACGCCGTATTTATAAGGGCGTCAGTCCCAATATTGATTTCTATAGCGGTTTTGTCTATGAGATGCTGGGAATCCCGAAAGAGCTGTATACCGCTATGTTTGCTGTGGCGCGTATCGTAGGATGGAGTGCACACCGGCTGGAGGAACTGATCTGTATGAATAAGATCATCCGTCCGGCATATAAGAGTGTGATGGCGGAGAGGGAAATCCCCGTTGATTGACGGCGGTATTGCGTAGGCATCGTGGTATAGAAAATAGAAAAGATTTTGATTTTGCAGAAGTCCTATTGTAGAAATACAGTAGGGCTTTTTTCTTTGCATGATAGGAAAGCTTGCCCGGCAGAAAAATCTTTACGAGGGAGGAATACAAATGGGTAAAATATACGGATATGTGCGTGTATCCAGCATGGAGCAAAATGAAGACCGTCAGATGATCGCATTAAAAAGTGCAGGGGTCCGGCAGGGGTGTATCTTTATGGACAAGCAGTCGGGCAAAGATTTTCACAGGGCAGATTATGAAAAAATGGTGTCGCTGCTGGGAAACGGGGATTTACTATATATCATGAGTATTGACCGTCTGGGGCGCAATTATCATGAGATCCAGGAGCAGTGGCGGATACTCACAAAGGAAATCGGCATCGATATCTGTGTGATCGATATGCCGCTTCTGGATACAAGAAACGGCAAGGATCTTCTGGGGACGTTTATGGCGGATCTGGTGCTGCAGATCCTCTCTTTTGTGGCAGAAAATGAGAGGGATAATATTCGGAAGCGGCAGCAGCAGGGGATTAAAGCGGCAAAGAGGCGGGGCGTCCGGTTTGGCAGACCAGAGACGAAGATGCCGGGTGATTTTCAAAATATCGTGAGAGCATGGGAACGGGGGAATTTGAAAATAGACGAAGTTCTTGAACGGTGCCAGATGAGCCGGTCCACGTTTTTTCGGAGATTGCGGGAGATGAGGAAAAACGGCGGCTGAGAAACGCGTTGTGACTCTTTGCGGTAATTGTTGTTCTTATGAAATAAAAACCAGAGTGTCAAAAGGTGTACCTTTTGACACTCTGACTACATGAAATATCTTACTACTTTTTTGCGGTCAATGCAAGAAATTTTCATAATTTTAAAATGTTCTTTATGAAATATAACAAAATAAATGCTGTTTTATATGTGTTCCCGCCTTAATAAGTTTATACCGGGCTGGTGCCAAATAGTACACTTTTTGATCATGCCTGTTATTGGGCATTTTAAGGATATTCCTATCATGCTGTGTAAGAGAGGAAGAAACTGCTATGATAAAACAAATGAATAACGCAATATCCACGGACTGCTGTGACAAGTAAAGAGTATAATCCAACATTTTGGGAAAATTGGGCAGTGGATGATAAAGAACTGCTTTGGAGTATGTGCAATGATATCATTTTAAACCGTATTATGGATTTTCAGGGAGGCATTGTTACCTGCCAGGCGGCAGGCATACTGGAAACGGCAGCGATGGAGGATCTGGAAAAGAATCCTGTGAAGGACATGGCTGCAGGGATAAAATTATATCCTTGAAATAAACAAGCTGCTATTTTTAATGAAAATAAGGAGGAACAAAATGAAACTTACGAACAAAATTTCAGTATTATTTGTGCTTGCACTCATTGTTTATGGGATGGCATTTATCAACCCCGTCAGTGCCAGTGCGGCAAAAAAGGTGTCACTCAGTAAAAAGCTGACTGTCAGGGTAGGGCAGTCTAAAAAATTGGAACTCAAAAACAACAAAAAGAAAGTAACATGGAAAGTCATTTCGGGCAAAAAGAATATCACCCTGAAAAGCAAGAAAAAAACAGAAATAACCGTGGTAGGCAGGAAGAAAGGCACAGCAAAGGTACAGGCAAAAATCGGAAAGAAGAAATACACCTGTAAAGTGACTGTTAAGTCGAATATAGTGAATGGGGTATTGCAGTTACATTATAATGGCAAGAATCTTGATGAAGTTATGGAACAAGTGCAAAATTCAAAGATACCGGTTCATGTTATTGTGGATAAGGGTGTGACCAAAATAGGAGAACAGTCATTTCGGTTTCCTAAAAATGTAAAGAGTGTCACGATACCAAACAGCGTGACCAAAATAGGAGAGGGAGCATTTTGGGGTAGCGAGGGACTGACCAGCATCACGATACCAGCCAGCGTAACCCATATTGGAGATTATGCATTTGCTGGATGTGGTGGACTGACCAGGATCACAGTTGCCAAGAAAAATCGTACATATAACAGTCGGGGAAATTGCAATGCAATTATTAAGACTAAAACAAATACTTTAATTGCCGGTTGTAAAAACACTAAAATACCCGATAATGTGACTAGTATCGCGATCGGTGCATTTGAGGGTTGTTATGGACTGACTAACATTACGATACCGGGCAAAGTGACTAGCATTGGAAACAGTGCATTTCGATATTGCAATAGACTGACTAGTATCACGATACCAGCCAGCGTGACCAGCATTGAGAAAACGGCATTTCATGGTAATTTTTCAAAAATCATTGTTGACAAGGGAAACCATAAATATGATAGCCGGAATAATTGCAATGCAATTATTGAGACCAGCACAAATACTTTAATTGCAGGTTGTAAAAACACGACAATACCGGACAGTGTAACCAGTATTGGAGATTGGGCATTTAGTAGTTACGGAAGGTACAGTATCACGATACCAGCCAGCGTAACCCATATCGGAGATTATGCATTTGCTGGATGTGGTAGACTGACCAGTATCAAATGGAATGGCAAAATCTATACAAGCGTAGATAAATTTTTAGCAGTTTTCAATAGCAATAATAAATAGAGATATATATAACAAGCTAGCTCAACGGCGGGTTCAAATTAGTGCCGTTGAGCTATACAGATGGAGGGAAAAGCACAATGAAAAAATATAAGAAAACAACTATTGAAGATGCTAAATACTTAATTTCTTTTTACAAGGAGTTACAGAACAATGCAGACGAACATATTAGAGTACCTGGATGCAACAGCAGCTCGTGTCCCGGACCGGACCGCATTTGCGGATGAAAATACGGTGTTGTCGTTCTGCCAGTTCCGGGAAGCGGGCAGAAAGGTGGGGACATGGCTTTCCCTTCACAGTTTTAAATATGAGCCGGTGATCGTGTATATGCGGAAATCACCGGAGAGTCTGGCCGCCTATTTTGGTGCGGTATACGGCGGCTGTTTCTATGTGCCGCTGGACGACGAGATGCCGAACCGCAGGATCCGCCTGATCCTGCGGGATACACAGGCGCGGGTGATGATCTGTGATCAAGAGACGGCAGAACGGGCAACCGGGCTGGGCTGGAAGGGCACTCTGGTCCGGTACAGGGAGTGTCTGGAAACAGAGACGGATGGGGAAGCCCTGGCAGAGATCCGGCGAAAGGCGCTGGATCTGGATCCGGTCTGTGTATTTTATACATCAGGGTCTACTGGGGTGCCCAAAGGCGTTGTGTGCTGCCACAGGGGGATACTGGATTATGTGGAGCATCTGTCGGAAACACTCGGTTTTGATGAAAACGATGTGTTTGCCAACCAGACGCCTTTGTACTGGGATGCCAGTATGAAGGAAATTTACGCTACACTCCGATGCGGGGCTACCACCTGGCTGGTGCCAAAAGAGCTCTTTCTGTTTCCGGTGAAGCTGGTGGAGTGGCTGAACCGGCACCGTGTCAATACCCTGTGCTGGGTGGTATCCGCACTCACCATGGTGTCCGCGTTTGGCGCCCTGGATATCGTAAAACCGCAATGCCTGAAGACCGTCGCCTTTTGCGGCGAGGTGTTTCCGGTCAGGCAGTTTAATATATGGATGAAGGCACTGCCACAGACCTCGTTTTATAATCTATATGGTCCGACGGAGGCAACCGGGGTGAGCACTTGGTATCATGCCGACCATCTTTTCCGGGAGGACGAGGTGATCCCGATCGGGAAGCCTTTTGGCAATACCCAGATCCTTCTTCTGGATGAGGAGGGAAATACTGTCACAGAAGGTGAGACAGGGGAGATCTGTATCCGGGGAGCCGGCGTGACGCTCGGCTATTACCGGGGGGAAGAACAATCCGGGCGCGCATATACGCAAAATCCCCTGAATCCATGGTATCATGACAGGATTTACCATACAGGGGATCTGGGCAGATGGGACGGGGATGGCAATCTGGTTTTTGTGTCCAGAAAGGATCATCAGATTAAACACATGGGTCACCGGATCGAACTGGGGGAAATCGAGGCGGACGCAGGACTGACTGAAGGGGTGATTCACTGCTGCTGCATCTTTGTAAAAGAAAAAAACAAGATCGTTCTCTTTTACGAGGGAGTGGTCAGTAAGGCAGAGCTCACCAGGAGCCTGCGCAGGCGGCTGCCCCGGTACATGCTTCCCAACACCGTGATACAGGTCCCCCGTATGCCACGAACGGCAACAGGCAAGATGGACCGCAGGGAACTGCAGAAAATATATCAGGAAAGAAGGAAGAACCAATGAATGAAAAGGAAATCAGGCAGGGGGTACTGACCGTTTTACAGGAACTGCATGAAGATATCGATTATGAGGAGGAAGAGGCACTAGTGGATGACCGGATCCTGGATTCCTTTGATCTGGTGACACTGGTGACAGAGCTGGGGGAGGAATTTGATGTGGAGATCACAGCAAAGGATTTCATCCCGGAAAATTTTAATTCCGCCGGCCGGCTGACCCAGCTGGTTCTCCGTCTTCTGGACGAAGGATAGGGGTGAAAACGTGTTTCTGTCCTATCCATTTATTGTATTTTTAACCGTACTTATATTTTTGTACTATGTACTGCCAAAAAGATGCCAGTGGTTTCTGCTTCTTGTGGCAGGCTTTGCCTTTTATGCGGCAGCGGATATCCGGTATCCTCCCTTTCTGATGGCGACGGCATTTACGGTATATGGCGCCGCGTTGTGGATCGGGCGCTGCAGCCAGAAGACAGCCGCTTATCGGAAAGGACCGCATAAAGAGGGCGAAGCGCCTTCCCGGCAGGAGAAAAAGGCATTCCGCAGGAAAATGGAAAAAAAGAAAAAGCGGATCCTGCTTCTCTGTCTTTTTCTGAATATCGGCATCCTTGCTTTTGTCAAATACACTAATTTTGTGATCGATAATGTCAATACGGTTCTGGAGCATACAGGCAGACAGGAGCTTTCCTATATAGATTTTATCGTGCCGCTGGGGATCTCCTTTTATACCTTTCAGGCGGTGGGTTATCTGTTTGATGTGTACTGGGAGAAATGTGAGATACAAAAAAATTTCCTGCGCTTTACTTTATTTGTTTCCTTTTTCCCCCAGCTGGTCCAGGGACCGATCAGCCGGTATTCCCATCTGTCGCAGACACTGTATGGGAAGCATTCCTTTGATGGGAAAAATATCCGGTCAGGTCTGGAGCGGATTCTGTATGGATGTTTCAAGAAACTGGTGATCGCAGACCGGATGGGCGCCGGACTTCACGTCCTGGCAGAGGATCCCGGCCACTATACAGGCGGTTTTGTCTTTGTCGGCATGATCTTCTATGCGGTCCAGCTCTATGCGGATTTCACAGGAGGGATCGATATCACCATCGGGATCGCTGAGATGTTTGGGATCCAAGTGGAAGAAAATTTCATCCGTCCCTATTTTTCAAAGAATATAGCGGAATACTGGAGACGGTGGCATATCTCCATGGGTACATGGTTTCGGGATTATATGTTCTATCCCTGCAGCATCAGCCGTCCGGTAAAAAAGATAGCTGTTTTCTGCAAAAAACATTTTGGCATGGGGGCAGCGCGGAGAGTGCCGGTCTATACGGCGACCATGCTTGTCTGGCTGGTCACCGGGCTCTGGCATGGCGCCCGGTGGTATTTTGTCGTGTGGGGTCTGGCAAACGGAGTGATCCTGCTGATATCAGAAGAACTCACGCCGCTGTACCAGCGGTTCCACCAGCGCTTTCCGGGACTTGGCGGATCGGTCTGCTACCGGGCATTCCAGGTATTCCGGACCATTCTTCTGATGAGCTGTCTGCGTCTTTTTGATATATACGGAAGTGTGCGCACGACGCTGCGCCAGTTTGTCCATATGTTCACACAGTTTGGCAGTCACCCTGTGACAGGAGAGGAACTGGCTGGTCTTGGTCTTTCCCGGGCGGATTATGTCATACTGGGGGCGGGCGTGCTGGTGCTGGTTCTGGTTAGCCTGGGAGGACGTGGCGGCAGTGTCAGGGAAACGATCCGCAGACAGCCTTATGCTGTCCGGTATACTGTTTATGTCAGCTTATTTTTTGCTGTGCTTTTGTTTGGCGTCTACGGGCAGGGATATGATGTCCGCCAGTTTATCTATAATCAGTTTTAGCCGCGAGATGGAGGGGGAATAGAATGATGGATATTATAAAGAAAGCGAAAAAACCGGCAGCCGGCGTCATCTCCGTCGGTGTGTTCCTTGTCCTGTTCCTGGGGATACAGAGGTTGGTGGTACCTAAATATGCGGACGGTCTGCCGGAGGGGAACTTTACGGCAGAGTATTACGACGAGACAACAGATCATGATGTGATACTGATCGGGGATTGTGAAGTATATGAAAACATTGACCCGATCTGTCTCTGGTCAGAATACGGCATTACCAGCTACATCCGGGGAAATGCACAGCAGCTGGCATGGCAGTCTTATTATATGCTGGAGGATACGCTCCGGTTTGAGACGCCCCGGGTCGTGATCTACAATGTACAGGCGCTGGTGCATGACAGACCGCAGAAGGAAGAGTACAACCGGATGACTCTCGATGGCATGCAGTGGTCGCCGGTAAAGTGGAAAGCCATTCAGGCATCCCTCTGTGAGGAAGAGGATTTCCTGGATTATATCTTTCCGGTTCTCCGTTATCATAACCGGATCACCGGGCTTCAGAAGGAGGATTTTACCTATTTCCATAAAAGGAAGAAGGTAACGCACAATGGTTACTATATGAGGATCGATGTGCTGCCGGTAAGCAAGTCGGATGTAGCGGACATCAGCTGGCTTCCCGGTGGAGAGAAAGAGCCTGCCGGGGAAAATCCGGGAGGACAGGAAGATCCGTATGATATCGATGATCCCTGGGGTGAGATAGAAGAAGCACATGCGGATGAGCCGGAACTGCAGAGTGATACGATCACCGATAAAAAAAGAAGGGAAACGTTTGGACGTCTGCCCATGGAATATCTGGACAGGATCCGGCGGCTGTGTGAAGAGAAGGGGATCCGCCTGATCCTCATGAAAGCCCCCAGTCTTGCTCCCCGGTGGTATGAATCAGACAACCGGCAGGTGGTGGAATACGCAGAACGGTATGATCTCCCGTATATTAACTTTTATGATCTCCTGGAGGAAACCGGGCTGGATTATGAAAAGGATACCTATGACGGCGGGCTTCATATGAATCTCAGCGGGGCAGACAAGCTGACAAAATATCTGGGAAAGGTGCTGGCAGAGGATTACCATATGCCGGATCACCGGAAGGATCCCCGGTATGCGTCCATCTACAGACAGAAAGAAAAATTTTATCAGGATATGATCACAGTTCAGCAGGCAGAACTGGAGCGCTTTGGTGAGATACGGAGTTATTAAAAAATTTATATAAATAGGTAATTGCGAAACTCGCTTTGCTCGTTCGCATTCTTGAAGTCAAACAGCGAAGAAATATGCGGCTTATGGCGTTTCGCAAACGCCTAAATATAAAAAGAAATAAGGGGGAAATCTGCGATGAAAAAGATGACAAAAATAGTGATAGGGGTTATGGGACTGATGTTTTTCTGTATGCTTAGTGCAATTTCTTATGGGAAGACAGCACAGGCAGAGACTGTCATACCATTGGGGGACACATGGACGAACGGATATTGGACAGATGGAGATACGACTGCCAAACACCAGTATCAGTTTACTATTCCATCCGATGGGAAGGTAACGGTTACCTGTCAGACTGATATTATCGGGTATGTTTATCTGCAGGATAAAGATTACTCAGAAACTTATAATTCTTTATATTATATTTCGGCAGGTAGTTCAGAAACCTTTTCAGAATATTTAAAAGCGGGAACTTATGGAATTAATTATAAGCCCGGACACGGTTTTGATGAAGGCGCATATAAAATCAAAGTAAAATTTAATGCGGTTGGCTGCAATGTGCCGGAACCGAATAACGATTTTGTCAGCGCCACACCGATTTCTTTAAATCGGCTGCAGATGGGAGTTCTGACTGATACAAATGCGGACGATTATTTCAAGATTCAGCTTAAGAGCGCAACGACTTTGAAAATAGTCACGACAGGAGAAGAAAGCCGAGAAATCTCGCTATATAATGTAGACTTTATAAGAATTGATTATTCCAACTGTTATTCTGGTGGTGCGAGGATGTTTGAAAAATATCTATCCCCGGGAACGTATTATATCAAAATAACTGGATCTAACACCTCCTATACGTTAAAGTGCGTGGCATATCAGTATATCACCAATATTCAGCTTAAGTATTCGCAGGTTGCTGTTGCAAAAGGGAAGGCAGTGAATCTGCTGTCCTCGGTTACACCAAATAATGCGACGCAGAAAACGCTAAAATGGACGACCAGCGACAGCAGTGTGGCTACGGTTTCTTCCACAGGAAGGGTAACTGCAAGGGGCGTCGGGTATGCCAATATCACTGCTGCTGCAATTGACGGCAGCAATATTGAGAAGCGGGCAACTGTCATTGTAAAGCCAGCAAAGGCAATCTTAAAAAAGATAACGCTTTCAAAATACAGCAAGCGGCAGATTTTGATGAAAGTAAAATCACAGAAAAATGTAAATTATCAGTATCAATATTCAAAAAATAAGAAATTTAAAAAATCAAAATCAAAGACCTCTTCTTTTTCATCCCTGACAACAACTAGATTGTCCAGGAAGAAGAAATACTATGTAAGAGTCCGTGCATATTATACATACTATGGTAAGAAATATTATGGGGCATGGAGCAAGGCAAAGAGTATCCGCACAAAAAAATGAGGAATTTAGGAGGAGGAACAAAATGAAACTTGTGAACAAAATTCCAGTATTGCTAGCGTTAGCGCTCACCGTTAATGGGATGGCATTTATTCATCCAGCCAGTGTCAGAGCCGCAAAAACGGTGTCGCTCAGCACGAAAAAGCTGGCTGCCAAGGCAGGGCAGTCTGAGGATCCGAAGTTAAAAAGAAACAAGAAGGCTGCAGCTGCAAGAAAGAAAGTAACAAGAAAAGAGGGAAAGGCAGAAAAGACGGCTACAGGGTATGGCTTGACTGAAGAAGGCGTAGATAATGAGATTAGCAATGCTTCGGGCGACATCCGCGAGATGAAATTCAAATACAAAACTGCCAATGATACGTTGTTACAATACATAACAAAGGATGGGAAGACAGTAAAAATACTGAATAATAATGTGCTGTATTCCTGCAATATCTCAACAGGGTATACAGAGACAGAGCATACATTTCCGAAAGCAGAGTATAACTATTCCGTTAGCGGAGGTTATTCTGGCAGTCAGAATAGAATTTCTGCGTTTATCCGTGAGGAGACGGGACTGCTGTATTTTGGATATAATACTTATTACAATGCTTACTCTGAAGACGAGATTATGAATGTTGTCGTGTACGACATGGAACAGGGAAGGATTGTCGATACCATCCGGAAAGCAGGGCATATATTAAAGAGTGTTGGTGCAGATAAAAAAGGGAATATTTATGTCGGGACGAGCGACTATAAAAAGACGGTTGCAGAAGGGGAGAGTAATAAAAGTAATAGTCTAATTATCATGTCGGGAAACGGTACAATAATGACAGAAAGAGAAATAACTTGTCCAATCAATGAGTTTTCCGGCTTTTGCTCGGATGGGACATTTTACTATATTGATGAATTTATGGCATACAGTGCATATGGGTATAGAAACCTGATGGGACGACTGATGAAGGGGAGGCTTGCAAATGGCGAGGTGTCCCTGTCAGAAAAGTACATAACCTATGCGAAAAATATTTTTTCTGGAAATTATTTAAAACCGATTGAGATAGTGAATGACGAGTACCTGGTTACTTTTACCGGTGGGTTTTATCCACTGGATAAAGTTGGCGGCGGTATATGGTCGCATACTCTGTACACGGAAAAGAAACTTGAAATGGGGGGCAAATACGACTATATCTACTGTGCTGGTGTCAACTCGGTGATTGTCTGGGATGTCGTATATACTCTGTATAACAACAATACTATATTTACCTACAGTATGGCGGATAAAAAGAGAAAGAAGCAGTATCAGGCGAAGGGAAAAATTTTCAATCTGAAACGGTTTGGAGATGGGGTGCTTGCTCTGGAAACAGATGGGACAAATTTCTTTTATGAAATAATCAAACCTTCCGATATGAAGGTAATGAATACCGTCACCTACAATATGAACACCTTCTCTGCCTACAGGAATCGGAATAAAAATGAAATTATCAAGAAGTTTCTGGCGGCGGCCCCGAAAGATTATCCGGCAACGCTGTATGCAAACAATGGCTCGGGAAAAGCGCCATATAAAGAAAGCACGCTGACAGCAGACACGAAGCAAAATGCTTTGAAGCTGTCAAACTATTACCGTTGGCTGGCGGGGCTGAGCACACTTTCCAGTTCCCCGGAGAAAGTTTGGAGCAATGCGGCGAAGGGGGCAGTGCTTCTTCATGCGTCGAGTATCAGCCACAGCCCGTCGCGTCCGAAGGATATGTCAGAGGCTTTTTATAAGGCGGCGGTAGAGGCAACCTCCTCCAGTAGCATAGCGATGGACCATTATCCAAATCAATATAAAATTATTGATACCATGCGTCTCTGGATGAATGACGATGACCGTTCGGTTACGGGACACCGGAATTATTTTCTGACTCGTAACGCGACCAAAATCGCCTATGGATTTTTTGGCAATTACGCCTGTCAGACGGTAGAGTACACGGACAACCCGAATCCGCAAGGAACGGCGGTTAAAAATAATGAGGCAGCGTATGCGTGGCCGGCGGCGGGAGATTTTCCAGCAGAAGAATTGTCAAAGGCGGCATACTGGACAGTGAATCTGAACACTGACAAATTGAAATTGTCAACAACCGGTTTAAAGGTAACGATAACGGATTTGGTGACCGGAAAGTCAGAGTATCGCACTTCCTCTGAGGATGGGCTGGAGGAGTCCTCCTTCTGGGGGGAATTTATCAGCTTTGCACCGCCTAAATTAAATTCGGGGACAAGTTCCTACGCTGGTAAGCGTTACAAAATTACCCTTTCCAATCTGGTAGATGGTCAGGGGATGCCGGCGGAGTTAGTATACACCGTGAATTTTTTCAAATATGCGGGAACCCATGTTATAAATGGAGTGACTTATCATCTGGACGCTTATGGAAAAGTGGATAAAAGCTGGAACACTGCCGTAACATTTTCTTTGACGAATACGAAGAAGGGCATAAAAATTTCCTGGAAGAAGAAAAAAGACGCAACAAAATATACCATTTACCGGAATGGAGAAGAGATAAAGTGGATAGGGGAAAAAGGTAGCACTTATCTTGATAAGAGGGCAAAGAAGAATGGAGCTAAGTATCGTTATAAGATAGTCGCTTCTGTCAAATATCAGGGCAGAAGGAAAAGGGTAACATCAGAGGAGAAGACGACTTATTATCTCTCGCAGGCGAAGCTGATACGCATACATGACAAAGCCGGAGGGAAGCTTTATGTCCGTTGGAAGAAGAATAAAAAGGCATCGGGTTATCAGATTCGTTATGCAACGGGAACAAAGAAAAAGCAAATCACTGTTTCAGGAAAAAAGAAAGTTAGCAAGACGTTATCTGGACTAAAAAAAGGAAAACGGTACCGGATAGCCGTCCGAGCATATAAAAAAACAGGGAAGGTTAAGGCTTTTTCTCCGTGGAGTAATTACAAAAATGAAAAAGTGAAAAAATGAGAAAATGCAAAGTCTGGCAGGAAATCCTGTTTGAACCGGGTAGATTTAGAAGCATCCCGAACAAAAAGATCCTGTATTTATGCAGGTTCTGGCGTTTCGCAAACGCCTAAAATTTATATAAAAAACGGAGGTAGGATCATGAAGAAAATACAGATAAGGAAAAGGGCAGTCGCAGCAGGGATGAGTCTGCTCCTTGTGGCAGGGCTTCTGTCACCGGGAACCGCTCCGCTGACTGCCCGGGCAGCAGGAAAAACATTTGCTTATACGTATAAGAAAGTGACTGTACGGATCGGCGGACCGGCAAAAAAGCTGATAAAGAAGGCAGGAAAACCGGTAAAGAAAAAGGTGAAAAAAAGCTGTGCCTATAAGGGGAAGGACCGTACCTATCAGTATAAGGATTTTATCCTCTATACCTATTCCCATTCGGAGAAAGGACCGGAGTATATCAATGGCATTACGTTCCTGACTTCGAAGGTATCGACAAAAAAGGGGATCCGTATCGGCAGCAGTTATAGTAAAGTAAAGCGGAAATATGGGAAGGGAAAGAATTCCTTTGGCATATACACCTATAAAAAAGGAAAATCAAAACTGCAGATCGAGATAACGGATAACAAGGTGACAAACATCCGGTATATCAAGGCAAAATAGAGGGAGGCAGCGATGAAAAGGCTTGCTATCGCAAAAATAATGGTGCTGGTTATTTCCCTGACGATGAATGGCATTATGTCCCCTGGCGCAGAGAGTACGGTACGGGCAAAGGGGAAATCAGCCGTAAAAAAGGTAAAAGTAGGGAAACAGCTTTCTCTGGGAAACAGAAAAAAAGGAGCATCTTATAAAAGCAGTGATTCCCGGATCGCCAGTGTGAGCAGGGAAGGGGTCGTGACAGGGAAGAGGACGGGTACGGTGAAGATCACACAGAAGGTCAATAAGAAAAAGAAAAGCTATACCGTAAGGGTTGTAAAAAATCTCCGGAAACCGTCGTCCCTTCCGGTTACATTTGACGAGGTGGCACTACAGGAAGAACAGATCCAGAGGCAGTCTCCAGAAAAAGTAATATATTCTGCCAAAATCCGAAATACCTCATCGAAAGGAACGATTCGGAAGATCTCCTATTATTTTGAGATCCAGGTAAAAACACAGGTATCTGCTCCTGTCCCGGATAATGGAAAAGAAGATTCCGCCACAGGCGGCGCAGTGGATCCGGTCCCGCCGGAGGATGAGATAAAATGGGAAATAACAAAAAAGGATGTAACACTCACAGCAAAAAAGATAGCTCCTGGCAAAACCTCCGGCAGGCTCCAGTGTGAGGGGGATTACACGGGCATTGTCACAAATATGAAATTGAAAGAGATCGATCTGTATACGGGGAAGGCTCGTTTCCGTTACAGGGCGGCAGAGGGGACCTGTCATTTTTCCTGGGGAACGAAAGATAAAAAAGCACCTGTGATCACAGGGCTGGTAAAGAAAAAAAGTGATACTGGCTATAAGGATCCGTATCAGTGTGTTTATACGGATAAGAAAAAGGACTGGAATCCTGCCCGGTTTGTGTCAGCCGTGGACGACCGGGATGGCAGGGTGGGGATAGAAGCAGATACTAGCCGGATCAATTGGAAAAAAAGTGGTATCTATAAAGTTTATTTTAAGGCAAAGGACAAAGCGGGGAATGAGGCAAAATCCTGGGCGAAGGTGCGGGTAATCGTGCCAGGGACGGCAGAATCCATGGCGGACCAGGTGCTGCGCAGGATTATAAAAAAGAACTGGCCGGATAAGAAAAAGGCAAAAGCAATTTACCGGTATGTCCGGGGAAGGTGTGGTTATGTACAAAACGCAGCACACAGGGACTGGCGGGTCACAGCGCTCCATGGACTGCGTTATCAGTCGGGGGACTGCTATACCTATTATTCGGTGTCGAGACTGCTGCTGACCAGAGCGGGTATCTCTAATGTTATGATAAAACGGTATCCGGCGCCGCGGGGGATGAGGCATTACTGGAACCTGGTTTATGTGAATGGCGGCTGGTATCATTTTGATACAACACCGCGCCAGCGGCGTGCCGTATTTTGTTTGTGGACAGACGCCCAGCTGTCTGCCTATTCCAGAGGCTATACCTTCTCGTTTAAAAGAAGTGCATTTGTGGCACGGGCAACAAAAAGACTGTAGGGGTGAAGACGTGACAGAGAAGGCGGCTATCAAGATTAAATTTTATGGGATAGGGTGGTATTTGAATCCTTCGTTGGGCTAAGAGTTGTCCGCCCTGGTTGCAACAGGGCGGGCATTATTTTTTTGCTTGTGATCCTTGTCTCTTTTGAGAAAGTCAAGCAACGCCATAAGAAAGTGTTTCAAAATCAATCTTATTGCAATCCAACCAATTCGTCAGTTGGAGTAAAGCCAGGATGCCATAGTAAGCACAATAATTAATTGACCAACCCTTATTTTAAGGGTATAATACAGTTATCATGAACACGGAAAGGGTGAAACCCAGTGAAGAAATATGTGGTTTCCGATACGGTGCAGGGATGGGAGATCCGGGCGGCGAGACAGCGGCTTCAGCTGACGCAGGCAGAATTCGCAGAGCTTGTGCATATGTCTAAAAAAACGATTGAGCGGTGGGAGTCTGGCATCAAAGAGGTTACGGGACCCATCGTACCCCTTTTGCATTTGATCAATGAATACCCGCAGCTGGAGGAGGAGATGATCCTTCCGGAAAAGAAATATCCGCTGCGGCTATGGTATATGGAACGCAATCATATCCGCACAGTGATTGATGTGGATGAGCGGCTGCGGAAAGTAAAGATTTATAATTACACACACGATCGGATAAAAAGAGCATTCGGCAGGGAGGAGCACCCCTCTTATCAGGACTATGAGACTTTTTTGGAATCCCGGTGTTTTCCCAGGAGCAGGGATAAGATGAAACTGATATTAAAAGATTTGAATCTGCCTTTTTATGACCCATTTATGATCATCGAAAAAACGGAGGGAAGAATGGCAGAGGATGACTTCTGGATACGGATTGAGAGGTGAGGCGATGGTCCGGCTGTTGGAGCAGGAGATCCAGGGCGAAGGCAGGAAATCTTCCAAAGGAAATCAGTTAAAATGGGAAAAGAATGGTATCTGGTATAAAGCAGATTATGCGGGATACGAAGGTCTGACAGAGTATGTTGTGTCCAGGCTGCTGACTTTTAGTAACCTGGAAAAAGAAGAATATGTAGTATACCAGACCGAGGAAATGCAATATAAACAAAACCGGTATACAGGTTGCAGAAGTAAAAATTTTCTCCCGGAAGGCTGGAAACTGATCACACTGGAACGGCTGTTTCAGTCGATGTATGGCAAGAGCCTGCACCAGTCTGTCTACTCGATCCGGGATTATGAAGAGCGGGTCCGTTTTTTCGTTGAGCAGACGATCGACATCACAGGATTGCAGGAGTTTGGCGGTTATCTAAGTAAGCTTTTGACGTTAGATGCTTTTTTTCTCAATGAGGACCGGCATACTCATAATATAGCAGTTCTTTTGGATGAAGCAGGCAGGTACCATTACTGTCCAATTTTTGATAACGGGGCAGCACTGTTATCGGATACGACATTGGATTATCCGCTGACAGGAAAAATTGAGTCGATGATCCCGGAGGCAGAGGCAAAAACAATATGTACGAATTTTGATGAACAACTGGATGCTGTGGAAAATTTATATGGCAGACCGGTCTGTTTCCAGTTTGGAGACAGGGATGTCGAACAGCTATTGGCAGACGAACCCTATTATCCAGGGGAGATCAAACGACGGGTACAGAGAATAATAAGAAGACAGAAAAATAAGTATCAATATTTATTTGCGTGAGGGGGATGTCTATGAAAAAAATAGTTGCGGTTTTTATGGCTTTTGTACTGACCCTGTTATCCGCAGATACAGTCAGTGCGGGAGGAAGACTGATCTCGGAAAACAACACTTATGGGGATTTTACCTATTCGGTCAGTGTGTTTGGCGATTGTGCAATAGAGATAATGGCACAGCTTATTTCCTATCATGGTGAGGCAGAGCATCTGGTGCTCCCGGGGAGTGTTCCCTGCAATGGGGGAAAGTTTAGAGTGAACAAATATCCTTCCCTGTTCCGTTTTCCTGAAAAGATCAGACAGATTACGCTGGGCAGTGTTTTGCGATATCAAGGGGAGTTTGCAGAATTGCCCAATCTGGAGTCGGTCCAGTATCAAAAAGAGGATCGTAAGGCTTACTCCAGAGACGGCGTTTTCTTTTATGATTTTATGGGCGGAGTCTGGTTAAAAATATATCCGCGTGGGAAAAAGGACACCAGCTATCGGATCCCAGAGAACGTGGCAATACTAGGTCCGTATGCTTTTGCAAATTGTAAAAATCTGAGGTCAGTCACATTTTCCAGAAATCTGACACAGATTGATGAATATGCCTTTTCCGGCTGTACATCACTGCAGAAAATAATAGTTCCGAAAAGAGTCACCTATATCGGACCGGGAGCATTTAAAGACTGCAGCGCCTGTGTCAAAATGCTGTCAAATATGAAGAAGGTAAAAGACAGCTCGGAGGAAGGATTTCATTATGAATTATATGTAAAGTGCTGTCCGAAGAAAAAGCCGCGTGCCGCCATAAAGAAAAAGCGGTTCCGGGATATCGACGAGATCTCACCGGCGGCAAAAAAAGTCACGATAAAGAAAAAGAAGAAACGCAGGCTCGTCACTTATTTTAAAATAAAGAATAAATCGTATACGCTTTACTCGGACTGCCTGTGGTACACATCCTCCAATCCCAAAGTCGCAACGGTAAATGATAAGGGCGTTGTAAAGGCAAAGAAAAAGGGGACAGCGAAGATCACGGTACGGCATTCCTGGCTGTATGATTACAATTCTTACGCCATGGGGATCTATACCGTGAAGGTAAAGGTCCGCTGAAAAAGTAGTAGTTTTTATGATGATTAATAGCAAGGGAATGCTCCATGCTGTGACATGGACATTCCCTTTTTCTTCATTTTCGGGTATAAATCTCCCGGCAAAATGTCAGAATAGTTATAACATAGATAAAAAGTTGAAAGAAAAAAACTGGAAAAATCGTAAATGGAGGAAACCATGAGAAATATCATCAATATAAATAAAAACTGGAAATTCATACAGAAGGATGCCGGGTTACCGGAGACATTTCCTGATGATTGGGATACTGTCGATCTGCCGCATACATGGAATGCCGTAGACGGGCATGATGGAAATGGCAGATATGACAGGGGCTGCTACTGGTATGCCAGAATTTTTGAGACCCCTAAACAGCCTCTGCCCGGCGGTCGTGTGTACCTTGATATTCCGGCGGCGGGGCAGCAGGCAAGCGTGTATGTAAATGGAAAAGGTGTCTGTTATCATGAGGGTGGTTACTCGACATTTCGTGTGGATATCACGGATGAGTGCAGGAAGCATGGAGATAATCTGCTCGTCATTGCCTGCAGTAATGAAAACAAGAGCAGCGTCTACCCACAGTCTGCTGACTTTACATTTTATGGCGGTCTTTACCGGGGGGTAAATCTGATCAGTGTGCCACACGTCCATTTTGAACTGGAACACTGGGGAACCAGCGGATTGAAAGTTACAGCTTTTCCGGCGGATTGCGGCGGCGCTGAATTTGCACTGGAATCAGAGGTCAGGGATGCAGATGAGAACTTCACTGTTATGTACCGGATCTGCGATGCTGATGGAAGAGAAGTGGCGGGCGCGGTGCGCCCGGCGAATAGCACCGCAGTGAAGCTATATGTGCCGGAAGTCACACTATGGGATTGTGAAAATCCGTATTTGTATACGGTTACGGCGACGCTGCAGAGACGTAATGAAGCATATGATGAGGTGTCGGCGCGGGTCGGTGTCAGGAGTTTTTCCTGCGACCCGGACAAGGGATTTATCCTCAATGGGATCCCGACTCCGTTGCGGGGCGTCAGCCGGCATCAGGATAAATTGTATAAAGGGAATGCTCTGACAAGGGAGGATCATTATCAGGATGCACGGATCATCAAAGAGCTGGGAGCAAATACGATCAGGCTGGCGCATTACCAGCATTCCCAGGATTTCTATGATGCCTGTGATGAGTTGGGCTTCATTGTCTGGGCGGAGATTCCCTTTATCAGTGTAATGAATGAGGATCCGGCGGCACATGAAAACTGCATTACACAGCTCAAAGAGCTGGTGATCCAGAACCGTAACCATCCCAGTATCTGTTTCTGGGGTATCTCCAATGAGATCCTGATCGGCGGGATTTCAGAAAAACTAGTAGAAAATCATAAGGAACTCAATGCCTTGTGTAAAAAACTGGATCCAACGCGCCTGACGACGATCGCCCATGTCTCGATGACGCCGCTCGACAGTCCGCTGCACGGCATCACCGATGTAGAGAGCTACAATCATTACTTTGGATGGTATGGTCAGAAGATGGAAGACAACGGACCCTGGCTGGATCATTTTCATGAGGTGCACCCGGAGGTCTGTCTCGGTCTGTCAGAATATGGCTGTGAGGGGATCATTACCTATCATGGTCCCGAACCGGCGTGCAAGGATTACAGTGAAGAATACCAGGCGCTTTATCATGAGCATATGGCAAAGGTCCTGAGCGAACGTCCCTGGATCTGGTCGAGCCATGTGTGGAATATGTTTGATTTTGGCTGTGCCGCGAGAAACGAGGGCGGTGTGTCAGGGAGAAATAATAAGGGACTTGTTACGATGGACCGCAGGACAAAAAAGGACAGCTATTATATTTACAAAGCATACTGGAACCGTGAGCCGATGGTTCACCTTTGTGGGCGCCGCTATGCGCAGAGAGCAGGAGAGACGACAGAGATCCGGGTGTATTCCAATCAGCCGGAAGTATCCCTTTTCCTGAACGGAGAGCTGGCGGGTGTACAGAGTGCGGACAAAGTATTCGTATTCCGCGCTGCCCTGAAAAAAGGATTCAATACGATACTTGCCGTGGCAGGTGACTGCCGGGACAGCATGACGATTGAAAGAATGGAGAAAGAACCGGAAATCTATGTGCTGCCAGAGGTGAATGAGCGTGCGGAAGGCGTCGCCAACTGGTTCAGTCTGATGGGGGATCTGGATCTGAAGGCGCCGATGGAGTTTCCGGAGGGGAAATATAATATCCGGTGTAAACTGGAGGATATTGCAAAATCATCAGAGGCGATGGAGGTTACGGCAAAGGCGGTGAAGCTGGCGACAAACTTCGAGCTTGCTCCGGGTGCCGGGATGTGGGATATGATGAAATCCATGACGCCGGAAGCCATGGTGAAAATGGCGGGGAGCATGATGCCGGATGGGTTTGCCGAGAGCCTCAACGCTCAGCTGATCCAGATAGACAAAGTGGAGTGAGACTAATTCCAGTTTATCCGGTTTTTAAAAATGATTTTTACCGGTCCTTTCCGGATCGTCCCTATTTCATAACAGTCATGAAACCGGTTTATGTGTTTTATGACTGTTTCTTTTTCACTCCGCGGTACAACCAGATTAAGACCTGCACCACAATTAAAGGTGCGCAGCATTTCATCTTCACTGATATTTCCGCATTGTCTGATGTAGCGGAACAGGTTTGGTACCTTTATTGCGGAGAGGTCGATCTCTGCTGTCAGCCCGTCCGGTATGATCCGGCAGAGATTGCCTTCGATTCCGCCGCCGGTGATATGGGCCATTCCATGAAGGATATTTCTGCCAAGTAAGTTTTTTACGGCTGGATAATAGGCAGTATGTGGCTTCATGATCTGTTCGATAAAGGTCAGACCATCAATCTTATCCAGCTTGATCTGTGGCATTTTATCCATCAGCATACGGACAAGAGAATAGCCGTTTGTATGTAATCCGTTGGACGAGGCAGCTAAGACGGCGTCGCCTTCCTGAATGGCAGAGCCATCTATGATATCTGATTTCCCGATGATACCGGCGATGCTTGCTGTGAGAACATAAATCCCGGCGTCCAGTACCAGAGGTTGTATAGAGGTTTCGCCGCCGACCAGGGAACATTCATTATTCCGGCAGGCTTCAGATATTCCCTTTACCAGAGATTTGACGGTATCCTTTTCTGCATTTCCACAGATAATGGTGTCCAGGACAGCTAGTGGTTTTGCACCCATCACAATAATATCATTGACCAGATGGTTGACCAGATCGTGACAGATGGATTCGGTGTAGCCGTATTCGACAGCCAGCTTTTGCTTCGAGCCAGGCTCCTCTGACTTTAATACCAGTACGGGCTTTTCAATATCCGGGAATTCAATATCGTATAATGAAGCAAACGGTCCCAGTCCATTTAGGACACGATGGTCGTTTGTTTTCAGATACTGGGACATTTCTTTTTTGATCGTATCTGTGTAGGTGATATCAATTCCCGCTTTGCTGTAGCTCAACACCTCGGAGTCTTTTTCGCTTCCGGCCAGGATGTCATCAACGGATACCTTTAATACATTGGCGAGAGAGCTTAATACTTCAATATTAGGATACGTCTGGCCATTTTCCCATTTGGACACCGCCTGATAGGAAACGTTCAATTTAGCGGCGAGCTGCTGCTGGGTCAGTCCAAGTTCTTTTCGTTTATTCATGATGAAACGACCAGTTTTTATACTGTCAGGCATATGAGATCCCTCCTTGTTTATAATTTTATCATACCTTATATTCCTTCATTTCATCAATAACCAGATAAGAGAATTAATGGAAAGGATTCAACTGCTTGTTGAAACTGGATTATGGTGGTATACTGTATTTGCACCACACGGCTAACTTGATTTATGGAGAGTGATGATATGGAAAAATTGATGTTAAGTGCAGACGGAGATGTTGGATTGTATGAGGTTGACAAACAAATATTAGATCATTTTGATGATCTGATTGAACAGTTTTATCAATGGAAGAAAACAAATTGTTATGATGAACAGTTATTTGTTAAATTCTTGCGTCAGAAGTATGGAACCAAGGCAATAAGACTGATAGAAAATTTAGGATTGGTTCCCTATGACAGCGCATCGAAAGACTACGAAAAGATAAAATGGTATAATTTCTAGTCGGACGTAAGTTTCTTTAAAAGATCCCTGTACGGCACCAGTGTCACGTTTCCTGCCTTCCTGGCAGCTTCCACACAACCATCCGTAAATCCTCTTTTTGCAAATAGAAATAAATGTATTTTCCGATAATGAAAGATCTGGCATCTCTTTGTCAGAGTTTCTAAAACACCCGTATCAATATTTTCATTTGTCCATTTGCATTCTCCAAACAATGCGGTATCCTTGTCTTCCTCGCCCATAATGTCGATTTCTGTCTGGCTATGGGTGGCGGGATCCGTCCCCCACCAATGTCCCAGATCTTTAAATTCCACAGGGGCTTCACCGATAAGTAACAGTTTCCAGAGATACTGCTTACATATTTCTTCAAAAACTTTTCCCATATAGTCACAGAGGTATGGTTCGATTCGTTTATAGACCAAATCAGCAGCGCCACGGGCAATGATTGAACTATTCCCCGGTACAAACCGATACCAGAACCGGAACATATTATCATCAATAGTGTAAATAGACTTGCGGGATGTTTTGATGCCATAAGGTGTTTCCTTTTGAATGAGTCCCAGTGCGATAAGATTTTTTAAATAAGCGGCACAAACGCTGGTTTCTTCGCCGACTTTTGTGGCGATTTCTGCCATGCGGGAAGCGCCGGAGGCAATGGCTGTAATAATGGCGTTATAAAGTGCGGGTTCCCGTACTTCCTGCTTAAGTAAATTTTCAGGCTCTTCAAAAAGAGCGGATGTGGGATTCAGAAATGTATTCTTAATATTTTCCTCAATGCTTATTCTGTCATTCATTTGCAACAAATATTGTGGTGTTCCTCCCACCATGCCATAAATAACTGCTTTGTCTTCACCGGAAAATTTTTTAAAATAACGGCATGTATCGGCAAAATCAAAGGGCAATAGTTTCATTTGTGATGTTCTCCTGCCATATAGAGGGGCTTTATAGGCAAGTACATGATCTTCCATATAAGACATGGAAGAGCCACAAAGGATCAGCATCAATCGGGAGCTGTCTTTGTATTGATCAATAAGAAGCTGTAAAGTGGAAGCAAGACTCCTGGAAGAACGTGCCACATAGGGATATTCATCGATCACCAAAATCAGTCTTTCACGCTCTGCCAGCTGAAAAACATATTCTAATGCAGCCTGAAATGAGACAAAAGCCGTCCCGGTCGGAATATCTGTCCCTGATTCCATAATATTTTTGCTGAAATTTTCCAGATTTTGTTTTTCATTGCTCTCTACACCCATAAAATAGATTGCTTTTTTATCACAGATAAACTGATTAATAAGTGCCGTTTTTCCCACACGGCGGCGGCCATAGATGACGGTAAATTCAAAGCGGTCCGATGCATATAACTGGTTAAGGGATGCCAGTTCACGATCTCTGCCAATAAACATAATCTTACCTCCATTCAACTATATTTCTACTATATCATGTTTTTGTTATTTAGTCAAACTTAAATTACTAAAATATAAATTACTAAACTTAACATTACTAAATTTTATATGAGTAATTGTATTACTAATGATAAAATATTTTTAGATCATTTCCATCTTAATGAAAAAATTTCTATCAGAGTATACTATTTCCGTATTGAGCCATACTATTTCTAACTTGAAAGAAAACAAGTAAGAAATAAGGAAAAGGTGAAAAGCATGAATACAAATTCGACAACAAAATCCTCTTCTGTCCGTCCGTTCGGGATGAAGGACAAACTGGGATATATGTTTGGTGATTTTGGTAATGATTTTACATTTATATTATCTTCCAGTTTTATGTTGAAGTTTTATACGGATGTAATGGGTATTTCAGCAGCAGTAGTAGGCCTGCTGATGATGGCGGCGCGTTTTGTGGATGCCGTCACAGATGTGACGATGGGGCAGATCGTAGACCGTTCCAGACCGACAAAAGACGGCAAATTTCGACCGTGGATCAAACGGATGTGCGGTCCGGTGGCGATCGCCTCCTTTTTGATCTATCAGTCCGGGTTCTCCGGTATGCCGTATGGATTTAAGGTTGTCTGGATGGTCGTCACATATATTTTGTGGGGTTCCATTTTTTACACTTCCATCAATATACCGTATGGTTCTATGGCTTCTGCGATCTCACCAGAGCCAAAAGACCGTGCGGAGCTTTCCACCTGGCGAACGATCGGTGCGACGCTGGCGGGGCTGATTATCGGGGCGGGTACGCCGATCTTTGCCTATATTACAGTAAAGGGAAATACGGTGCTTTCGGGTCCCCGGATGACGGTGATCGCAGGTATATTCAGTATTCTGGCGATCATATGTTATTTTCTCTGTTTCAATCTTGTGCGGGAACGTGTGGAAGTTCCGGCAAATAATGAAAAACTAAATGTTGCGAAATTATTTAAAAATCTGTTTACAAACCGGGCACTGCTGGGAATCATCGCTGCAGCGATCGCTCTGTTGCTCGCCATGCTTACCATGCAGGGAATGGCGGGATATGTATTTCCCAATTTTTATGGGAGCAGTGCGGCGCAATCCGCCTCGTCCTTTACCAGTTCAATCGCCGTGCTGGCGATCTGCGCTCCTTTTGCCGTAAAACTTTCCACAAAATTTGGCAAAAAAGAGCTTTCCGTATTTTCCTGTCTGATTTCGGCGGTCATATTTATTGCCTGTCTCATTGTTCATCCGGCAAATCCATATGTCTATGTTGGTTTCTTCACGGTAGCATATATCGGACTGGGCTTCTTTAATACGATCGTGTGGGCGATGATCACGGATGTGATCGACGATGCCGAGGTAAAAAACGGAGTCCGGGAAGATGGCACAATATATTCTGTGTATTCCTTTGCCCGGAAACTCGGACAGGCATTGTCATCCGGGCTGGTAGGATCCCTGCTCTCCCTGATCGGTTATACCCAGGCGACAGCGTTTGAACCAGACGTAACGGAGGGCATCTTTAAGTTGTCCTGTATAGCTCCCGCGATTGGTTTTGTACTGGTGGCGGTCTGCCTGCAGTTTATCTATCCCCTGAACCGGAGAAGAGTAGAAGAAAATGTGGCAGAGCTGGCACGCAGGCATCAAGGAGTGAAGGATGGAAAATAGAGGATCAGGTCAGTTTAAGAGGCAAAAAGATTTTCTCGTCTGTGTGGACAGCGACGGCTGTGCCATGGATACGATGAACAGTAAGCATTTTTATTGTTTCGGACCATGTATGGTGCGGGAATGGGGACTGGAGAGGTGGCAGGACGAGATCCTTCCCCGGTGGAATGAAATCAATCTCTATAGCATGACAAGAGGCATCAACCGTTTTAAAGGTCTGGTGAAGGCATTGCGGGAGATCCATGATCAGTGTACCCCGATCGCTGAACTACCAGTGCTGGAGAAGTGGGTCCGGACGACTCCGGAGCTGTCCAATGCAGCGCTTAAGCGTGTTATCAGAGAGAACGACAGCAGCTGTCTGCGGAAGGCGCTTGCCTGGAGTGAGGCAGTGAACAAGGCGGTGGAAACGCTGCCGGAAGAGAAGGTCCATCCCTTTGCCGGAGTACGGGACGCATTGACAGAGGCACATAAATGCGCAGATGTGGCAGTGGTGTCCAGTGCAAACCGGGAAGCGGTTCTGAATGAATGGGAGAAATATCATCTGCTGGAGCACACGGATGTGGTGATGGCGCAGGACGCTGGCAGTAAGGCGTTCTGCATCGGCAGTCTGCTGGAACAGGGATATGCACCGGATCAGGTACTGATGTGCGGCGATGCAGTGGGAGATCTGGAGGCGGCAGAAAAAAACGGAGTATATTTTTATCCGGTACTGGTGCGTCACGAAGATAACAGCTGGAAAGAATTTGTGCCAGACGCACTGCCGCACCTGCTGGCGGGAACCTATCGAGGCAGATATCAGCAGGAGCTGATAGAAAAATTCTTAAATAACCTGAATGGGAGGTAGAACATGGTAGATATGAAAGCAAAGCCCTTTTACCTGACAGATGAGGATTGTAAATGGGTGGAGGACACGATTGCAGATATGTCCCTGGACGAAAAGATCGGGCAGTTATTCTTTAATATGGGATCGAGCCGGGAGGAAGATTATCTTAAGATGACGGTCAAAGACTATCACATCGGCGGCATCCGGTACAATCCGGGGAAGGCAGAAGAGATCCATGAACAGAACCGTATCCTGCAGGAGAACAGCAAAATCCCGCTGATCATAGCCTGCAATACGGAGAATGGCGGCGACGGGGCATGTACAGACGGCACGATGATCGGGAGCCAGACAAAGATCGCGGCGACAGGCAAGGTGGAGTACGCTTATGAGCTTGGGCGTATGG
Organism: uncultured Eubacterium sp.; assembly: GCA_910584875.1. Taxonomy (GTDB): domain Bacteria; phylum Bacillota; class Clostridia; order Lachnospirales; family Lachnospiraceae; genus Eubacterium_F. Next base: position 33,043 of record CAJUDA010000021.1, read on the forward strand.
CGAACAAAGAGGCGGCGGCGATCGGCTGCAATCTGTCTTTTGCGCCGGTCAGCGATATTTTATATAACTGGGAAAATCCGGTGATCGGTCTGCGCACCTATGGCAATGACCCGGAGCGTGTGGCGGCAATGACCAAGGCGTATCTGGACGGAGCGCATGAAAATCCGGGATTTTGCTGTGCGGCAAAGCATTTCCCGGGAGACGGTCTTGATTTCCGCGACCAGCATGTCGCGAACAGCGTTAATACGATGAGCTGTGAGGAGTGGGACAAAACATTTGGCATGGTATACCAGAATCTGATCGACAACGGACTGGAGGCGATCATGGCAGGACATATCATGCAGCCTGCTTATGCCAGACATTTTAATCCTGGCATCACGGATGAGGAAATGATGCCGGCAACATTGTCGCCGGAACTGATCCAGGGTCTCCTGAGAGAAAAACTGAAATTTAACGGGATGATTCTGACCGATGCCTCTCATATGGTGGGACTTACCTGCCGCATGAAGAGAAGTGACGTCCTTCCGGCTGCCATTGCAGCAGGGGTGGATATGTTCCTGTTCTTCAATGAAATGGAAGAAGATTTCGCCAGTATGAAGCAGGGATATCTGGATGGGCGCATCAGCGAGGAGCGTCTGGATGATGCCCTGCACCGGATCCTGGCACTGAAAGCTCATATGGGACTGCATAAAAAGTCAAAAAACGAGCTGGTGCCTCCCAGGGAGTCACTGCAGGACGTGATTGGTTGTAAAGAGCATACGGAGATGCAGAAAAAGATCACCGACAGGGCGATCACACTGGTTAAATATAAGGATAAGGATGTGCTTCCTCTTACACCCGAACGGTATAAGCGGATCATGATCGTGCATGTAAAGGGGCTGTCTGCGCCGGGGCTGGGAGCGCTGTTCGCCGGGAAGTCTTCTCCGGCCGAGACGTTGAGGGATAAACTGAAGGAAAAGGGTTTTGATGCCTTTATTTACGAAAGTCCTCTTGATCAGATGCTGAAAGAGGCACAGGAAGGAAAGAAACCAGATCTGAATATGTACTTTGCGGGCAAGACTCCGATTAAAGAATTTCGTGAAAACCAGGATCTGATCATTACGCTGGTGGATATCGCCGGCGGATTCCAGCCAGTGGCAAGACCGGCGTTTGGTATGACTAAGGGCGGTGGGGAGATCCCGTGGTATGTATTTGAACTTCCGGTAGTCGTGGTCGGAACAGGACACCCGTTTGTGCTGGCAGATATCCCACAGGCGCGCACCTATATCAATACCTATGACAGCAAGGAGGGTACACTGGATGCCCTGGTGGAAAAACTGATGGCAGGGGAAAACGCATTTACTGGTAAAGATCCAGTCGATTCTTTCTGTGGTATTTTTGATACGCGGATTTAACCGTCTTATGTACAGGCAGGAAAATTTCTATTTTATCAGAAAAAGGAGGCATGGACCATGCAGATGACATTTCGCTGGTATGGCGAGGGAAATGACAGTATAACACAGGAGCAGATCCGGCAGATCCCCGGTGTGAAGGGGCTTGTATGGGCGCTTCACGACAAGCCTGCCGGCGAGGTATGGGAGATCGACGAGATTGAAAGGGTGCGGCAGCAGATCGAGGGATATGGTTTCAATATGGATGTGGTGGAAAGCGTTAATGTCCATGATGATATCAAGATCGGATTGCCTTCCCGGGAGAGATATATTGAGAATTATAAAGAAACGCTGCGCAATCTGTCGAAATTTGGCGTGAAGGTGGTAACATATAATTTTATGCCGATCTTTGACTGGACAAGGACGGATCTCTTTCATCCGCTGGAGGACGGTTCCACGGCGCTCTATTATGAAAAAGATAAGATCCAGCAGGATTACCGGGAGATGGCAGATTATATTCTGAAAAACCTCCATGGCATGACATTTCCGGGCTGGGAACCGGAGCGCATGGCGAAGCTGGACGAGCTGTTTGAGGCGTACCGCCCGGTGACGAAGGAAAAGCTGTGGGATAATCTCAAATATTTTCTGGAGGCGGTCATGCCTGTCTGTCATGAGACAGGGATCCGTATGGCGATCCATCCGGATGATCCGCCATGGGATATATTTGGGCTGCCTAGACTTCTGGTGGATAAGGCATCAATTGAGCGTTTTTTATCGATGGTGGACGATGAATATAATTGTCTGTGTCTCTGCTCTGGTTCACTGGGAGCAAATGTCGATAATGATATCCCGGATATCATCCGTCAGCACTGCGACAGGATTGCCTTTGCCCATATAAGGAATGTGAAGCATTATGCCAATGGGGATTTTTCAGAGGTATCCCACCGTGACTGTGACGGGGATGTGGGAATACTGGAGATCATGAGGGCTTATCATGACTGTGGGTATGAGGGGTATATCCGCCCCGATCACGGACGCCATATATGGGGCGAGGAGTGCCGCCCGGGATACGGATTGTACGACCGTGCTCTCGGCATTATGTATATGCTGGGATGCTGGGATATGTTAGACCGTCTGGAAGGAAGAGATTGATGAAGACATTTATGGATGAAGATTTTCTGCTGTCTACCCCGACAGCAGTACGATTATATCATGAAGTGGCAGAAAAGCTTCCGATTATTGATTATCACTGCCATATCAGTCCGCAGGATATCGCAGAGGACCGGAGGTTCGAGAATATCTCCCAGGTATGGCTTGGCGGCGATCATTATAAATGGCGGGTTATGAGAGCCGCAGGAATTACAGAAGACAGAATTACGGGAGATGCGACGGACCGTGAAAAATTCCGTGCGTTTGCCAGTGTGATGCCGGAGCTTATGGGAAATCCCATATACCACTGGAGCCATCTGGAATTACAGAGAGGGTTTGGGATCAGTGAACCGCTTACCAGAGAAAATGCGGATGATATTTATGACCGCTGCAATGAGATTCTGAAAGGTTATTCGGCGCGCTCCCTGATGAGAAAGTTTGGTGTGCGTGCGGTGTGCACGACGGATGATCCGGTGGATGACCTCCGGTTTCATGAGAAACTGGCGGCAGAGCTGGGGATGGAGATCCGGGTGCTTCCGGCATTTCGTCCCGACCGGGCGGTGAATATAGATAAGGCAGGATTTGATGAATATATCCGGTTGTTATCGGATGCAACGGGACGGCGTTTGACGTCTACAGCATCTGTGATCGAAGCGCTTTGTGAGCGCATTGACTATTTTGGCGACCGCGGCTGTCTTTGTGCGGATCATGGATTGGATTACTGTATGTTTGAGGAACCCAGCCTGAAGCTGGCGGATGAAGCATTTACCATAGCCATGTCTGGGAAATGTCCAGAGAAGAAAATGGCAGATGCTTATAAGACAAGGGTCACGATTGCCTGTGCAAAAAAATATGCCGAGAAAAACTGGGTGATGCAGATCCACTTCGGCTGTCTGAGAAATATCAATCGCCCCCAGTTCACAAAACTGGGAGCTGATACCGGCTATGATGCAGTCAACAGCCGTTCCGGCGTCTGGAATCTGGCACCGCTGCTCAATGCATTTGAAGAAAATGACGGGCTTCCGAAAATGATCCTGTATTCACTGAATCCGACGGATAATACGGCGATCGCCACGATCATGGCATGTTTTCAGGGGGGCGGTACGGCCGGGAAAATCCAGCAGGGCAGCGCATGGTGGTTCAATGACAGTCGTCCGGGCATGCGTAAACAGTTGACGGATCTTGCTGCCAACGGGGTTTTGGGACGTTTTGTGGGGATGCTTACAGATTCCCGTTCTTTTCTCAGTTATACGCGCCATGAATATTTCCGTCGCGTTCTCTGTGAGCTGGTGGGAGAATGGGTGGAGAGTGGACAGTACCCGGAGGATAAAAAATATCTGGATCAGCTGATAACAGATCTAAGTTATGAAAATACCAGGAAATTTTTTGGTTTTTAAAAGTAGAAAGGATTGGGATTATTATGATGGAGCTACCATTGAATGTTGATTTTACAGGAAAGGTTGTAGTGATCACTGGGGCAGGCGGAATCCTGTGCGGCACGATGGCGAAAGCATTCGCCCAGGCGGGAGCAAAGGTTGCCGCACTTGATCTCAACGGTGACAGTGTAAAAAAATTGTCTGATGAGATAAGAGGTGAGGGCTTTGTCTGTGAAGGTTATGCGGTCAGTGTGCTGGAACAGGAAGCACTGGAAGAAGTGCGAAGTCAGATCAGGGAGGATCTTGGTCCCTGTGACATACTGATCAATGGCGCCGGTGGAAACAATCCCCGTGCGACCACGGACAATGAGTATCATCATGAGGCGCAGCAGGGGCAGAAGACCTTTTTTGATCTGGATGCAGATGGCGTGGATTTTGTATTTAAATTAAATTTCCAGGGGACACTGCTTCCATCCAAAGTATTTGCCGGGGATATGGTGGAGAGGAAGTCAGGTAACATCCTCAATATTTCTTCCATGAACGCCTATATCCCTTTGACGAAGATACCGGCGTACTCTGCCGCCAAGGCGGCAGTATCCAATTTTACCCAGTGGCTGGCAACCCATTTTGCGGGGACGGGCATCCGCTGTAATGCCATCGCACCAGGATTTCTTGTATCAAACCAGAACCGTTCTCTTTTATTCCAGGAAGACGGTACGCCTACGGCACGGTCGGAAAAAATTCTGTCAGGGACTCCCATGGGACGGTTTGTGGAGAGTGAAGAACTGCTTGGCGCTGTATTTTTCCTCTGCTGTGAAGAAGCGGCAAGCGCCATAACAGGGGTTGTACTGCCGATCGACGCAGGGTTTGCCGCCTACAGCGGCGTGTAAAATAAATAAGCAGGAAAGGACTTTATGCACGTCGGAGGAGCGTCTGTGCGGGTTCTTCGTGAAAGGAGATATCAGGTATGAATGAATTGGATACAAAAATAATGGAGATCGGTATCGTGCCGGTGGTGAAGCTGAATCACCCGGAACGGGATGCTGTGGCTCTGGCATCTGCCCTCTGTGATGGCGGTGTTCCTGTGGCAGAGATTACCTTCCGTGCGGCCGGAGCGGACACGGCGATCCATACGATGAAAGAGTCTTACCCCGGGATGATCGTGGGAGCTGGCACAGTTACGACGAAGGAACACATTGATCTGGTGATCCGCGCCGGAGGTGATTTTATCGTGACGCCGGGATACGACCAGGAACTGGTGGACTACGCCAAAAAGAAAAAAATACCCATTTATCCGGGATGTTCCACTGCTACGGATTATCATGCGGCACTGAAATCCGGTCTGGAGCTGATCAAGTTCTTTCCGGCAGAGCAGTGCGGCGGACTGGCGAAGATCAAGGCGTTGGGCGCGCCCTTTCCTATGTTCCGCATCATGCCTACCGGCGGCATTTCGCTAAAAAATCTGGGCGACTATATGAAGTCACCGCTGATCGCCGCCTGCGGCGGCTCCTATATGGTGACAGCGGAGCTTATTGACGGGCAGAAATGGGATGAGATCAGGGAAATATGTGTAAAATCGAGGGAAATCGTGAAGGAGGCAAGGGAGTCATGGCGAAAGTGATCACCTTTGGAGAGATTATGCTGCGCTTAGCGCCGAACGGCTACTACCGTTTTTTTCAGAATGACCAGATGCAGGCGACGTTCGGCGGCGGCGAGGCAAATGTCGCAGTATCGCTGGCGAATTATGGGATGGATGCTGTCTTCGTCTCAAAGCTTCCCGCCCATGCGATCGGACAGGCAGCGGTAAACAGCCTGCGCCACTATGGGGTGGATGTATCGAAAGTTGTCCGGGGCGGTGAGCGCGTAGGAATTTATTTTCTGGAAAAAGGTGCATCCCAGAGAGGATCGGTCTGTATTTATGACAGGGATCATTCGGCGTTGAAGGAAGCGAAGCCAGAGGATTTTGACTGGGACTGCATATTTGACGGGGCAGACTGGTTTCATTTTACCGGAATCACGCCGGCGATTGGTGAAAATGTCAGCCGGATCTGTCTTCAGGCATGCCAGGCGGCGAAGGCAAAGGGAGTGAAGATTTCCTGTGATCTCAATTACCGCGGCAAGCTCTGGACGCGGGAAGAAGCCAAAAAGACCATGACGGATCTGTGCCGGTATGTGGATGTGTGTATTTCCAATGAAGAGGATGCCAAGGATGTCTTTGGCATTGAGGCGGAAAATACGGATATCTACGGAGGCAGGCTGAACAAAGAGGGGTATCAGAGTGTGGCGAAGCAGTTGGCGGATCAGTTTGGCTTTGAGAAAGTTGCCATTACTCTCCGTACGTCCCTGTCGGCAAGTGATAATGACTGGGCAGCGATGCTGTATGACGGACAACATTATTGTTTTTCCAAAGAATACCACCTCCATATCACAGACCGTGTCGGTGGCGGTGACAGCTTCGGCGGCGGGTTGATCTATGCGCTGCTCAGCGGGAAATCCACACAGGAGGCGGTGGAGTTTGCCGTGGCGGCTTCTGCGCTGAAGCATTCTATTGAAGGGGATTTTAATCTTGTGTCGTTGGCAGAGGTGGAGAGACTGGCCAGCGGAGATGGATCCGGGCGGGTGCAGAGGTAAAGGACGATCATTGCCTGCTCTGTATTAGCCGGTCGGCGCCAATTTGATATGGGTTAACATTGGCGCCGACCAGTTAACTGGAATCGGATTATGATAACAGACACAACAATCATAAGAACCATTGCCGGATCTCCCATCAAAAACACCAGCCAGTATAATTTATGAAAATCCAGATAAATAATCCCTATGATCTTAACCATTATTTTACATCCAAAAAATAGTAGCCATATCACATTTAGCAGGCGCATATTTTCCTGCGGTATCTGTTCGATTGCTGCAATTTCAAAATCCTTTGTCAGATAATGCAGAACGCTTTTCTTTTGTATCAATAAGACAGATAAAACTCCAATGGTAATCATATTTTTCACCAATCCCGGAACATAATAATATTTTTCATTTCCAGTAAAAGAAATCGATATTCCGGCAATGATTAATCCTAATAATCCCAGCACAGCTGTGTTGGAAATTTTCCTCGTTTTATAAAACTGAACAGCCTGGAAGATACCACTAACAAGAACAGACAAACAAGCAGCGGGAATAATACCGCATTTGCTATAAACCCAATAAAAAAGAATCGTGGGTAGAACCAGATTTAAAATATATACAATCCTTTTCATCTATGTCTGACCATCCCATATTTTATTGTAATTTCTTAAACATTACTGATACAAAATCTTTAGCTAATCCCGCCTTTTTGTAAAACGCTTCATTATCTTCAATCGTGATTAACTGTATTATATATATTCCTTTTTCTTTTAACTTTTGTTCTAAATTGAACAATAAATCTTTGCCAACACCTTTCTTTTTCCATTTTGGAATAACAAACAATTCTGACACAAAGAAAAAATCCTCTTCCGCATAAGGATCAATAAAGCCGAGCACTCCGCCAATAACTTCATTATTAAGAATTGATGCTAACCCAAAAGCCTCATAATTGCTCATTATTGATACAATTCTTCGTTTTGCTTTGTCTTTTGTCCACTTTTCATTCCAAGGTTCTTCCGAATATGCTTTCATCATTGCATTTGCCAATGCTTCAAAATCATCTGAGGAAACAATCTTATAGTTAATTTTAACTATTCCTTTCATTTTTAGGTGAATTTTTATCTTCTGGAAGATAGTTCAATAGCTTCGGATGTAACATATGCCAACTCTGTAATCCTAACTTGATATTGCCTCATCTCTGTATTTCTTCTCCAATCTGTCACACACAGTATTATAGTATTTTTCCTTTCCCTCTTTTATCTGTTTCAGTCCAACTATAGGTTTTGAATTTCCTTTTTTTCTGTTCGTTCAAAACTCTCTGATAATCTTTTTTTAATGCCACAGCCATATTCTTGATTCTTTCTACTTATATTATTAGTGTTCTGTTTAATACAAAATTTAATCTTACGGCATATTATAATATCGTAGATCTCTAATGCTATTTCTGCTTACAACTACATATAATTATAAAAAATGCATGAATCTTATACACAATTAAATCATTTGTTCTAATTTCCACTATTCATTTACCTCACTATCTACAATAGCTTTTATTTCATCAACTATTTGCTGAACACTTTTATTATCTGTATTGATAACATAATCGTCTTTGTATGGCTTTAAATGCAGCCAGAAAAAGGAGCATTCATTTTGATCTCCACGCTTTTTATGGCGTTCACGCAAAGTTTCCTCTGAACAGGTCAAAGTAATGCCAATAACGGAATAATCTTTTGCTGTTATATCTTTTAATATCGCTTCTCGAATTGTTTTATCCACAACAACCACCGATGAAAAAAAGACATAATCAAAACTAGAGTTTAAATATGTTGATAACGCAAATGACATTGTTTTATCACCATTTCTCAACCTCGGATCATCAACCGAAAATGGATTGACACACCATGCCCAATCGCCATCAAAATAGGCACTGTTTTCATAAGAAGTAAAAAGTTTCTGTGTTACTGTCGTTTTCCCCACACACGGAGAACCTGCTATAATAATCAATTTTTGTTTTGACATCTATATTCCTCCCATCAATCATATTAAATTCTACAACAATATGCCTAATTATAGCATTTTCAACATTTCATCTTCAGCACTGTTTTCTGTTATACTAATCTTTTTTCTCTTCTGTTCTGACATCCATTCTGTTATTCTTTCCAGCAGGCTATCAATTTTACAGTACTTATAAAGTAGTTCTAAAATTTCCTTTTTTTTACTCTCAGGTTTAATATTCGCCAAGTCTTCAATTTCAATCTCTTTTTTTTCTTTAAAAGTTACACTATGTTCATTCAATAACATGATAATTTTTTTACTCAATACGTTATCTTTATAATTTTTATTATGATATAAATTATTAAAAAGCAGAATAATATTTCTCTCATAGGGAATATCCATATGTATAGTAGAATTAACCCCTCTATATAATATATTACCATGAACCGATAAGCTTTGATAAGCAATCTTAAAAAAGTCAAATTGAGGGGATTCACTATTTTCTAACTTATTTAGAACATCTTCTAATCCAGTTTCCAACACATTAATATTAAAACGTTCCCCTTCTAATCTATATAACATATATAAAAAATCTTCACGAAAAAAATGTTTTTTGTCTAACTCTTTCTTCAAAAATATTTTTTGTAGTTCGTCTGTAACATGTGTTGCAGTATAATATGCTGCAAAATACGTTTGAAAAGAACGGTGTGCAAATTTATATCTATTCCCTTCTTCTACTATTAAACATACAATATTTTTAATATCATCAAAAAACATTTGTGGATTATCTATAGAAGTTATTAAATTTAATCTTTTTATGCCCCTTTTAATATAAGCACATATTTCTTCCTTGCTAAATTCATATTGTTGGGAAAAATATGACTGAAAGCAAAAATAAGAAAATAAATCCTTAAACTCCCGTTCTCCCATTTTTTTACATTTATATTCACGATTAAATAATCCTTCTTTATTTGCGTCATGTCTTTTATATAAAGCATCATATGCACTCTCATAAAAATCTGTTAGATGTTCAGGTATCATATTATTATCTATAAATGTAATGTACATCATAGTTAGTAACAACGGATTTGATGCAAAATCCATATGTTTATCATATAATTCACTTTCCAATAAATTAGCAAATTCGACTATTTTTTTATCATTTCTACCAATTTTTTTAACTAATTCAATTGCCTGTTTTTTTTCTAGTGGGCATGCATTTAATAAAGTATATGTTTCTAATTCGTGAAAGCTTACTCCCTCTTCTCTCGAAGAAACGATATAACAATTATCTGGATATTTTTTGCTTATTTCTTGTATTAATTGCGATGCTTTTTCACGATAATCTTCTTTTACTTCATCCAATCCATCAAATAAAAATAGATATTTACCTGATCTTAGGCTATATTCAAAATGCTCTTGATTCAATTTAACATCAAAACTTTCTATGCAATAATGAATCAAATTAAGTAACGCACTCTCATCTTTAATATCTCCAATTTTCCTTAATTCTATCAGAACAGGAATATATTCTCCTCTATGATATGTATTTAAAAATAAATGTCGCATTATCATTGATTTACCTGTTCCACCGCTACCTATAATGATAATATTATTGCTGATTTTCATTAAATTATCAACTATTGTAGTGGAAATTTTTTTATTCTTATATTTCACGAATACATCTACATATATCCCATCTCTTCCCTCCAGCAATCTAGGTTCAGATAGATCCGCCAAAGTCTTTATCTTATTATATCTTATTTCAGAATTTTTAAGATATGCTCTAAACGCACTGCCAGTTGCCACACACGCTTTTCCATATTTACTTTTAATCAAATTTATAATTGTATTTAGAGCTTTTTCACTGACATTTTCAGACACTTTTTTCATTGCATTTTGTTCAATGTCCTTATATAAGTTTTTTTCATTCGATTCTGACATAATTAATTCCTTTCTTTATATTTAATAATACCATATTTATTTTACTTTACATAAATACAAATTGGGCTATGTTTTTATTGGCAAAACCATAAAAACCATATTAGTTATTACCTGCCTGATGCTTTTCCATTGTTTTTGCTGTATCGGTTTAAATTTCAGCAGTTCCTTTGCGTCACACTGTACCCATATAGGATTGCGACCAATTTCTTTACATTAGTTGCCACAGCTAGACTAATTCGTAACCATTAGTAACAGATAGTTTTCTGTTTAATACATAAAAACAATTTACTCATAACGGTTCTTCAAAATTACTGTCAATTTCCTTGTTACTGAATCAACTTATTGTTTTTATCTTTGCTTCTATAATATTACCACATAAATGACTGTTTTTCCACAAAATTATGGCAATTCGCATATATTTGCAAATGGTTATATTCCCTAAACCCCATAATTATATGTTCCATAACCATGATGAAATTTTCATCTCCCTTGAGCTTTCTAAATGTTTCAAGCATATGTATTAAGATATTTGGCTTTATATCCGGTGAAAAATGTGTCAGAAATACTTTCTTCACAGGTAAAACATATTAAATAATTATCAACAGGTGTCTACAGATTTTTTAGCAGAAATCTCTTGAATCATTTCACATTTAATGGTATTATAACATTACAAAGGGAAAGCACCCACTCCAAAGTGGATGCTCCGAGTTTAGGTTAATGATTGTCCTTACGGACACCGCCTATCCTGTGGGCAGACAGGATAGGCATTTTTATTTGCGCTTGTTTCTCTTATCGAGAAAGGCAAGCAACGCAACAATTAAGCTGCCAAAGGATATCAGCAATGCTAATATTCCTATGAAAATCGAAACGATTTCAAAAGCAGTCATTGGCGCCACCTCCCTTCCTATGTATTCCGGCACGCCGGTTTTCATAAACTCGGGAGGCTACCTCTACGTTTTGCTCCGTTCGACGCTAAACTAGCGTCCCCCCGGATACTTAACGCCCTGTCATGGGTACTTTCCGTAAATTTATTGTAACATGAAGATATATGAATGGCAATTAGTTCATAAAATTTGTTTGCAGGTATAAAGCAATCCCGGGAACGCCTATTTATCAGCATTTCCGGGATTTATCCGTTATTCCAACTCTTGACAGGATAGAGCCATTTTAGAGTCACAGTTACATTTCTTCATTTACCTGTTCCAGGCAAATTTTCATGACTTTTTCGGAGATATAAATATTTTTATCTATCATCTCCTGTATAACAGGTTTTAACTCATTTATATGCCCCTGCCGCTTTGCCTTTATCAAAACACCAAGTGTACCAGTCACGGGTAATTTTAAGTATTTTGCATGCTTTTTTGCATTGGCATCGTCTATAATAACAATATCTGCATTTTTCTCTTTTGCTAAAATCATAACCTCCACTTCACCATCATGTAATTGCGTTTTGAACATGGATTTTGCCATCTGGTTCTCTATCTTTTCCACATGAATCCAATTAAGGGCGTTATCCACCTGCTCTTTGCATATGGATTCTTTCTTTTCTGACAATTCCCGATATACTGCTTGTGGAATCATAATTTCCCCATATATTTTCTTTAGTAATTCAAGCTGTCCAACATGGCATAATGCAATCAAAGGTGTAGTATTTACTATCACTTTACGCATTTGCCAATTCCTCCAAAAATTCTTTTTCACTCTCAAAAGAGAAGATGGATATCCCGTTTTTGCCAAGATACTTTACGAAATCCTCTTTTGCCATACCTGCTATGTCGGCACAATATCCTAGCGAAACTTTTCTGTTTTTATATAAATCCACGGCAAGCATGCATTTTGTATATGCCGCAAAATCCTCTTCATTTTCATGTAAATCCAGCAATATTTCATCTGGAACATTTATCGAAACAACGCACATATCAAGCACCTCCATACTATATTTCTGACTATAATTATATACTTCTCATACTTTTATTACAACACAAAAATAATTTTCTGTTTGTCTGTTTTACTTTTATTACCTCGTAGCAATATCAAAGACCTGTTCAAACTCTATTTACTCTACCGTACCCACATGAAATCCATCATTTATCTTTTTTATTTTTTCAATGTTTAATTTAGGTTTTCGGTCATATGTCAGCAGACCATTCGTTTCCTGCTCCACATCCATAAGTTGTGTGTAGCAAAAGCCCCATAATGCCTTAGAAGCATAAACAGCATCTATAACACGCTTATAATTTCTTAAAAATTCCTCTTCATTTTCAACAGCAGTATAGCCCCAGCCTTCTTTACTATTTGTATCAAGGCTGATTCCTCCAAATTCGGTTAATAAAACTGGCTGGCCCTGATATGAAAACCCTTCTGCAAACGTCGGCCATGGACTGGACGGTCTTTTTATTATGTTTTCTCTGGTTCGTAATGTCTCCTTAAAGTATTCGTATTTTTCTTGTTCGTTTTCCTGTCCATGTGCGTAATTATGGATGGTAACAAGATCGGTTTCGGTAAGAGACCACCCGTCGTTGGATACGACAAGCCTTGTTGTATCGAGCGAATGTATAAAATGATATAATGCCTGTGAAAAATGCTGTTGCTGACGGTCAAAAGAGATATTAGGTACTCCCCAGCTTTCATTAACAGGAACCCATGTAAAAATGGATGGGTGATTAAAATCCCTGCGGATGATATCTTTCCATTCGATCATCAGGCGTTCCACAGAATCCCTGTTAAATATTGCAGGTGCAGCGCATTCTCCCCACACAATGTAACCAAGCTGATCCGCCCAATACAAGAACCGGGGATCTTCTGTCTTCTGGTGTTTACGACAGCCATTAAAGCCCATTTCTTTTGCATATTTAATATCGGTGACAAAGGCTTCATCCGAAGGGGCTGTCAATAATCCTTCCGGCCAATACCCCTGATCAAGAACAAGCTTCTGGTAATAGGGCATATTATTCAGGTATACCATACCATTTTTGCTTTCCAGCTTTCTCATTCCAAAATAAGAATACACCTTGTCATAAATTTTATCATCCGCATTCAGCGTGAGTTCCAGATCAAATAGATTTGGCGCCTCGGGAGACCACGCCCAGCTTTCACCATGATAATTCATCCGGAATATATGTTCCTGGAATAAATCGGCTGTAAAAGAACTCTTTGCTGTGATTGTTTCCACCCTTCCTCCGGCAATCTTTTCTCCATGGAAGGAAATGGTATAATCTACATTCATAATTGTATTCTGGCAGGGACGGTCTGCCGATAACTCCAGTTCAATTTTTACTTTCCCCTCATCATAAAGTGGTGTGATAAATAGCGACGAAATATAGGTTTTCTCCACTACCTCAAGCCATACGGTCTGCCATATGCCGGTAGAAGCGGTATACCAGATTTTTCGGGACTCATTTTCCCAGAACTGCTTGCCGCGCGGTATGGATTCGTCCTGGTGTACATCCTGTACTCTTACGGATAAAAGCTGTATTCCGTCCTTTAATGCATCCGTAATATCTGCTTCAAAAGAAGTATGGCCTCCCATATGATGACAGATATGCATACCATTCACATAGAGATCCGCTTCGTAATCCACAGCGCCAAAATGAAGTAAAACTTTTTGTTCTTTATGACACGTTACTTCAAATTCACGCTGATACCAGACAATATCATGAGGAGTTTTATCTCCAATTCCGCTTAACGGGCTCTGGTATACAAAAGGTACCTGGATCACTTTGTCATAAGCGGAGGTATCGTTATACCACTTATTTTTTATCCCAATATTTTGATCATCAAAAGCAAACCGCCAGTTTCCATTCAGATTTTTCCAGTGTTCGCGTACCATCTGCGGTCTTGGATATTCTTCCCTTTTCATAAAAAACCTCCCATAATAAAAAAATCACCAGAAAGTGAAAGGCGTTATATCAATTTTGTGTATAGAATATACTCACAAAATGCAGATGTCAACAATATTTTAGAAAATGCAGTATAGATGCAATTTGTTATGGATTTTGGCGCCGGGTGATGCTATAATAGAAAAGATAAATATCAGGTAGGAACTATGATTGCGACAAACAGGAGGAAATGAGAATGGCACAGAGAAAAGATATCCATAAGGTCCTAATTATCGGTTCCGGTCCCATTGTGATCGGACAGGCATGTGAATTTGATTATTCCGGTACCCAGGCGTGTAAGGCACTGAGGAATCTGGGATATGAGATCGTACTGGTGAATTCCAACCCGGCAACGATCATGACAGATCCGGAGACGGCGGATGTTACATATATCGAACCATTAAATGCAGAGCGGATTGAACAGATCATAGAGAAAGAGAGACCGGATGCCCTGCTGCCAAACCTCGGTGGGCAGTCAGGACTTAATTTATGTTCGGAGCTCGCCAAATCGGGGGTACTGGATAAATATAACGTACAGGTGATCGGCGTACAGGTCGATGCCATCGAGCGGGGAGAGGACCGGATCGAGTTTAAGAATACGATGGACAGCCTGGGGATCGAGATGGCGCGGAGTGAAGTTGCCTACTCGGTCGAGGAGGCGATGGAGATCGCTGAGCGGCTGAACTATCCGGTGGTACTCCGTCCGGCGTATACGATGGGCGGCGCCGGGGGCGGTCTTGTCTATAATGTTGAAGAATTGAAGACGGTCTGCGCCAGAGGTCTGCAGGCAAGTCTGGTCGGACAGGTTCTTGTGGAAGAATCGATCCTTGGCTGGGAAGAGCTGGAGCTTGAAGTAGTGCGTGATGCAGATAACAATATGATCACAGTATGTTTTATAGAAAACATCGACCCGCTTGGCGTGCATACCGGCGATTCGTTCTGTTCGGCTCCCATGCTCACAATATCCGAAGAAGTGCAGAAACGGCTGCAGGAAAAATCTTATAAGATCGTGGAATCGATCCAGGTGATCGGCGGTACGAATGTGCAGTGGGCGCATGATCCGGTAACGGATCGGGATATCGTGATCGAGATCAATCCAAGGACGTCCCGTTCTTCTGCACTGGCATCCAAGGCGACCGGGTTCCCGATCGCACTTGTATCGGCGATGCTGGCAACCGGACTGACCCTTGCGGATATCCCCTGCGGCAAGTATGGGACACTAGATAAATATGTTCCCGACGGGGATTATGTCGTGATCAAATTTGCCCGCTGGGCATTTGAGAAGTTTAAGGGAGTGGAGGATAAACTGGGCACCCAGATGCGTGCCGTCGGCGAGGTCATGAGCATCGGCAAGACCTTTAAAGAGGCGTTCCAGAAGGCGATCCGCAGTCTGGAGACGGGACGGTACGGACTCGGTCACGCCAAAGATTTCGATACGAAATCAAAGGAAGACCTGCTGAAGCTTTTGATCACGCCATCCAGCGAACGCTATTTTGTGATCTATGAGGCTCTGCGCAAAGGAGCGACGGTCGAAGAGATCCATGAGATCACAAAAGTAAAACATTATTTCCTTGAGCAGATGAAAGAACTGGTACAGGAGGAAGAGACCCTTGCAGCCACAAAAGGAAAGCTCCCAGAAGACCAGGCGCTGATCACGGCAAAGAAGCATGGATTTTCGGATCTCTATCTCAGCCAGCTTCTGGACGTCCCGGAAGAGGAGGTACGAAATAAGCGTATTTCACTGGGACTGGAAGAGGCGTGGGAAGGCGTCCATGTAAGTGGAACAAAAGACAGCGCTTATTATTATTCTACCTATAATGCAGAAGACAAAAATCCGGTATCGGAGGGCAAACCCAAGATCATGATCCTGGGCGGCGGACCCAACCGGATCGGACAGGGGATCGAATTTGACTATTGCTGTGTCCATGCATCCCTCGCCCTGAAAAAACTTGGCTTTGAGACGATCATCGTAAACTGCAATCCAGAAACCGTGTCGACGGATTATGATACGTCCGACAAGCTTTATTTTGAACCGCTCACACTGGAGGATGTCCTGAGTATCTACAAGAAGGAGAAACCGGTGGGAGTGATCGCCCAGTTTGGCGGGCAGACACCGCTCAATCTGGCGGCAGACCTGGAGAAAAACGGAGTGAAGATCCTGGGGACTTCCCCGTCTGTCATTGATCTGGCAGAGGACCGCGACCTGTTCCGTGCCATGATGGAGAAGCTGGAGATCCCGATGCCGGAATCCGGGATGGCGGTCGATGTGGAGGAAGCGTTGAAGATCGCAGATGAGATCGGCTATCCGGTGATGGTCCGTCCTTCCTATGTACTGGGAGGAAGAGGCATGGAAGTGGTATACGACGCTGACAGTATGGTGGGGTATATGAATGCGGCAGTAGGCGTGACGCCGGACCGGC
This sequence comes from uncultured Eubacterium sp., assembly GCA_910584875.1. Classification (GTDB taxonomy): domain Bacteria; phylum Bacillota; class Clostridia; order Lachnospirales; family Lachnospiraceae; genus Eubacterium_F. The sequence goes on from CAJUDA010000021.1 coordinate 49,791, forward strand.
CGATCCTGATCGACCGGTTCCTGGGACATGCCACGGAGTGTGAAGCAGACGCCATCAGTGACGGAAACCATGCTTTCGTACCTGCCGTTATGGAACATATCGAGCTGGCGGGCGTACACTCCGGCGACTCGGCGTGCATCATTCCATCCAGACATATTTCGGAAGAAAATGTGGCGACCATCAAGGAATATACCCGCAGGATCGCTGAGGAAATGAATGTAAAAGGTCTGATGAATATGCAGTATGCCATTGAAAAGGGCAAAGTCTTTGTCCTGGAGGCGAATCCGAGGGCGTCCCGTACCGTGCCGCTTGTATCCAAGGTTTGTAACATCCGCATGGTGCCCCTTGCTATCGATATCGTCACGGCGGAGCTGACCGGAAGACCTTCTCCGGTACCGGGGCTGAAAGAGCAGGATATCCCGTATTACGGGGTAAAAGAGTCTGTATTCCCATTTAATATGTTCCAGGAGGTGGATCCGGTACTGGGACCGGAGATGCGATCCACCGGAGAAGTGCTGGGGCTTTCCGGGTCATATGGGGAGGCGTTTTATAAGGCGCAGGAGGCAACCCAGATGAAGCTTCCTCTGGAGGGGACTGTGCTGATCTCGGTCAGTGACAGGGACAAACCGGAGGTGGCAGAGATCGCAGGAGAATTTGCGAAAGCGGGCTTTAAGATCATTGCTTCTAAAAACACCTGTAAGCTGATCCAGGAGGCGGGAATCCCGGCAGAGATGGTGAATAAACTGCAGGAGGGAAGACCGAATATGCTGGATCTGATCACCAACGGGTCGATCGATCTGATCATCAACACACCGGTTGGGCAGGAGCGGAAAGCGGATGACAGTTATCTGCGGAAAGCCGCCATCAAAAAGAAGATACCGTATATGACGACCATGGCAGCGGCAAAGGCGACGGTCAGTGGCATCCTGTCACTGAAAAATCATGGCAGCAGCGAAGTGCAGTCTCTGCAGAAGCTGCATGGCGATATTAAATAAGGAGGGATCTGTCTATGGAAAATACACCTGAAATTAAAATCGGGATCGTAGCGGTGAGCCGGGACTGTTTCCCGGAGAGCCTGTCTGTGGACCGCCGGGCAGCGCTGGTAAAAGCGTATGCGGATAAGTATGATGCAGAGGATATTTATGAGTGTCCGGTTTGTATCGTGGAGAGTGAGATCCATATGGTACAGGCGCTGGAAGACATCAGGGCGGCAGGATGCAATGCCCTGTGTGTGTATCTGGGGAATTTCGGACCGGAGATCTCGGAAACCCTGCTGGCGAAGCATTTTGATGGTCCGAAAATGTTTATCGCAGCGGCGGAAGAGAGAGGGGACAATCTGATCGGCGGGCGCGGCGACGCCTACTGTGGTATGCTGAATGCGAGCTATAATCTAAAGCTTCGCAATGTACAGGCGTACATACCGGAATATCCGGTGGGGGATGCAGAGGACTGTGCAGATATGATCCATGAATTTCTCCCGGTCGCAAGAGCCATTGAAGGGCTGAGCAATCTGAAGATCATCAGCTTTGGTCCGAGACCGATGAATTTCCTCGCCTGTAATGCCCCGATCAAGCAGCTCTACAATATCGGCGTGGAGATCGAGGAAAATTCGGAGCTGGATCTGTTTGAGGCGTTTCACAAACATGACGGGGATGAACGGATCCCTGCTGTAGTGAAAGAGATGGAAGCGGAGCTGGGAGAGGGCAATAAGAAACCAGAAATTCTTGCGAAGCTGGCACAGTATGAGCTGACTCTGAAGGACTGGGTAGAAGAACACCGTGGGTATCGGAAATATGTGGCGGTCGCCGGGAAGTGCTGGCCGGCGTTCCAGACCCAGTTTGGTTTTGTGCCCTGTTATGTCAACAGCCGTCTGACGGCGCAGGGGATCCCGGTATCCTGTGAAGTGGATATCTATGGCGCACTGAGTGAGTTTATCGGCACAGTAGTGAGCGGTGATGCCGTCACTCTTCTGGACATTAATAATTCCGTGCCAAAGGATATGTATGAGAGCGATATCCGTGGAACTTATGATTATACGCTGCAGGATGTCTTTATGGGATTCCATTGTGGCAATACAGCGTCAGGCAAGCTTGCCTTCTGTGAGATGAAGAACCAGCTGATTATGGCGCGTTCTCTCCCGGAGGAAGTGACCCAGGGAACGCTGGAAGGCGACATCGCACCGGGTGATATCACGTTCTTCCGCCTGCAGAGTACCGCTGATAATGTTCTGCGCGCTTATATCGCACAGGGAGAAGTCCTTCCGGTGGCTACCCGGTCCTTTGGCAGTATCGGTATTTTTGCCATCCCGGAGATGGGACGGTTTTACCGGCATGTGCTGATCGAGGGCGGTTATCCCCATCATGGCGCAGTGGCGTTCGGACATTATGGCAGGGCTTTATACGAAGTGTTCAAATACATCGGCGTACCAGTAGGCGAGATCGGTTTTAACCAGCCGGCTGGTATGCGGTATCCGACGGAAAATCCGTTTAGCTGAGGTAGAGGAATATGTTTTACATTGGTGTAGATCTGGGTACTTCGGCAGTGAAACTGCTGTTGATGAATGAATACGGTGAGATAAAAAAGATCGTCTCGAAAGAATATCCATTATATTTTCCGCATCCCGGCTGGTCAGAGCAGCAGCCGGAGGACTGGTTTACCAGGACGATGGAGGGGATCCGGGAACTGGTGACGGAATCAGACCGGACGCAGGTGGCAGGCATCAGCTTTGGCGGTCAGATGCATGGACTGGTAGTTCTGGACCGGGATGACAGGGTGATCCGTCCCGCGATCCTTTGGAACGATGGACGGACCGGGGCAGAGACGGAATATCTGAACCAGACAATCGGGAAAGAAAAGCTGTCAGAGTATACGGCGAATATTGCTTTTGCCGGATTTACGGCGCCGAAACTTCTCTGGATGAGGAAGCATGAACCGGATAATTTTGCAAAGATCTCAAAGATCATGCTGCCGAAGGACTACCTGGCATACCGTCTTTCCGGGAGTTTCTGTACCGATGTGTCGGATGCTTCAGGTATGTTATTATTTGATGTAAAAAACCGCTGCTGGTCGGAGGAAATGCTGGAGATCTGCGGCATAAAGAGTGATATGCTTCCTGAGATCCACGAGAGCTATGAGGTGACAGGGAAAGTAAAACCGGAGATCGCTGCCGGGCTTGGTCTTGCGGACACGGTAAAGGTGGTCGCCGGGGCGGGGGATAATGCCGCCGCTGCGGTGGGTACCGGCACAGTGGGAGATGGAAGATGTAATATTTCTCTTGGTACTTCGGGGACGGTTTTTATTTCCAGCAGGAAGTTTGGCGTGGATGCTGGCAATGCCCTCCATTCCTTTGCCCATGCCGACGGGAGCTATCATCTGATGGGATGTATGCTCAGTGCGGCTTCCTGCAATAAGTGGTGGAATGAGGATATCTTAAAGATTGGTGATTTTGCGGCTGAGCAGGCGGGGATCACCGGGCTGGGTGAGAATCCGGTCTTCTTTCTGCCTTATCTGATGGGTGAGAGATCTCCCCACAATGATCCCGATGCCAGGGCTATGTTTATCGGAATGTCCATGGATACGACCAGAGAGGACATGACACAGGCGGTACTGGAAGGAGTGGCGTTTGCCCTGCGGGATTCGCTGGAGGTGGCAAGAGGGCTTGGCATTGATATCCGGCGGACGAAGATCTGCGGGGGAGGTGCGAAAAGCCCTCTCTGGAAAAGGATCATCGCCAGTGTCCTGGATCTGAACGTCGACGTCGTTGCCGTGGAAGAGGGTCCGGCGATGGGAGCTGCCATGCTCGCTGCTGTGGGTTGCGGGGAATATGCATCAGTGGAAGAGGCGGCAGAGAAGATCGTCCGGGTGGTGGATACGATCGAACCAGAACCAGGGCTGGTGGAAAAATATGAGAAGAAATATCAGAAATTCAGGATGCTGTACCCGGTGGTGAAGGGGATTTTCTGACAGGTATGATTGACAATATCAAAATATCCGGCTAAAATAAAATCACAATTTATTTTGGCCGGATATTTTTGGCATATATTAAGAGAGTGGCGGAAGCTGTGTAACCGCTCCTTTCAGTGCGGAAGATCGTCTTCCAGCAGGTCTTCCGGGCTGAAAGTCAGTTTCAGGTTTCCGCTTTTCCACAGATCGATCAGCTCTCCCATAGAACACCATTTGCCCTGATAATGTGTCATCGGTGCAAAGGTCCGGAAAAAATCTTCATCTGTGTAACATATTTTTTTCACAAAATCCGGTTGTTCCATTTGTGGGGAAGAAGCGGCTTCTTTGTTAATACTTACCCCGTTTTCTTGTACATTGACAAAGTCATTAAATTTTCCCTGCATGATCTGGGAAAAGGAATTTTCTGCGTCTGCTTTTTGATAATGGTCTTTGCCGGATTGTGCTAAAAAGTGATTAATATTTGTGTCTGCCGTGTTTGTTAAGATCATATGTTTCACCCCGCTAATTTGATGATTATGTAAAAGTTGCTGTTGTTTACATAATATATATCGTAAAATAGTGACAAAATATGAAGAAGTATTCAGAAAGAGGTATTTTTCAATGAAAGATTTGATCCGATTAACGGAGTTGCAGTCAGGCGATGTATACGAAATATTCAATATTGCAGATGAAATCAGTAATGGAAAATATAATGGTTTGCTTCATGGAAAAAGTGTTATTTTGTTTTTCCCGGCTTCCAGTGTCAGAACCCGGGTGACCTTTGAAAAAGGGATTGATCTGCTGGGTGGACAGCCTATACTATTTCCTGATGACGCATTGGAAAAAAAGGAGGATATAAGAGATGTCTGCGGTTATTTAGATAATTGGGCAGATCTGGAAATATTGGTCTGACCTGGAAAGAGGCATCTGATGTTATGGGATTTCCTTTGTCGCAGTGTTGTGATTCTGGTTATGAGATGGATGAAGTACAGGTATATTATGATATAAAAGAAGCAATCAGAGGAAAGGACATTATATGTACGGATTCTCTGCCCGCCAATGCATTTAATGACTTTAGAAACTATCAGATAACGAAGGAAGTAATGGATATGGCTAATAAAAATGCTGTATTAAACCCCTGTCCGCCATTTTATCGCGGTGAAGAAGTTTCTGATGACGTAATACAGTCAGGATATTTTATTGGATATGAATTTAAAAAGAATTTATTGGTGGTTCAGCAGGCTATTATGATATGGTGTATGCTGTATAAGTAATATTCCATTCATTATTTCTTTTGTTTTGTTGTAGTAATTTGTAGATTGTCATGCTATACTATATTGGAACAGGAAATATGAACAGAACAGGAGGAGCCATAGCGTGAAAAATAATGCTGATGCACTTATTTTTCACACCACTATTTGTGCCGAAGCGCCACAAATAGTATTGATGCACAGAGCAAAAACAGCTATGCTGCTTTTTGCTCGTGCGTTCTTCGCTTGCGCTTCGGAATGGAGGATTTTTATGAAAAAATATGTTATATTTGCATAGTATTGGCTGTTGCGATATTATGTAAAATTGTTATAGCCAATGCTATTCCTAAGAAAGAAATAATTAGGAGGCAAATTGAATGGGCTATATAAAAGTAGAAGAAGTATTACCTGTTGAAGTTATAGAATTGATACAGCAGTATGTGGATGGAGCAAATATTTATGTTCCCAAAAAGTCCAATAATTATGTCGGTTGGGGACAGGCAAATCATACAAAAGAAAAAATGCAAGCGAGGAACCATGATATATATCAGGAATATCTTCAAGGAACAAGGGTAGATGAGCTTGCAGAAAAATACTATTTGTCACAGAAGAGTATTTGGCGGATCTTGCGTAAAATGAAAAATAATTGATAAGAGGAAATGAGCCTGGACACATGATTTAAATTATTGTGGTGTGCAGGCTCATTTTTTATTATAAATAAAAATGAGATTGAAAAGATTTTGGATTAAATAGTATAATTGATTATGTACTGAAAACAGATGGAGGAATGTACAGAGATGATTGAAGTATTAAAAATAAGAGAAAATGAAAATATAGCAAAGCAGGCAGCAAACTGGTTTCA
>CAJUDA010000022.1 GCA_910584875.1 uncultured Eubacterium sp.
ATAGTCAGTGATATCTTTGAGAAAAATGTGTCAACTAATATTGACAATATCAGTTTTTCCATCTGCCCCTCTCTGTGCCGATATCATATTCTGCCATGTGATAATATCTTTTGCCTTGATGTCCTTCATCTTTTTATCTTTAAAATAAGGAAGTATCTTACTTTTTATCACCGCCTCTTTGGTATTCCACGTGTTTTCCTTGAGTTTCGGCTTCATATCCATCTCATAGGACTTCCAGAAATCCTCAAAAGTCATGTCCAGATTGGATTCCTCCCTCATGCGGAAATGCTGTTCCCACTCCAATGCCTCTTTTCTGGTCTTAAACCCACGCTTCAGTTTGCGTTTGTTTTTGCCTGTCCAATCGTAATAATGAAACGAGACGTACCATGTGCCACGTTCCTCATCCTTGTATGCCGCCATACATATCCTCTCCTTCCTGCAAAGCGGCTTTCTGCCGCCCTGCCCATGCTGTTCACGATTTCCGGCTGCCCACTTTCCCTGTACAACTGGAAATGCAACTGCCAGTTCCAAACAATTTCTCCAAGCCCTGCTCAGCCTGCCACCCCATAGAACTTTTCTTCAAAGAATTTTCTGCTTACCCTGCCTGCAACGGTAATAAAGCCTTTTGCAGACAATTCTTCGTTCAGTTCCCGGACAATGGTATATGCTTTGGACTTTGATATCCCAAGCAGTTCCGCCACTTCCTGTGCGGTAATGAAAACACCCTGCTCCATATCGGCACCCCCTTCCATTTTTTATGTATCAATTTCTTCCATTCGCTTATATGTTAATCTTATTTTGATACCCATTATAATTCGCAACTTTGTTAATGTCAATACTTTTATTTCGCATTTTTGTTAATTTCGTCTTTACTTCCTCCATTCCATACCGTATAATGAGGACAGGCAGAGCATTTTTCGGTATCTGTCAATCCAATGAAACGAGGTGGTTCTTATGACCGTTGGTGAAAAGATAAAATATATCCGTACATTCCGGGGCATGACACAGCAGCAGTTAGGCATTGCTATTGGTCTGTCTGCCAAAGGGGCAGACAACCGCATGGCACAGTATGAGACAAACTATCGTGTCCCAAAAAGGGATATGCTGGAAGATATCGCAGCAGCACTGGATGTCAGCCCTCTCAACTTTATCTCCCCGGTGTCCGGCTCTGCTGAGGACATCATGCAGACATTCTTCTGGCTGGACGAGGATAACCCGGAGGCACTGCACTTCTTTCCGATGATTCCGAGTAAAAAGAAGTACGGAACAGGCAATGCCATCAAGGCACAGTATGACAATAACGATGACATGCCCTCTGTCCCGCCTGTCGGCATGTGGTTCCATTACAGTTCCGTAAATGACTTCATGCACGAATGGATGGTACACAAACAGGAACTGGCAGAGGGGCAAATCATGCAGGCTGAATATTTGGAATGGAAACTCAACTGGCCCGATACCTGCTGCGAGCGAGGTCCCGCCCATGAACCATGCGAGCCAAAATATCAATGGAAAAAATCTGATTCCGAAACGGAATTTTGAATAATAGAAAATACGTTTAAGAAATCCTGTTATTCTGTAAATACCTCCGATATAGGTATCAAAAAGGTATCACAGAGCATAAAAGAACCCCACAAACAGCGTGTTTACGCCATTTATGGGGTTCGGTTTACTACTCGAACTCTATCGTCCCCGGCGGTTTACTCGTCAGATCATACATCACTCTATTAACCCCCTTCACCTCATTTATAATCCGGTTCATCACCTTCTGCAGCACCTCAAAAGGAATATCAGAACACTCTGCAGTCATAAAATCACTGGTGTTCACGGCGCGTAGTGCCACCGCATAATCATACGTTCTTTCATCGCCCATCACTCCCACAGATCGCATATTAGTGAGAGCGGCGAAATACTGACCGAGATCTTTGATCCCTGCCCGGGCGATCTCCTCACGATAAATAAAGTCCGCATCCTGCACGATCTTCACCTTTTCAGCTGTAACCTCCCCGATAATACGGATACCAAGACCCGGTCCCGGGAATGGCTGCCGGCTCACGAGATATTCCGGGATGCCAAGCTCACGACCTGCACGGCGGACCTCATCCTTAAAGAGCAGGCGGAGAGGCTCGATGATTTCTTTGAAATCAACACAGTCCGGCAGACCGCCTACATTGTGATGGGACTTGATCACAGCAGATTTGCCCAGCCCCGACTCGATGACATCCGGGTAGATCGTCCCCTGTACGAGAAAATCCACTGCACCAATCTTCTGTGCTTCTTCCTCAAAAACACGGATAAATTCTTCACCGATGATTTTCCTTTTTTCCTCTGGTTCAGTGACTCCGGCAAGTTTTCCATAAAAACGTTCCTGGGCATTGACGCGGACAAAATTCAGATCATAGGGACCGTCTGGTCCAAATACCTCCTCTACTTCGTCCCCTTCATTTTTGCGGAGAAGACCGTGATCCACAAACACACAGGTCAGCTGCCTGCCAATCGCTTTAGAGAGCAGAACTGCCGCCACAGAAGAATCGACACCGCCGGACAGCGCACACAAGACCTTGCCGCTGCCCACCGTTTCCCGAATGGAGTGGATCGTATCGTCAACAAAAGAGGACATCTGCCAGTCACCGTGGCAGCCACAAACCTTGTAAACAAAATTATAGAGCATCTTTGAACCTTCCACCGTATGCATGACTTCCGGGTGGAACTGCGTCGCATACAGCTTCCTTTCCGGGCATTCCATCGCTGCCACCGGACAGACCGGAGTCGTGGCAGTGACAGTAAAGCCAGCCGGAGCCTCCGCGATATAATCTGTGTGGCTCATCCAGCAGATGGATTTTGACTCAACATCACCAAATAAAAAAGAACTGCGGTCGATGTCCACTTCCGTCTTGCCAAACTCACTGACAGGCGCTGTCTTCACCGTACCTCCAAGCATATATGCCATAAGCTGGGAACCATAGCAGATTCCGAGAATCGGAATCCCCAGATCAAAGATCTCCTTCTGGTAACGGGGAGACTCCTCCGCATAGACGCTGTTCGGTCCGCCAGTAAACACAATGCCCTTCGGGTTCATATCCCGGATCTCCTCCAGCCCCAGCGTATAGGGATGGACTTCACAGTATACGTTGCATTCCCGGATACGTCTGGCAATTAACTGGTTGTACTGACCTCCAAAATCCAGTACGATCACTAGCTCTTTTTTCATACTAATCCTCCAATCGTATAAATCATATAAGTTTAACGGCTTCAATTATTCATCAAAATATCCCATATACGTTACTTCATGCCTGCCTTTCGGAAAAATATGCCGGTACAGTTCCAAAAAATAGGCATCTGTCATACTGGCAAGATAATCCACGACCAGCTGGTTCGATTCCTCCTCTTCGTAGGGAGGATAACTGTCTTTGACATACTGGTTCATTTCATTGACATAAGAAATATGATGACGGTACAACAGACTGCTCCGGTCACGGCTCTCTGCCTGTCTGAGCAGTTCTTCATACAAGGCATGAAACATTGGGCGTATCTGGTTTTCATACAAGTCATTCAGTTTTTTGTTATTATAGATCATTTCATAATTTTCTCTCTTTGCCTGGCGCAGCTCCTCAAAATATTCCTCATCCATTTTGAGATATGGCATGCCATAACTGTTTTCCATAATATTCACACTGAAATTGTTGATGATCTCCGCATTTGTCGTCCCGACCACACTGCCCGAAAATGGTTTCTCTGAAAGTATGCCCAGGCGCATGGCGTCCTGACGGTCCTTGCCGAGATAGGCGATGATATCGCAGATCCGCACGACACAGCCTTCCAGCGTGCAGGGGACCAGTTTCCCGATGAAATCCTCATCTGCGTAACAGCTTTCTACTTTTTGATCATACTCCGTAAAATCAGCCATTTGACAGGGATAATATTCCCGAAGCTCCAGTTCACCGTTGTGGCACAAAATACCGTCGAGCGTCTGCAGACCGATATTCCAGTGGATCATTCCGTCCAGTACCCGGACGCTATGTACATTATGATTGAAATACCTGCCCGTATGCTCATGATACAATTTATTTAAAATGCGCTCCCCGGCATGTCCGAATGGAATGTGCCCCATATCGTGTCCCAGTGCGATCGCTTCGATCAGACTTTCATTTAATCCAAGGACAGCGCCAATGTTGCGGGCAATGCGTGAGACAAGCTGCACATGGAGCGCCCGCCTCGAAATATCATCATTCTGATAAAATGAAAATACCTGGGTTTTATCCGAATACCGGTTGTAATACGGGATATGCATGATCTTCTCTGTGTCGCGGACAAATGCCGGACGCCACAGATTCGCCTTATCATGATCCGGACTGCGGCGCACGATCGCCTCATCCCGGAAAGCATAAGGATTCATGAGGTGCGCCGCCCTGTCCTCCTGTATCCTTATCTGGAGTTCCCGGGAAAGAGAATGATAATCTGCCATGATCAGTCCTTCTCCTCTGAAACTACTGAGATCCCGTTCTCCTGTACCAGATCTGCCAGACGGCGTGAGATGGATATCGTCACATACAGATCAGTGATCCCGCTAAAGATCAGCGCCGCTCCCAGCAGATATACCAGCAGTTCCCTGCTGAAAGGATCGATCAGAAGCACGATCCCAAATATAATATTCAGGATCGCCATACAGAAAGCGACATACCAGGTACCCTGCCCCAGACGGAGCATATCCACGGAATTCTGCATTTTAAGAATACCGCTGATCGTGACAAGAAATCCCAGGACCACAGGGATCAGGCTGAGCAGCTGGTCCACCTTGATGATGACAAGGATGCCGCCCAGTACGGCGCTGAGCCCTACGACCAGATCGTACCGGTACAAAATACCGGAGATATCCTTGCGCAGATAATTGATCAGCGAGATCACTCCCACGATGATCAGCATCGCCGCCAGCATATAGCAGCTTGTCCTCATCACTTCATTGGGCCACAGGATCAGGATGATACCAAGGGCGATAAAAAGAAATGATAAAATAACCAGATTCCACTTGATTTGTCGTAACAGTTTCACACAGTTCCCTCCATTATTAACGATCAGCCAGGCACAGCGCCCGGCTGCCTCTGAACAAAACTACTTCAATAACACTCTATAGTATACTCACATTGCATAGAAAAATCAACGCTGGTACTCCTAAAAAATTATTTTCATAAAATTATAAAGGCCATGTCCGCTCACAGACATATCGTGGCCGCCCTGTTTCCTGTACCAGATATGCGCAACGCCGTGGGATGCCAGTACACTGTGGTATTTCTCCGGGTATCCGCCGACCAGCATGTCTGACTTGCCCGCTACGATCATCAAAACCGTTCTATCCCGGTATTTTTCTTTTATGTCAAAAGTTTCCTCAGTAAATAATCCCTCTTCCGTCACATTCATATGGGTATAGTGAAAAATGCCGGGCGCCGGACAAAAAGCGCCAATATAGCCAAACGTATCCGGCAGCGTGACGCCGAGATGGAGCGAAACCCTTCCACCCATGGAAAACCCGGCGATGGCAGTATGTTCCCTGCCGGCTGCCACGGAAAAATGACTGTCGATATACGGCTGAAGATCACTCTGGAATTCATACAGAAAACGGTCAAAGGCACGGTAGTTGGTGATGGCAAACGCATCTTCCGGATCTGCCTCATCATTCTCTCTTGCCCTGCAGTTTGGCAGGACAAGGATCATCTCCTTTGCCGTGCCGTCCGCTATCATATTCCCCAGCATAAACTGCACGCTTCCATCATCCAGCCACTGTGTCTGATCCTGTCCCAGCCCGTGGCACAGATATACGACCGGATATTTTTTATCCTCTGTATATGCCGGAGGCAGCACAACCAGTGCTTTCCGGTCTTTGCCTACAGTGTTAGAATGGTATCTGATCTCCCTTACCTCTCCGTAATCCACATCCGGTTTCCTGATATTATAATCTTCCGGAACGGGAAATGCCAGGTCGCCGTTATCGCTTACCATTTCCTCCGTTTTTCCCATAAATCCCCTCATCTTCCTTCCTCCTTCCTTCTTTTCGGCTGGGCAGCGGGTTCAGATCAGCGCCGCCCGGACAGCAGTTCTTCCAGTTCTGCATATGTTTCCAGTTGGTTCACCGCCCGGCGCAGCTCTGCAGAGTGGGGATACCCGGCGGTATACCATGCAATATGAGTCCGCATCTCCATGATCCCCCGCTTTTCACCTTTCCATTCTGTCTGCATCGCAGCATGGCGGAGTATCATCCGGCAGACTGTGTCAAAATCCGGTTTCTGTTCTGTCTCCCCGGTCGCTGCCCATGTCTTCATCTGGTGGAAGATCCAAGGATTGCCCCGGGCTCCCCTTCCGATCATCAGAGCGTCGCAGCCCGTCTCCTCCAGCATCCGCTGACCGTCTTCGGGCGTCAGGATATCACCGTTGCCGATGACAGGGATCTTCACGGCGTCCTTCACTGCTGCGATAATGTCCCAGTCTGCCCTGCCGCTGTAGTATTCTTCCCTTGTCCTGCCGTGCACCGCTACCGCGGCTGCCCCTGCCGCCTCCGCTGCTTTCGCCATCTCCACCGCCTGTGTTTGTCCGCGATGGAAACCTTTGCGGATTTTCACCGTCACCGGCTTGTGAACCGCCTTCACCGTCTTTTCAATAATCTTCTGTGCCAGCGGTATATCATTCAGAAGCGCCGAACCTTCTCCGTTGTTCACTACCTTCGGCACCGGACACCCCATATTGATATCGAGGATGTCAAAATTCCTCTCCTCAATCCGCTTTGCCATCTCACTCACGATATCCGGGTCTGAACCAAAGAGCTGCAGGGATACCGGGCGTTCCCTGTCATCCACACGCAGCAGCTCTTCTGTGTTTTTATTATTATACAGAATCCCCTTGGCACTGACCATCTCTGTACAGATCAGGTCTGCTCCCTGTTCTTTGCAGAGAAGACGAAATGGCAGGTCTGTCACCCCTGCCATTGGCGCCAGAATGATATTTCCTTCCAGCTTAACATTTCCGATCGTCAGTTCTTTATTCATCAGCCTTTGTCCGCTCATAGATAAGACGCATTCCTTTCAAAGTCAGTTCCGGGTCGTATACGTCGATCTTGTCCGTCCCTTCTGAAATAATCCTGCCGAGACCTCCGGTAGCAACCACCCTGATACCTTTATATCCTGATTCTTCTTTAAACCGGTCTATGATGTATTCTGTCTGGCCGATCGTTCCGTATACAAGTCCCGCCTGCATACTGGTGATCGTCGTTTTGGCAAGGATGGATCTGGGCTTCACAATCTCGATCTCCGGCAGCTTCGCCGCATTGCTCCACAGCGCTTTGGCGCTGATCCGGATGCCCGGCGCTGTGACGCCCGCCACAAGGGCGCCGTCGGCGGTCACAAGATCATAGGTCGTCGCCGTTCCGTAATCAATGACGATAACGGGACCTCCATAGAGAAAATAAGCTCCCACGGCATCCACGACCCGGTCAGCCCCGATCTCCATCGGATTCGTCGTCGCGATACGGATCCCGGATCTCGTCCCCTGCCCGACTACCATGGGATCGCATTTCAGGTATTTCTTGATCCCGCTGGTGAGGGAATACATGATCTTCGGCACGACGGAACAGATAATGACATCCTCCACCTCTTCTGCCATTCCCCGCTGATGAGAGAGCTGTTCCATGATCTGTACGCCAAATTCATCGGAAGTACGCGGCAGACTGGTAGTCAGCCGGAATTTGTGACAGATCTCTTCGCCGTCAAATAACCCAAACGTAAGATTGGTATTTCCTATGTCGATCACTAATAACATAAAGACCTCCCTCTGTGCCTGTCTTTCTTTCGTCTATTCCGCACAAGGCGAATCCTTTTCGATAAAAAAGGAACGGTAGTATTGCTCAAGCTCTTCCATCAGATCTGCATACCGGACCTGGTACTGTTTGATCTTCAGATGGCTGCCGATCTCATCATAGGAAAAATCATTTTCCTTTGCTGTCGCCGACAGATACAGACTTCCATCCTCATCAAATTCCATCGTAAATACGCCGCCCACATCTTCCGTCATCGTAACGGCAAGGATCTGCAGTTCCTCCTGGATCTGCCCGGGCAGGGACTGAAAACGCGGATTCAGATAGTATTTTCTCTCATAAGCGCTGCAGGCGCATAATACCTGATCTTCCTTCATAAGCACCCCCTGCCTCATTCACGCTCCGCCATCGGAACATATGGCTTATGTCTGCCCACTGCTTTATAGGCAGGGCGGATGATCTTGCCCGCGTTGACAAGTTCTTCGATACGGTGTGCACTCCATCCCGCGATCCTTCCTATGGCAAACAGCGGGGTATACATCTCCAGCGGTATCTCCAGCATACTATAGACCAGTCCGCTGTAAAAATCGATGTTGGCGCTGACTCCCTTATAGATGTGACGCTCATTGGCGATCACCTTAGGCGCCAGGTTTTCCACAAGATTGTAGAGGGCAAACTCTTTCTGCATGCCCTTTTCCTCCGCCAGTTTCTGCACAAATTTGCGGAATGTCCGGGCACGGGGATCAGAAATCGAATACACCGCATGCCCCATACCATAGATCAGACCGGATTTATCGAAAATCTGGCGGTTCAGAAGGGCTGTGAGGTAACTTTCTACCTCTTCCTCGTCCTCCCAGTCCTTCACCCTTTTCTTCATATCTTCAAACATCATGGATACTTTCCGGTTTGCCCCTCCGTGCCTTGGACCTTTCAGCGAACCGAGCGCCGCGGAGATCGCCGCATAAGTGTCCGTCCCCGATGAGGTGACAACATGATCAGTAAATGTAGAATTGTTACCGCCTCCGTGCTCGGCATGGAGCACCAGCGCAATATCCAGGATCTTCGCCTCCAGCGATGTAAATTTACTGTCCGGCCGAAGCATATGCAGGATATTTTCTGCCGTGGAATATTCTTTCTTGGGGGGATGCAGGAAAAAACTCGATTCTTCATGAAAATAACAGGCCGCATGGTATCCATAGACGCTGAACATCGGAAACAGCGCTACAAGCTGCAGACACTGGCGCAGCACATTTTCCGTAGACGTATCGTCGGCACGGTCATCATAGGAATACAGTGTCAGCACGCTTCTGCCCAGCGTATTCATCAGGTCGGAGCTTGGCGCCTTCATAATAATATCCCGCACAAAACTGGTAGGAAGGCTGTGGCGGAACTCCGCCAGCATAGTATTGAGTTCTTCCAGTTCTTCGCTGTTTGGCAGCTTGCCAAACAGCAGCAGATATACTACTTCCTCAAATCCAAACCGTTTCTCGGCAAGAAAACCGTCCACGATCTCTTCTATATCGATTCCCTGATAATACAGTTTCCCTTCACAGGGGATCATCTCCCGGTCCACGACAGTATAGGACCGGATCTCAGATATCTCCGTAAGTCCCGTCAGAACCCCCTGTCCATTCAGGTCACGGAGTCCCCGTTTTACTTCATATTTTGCAAACAAGGTAGAGTCAATCGTACTACTTTCTTCGCATAACGATGCCATCTTATGTATCCAGTCATATTCGTATCCGGCATTTAAGTTATTGCTCATATTGGCTCCTTTCTATCTTTTATCACAACGTTACATACATCACAGCCTTGATCGTGTGCATACGATTTTCAGCCTCACGGAATACGACATCTGAATACTTTTCAAAAATTTCATCCGTGACCTCCATCTCCTTAATCCCATATTTCTCATAGATCTCTTTGCCGATCACTGTCTTCAGGTCATGGAATGCCGGCAGGCAGTGCATCAGCACTGCCGTATCTTTGGCATTCGCCATGGCAGCGGCATTGATCTGATAAGGAGACAAAGCGCGGATCCGTTCTTCCCATACCGCATCCGGCTCTCCCATCGACACCCATACATCCGTATATAATACATCCGCATCCGTCGTTCCCTCTTTTACATTTTCTGTGAGCGTAATACTGCCACCGCTTTCCCTGGCGTACTCTTCACACTGTTTCACCAGCTCTACCGCCGGGAAATATGCCTTCGGCGCGCATGCCGTAAAATGCATCCCCATCTTGGCACAGGCGATCATCAGGGAGTTGCCCATATTATAACGGGCATCTCCCATATAGGTCAGCTTAATGCCTGCCAAACTCCCGAACTGTTCCTCGATCGTCAGAAGATCTGCCAGCATCTGCGTCGGATGATATTCATTCGTCAGACCATTCCATACCGGAACGCCGGCATATTCAGCCAGTTCTTCCACGATCTCCTGTCCATAGCCGCGGTACTCAATACCATCGAACATCCTTCCCAGCACCCGCGCCGTATCAGCGATACTCTCCTTTTTGCCAATCTGGGAACCCTTGGGATCAAGATAAGTAACTCCCATCCCCAGGTCGTGGGCTGCCACCTCAAAGGAGCATCGGGTGCGGGTACTGGTCTTCTCAAAGATCAGCGCGATATTTTTCCCCTCAAACGGTCTGTCTGTCACTCCATTTTTCTTCTTTTCCTTCAGATCTTTTGCCGTATCCAGCATATACCGGATCTCCTCCGGTGAAAAATCCTTTAATGTCAAAAAATGTCTTCCCTGTAAGTTCATTCTGTATCACCTTTCACACTTCTACACTTCTTTTGATGTCTCTACGACCGCTTTGGCAAGACCGGCAAGTCCCTGTATCTCAGAAGGGATGATAATCTTCGTCGCCTTGCCGTCCGCAGCCCTCTCAAAAGCCTCCAGGCTCTTCAATGTCAGTACGGCCTGCTGTGGATCTGCTTCATTCAGATAACGGATACCCTCTGCCGTAGCCTTCTGTACTGCCTCGATCGCCTGCGCCCGTCCTTCTGCTTCCCGGATCGTTGCCTCTTTCTTTGCCTCGGCACGGAGGATCGCCGCCTCTTTTTCTGCCTGCGCTTCCAGAATTGCGGATTCTTTTTTACCTTCTGCCACCAGCACGGTCGACTTCTTCTCACCCTCAGCACGGAGGATGGATTCACGCCTCTCACGCTCTGCCTTCATCTGCTTCTCCATGGAATCCTGGATCTCCCGCGGCGGGATGATGTTCTTTAACTCAACACGGTTTACCTTGATCCCCCATGGATCGGTGGCGATATCCAGACTCGAACGCATCTGTGTATTGATGGTCTCACGGGAAGTCAGCGTCTGGTCCAGTTCCAGATCGCCAATGATATTACGCAGGGTCGTAGCCGTCAGGTTTTCGATCGCCATGATCGGGTTTTCCACCCCGTAGGTAAACAGTTTCGGATCTGTGATCTGGAAAAAGACGACAGTATCAATCTGCATCGTGACATTATCTTCCGTGATCACCGGCTGTGGTGGGAAATCCATAACCTGCTCTTTCAGGACAACCTTTCTTGCTACCCTGTCAATGATCGGGAGTTTGAAGTGGATCCCTACCGACCACGTCGCCTGATATCCTCCCAGACGCTCGACGATAAATGCCTGTGCCTGAGGCACGATCTTAATACAGGATGCAATCAGACATAATACGATCACAATCAGTACAACTACGATCACCATGGTAACCATGGATGAAATATCTGCGTTTTGAGCTTGTTTCATAATTCCTTCCTTTCTGTAAACAACGTTTGTTTACGAACCTCACATTTTCTTCACAACGAGTTTCACACCGGAGATCTCCTCAATCTGTACTGCCTCTCCCTCCGGTATCAGCGTATCATCACTACTTCTCGCCATCCATTCGACGCCGCGGAATATAACCTTCCCCTTTTCTTTCTGGTTGTCTATCGCCTCATGGACAACAGCGCGCTCCCCGATGACAGCATCCAGGTTTGTCTTCATACGTTCCCTGTTCACGACGCGCATGGCAAAAGGCCTGACCAGAAACATGACAAACAGCGATACGACAATAAACAAAAGCACCTGTACCCACAGCGGAGCTCCCAGTGCATCTGCGACCGCTGAGGCCAGAGCGCCAATACTGAACCAGATCGTCGTAAGTCCCATCGTAAATATTTCAATGATCAGCATTACTGCGACGATCACAAGCCAGATAATCATAGTCAGCTCCATAATCCCTCATCCTTTCTCTTTATTTTATTCGTAAGCCGCAATCGGGATGACTTTATCCTTCTATAATACAAGAAATAGCACATTATTGCAAGCTAATAGGGAAATTTCTATCTGTGTCTGTATAACTCATACATCAGCAAGGCAGCGGAGACAGCAGCATTCAGGGACTCCAGCTCTCCTTCCATGGGAATTTTTATCTTTTTGTCCGCCTTTTCTGATACGGCAGGACTGAGGCCATTTGCCTCATTGCCGACCAGCACTGCTGCCCTGCCGGAATATTCCTCCTCCCGGAAGTCGCTATCTGCATCCAGAGTGGCAGCATACACTGTGAAATCACGCTGTTTCAGGTTTTCTACTTCTGTAGACATATCGTCGCAGTATAAAAACGGTACCCGGAATAGCGCTCCCATCGTGGCACGGACTACTTTAGGGTTAAACAGATCGACACACCCTTTTGACAGGATCAGGGCAGACATTCCCGCTCCCTCTGCTGTACGCATCATCGTCCCCAGATTGCCCGGATCCTGGATATCCTCCAGACAGAGCACTCTGGCACCGGGAAGCGAAAGGATCTGTTCTCTGTCATACTGCGGCATCCGGATCACGGCAAGGATTCCCTGCGGATTCACCGTATCCGCAAGGTCCCGGAAGCATTTGTCTGCCACTACTTCTACGACAGTCCCATCTGCCGGCGCAATGATTTCCCCGGCATCAAGACGACGCTGGTACTCCGGGAGAGCAGACTCCGAGAGATAGAGGGCCGCCACAAGGCGTCTCTCCAGCGCTTCCTCTGCCATTTTCCAGCCCTCTGCGGCAAACAGCTTCTCCTGGCGCCGGAAACGGGCGTTTCGCATCAACTTTTGAATTTTCTTTATCTGATGGCTGGCAGCGCTCTCAATCATTCTAAAACCTCATCTCTCCGGATAAAATGTTTGCGGAATGCGATCACAAATAATAGTATGGACAATCCGGTGGAAAGATAATCCGTCACCGGCTGTGCCAGGACCAGTGTCGAAGCAGTCCCAAAAACAGCATGAAACAAAAACAGTACCGGTATATAGAGCAGTCCCTGACGGCTGATCGACAGCAGCAGGGATGGCACCGCCGCCCCCATCGACTGTATCGTATTGATCATTACAAATAAGACGCCAAGTACCGGACCAGAGATGATCAGTGTCCGGGCGAACTGCATCCCGAAATCATAAACATTCGGATCGTCCATAAAAGCACGCACCATCGGGCCGGCACCCAGATAGCAGATAACCGACATGACAAGGCTGAGCACGACAGCCAGAATCAGGGAAAATCTCAGCACACGCATAAACCGTTTTCTGTTCCCGGCTCCAAAATTATAACCCAGGAGGGGCTGTATCCCTGTGCCCACACCGATCAGCAGCATCACAGCCACCATATTTACTTTCATTGCCACGCCAAGTCCCGCCACTGCCATGTCTCCATGGCCGGTCATCAGTTTATTGACCAGCACATTCGATGTACTCATCAGTACGCTGTTGAGGGATGCCGGAATACCGATGGCAAGAACTCCTGTTGCGATCTGCCCTCCTGCCCGGTAATCCCTGAGACGGATGCTGAGGGAAGACTGCCCCATCATAAAATGCGCAATGTAAAAACCAGCGCTGAGGATCTGCCCGATCACCGTGGCAACGGCAGCACCCGCCACATTCCAGCCAAATCCAAGAATCATAACCGGATCCAGGATAATGTTTGCCACATTGCCCAGTATCATCCCCATCATCGCCTTGTTTGCTTTTCCTTCTGCACGGATAATATTACTAAAAGCATTACCGATCACCAGAAACGGAACACCAACTGACACGATCTGCAGATATTGTCTGACATAGCCTTCCGTCGCCGGCGTCGCTCCGACAAGGCTGCATACCGGGTCTATGGCAGCCAGTATCACTACCATGCCGATGACCCCCACAGTCGCCCCCGTCCAGAAACAGAACGAGCAGGCGTGTCTGGCATCTTGATCCCTGCCCTGCCCAAGCATCCGGGAGATCAGGGAAGTCCCACCGATACCAAACAGCATTCCTACCGCCATAAAAAAAAGAAAAGCTGGCGTCGCCAGCGATACTGCTGCCATCATCAGTGGATCTTTTGTCTGTCCAATAAAAAAAGTATCCGCCAGATTGTATACCAGAACCATGATCATACTCACAACGGATGGGATGATATTGATAAATACCGCCTTGTGTACCGGCGCATGTTCAAATATTTCTACTGTTCTTTCCTGTTTTGCACTCACGTTTTCTTCCTCCATTCTCTGTCTGACAGCGATATGCCAGACCGGGCGGCGTCATTTTAAATCCGCCGCCCAGCCAGATATCCGGTTTCCGCTGCCGTTTCTATCCTGAAGGGAGCGCTCAACTGTCACACTCCCATGTCATCATCAGCTGCCTCTCTCCCGTACTGTCTTCGGTCAGTTCGGATTCTACCTTAAATTTCTGGCGGATAAAAAACCGCACTGCCTCTACATTTTTCTCATAAACGGTCACAGTAAGGCTTTTTTCTCTCTGTTTCATACAGTCAAGAAGCACAAGACCCATACCACATTTACGGATGTCGGCCGCTACAAATATCGCGAGCAGGTACCCTTCCATGACACTGATAAACCCTTTGACCTCTCCCCTATGTTCATAGACATAAGTGGTAGAAATCGGTACCACACGCTGTATCTCGTTGAAATTCTGCTGCCAGTATTTCTGTGGGATAAAAGAATGAACTTCTGTATTGCCGATCAGCCAGAGCTCCATTACCGCATCCAGATCTTTTTCCTTCCATTTCCGAATCATAGAAAAGCCCCCTCTCATTCCTTCATTCAATGCCAGATAAACCATCGTATGATCTTATTATCATTATAGCAGTTTATCCTCTGATAGAAAAGAGGTTCTTTCAATTTATCAGTAAGAATTATCACCGGGGATCATTCATTCATCCTCGCCAGCTTCGCCGCCTGATCCGCCGCGATCAGACTGTCGACCACCTCGGCAATGTCTCCATTGATGATCGCATCCAGCCGGTGTAACGTCAGCTTGATCCGGTGATCCGTTACCCGTCCCTGTGGATAGTTATATGTGCGGATCTTTTCCGAACGATCTCCGGTACCGATCTGGCTCCGTCTCTCTTCCGCTTCCGCATCATGCGCCTTTGCCCGCTCCAGCTCATACAGGCGGGCACGCAGGACCTTGAGCGCCTTATCTTTATTTTTCAGCTGCGACTTCTCATCCTGGCAGGAGATCACGATACCGGTAGGGATATGAGTCAGACGGACAGCAGAATCTGTCGTATTGACACACTGTCCCCCATTGCCGGATGCCCGGAACACATCAAATTTACAGTCATTCATATCCAGGTCTACTTCTACCTCTTCTACCTCTGGCATAATCGCCACCGTGGCCGTGGAAGTGTGGATCCGTCCGCCGGATTCCGTTGCCGGGATACGCTGCACACGGTGAACGCCGCTCTCATACTTCAGTTTGGAATATGCTCCCGCACCGTTGATCATAAATACAATTTCCTTAAAACCGCCGATCCCGTTTTCATTCGAATTCATCGTATCGATGCGCCATCGGTTGCTCTCTGCAAATTTGCAGTACATCCGATAGAGATCAGCGGCAAACAACGCCGCCTCATCGCCACCGGCGCCGGCACGGATCTCAACGATAACGTTTTTATCATCATTGGGATCTTTGGGAAGTAACAGGATCTTCAATTCCTGCTCGATCGTTTCAATGCTCCCTTTGCATTCATTCAGCTCTTCTTTCGCCAGCTCACGTAATTCCTCATCCGTCTCTTCTTCCAGCATGGCAAGGCTGTCCTCGATCCCGGTTTTCTTTTCTTTATATTCTTTGTACTTCGCAACGACCGGCTCCAGGTCCGCCTGCTCCTTCATCAGCTTCTGATAACGGGCGGCGTCATTCAGTACCTCCGGCTCACTGAGTTCATTCAGCACCTCTTCATAACGGTATAAAATATCATCCAGTTTATCAAACATTTTCCTTCCTCCGTCTCCATACACCCCTGGCGATACGGTCAAGCCCTGCCAGATCCTTCTTTATCTCCAGCTGACAGAATCCTGCCCCCTCCATCATAGCTAAAACATCCTCCCCCTGGTCACATCCAGTCTCAAAAGCCAGTATTCCCTGGTCCCTCAGATAATACCGGCTTCCGCTGACAATGTTCCGGTAAAACATCAGACCGTCATCCGCACCATCCAGCGCCAGATGAGGCTCATACTCTCGTACTTCCGGCATAAGCGTGCCGATCTGTTCCGTGGGAATATAGGGCGGATTTGATACTATGATATCAAACCTGCCTTCTATTCTGTCAAAGAGATCACTGCACACAACATTCACCCGGACTCCGTTCTGATCCGCATTCTTTGCAGCAACCTGCAGCGCCTCCTCTGAAATATCCGACAGCGTCACAGTCCGGCATCCGCCAAGCACTGCCAGACTGATCCCGATACAGCCAGATCCACAGCACAGATCCAGTATATCCCTGCCCTCTGTAACAGGCAGAAGATCTTCTACAAGACATTCCGTATCCTGCCGCGGGATCAGTACATGTTCATCTACATAAAAAGGAAGTCCCATAAACTCCGTCTCATGTGTGATATACTCCAGCGGCATCCTCGTTTTCCGGCATTCGAGGAGCTGTCTGTATACAAGCGTTTTCTCTTCTCCCGCCTCGCTGTCACATTGCAGGAAATACCGGCTCCGGTCCATGGCAAAGCAATAGGCGAACAGATACCAGGCATTTAGCTCTGCCTCCGGTATATCTGCCGCCGCCAGCTCCTTTTCTCCCACCCGAAGCAAATCCCGCAGCGTCATTTCGGTGCCTCAAAATAACGGTCCAGTGCATTCAGGATAGCATCATCCTCCTCGCTCTCATCATCTATGGCAAGGATCTCGATCCCCGGCTCCTCTGTGGAAGCCGTCTCTTTCGTGACATCGGGTGCTTCCCGCTTTTGTTCCATTTCCGCATTTTCTGTTTTCTCTGTCGCCTTCGGTTCAGACAGGACAGCCTTTGTGGCGTCCGTCACAATCTTCGGTTCTCTCTCTGATTCCGGGGATTTCTGCCCTGCGGTTTCCCGATTTGCCGTTTTCTCTTCTGCCCTGACCTCCGCCACAAAATTCTTCCAGTCAAAAACGGCGTTCACCGAAGCGATTGCCACCTCGATCATCGGATCGTCTGGCTCAGCTGTTGTAAGTCCCTGCAGCCACAATCCTGGTTTGCTCAATATATTACTGACCACATTATCATGGCTCCCGGCATAGCGGATAAATTCATACGAAATCCCTGCGATCACCGGGATCAGCAGGATGCGCAGCGCCATGCGCAGCCACATATTGCGGACTACGATAAACATAAAGAATAAAATGCTGACAAACATAACAACCAGAAGAAAGCTTGTCCCGCACCGCTTATGCTGTGTTTTCTGCCTGCGGACATTTTCCACCGTCAGTTCCAATCCGTTTTCGATGCAGTTGATCGACTTATGCTCCGCCCCATGGTACATAAACACTCTTTTAATGTCCTTCATCAGAGAGATCAGCTTTACATAGAGCACAAACAAAACAACACGGATCACCCCTTCGATCAGTCCGCGGAGCTGCGCAGAACGGACGACCCGCCGCAGAGACTCGCTTACAAGAAAGGGAGCGATAACAAAAATAGCGATCGCTACTATGACAGCCAGCACCATAACCAGCCCCATCAGCAGGCTTTCCTTCTTTTCTTTTTTCTCCCTGGTCTCCTCTGTCTCATCTGCATCTTTTTTCTCTTCCTCTTCTTCCATCAGAGAAGCAGAATAGTTGAGCGTCTCCATCCCCATGCGCAGCGAATCCACAAATGCGGCAACGCCCCTTATCACAGGTAACCCGGCAAACTTGTATTTATCCCGGATGCTCTTACACTCCTGCTTCTTTAATTCAATCTCACCATCTGGTCTGCGTACTGCTATGGCGCACTGATCCTTATTTCTCATCATAACGCCTTCGAGCACCGCCTGACCGCCAATCCCGGAATATTTCATACTGGCCTTCCTCCCATAATTTCAAAAAGGCAGAGTCATGCGACTCTGCCCTTGTTCTCAAGTAATCATTTCAAGCCATACTTGCGGTTGAACTTATCAATCGCACCACGAGCTGTCACAGACTTCTGCTGTCCAGTGTAAAATGGATGACATTTGGAACATACCTCAACATGGATGTCCTCTTTTGTTGAACCAGTCACAAACTCATTTCCACAGTTGCAGACAACCTTTGCCTGATAATATTCTGGATGAATTCCCTCTCTCATGTCTCTTTCACCTCACTATTTATATTGTCCTTTCCTAAAAAAGGATAACTGTCCTGCTCAAAAACTGCTTCTCGATTATATCATGGTCTCCTGGTAAATGCAAGTCCTTTTTCTCACAAATGCATTTTTTTCACAGTCTCAACAAATTCTTCGTTATTTTTCGTGCGCTTAAAAAGATTCAGGATCTGTTCCATTGCCTGGTCCGACTTCATGCCGCTCAGCGCCTTCCGGATCTTCGTCACTGCCTCCTGTTCATTGACATCCAGCAGCAGATCCTCCCGCCTTGTACTGGATTTCTGGATATCGATCGACGGAAAAATCCTTCTCTCCGACAGGCTCCGGTCAAGGACCAGTTCCATATTACCTGTCCCCTTAAATTCTTCAAACACGACATCATCCATCCTGCTCCCGGTATCTACCAGTGCTGTGGCAAGTATCGTCAGGCTGCCTCCCTCCCGCATATTGCGCGCTGCACCAAAAAAGCGTTTCGGCATATGTAACGCCGCCGGATCGAGACCGCCGGAAAGGGTCCTGCCGCTGGGAGTTACGGTCAGATTATACGCCCGCGCCAGCCGGGTGATGCTGTCCAGCAGGATAATGACATCCTCGCCGCTCTCTACCAGACGCTTCGCCCGCTCGATCACCATTTCAGAAACCCTTTTGTGATTTTCCGGCAGCTCGTCAAACGTAGAATAGATCACATCCACCCGTTCGCCCTCGATAGATTCTTTGATATCGGTCACTTCCTCCGGTCTCTCGTCGATCAGAAGAATGATCAGATTCATCTTCGGATAATTCATCGTCACTGCCTTTGCCACCTGCTTGAGCAGCGTCGTCTTACCGGTCTTAGGCTGGGACACGATCATACCGCGCTGTCCCTTCCCGATCGGGGCGATGAGATCAAGAATACGCATGGAAATCCCCGCACCCGGCGTTTCCAGATGGAGACGGAAATCAGGAAATATAGGAGTGAGATCCTCGAATTTTTTCCGGTTGTACAAATAACTGGGGGAGCGTCCATTTACTTTCTTCATATAAAGAAGAGCACTGAATTTTTCACTGGTGTTCCGGGTACGGAGATTTCCCTCGATGATATCCCCGGTCCGCAGGCCAAAACGCCGGATAAACTGCGGCGCCACATAGACGTCATTCTCTCCCGGCAGGAAATTATCACAGCGGATAAAGCCATACCCCTCGCTCATGATCTCGAGAATACCGTTTTTGGTAACCCCGCTGTCCACTTCCTTCAGCTCCGTCGGGTGCACATCGGCGATCTGACGGTCTTTCATAACAGATATCAGGCCATCTGTGCCGTCATGATACCGCTGTTTCTGATTATTGTAATAATTTGTATTCTGGGCAGTACGCTCCGTCCGCTGCTCCTGATGATGCTCCGGTTTATGATAGTCCGTTTTATGGTACTCTGGTTTATGGTACTCCGGCCTGTGGTACTCTGATTTATGATATTCCTGTTTATGTTCTGTCTGTGTGGTGCTGCGTGTCTCTGTTGTCTTTCTTACATAAGTCCGGTTCCGGTTTGTGTAGGAATTTCCTTTTGCTGCATTTTTCCGCACTTCTTTTTCCGGTGCTTCCTTGTTCGGCGTCTCCTTTTCCTTTGTCGGTTTTGCCGCTTTTTTCACCGGCTTTTCACGCTCTGCTTCCGCCTGCTGCATCATCTCTGCAATTTTCGCCGCCAATTCAGGCTTGCGGAGCGCAGTAACCCCCTTCAATCCCTTTTCTTTCGCGATCGCACGCAATTCTGCCAGTGTCTTCGTTGTCAGATCCATACTTTACTTCCTTTCTTTATTTGCCCTCTTTCACCTGTTGTCAAACTAAATCGGCTGGAAAAAATTGAACCATTGAATATAGAATCATTCCCCGTATGAGACGGGCATCAAATGAATTTGGATAACAGTATAACATTGATACGCATCTGTTATACTGTTATCATTATAACGAATAAAAAAGAGTCAGTCAACCGAAAAATTTTACAGCTCAATCCCGTTCTCTCTCATTAACTCTCTGGCGCTCTCCAGGGAATCCACCCCGGTACGGTTCTTGATCGGTGCAAACTCCCGGCTGCGCTCTACCTCAAACGAGAGACAGTTATCCATCATGTGGATCATATCCAGAACCAGTGTCTCAAATTTGTAACCATTTGGCTCTTCCGGTCTGACCAGTTCTGCCTGCTCATTGATATAAGGGATTTTTTTCTCTACGATATGGGTCGGCATATTTTCCTTCATGATCTTCGTCAGTGTCTCTACCTCAAAAAGATAATTGAGGATCACGCCATAATTATAGAGCAGTCTGCCATTTTCATCCCTCGAATGGATCATCTCATCTGTCATCTCATAATACTCGACGATCGCCGGTCTGCCATCCTCCAGGCAGAGCACACCTACTTTTTCATTCGGTCCTGCCTTTGCCACTACCTTTGATCCGCAGACACATCCGGCTTCCATCGTAGCTCCTGCAAACACCGGATCGGCGATTTTCTGAAGCACATTGTCCACAGAAAATACATTGAGCCACTCCACTCCCAGCTCATGGATCTTATCAAGAAGTCCCGCCCCTGCAAGAGAGGAAAACCAGCCCCCGTTGCCATTTGGCGAAGTCGATATCTTCCCCTTGCCTTCCATATAAATCCTGCCATCATAGCTGACGGACGGCGCCATTTCCTGTACAAAGAAAAAGACATACTCTTTCTGATACCCAAAAAAATCATGTTCCTCAAAAAATGCTGTCGTATCTTCATTATTTTTCTCACTGGTCATAACAAACAGAGGAATCCAGGCATCTGCCTTCTTCACCACTTCCAGCAGATTGCTGATAAGCTGTTCAAAAAGATAGAGTTCTTTATGAACCCCTACATTCAGCATTCCCTTTGGTTTGTCAAGACCCAGACGGGTTCCCTGCCCTCCGGCAAGAAGCACCGCTCCCACCTTGCCGGCATGGAGCGCCTCCAGACCTCTTTTTTCATACTGTTCTCTCTTTTCCCTGATTTCCTCCAGAGTGACTGCCCCCATGGGTTCCAGCTTCCCTTTCTCTATCTCCCCCGCTCCCTTTTTGACCAGATCCAGCAGAGACAAATCCAAATCTCCGATCTGTGCCAGCAGGCTGTCTTTCTGCCGCGGATCTAACTCGTCATAATACTGCAGCAGGTGCTCCTGACCAGCCGGGGATAATTTTTGTAACGCCTCTTCGTATGTCATTGCCATAACTCCTTTCCAATCTTACCGCTGTCATCAAGCGGAACATCATAATTATATAATACTCAGTTTCATCCGAAAGCACAAGAGAAAAATATTGTCTTATCCTATTAAAAATGGTATAGTGGGAACTGGTACAATGAATAATCTGGTATCTGACTGTTAGGAGGAAAATAGAATGACACAGAGTGAAAAAGCCATAAAGCTGCATGAAGAATGGAATGGAAAGATCAATACCACCCCCAAATGTAAAGTCCGGTCGAGAGAAGACCTCGCCATCGCCTATACGCCGGGAGTGGCAGAACCATGTAAAGCGATTGCGGAAAACAACGATGACGCATATAAATATACGATCAAAGCCAATACGGTCGCCGTCGTATCAGATGGAAGCGCGGTGCTGGGGCTTGGCAACATCGGCGCCCATGCCGCCATGCCAGTTATGGAGGGCAAGGCAGTTCTATTTAAGGAATTTGGCGGCATCAACGCTTTCCCCATCTGTCTGGACACGCAGGACACAGAAGAGATCATCCGCACTGTGATGAACATCGCCCCCGCTTTCGGCGGAATTAACCTGGAAGACATCAGTGCGCCGCGATGCTTTGAGATCGAGACAAGGCTGAAAGAACTGCTGGATATCCCGGTATTTCATGATGACCAGCACGGTACGGCGATCGTAGTCCTCGCCGGCATCATCAATGCCCTGAAGGTTGTAAACAAA
This sequence comes from uncultured Eubacterium sp., assembly GCA_910584875.1. Classification (GTDB taxonomy): domain Bacteria; phylum Bacillota; class Clostridia; order Lachnospirales; family Lachnospiraceae; genus Eubacterium_F. The sequence continues at coordinate 22,276 of CAJUDA010000022.1, forward strand.
GAAAAGGAAAACTGCCGGATCATCGTCAATGGCGCCGGATCTGCGGGAATCGCCATCAGCCGGCTGCTTCTCCGTTACGGGTTTCCGGATGTGATCTTATGTGACAAATCCGGTATCCTCAGCAGGAAATCTGAAAATCTGAACTGGATGCAGAAGGAAATGATGGAGATCACGAACCTGTCAGAAAAAGAAGGCAGCCTTGCCGATGCCTTTGCAGGTGCTGACATCTTCGTAGGGGTCTCCGCCCCCGGCATTGTCACAGAAGAAATGGTAACTTCCATGAACCAGGACGCCATCCTTTTTGCCATGGCAAACCCGGTGCCGGAGATCATGCCTGATCTGGCAAAAAAGGCAGGCGCCAGGATCGTAGGTACCGGGCGCTCGGATTTCCCGAACCAGGTAAATAACGTCGTGGCATTTCCAGGGATCTTTAAGGGCGCCCTGGAAGGGCGCGCCTCCCAGATCACGGAAGAAATGAAACTGGCTGCCGCCATCGCCATCGCCTCTCTCGTGCCGGAAGAAAAGCTGAGTGAAGACAACATCATGCCGGAAGCCTTCGATCCACAGGTTGCTGATGTCGTCAGCGCCGCTGTGAAGGCGCATATCCATGACTGACCGCCCGGTCGTATGGGGCGGCAGGCCCTATCATTCGGGCCAAAAAATCTATCAGGGGGAAAAAGAGAATGCCAAACGAATCCTTTAATCTTTATAAGCTGATCGTACTCTATATACTGAATAAAGTAAAAACCCCTCTGCCGCAACGGATCATCTTTGATTTTGTCACCAGCCGCGGATATACAAACTACTTTACGATCCTCAGCGCTTTTGGAGATCTGCTGCAGGCAGAGCTTATCCTCGAAAGCACCACCTATCACATATCATATTACAGCCTCACCCGTGCCGGAAGAGAGACCCTGGAATCCTTTGGTTCTTCTCTCTCCTTTGAGATCCGGCACGAGATCGATGACTATCTGAAAGAAAAAAAATATGAGATTATTGAAGAGAGTTCCCTCGTCAGCGACTATCACCGTACAAAGGACGGCACCTACCTCGCTGCCTGCACCCTGCGCGAAGGAAACCATGTATTGTTTCATCTCGAACTGGATGTAGCCACCGAAGAAGATGCCGTCCATGTATGCGAAAACTGGAGAGAGCAGAGCGAAACACTGTACCAGCAGGCTATGGTACACCTTCTGCGCTCATAAACGCAGCGCACTGATCTGAAGCATTTCAAATCGGTGCGCTGCCATACTATATTAATATTTTATTTTGCCCATAACTGATAAACGGTATCTCCGTCCATTGCCTCAAGTCTTCCTTCTCTCAGCAATTTCTGGATCGTAGGCAGATTAACACCTGTTTCCCGGGACACCTCCATCGCATTTCTGGGTCCATGCTCTGCAAGGTACTGTTTCACGATACCAAAATCGGTTATATGTTCCCAGCCGCATTCGGTGCAGACAAATCTTCCACTACCTTTGTTCTGCATCCTGCCAGAACATTCCTCACAGTACATAGATGCCGGGTCCTCCACAAGCAGATTAAATTCCTCGTCTTCCTTCATCCCTACACCTCCATTCTGATATTTATGTGAATTTTTATTCTGTCACTTTACCATATTTTTTCTCATAGTTTTTAATGCACTGTTCAATAACGGCAACCGCTTCCACTGGTCCGTCAAATTCCTTCACTGCTGTTTCTTTATTCTCCAGATCCTTATATATACTGAAGAAATGCTGGATTTCCTCAAAGATATGGTTGGGAAGCTGTGCGATATCCTTATAATAATTATAGGTAGGATCATTGTACGGAATCGCAATGATCTTTTCATCATTGGCTCCGTTATCCAGCATATACATAACTCCGATCGGATAACAGCGGACCAGAGAAAGTGGCTCGATATCCTCCGAACAAATGACCAGCACATCCAGCGGGTCCTTATCATCCCCAAGTGTTCTGGGGATAAAACCATAATTTGCCGGATAGTGCGTTGATGTATAAAGGATACGGTCCAGTATGATCAGTCCTGTCTCTTTATCCAGTTCATATTTTTTCTTACTTCCCTTGGAAATCTCGATCGTCGCCACAAAATCACCGGGCTGGATCCGTTCCCTGCTTATATCATGCCAGATATTCATAAATTATCGCCCTCTTTCATCAGCCAACGCCAGTAGTTCCCAATTCCAGATATTTAAGATAAGCGCCATAAGACATAGTCACCGCATTATCTCCTTTGCCGACGGATACAACTACTTTTTCCAGGTCAGCCTGCGTTGCCTCCGTACCGGTATCAAATCCGGCCGGAACCTGCACGGAAGGTGTCTGGACAGTGTCTTTCTTTTTGGTGTCTTCTGTGGAACTGCTGCTTTCTGTGTATTTGCCAGTGTCCTTCACGCTGACCTTCCTGTCTGGTACTGTCACGCCTTCGGACATAAACTTCTTAATCTTCTTAACATAATTCTGTGTCTCTTTATACGGCGGCACACCGCCATATTTTTTTACGGCGCCGCTGCCGGCATTATATGCGGCCGCTGCCAGTGTATAATCGCCTTTAAATTTCTTCAAATGCGCCGCCAGCAGTTTTGCCGATGCCATGATATTCTGCTCTTCATTAAAAGGATCTGTAACACCAAACTCTTTACACTCATATGGCATAAGCTGCATGATCCCCTTCGCTCCCGCCGAAGATACGCATTTTGTATTAAAGTCAGATTCTGCTTTCGCCACGGCGGTAAGAAAATCATAGGAGATATCATATTTCTCGGCTGCCCTCTTAAATATATTCTTCAAAGCCGTCTTCCCCGCCGCTGCCGTACCGGATGATTTAGATACGGAAGAGGTTTCTTTGCTTTTCCGGGTCCCTGTCGTCTCAGCCGCTTTCTTCTGCACTTCCTTTTTTAATACCTTCTTAAACGAAGTAATGCTGGACCGGGACGGATCGTTCTTTTTCACAGATAATGCTGCCGCTGATTCACCCGTCACATCCTGCACAACCAACATTGACATTTCCCTGCTCCTTTCTCTGCGTCAGTGACCGGATCTGCCGCCACATACACGCACTACACTATAATTATAGCAAATGTCCCGCAGAAATCAAGAATAACTGCCCGGATTTTGTAAATTTACTTCTGGTAAATGTGTCCTTTTCTCATGAAAATGGCGCATAAGCAGGATCACGATTCCACAGCAGGCAAGCTCAAACAGTATCATCACAATACCTAAAATAACCGAATCGATCTGTTCCAGCCATCCTGTCAGAATATCCAGCAGGTAGGAAGAGGAATTAAACGCCACATGCAGCAGACAGCTGCCCCATATCGTCTGGGTCTTTTCATATATATATGCCAGTACGACACCAATTATTGTAGCATAAATCCCCTGGACCCAGTTCATATGATAGGCGCCAAACAGAAGCCCCGAAATAATGGCAGCCGGCCACATGGAAAAACCGCGGCGCAGCTTGGCATAGATCATCCCCCGGAACAGTACTTCTTCTGCCAGCGGTCCCAACAGACACACAATAAAGAGCATGATCACCGGGTTCATCGTATCCAGATCAAAATTCTTTGCCAGCTCCTCATATTGTCTGAAAATGGACGGGAGGACGATCTGAAACCCTCTCAGGATCAGATTGATGGCAAATTGTCCAAAGATAGCGATGCCCACGATCGCCAGTGTATTGGACCGTGTAAATGCCTTGCGGTAATCCGGCCGGAACGGATATTTATTTTCCCGAAAATAGTACCACAGACCAAAGCCGATAAACATGATAAAATCACACAATCCGGTAAGAACCATGGTAAAAGCCCCGTTTGCCGATATTTCATCCGCCCCGGCACTTATACCCAGTCCGAGTTCCATCAGCTTTGCCACGGCGCCTGAATTTGTCAGCCCCTCTGTCAGCGCTATTTTATATATGATCCCCAGCATCATAAAGCTCATGACGAACTGCAGCGCCACAGCAATACCTATATATAACAGCACCCATGCCAGTGTTATCCCTTTTCTCTTCATCTTAGTTCCCCCATTCTGAAACGCAGCTTCGCTCAACGCTCCTGTCCATTATTCTATCACGTTCCCCTGCCATGGTCAATTTCCTATTGCCAATTTTTCTTGAAAATGATACTATGAAGTTACTGTTCACTATGGACTTTATCATGAAAATACAAAATACAGGAGCGGAAACAAAACGATGTTTCCGGCAGAATGGAGGAAACTATGAAACTCTGGGGCGGACGGTTTACAAAAGAAACAAACCAACTGGTACACAATTTTAATGCTTCCATTTCATATGACCAGAAATTTTATAAACAGGATATCCTGGGCAGCATTGCACATGTCACCATGCTGGAAAAACAGGAGATCCTGACGACACAGGAAAAAGAAACCATTATCGACGGACTGAAAGGAATCCTCACGGATCTTGAGAACGGTACGCTGGAAATCACCGGCGAACACGAAGATATCCACAGTTTTGTAGAGGCAAACCTGATCGACCGCATCGGTGAGCCGGGCAAAAAGCTCCACACCGGACGCAGCCGCAACGATCAGGTCGCACTGGATATGAAACTGTACACACGGGATGAAGTCATCGCCATCAATGATCTGTTAAAGGAACTGATGGTCGTGATCCACCGGATCATGACAGAGAATACAGATACCTATATGCCGGGCTTTACCCATCTGCAGAAGGCACAGCCGGTCACGCTGGCGCACCACTTCGGTGCTTATTTTGAGATGTTCCGCCGCGACCGCAGCCGTCTGCGGGATATCTATGACCGTATGAATTACTGCCCGCTGGGATCGGGCGCCCTTGCCGGTACGACATATCCGCTGGACCGCGAATACAGTGCCTCCCTGCTGAAATTTGACGGTCCCACGTTCAACAGTATGGACTCTGTCTCTGACCGGGATTATCTGATCGAGCTGCTCAGCGCGCTCTCCACGATCATGATGCATATGAGCCGGTTCTGTGAAGAGATCATCCTCTGGAATTCCAACGAATACCGTTTTGTCGAGATCGACGATTCCTATTCCACTGGTTCCAGCATCATGCCACAGAAAAAGAATCCAGACATCGCCGAGCTCGTCCGCGGCAAAACAGGACGCGTATATGGCGCGCTGGTATCCCTTCTGACAACGATGAAAGGGATCCCTCTTGCCTACAACAAAGATATGCAGGAGGACAAGGAGCTGACCTTCGACGCCATTGATACGGTGAAGGGCTGTCTGGCACTCTTTACCGGGATGCTGGATACGATGAAGTTCAATAAACCGGTGATGGAAGCCAGCGCCAAAAACGGTTTTACCAATGCGACAGATGCCGCTGATTACCTTGTCAATCACGGCGTACCATTCCGCGATGCCCATGGGATCATCGGTCAGCTGGTCCTGTTATGTATTGACAAAGGCATCTCTCTGGATGAACTGCCACTGGACGAATACCAAAAAGTATCTCCTGTTTTTGCCGATGACATCTATGAGGCAATCTCCATGAAAACCTGTGTGGAAAAGAGAAATACCATCGGCGCACCGGGAGAGAAGGCGATGGCACAGATCATCACAGCAAATGCCCGCTATCTTCAGGAATCCTGAATTTCATATTTTTCTTTTGCAACCGCTCTTTTTCTGAGCCGTTCATGGATGAAGTCACGGAACAGGGCATAGCACACCGAACAGAGGGGGATAAACAGGAGTATTCCGGTTATGCCAAACAGGCTTCCCCCGACACTGACTGCGACCAGCACCCACATCGAGGGCAGACCGATCGATCCACCGACAACACGGGGGTAGATCAGGTTTCCCTCGATTTGTTGTATCACGAGGAATAGTACAAGAAACCAGACCGCCTTGACCGGATCCACCATCACGATCAAAAACATACCGACAACACAGCCGATAAATGCTCCGACAATCGGGATCAGCGCCGTCAGCGCAATAACAACACCGATCAGCATGGCATACGGGATACGGAAGATCCCCAGTATGATCACAAACATCGCCCCCAGAATAAACGCCTCCAGACACTGCCCCGATAAGAAACCGGAAAACACCTGATTTGTCAGCTTTCCGATGGCTATCACCCTGTCTGCTCTTTTCTCCGGGAGAAGGGCATACAGGATTTTTCTTGTCTGGCAGGAAAGCTTCTCTTTCTGGATCAGCACATAGACAGAAAAAACAATACCGATCAAAAAGGATACAATACCACCGACAACACTTCCGATCAGATGAAAGCCGGAGGTAACGATATTCGTAGCGGCAGACTGCAGAAATGCAGTCGCCTTTGCGGAAAGACTGGCGATATCCAGTTCTGTCTCCTCAATAAAAGCGGCAACCGAAGGCAGCTTATCCTTATTTTCCAAAAACCACTCCTGTACGGCAGTCACGGCCGCCGGAATCTGATCCGTCAGCAGCTTCACCGTTCTTGTCAGTTCCGGGATGATCACGACCATCGCAAGTGTCAGCACACCGATAACGAGCAGCAGTGTCAAAGCATAAGAGAGGATCCGTTTTACCTTCTGTCCTTTCAGATGGTTCCATCGTTTGCGAAATACATATTTTTCAATCTGTCTCATCGGAACATTAATGATAAATGCGATCGCACCTCCCAGAATAAACGGCAGAAACAGACGAAAAAAGCTGCACAGGAAACGCCAAACCAGATCCAGGTGCATAACGGCACAATAGAGTAGGATGGCAAAGGCAACAATCTCCAGTATATGTCTTTTCATTTCACGGTTCATCCTGATCCCCCTCCCTTTTTCCCAATCCATGGGGCATTTTGTTCCCCTCATCATCGACCGTGACAAATATGGCACTGCCTGTAACATATATGTCATGAGAGAGAAAATCCCTGCCCTCAGCCAGTATTTCTACACTTGTAGTCCCGTATTTCCCCGGCTGATAGCGAAATTCCAGGATCGTCCCCGCCCTGACCGGTCTTTTGATCCGGATCTCCCGGACCGCCGCCAGCACTACATGCTCCGTCTCCCCCATAACCTCTGTCACGCCGATCATCGCAGCCTCTGTCAGCCACTCCGAAATATACCCGGCGTAGAGCGTCTGGTGATGGTTCATAAATTCCGGCCGGACAAAACGTCTTGTTGCAATCTTCATCTCCATCCTCCTGTATTCCTGCCCTTTATATGATCTCTTCCCATTCCTTTTCCCGGAACCCGACCCGGACCTGATCCTCTGTCACCAGGATCGGCCGCTTCACGAGCATTCCGTCCGAAGCAAGCAATGCGATCTGTTCCTCCTCACTCATGGCGGGAAGCTTGTCCTTCAGCCCCATTTCCCGGTAAAGCATTCCACTTGTATTGAAAAACCGTTTCAATGGAAGTCCACTTCTCTCATGCCACTGTTTCAGCTCTTCTGCCGACGGGTTGTCCTCCTTGATATTGCGGTCTGTATAAGAAACAGCGTTCTCGTCCAGCCACTTTTTTGCCTTTTTGCAGGTTGAGCATTTAGGATATTCGACAAATAACATATCATTCATTTCCTTTCTTTTATGATTTATAAAGTATAACACATTTTTACCAGCTAATTCAATAAGAAATGCCAGGACGAATCCTGCCGTCCTGGCATCCCATGCTTTTCTTTCAATTCATTTGTACTCTACGATTCATCGCACGATCGATCAATACACATCAATATTGTCTACCATGGTCACAGAATTATAACGTCCGCCACGCACATACATACCTTTGAGTACACCGGTACCATTGATCTCAACCGGACCCTGGAAATACGTTTTTGTATCATCCTTGATCTCTATGGTCGCCGTCTTCTGGGAAGCGTTCACGACAACAAGGACATGTACCCAGGAAGCCGGGATATCTACTTCCGGCGAACCGTTGATGGACCACTTTGTACTGTTGGTGGCTGCCATTTTCAGGATATATCCGGCATCAATCCCATTATTGACATTATCACTGATATAATGGAAATCGGTACCTGTTAGCGCAAATTCTGTCGTCTGGTTATCCCCCGCTTTCAAAGAGAGATCAAACTCTACACAGTAAACACCGTTTACCTTGTTTTCCTCTATACCAAAGTTGGTAAACGCACCTCTTGAATTCTGCTGGCCCGGTGCAAACTGGATATACTTCCCATGTGTGCTGTCAGTTTCAACCGTCACCTGGTTCGGCGCATTGGCCGATTCCCAACCACCGGCTCCTATCTTTGTACCATCGCTATTTTTGTCATCTTCCGCACTACTGTAATCATTCTGATAGATAAAATCGGTGATCGTCTCCGGCAGTACAACGACATCAAATTCCTTCGTTACCGCACCGATCGTCGCCGTCAGCTTCACCGTAACACTGCCCGATGATGGCGGCGTCACTGTTCCATTGACATTGATCACATCCGGATTGGAGGAGGACCAGCTGATCGCATTCCCCTCAATCGTTGCCGGGAGATCGATATGATCGCCACGGACTACCGACTTGATCACAATCTCCAGCGCCGGTACTGTGACAGTAAACTCTTTTGTCTGTTCCACCGTGCCATGTTTAATGACAGCAGTAAGTTTTACCGTTGTATCTGTGAGAGCCCTTGTTACTTTTGCCGTCTTTCCTTCAATCTTAATAACGGCATTATCCGACGTCCAGGTTACTTCTGAACCGAAGAATCCTTCTGTCGTCAGTGCAAAGTCTTTCTTGATTGTCTTCTCCACTGTAATTTTGGATGCATCATATGAAACGATCTCAGCATCCGGTTTCTTTACCCTGACACCCCACACGGATTTGATATTGCCATCACCAACAGCGGTAAATACCATCGCTTTGGAAAGATTTTTATCCTCCATGGTCTGTTCAAATACAACGCCTTTGAATGTTTCATCCCCGATCTTGATGGTGATATAATTCTTGTCGAAGGTCCATGTACCTGTCTTGCTGCCGGAAACTGAGCCATCCGCATTCAGCTTTACAACGACCGAGTCACTATAATCATATGCTGGCGGCTGCGTCTTTGTATACGATGTACGGTGGAGGATAAATTCATACTCACCTGCCACGTCTTCCGTGGTATACGTTTTGTCCATGCTCTCACCGTCATAAGCAAACGGCGCTGTGACAAGCCAGCCATCTTCATTCAGGAACATCTGGTTTGATTTGGTAACAAAGCCTTCTGTCCCGTTTGCCCATTTCTGATGATAGTGCAGGAACAGCTTGCCATTCTCAGCAGTTCCCGCTTTGCTGGCAAGAAGTGCGGAGTTTCCACCACAGGACGTATAAGCAAAGTCCATAAAGGAGAACTTAAAATTGTCCATAACACGCAGTCCGAGTTCTGCTCTTCCAAGCTCGGAGGTCGCCTTATTCCCTGCGGTATCCACATATGGTCCCTCTACATTTTCCGAGCGGTACATTCTCATATTATAACCGCCATAGGACTGCAGTCCGCCGACCGACGTCCAGAGGAAATAGTAATATCCGGTGCTGGACTTGGCAGAAGGTACCTCCATGATGAATGGTCCCTCGCCGTTATTGTTTGCCAGTTTAATTCCGTAATAAGGATCTTTGTCACCGATGACAGAAGCGGTTCCATTGTCCTCATAGGTTGCACTCTTCAGACGGTCACCAGTCTTTGGATCCAGCTGGATCATACGAATACCGCCAGCGCAGGTAAAGGATCCATACGTCATCCACAGTTTGCCTGTGTGGTCGTAGAATACTGTGGCGTCAATACAGTCTGGATATGTTCTGTCATTTGCCGTGTATTTCGCCGGCACCTTGGTTTTGTCGGTGATACCCAGTACATCCATCAGATTGGTCTTATCCACATCATCTGTCGTCATTGCCGAAGCAACAAGCATTTTCTCATATTTGTACGGACCATCCGGTTTATCTGAACTGGTAAGCGCGATCACACATTTGCCCTGTGCCGTACCGTCAGCAAGCGTTACATACATAAAGTATTTGCGTGCTTCTTTACTATAAATAATGGATGGCGCCCATACCCCTTCCGGATTTGCATTGCCCGGCTTTACAAAAGCATAGACATCGGCAAATTCCTGCTGATATGGTTTGGTAAACAATTTATTGCTGTCATTATATCCCACACTGGAGTTTGCCACCCACGCCCAGGATTTCATATCCTTGGAATATCCGGCAAGACAGTGTGAGCCTACCGTATAGTAGTACCCTGACACTGGATCCTGGAATACCGACGGATCGTGGATCGCTATCGTGGAATAGTTGATCGTCGCCTTGCAGGCTGCCATAACACCGGTAGCCGTCTTCGCCGTGATCGTAACCTGACCCGCCTTCTTCATGCGCAGCTTTCCGTCTTTTGTAAATCCGGCGATATTGCTGTCGGATGAAGTATAGGATATCTTTGCCGTACTATTGGAGTTTAGGAGGATCGCGCCGCCAAATACAACGGTATCCTGATCCGGGCTGAGCTCATACGCCGCTGTCTCCGGATAGATCAGTTTCTCCTTATCGTCTTTCGGTGCCGGCTGCAATGCCTTTTTATAGATGCTGAACGATTTTACCGTACAATCTGTCACCGTGCTTCCCTGTGCGATACACGAAGGCGCCACACCGAGGAGATACTGGGTCCAGGAATTCCTTACCGTCGCCAGATATGCTGTCGTGCCCGTCGGGCAGAGTGCCGTATTGGCATTCGGTGTAAACGAACCGCCGACGGAAACTCCGGTTTCCACATTGTAGTATGCCTTCAGTTCCCCATCCAGATAAACGCGGATCTCTTTATCCGTATAGGTCGTTACCAGCGTAAATTCCTTTCCGATCGGGATAAAGTTTTCCGATGTATAGAACTGGGAACGCCAGTCAAGTTCAGTATAGAGCTGACCGCTCGGCGTCACCGCCTGGAACATCATCGGATAACTGCTTCCGGACGTATTCCAGAGAAACGTGTTGCCGCTGGCATTCAGCTTATTGATCGTCATCGTCATGGCGATCGTCATACCTTCGTCACTGTCTGCCATGGAGAGATCTTTTTTGGTATTCAGCGCTGTCGTATCTGGTACGATATCTGCCGTGGCCTCTTCCATGGAAGGGAGGTTCCCTACGCGGACTGGTGTGATCTCTGCCGTGGCTGAGATCTCTGTGGACGGAGCCGGCGTCGGATTCGGGGTCGGTTTGACGGTTGTGCCGCCGCCCTGTGAACTGCCGGTCACCGTGATAGCAAAGCTCTTCTGCAGCACTTTCCCTTTGCTGCCCTTTACCTTGGATTTTGCCGTGATCGTTGCCTTACCGGCAGCAACTGCTTTTACCAGCCCCTTACTGCTGACTGTCGCTACCTTTTTGTCAGAGGAAGAATAAACAATCGTCTTACAGGTCGGTTTGCCGCTCAGTGAAGCAGTGATCTGCGCCGTTTTCCCTGCCTGCAGTGTGCTGGCGCTGATACTGGCTTTGATCCCCGTCGGCGCCACATACTTCTTTACCTTGATCTTGATGGTCTTAGTCAGTTTCCTGCCTTTTTTGTTCTTTGCCACCGTAGTGACTTTGATCTTTGCCGTTCCTTTTTTCTTTGCTGTCACTTTACCCTTGGAACTGACCTTCGCCACCTTCTTGGAAAGTGATTTGAATTTCACCTTCTGTTTTGCCTTCTTCGGCGTCACCTTTGCCTTCAGCTTCGTCGTGGTGTAAGGAGAGTATTTCCCTACATACAAGGTTTTGCTGCCAGCTTTCACTGTCAGCTTCTTTGCTTTGGCAGCTGCTGCCTCTGCCTCAGGAGCAGGCATCATGCCGATTCCTGTCCCCATAAGGACCGCCGCTGTCAAAACGGCAAGCGCTTTTTTCGCTGTGCCCTGTGAGATTCTTTTTCTCAATTTTTCGTCCCCCTTTTTCGTATAATTATCCGCAGATATATTTGTGAATAATTATACAATCCAGAGGGACAAAAGTCAATCGAATTCATCGATTCAAAAATTCAGAGCGACGATATCATGCCCGCTTTTATCCTTGTATCACTCCCCGAAAAAGTATCGTTTCCTTCCTTTGCAAATTCGCCGCCCGAGCATTGTCTGAGATGTCTGCTGTCGTTTTTTTCTGCCTTTTGTCAGCACGTTTGCACTAAGAGCCGCCACGCAACGGTACTAATGCACCACCAAATGAAGGTTTCCCCTGCTGCGGGCAGATGCAAAGCATCTGTTCACGAAAAAAGGATGCTAAAAATAAATATATTTGTTTTATCGCATCCTTTTTTTCGTGAATCAGCACCCTTGGTGCTGCCCGCTGCAATAAGTATTTAAGGTGGTGCATAAGGACCGGCGGGCGGCTATGCTGCAAAAAGCAGAAAAAACGACAACGCAGACAGCGAGTTTGCGAAGGGCGGCGAAATATTTTTGCAAAGGAAGGAACGATTTACTTTTTCGCCGGGAGTGATATATGGGATAAGAAGCGGCATGATACCACCGCTCTGAAACATTTTGACTACCCGCTCTATTCCTCTACTACTCTTACCACCTTTGCAATACGCCTGTAGTTCATATCACTGACTGCCACACATTTTGTCCGGGCAGACGCATGGATGATCTTATCTTCACCCGCATAGATGCCGCAATGAGTGAGTCTGGCATTGCTTGTGCCATAGAAAATAAGATCTCCCGGTCTGACGTCCTTTAATTTGATCTCCCGTCCCTGTTTTGCCTGGTCTTTCACAGAACGGGGCAGTCTGATCTCAAATTTTTTAAATACTGCCTGCACCAGCCCGGAGCAGTCCGCACCAAATTCTGACCCATACAGATTTTTCAGGTTGTTTTGCGTCACTTTGCGACCGGTTTCATCGAATGAATAAGTATACGTGACTGGTTCCTCCGGCAGCTTCGCGCGACCGTATACATATGGAACACCCTGCATACTCTCCGCATAAGCAGCGATCCGCTCTCCCAGAGAATCTTCGTCCTTTGAAAAACCGCAGCTTACATCTGTTATATCCGGGATTTCATCTTCTTCCTCTCCTTTCTTGTCCCTGGAGCTGAGCGGACGTTCTGATTTCTTACGATCCGCTTCTTCCCCGCTGGAAACAGCCTCTTTAGAGGATGCACCTCCTGACGCCGCGCTCCCTGATACGGATTGCCTGGCAGCTCCCTCCGCCAGTTCAAATACCCTTTCTTTTCTGTCTGCCGACGACATGACCGCCTGCACAAGAATCAGTGCTCCCAGCACGGCAAATACCATGATACTGCCTGACACCATACAAAGTTTCCATTTTCCTTTCATAACAATCGTCTCCTTTCCGGTGGACTGCACAGACTGCCTGGCGCCGTTGAGCCAGCCGGTGCACAGCCCCTTGTCTGTTTTTTGTTACATTTATACGTTAGCCTTCCTGTTTTATAAAGTTTTCAGGAACTTGTAAAAGAGTTGTAAGAAATGAAAATCTTTGTACCCTTCCCTTTTTCTGACTTGATCGTTATCTCCCATCCATGGATCTGTGCGATCTGGCGGCAGAGATACATCCCCAGTCCTGACCCTCCCAATTCCCTGCTCCGGGATTTGTCTTCCCGGTAGAACGGTTCAAATATGTGCTCCAGACATTCTCTGCCCATACCAGTCCCATCGTCTTCCACAACAGCATATTCTTCTGCAAGTCCGACCCGGACCGTCCCTCCGGGTCTGCAGGCATGGAAGCTGTTCCGCAAAAGATTGGTGAAAAACAGCTCTGCCAGCGTCTGGTTTCCCTCTATTTTTTCCCCTTTCACAATAATCTGGACTGCCACTGGTTTTTCCTGAAACTGGATCTCTGTCATCCTGAGCAGGATTTCTTTTAATGAGACAAGAAGAATCTCCTCTTTCTCTGTCTCATCCTGGCGCATCAGGATCACCTGGCGCAATGTTTCGCTAATCCCCATCACCCTGCCGGATTCCTGTACGATATAATCCAGATACTGTATACTTTTATCCTCGGTCAGCCGGGCGCCCAGCAGCAGCTGGGCATAGCCCCGGATGGAAGTCACCGGCGTCCTTAGTTCATGGGACAGGGCATCGATAAACTCCTGTTTTGTCGCAGCCTCCTGCTCTTTCTGCTCCATATGCTGTCTGACCTGACGTGCCATCCCGTTTATGTCTGCGGCAAGCTGTGCCAGCTCGTCCTTCCCCTTCACGGGCAGCTGATACTGAAAATCACCTGCCGAGATCCGGGCGGCCGCCCCGGAGATATCCGATACCGGGCGCAGAAAACGACGCATGACAAAATACAGCAAAAATGCCATAAGTACAGAAGCCGCTATTTCCAAAACGATAAAAAAAACCATCTGCCCTTTCCAGATATCGAGAGTTTCTGTGACTCTTCCATAAATCACCAGCCGGTAATCCTGTCCTTCCAGGGAACCGGACGTACAGGAATATTTTTCCTCCCCCTGATTCAGAATCTGTACCTGCCGGATCCCGCCATCCAGAACCTTTTTTCTTATCTCACCGCCAGTGAGGAAACCGGACCGCAGCGCTCCCTCCGCTGCCGAATAAGTGAGCTGTGTCCCAAAACGGGATTTCACCCGCAGTTCATCCCCCTTCCAGAGCTCAAAACCCAGTTCCTCTGTGGCATAAGAGGATACATAGGTCTGGAACAGCTCCCATTCTCCCGCCATATCTCCCCCCGCCTCAGCCAGATCCTCGGTTAAGGAAACCGCTATATTGTTCCACTGAGAAATACATGCCTTTTCGACCGATTCCACGCTTTTTTCATATCCTCCCCGGAAAACAAGGATATTGCATGTATTCAGAACTACTAAAAAAAGCACCATGATGATCAGATACACTTTTTCCCATAATTTCATATGTATCACTCCGCCTCCAGCCGGTATCCCAGCTTATACACCGTCTTCAGTTCCCCTTCCAGCCCCAGTTTCTTACGCAAAGAAGCCACATGGACATCTACTGTCCGGGTATCCCCTTCATAATCATATCCCCACACGGACTGGATCAGCTGCTCTCTTGACAGCGCGATATTCCGGTTGTGGATCAGGTACTCCAGCAGTTCGTATTCCTTTAATGTCAGCGGGATCTCCCTCTCTCCGTCCCTTACCATGTGGGACTGCAGGTCCACCTGGATTTCTCCTATGGTAAACACGTCGCTGCCCCGCCTGTCCTGCCTCCGTAATACGGCGTTTACCCTGGCGATCAGCTCCAGCATGTCAAAGGGTTTTACAATATAATCCTCTGCTCCCATATTCAGTCCTTTTACCTTATCATATACATTGTCTTTCGCCGTCAGCATGATCACCGGCGTGTCTGCTGCATCCGGCAGCACATCATAGCCGGAACAGCCGGGGAGCATGATATCCAGAAGCACCAGATCAAACTCATCCTGCCGGAGACACATACGCGCCTCCGGTCCGTCATATGCCTGGATACAGATATGCCCCACCAGAACAAGATTCTCCCTGATCAGGTTATTGATCAGCTTCTCATCTTCTACGATCAGTATTTTTGCCACGTGCCCTGTCCTCCTCCTTTTTTGCCTTCTATCATACTACCGCATTGTTAAGAAGTTGTAAAATCCGAAATCCGATTGGTCGGGGGAAAACAGGTATGATCCCGGCAGACATAGTACGTTGTCTTTTCATTGAGCAGCCGGTAGTCCTCTGTCGGACATGTGAGGATGCGGATATCCGCGTACAGGGGCAGACGGGGCAGGATTTCCTCCCGGCTCTCACCTTCTGCCAGAACTGCCGTGATCTTCATGGGCGGGTGATCATACATCAGCAGCGCTGTCAGAAACATACTGTGGCCTGCAGGATACCGCTCCGCCTCTGCCGACAGCCAGGCAAGCTGCCACTGTGCCTCTTTCTCATAATCCTCATCCCCGCAGATCTGCGACAGACGGACAAGACAGTATGCCATAACGGAATTCCCGCTTGGCAGCGCCCCGTCATAGCTTTCCTTTGGCCTTAGGATCAGACTGTCATTTTCTGTTCCATACAAATAATATCCGCCTTCCTCCAGATCGCCAAACTGATCGACCGCCTCTGCGCAGACCTGTTTTGCCCGCTCCCGGTATTCCGGTTTTTCCGTCACGTCATACAGATGGATCAGAGCTGCCGTATAACAGGTATAATCATCCAGAAAGCCTTTGACGGAGCGGACTCTGTTCCGGCTGCTGACATACAGGCTGACACCCTCTGCCAGATAATGCTCCACATACTGCTGTGCCCGCTCTGCTGCCTCCAGATAGCACCTCTTTCCCGTAACCCGATAAAGAACGCTCATGGCACAGATCATCAGCGAATTCCACGCCGTGAGGATCTTGTCATCCAGATGAAGACTGGCACGGGACCTTCTGTACTCATAGAGCTTTTGCCGTTCTTCTTTATACGGGTCTGAAATTCCCCCGCCATGCAGCAGATTGGGTATATTTTTCCCCTCAAAGTTTCCCGGTCCGGTAATGCCGTAATACCGGGAGACCTCTTCTCCTTTCTCTTTTCCCAGAATATGGAGGATCTCTTCTTTTGTCCAGAGATAGTAAACGCCCTCCCCACCCTCACTGTCTGCATCCTGGGCGGAATAGAAGCCGCCGTCCGGTCCCCTCATCTCACGCAGGACATATTCTGCCGTCTGTTCTGCCGTCTCAAGAAACAGCTCTTCCGTCGACACCTTATATACTGCTGCACAGGCAAGGATCAGCAGGGCATTGTCATATAACATCTTCTCAAAGTGGGGAACCAGATACCGCCGGTCCGTCGAATACCGCGAAAAGCCAAAGCCGATCTGATCGAAGATCCCGCCGCGCCGCATTTTCTCCAGCGTCTCCTTTACCTGTCCGACAGCCCGCGCCGCCCCCTCCCGGTCCGCTTCTGTCTGTGCATACAATAAAAGAAACAAAAGATTGTGCGGTGTGGGAAATTTGGGAGCGTGCCCAAAGCCGCCGTATCCTTCATCATAATTTTCTGCAAAATATGCCGCCGCCTGCTGGGGCAGATACGGGCTGGGAAAAAGGCTTGCCTCCGGATCCGTCTGCGACAGATTGATCTGCGTCCGGTCCGCCATGGCAAGCAGCCCCTGCCTGTTTTTCTTCCACTGATCCGCAATCGTCTTCAGTATTTCGCGGAATCCCGGGATCCCATGTCGTGCCTCCGGTGGGAAATAGGTCCCCGCATAAAACGGTTTCTGCTGTGCCGTCATAAAAATGCTCATGGGCCATCCTCCGCTCCCCGTCATTTCCTGACAGGCTTTCATATACACACTGTCAATATCCGGTCTCTCCTCCCGGTCTACCTTTATGGAGATAAAATACTTATTTAACAAATCTGCCGTCTCCTGGTCCTCAAAACTCTCATGTGCCATCACATGGCACCAGTGGCAGGTGCTGTATCCGACACTTAAGAATACCGGTTTATCTTCCTCTTCCGCCTTCCGGAACGCTTCCTCTCCCCAGGGATACCAGTCCACCGGATTTTCCACATGCTGTAATAAATACGGACTGCTCTGTCCTGTCAGATGATTGCTCATATCGCTGCTCCTTTCACCGTACCGTCATAAAAACCGGACGGTTCCTATATGAAACCGCCCGGCATTCTGTTATTACTATGTACTTTTTTTACAATTTTATGCATGCTTCATTTTTCTCATGAGAATCACGGTGACTGCGACGGCTCCTGCCGCATAACCGGCAAAAACAGCCGCGCCGTGATCGTGCAGTACCGTCTCCGGCATGGCATACAGCGGATACAGGGAAACCCATCTGGCAGCGGGAAATCCCATCTGTTTCAGGATCAGGGGCAGAAGCAGTATTAATACAGCTGTGAACAAAGCCTGTCTGTGATTTTTCAGCCTGTCTGACAAAAAGCACACGATCAGTGTCAGCGCGATGACAGCACTGATCTGCAGCAGCCAGGCCGCAGCAGCCCATACAGCCAGTGGTATCGTGATCCCGGATCCGAAATACGCCGGTACTGCATCGACCGGAGCGGACCACCCACAGAGCGGATACCTGTCATGGATCCTGACACAGCGGCAGACAACCGGTATGAGCGCTGCCAGTCCGGCACATAAGACGCTGACCTGCAGCTTTTTCTTTACAACCTCACGCCGCCCCGATTCGGAAGCAGACAACATCTGCCACATTTTTTTCTCTTCTTCCATCGCCATTACGTTATGAAAGGCGAGGATCACACAGAGCGTCAGCAGCAGCAAATCCATCCGGGCATCCTCATCCCCCCAGATCCCGAACAGATAAAGATATCCCGTATCATATACGTACCGCCCTCCTTCCTTCACCCTGTCATACTGCTGCAGCACTCTCTGAAAGGACGGATAAAAGGCAAGCTCACTGTACAGCGGAGCTTTCATGGATTCCGCTTCCTCTTCGGTAAGCTCTCCCCGGTCTGTCATCCCGTCGATATTTCTCAGCCCGGCAAACAGCTTATCATACCTCGCCCTTTCATTCCTGACAAGGGTCTCTTTTTCTGGCGTATTTTCTCCCTGCAGCTGCAGCATCAGATCCTGATAATAGCTCTCTGTCACCGGCAGACTATATTGTTTCCGGATACAACGGTATCCGATCAGCACACCAAACAGAAGTAAAACGAAAAATACCCGGTTCATAACAAGGATCTTATATCCCTCATGGCAAAACAGGCTGCCATGGGGACGAAACCTTACGGCAAAGGTATGTCTGGTCTTTGCCATCTCCCATTTTCCTGCCCGCAGATATACAGCTGTCAGGACAAAAATACCTGCCAGGATCCGCATCGCCAGAAGGACAGGAATCACAACCAGCCGGGATAATGGATAGCCAGAGAAATTTAAATTCAGGTAGCTTCCATACAGATCCGCTGTTTTCAGCATCCCCTCCAGGGACAGGTATTTCAGCCAGTTATAAGAAGACCACGCCGGAACGGCAAAGTACAGCAAAAGATTCAGGGCAAGATAACCCGCGGCTGCCAGATACGGTATCAAGGGATGCCGGGACAGCACTGCTGCCAGCATAACGAGAACTCCCACAAGATACATCACTCCCGCTTTTGTCAGAAGCAGGATCCATACGAAGGAGAGAACATTGACAGAAAGACTGCTCTCCCTGTAAGGAGCGACGGACTGAAGGCTGCGAAACAGGCTGCCGATCCCGGCTGTCCCGGCAAAAAAGACAAGATTCAGTACATAAATAAGGATCGTCGCCACCATACAGTGAATCCCTAATGCGCCGAGCCTTGCAGCGATACTCCGCCCACGTCCACTGACGGTAGCGCGTGTCAGGAGAAACAGCCGTTTCTGTCTCTCCTCATGGACCGCCCCACCGGCGAACAAAAGAACAGAGAGAAGAAGGAGAACATCTGATACATCACTTTCCAGGGCGGAGGTAATCCCCTTCGAGGGAACATAACAGATCTCCACGGTATCCATTCCCTCATAATCCTCTGCACTCTTCTCCACATTCCGGCTCGCAAAATCCTCCTGCCCTGCTTTTCCGGCAAATATGGATATTCCATGCAGAGCATCCCTATTCTCCCGGATCTGCGCCAGATAATCAGGATAGGAATATACTTTTTCCGCTTCCCCGTAGACCTCTGCGATCAGGGAATGCTCCTGTTCAAAAGACTCGGTATATTTCAGATAACTGCCATTTTCATAAGCCTCCCGGTATTGTTCCCATACGCCCGGATGCTGCTCCATCTCCTGCCTGGCAAGCTCTCTCCCCATCTCGCCCTGCATCGCCTGAAACTGCATAATTTCCTGCACCACACGGATACCCTCTATATCGCGGTACAGTTTTCCGATATACTGCTTTTTCTGTCCCTCGGTCATATCCTGCATATCGCGCTGCAGTGCCTTATAGGCAGACAATCCCGGTTCCGTCCCGTCCGACAGGCTGGCATACCATATAAGAAACAGATTACTGAATACCAGTACAGCCATCAAAAACAGAAAATTTCGTTTCTGCCAGACTTTGGCAAGCTCAAAAAGAACCAGACGGTTCATTCTCCCACCTCCTCCCCGCCAAAGATTTTCATATATATCTCTTCCAGACTTCCTCTCCCGCCATACCGCTGGCATAATGCCTCCACGCTGTCTTTGGCTGCCACCCTGCCATCCTTTAATAAAATGATCTCGTGCGCGATCGATTCGATGTCCGACACAACATGTGTCGCCACAAGAATGATCCTTCCTTCTGCCAGTTCCCCGATTTTTTCCCTGACCCTCACACGTTCCTTTGGATCAAGCCCCGCCGTTGGTTCATCGAGAACGATCAGTTCCGGTTTGCCCATCATTGCCTGTGCAATGAGCAGACGCTGCTTCATCCCGCCAGAGTAGGCGCCGACCCGCCGTTCCAGCATCTCTGTAAGATTAACATACGCCGCCACACGCTCCACTTCTTCTTTTAACTGCTGTCCCCCGATCTTCTTTAACGCACCCATATAACTCAAAAACCGTTTCCCGGTAAAGCTGTCATATAACCCCTGCTGCTGGGGCGCATAACCGAGAATCCTCCGGTACCCGGAACCATACTCCCTGATTTCCTTCCCCTTCCAGTATATCTCACCCTGGTCCAGTTTGCTATTTTCGGTGATCACGTTCATCAGCGTGGATTTGCCGGCTCCGTTCGGTCCCAGAAGAGCATACACACCCGATGTCAGCGACAGGGAAACTTCTCTGAGCGCCGTCTTTTTTCCATAAGATTTCGTTACATTTCTGATCTCCAGCATTCCTCACTCTCCCTTTCCTGTCATTTTAATCGGAAGATAATTTTCTTTTCCCTGATACAGATCCTCTTTGCTGATCAGGGCATGATAATACCTGGAAATTTCATAGCCGTCATCGATTCCCGGCGTCGCGTCATAATCATACACCACCAGAAATTTATCCTTTGTCTCCCCTTTGATATCCAACATCCAGCCAAGCGTCTTTGTAACCAGTCCGCAATGTGATATCTCTCCATTTTTCCGGTTGACAAAATATAATGTCTGGTCTTCCGTGGCTTCCATATCACTGCAGCAGATCATGTCTTTGTATATCCCGATAAAACTCTTGTTTTTCAGACGGGCAAGGGTACTGGTCTTTCCTGTGTCCAGATCCATCTGCCGGATTTTGGGATCGTCTTCCTCTGTCAGATAGAGAAACCCATCCCCATAAATCTGATCCGACAGCTTACCCGATTTATTGAAACGCTCATAAACTACTTTCAGGGACCGGGTGTTCAGATTCAGCAGGGCAATCTGATTTTTGGATTTTTTTAGTATGTTCCGGTTTGTCTCCCTGTCATCTGCCAGCATTTCTTCATCCGTCAGGGCATGATCAAAGCACAGGGCAGATAGTACAAGGGAATCCTTATGGCAGCCGATCACCTTCCATTCTCCGGCTTTGTCTGATAATTCAAACGGATATACCGGATCCAGTTTCCATGACGCCGTATCCAGCTTCACGATCTTCCTCTCTAAAGGATAGGTGTATCTCCCCTGATTCTTCCCCAGCTTTCTTGACCCTGTTTTCTTAGTGATAAAAAACAGCCCCCCTTCTGACTCCCACACGGTATCCTCTACTGTCATCCCTTCTTCAAACGTATAGACCTTCCTGCGTCCCGAGCCATCCAGACCCATGCAGTATAACACTGCCGGATGGATCTCCGGTTCCCTCTCTCCGCTTTCACCTCCCAGATTCATTTCCGTACTCCCGCTCTTATCATAACCTGTGGACAGGACATAAAGTGAGTCCCCCTGACAAAAGACCTGAATCATTTCAGGAAAATCCCGGTCAGACAAAACAGCCGTACACTCTTCCGTATTATGCCTGCACCCAGATGCGCTGCACAGATAAATCTCCCTCTGCGTTGCAAAATCCATATACATCAGATGTTTCCCATAGTGACCGTCTTTCAACTCTTTCGCATCTGAGCTGATGTAATAATATCCATTGTCATTGATACAGCGGATGCTCTCCTGTGCCTGCGGATCGAGAAGCATATGAAGCTTCCTGGTCTTTCTTTCCGTATCGTTTTTTGCGTCTCTCTGACCCGAACCACTTTTCTGTACGGCAGCTTCCGAAACAGGATTTCCTTTCTTTTCTGCGTCCCTGCCGGATCCTTCATCCCCGCATGCCGTCAATCCGCCGGCAATTCCCAGTATGACAATCCACATTATGATTCTCTTCATGAAAAAAACCTCCTTATTTTGTGATCAGATTGATCTTAAAATAAAGAGGTCAAAAAATGGTCAAATTATCATGAACACAATACGATAATTCTCTCTGGTGTAGTCTGGGGAGGTATGCTCCTTGTTGTCACAGAATAAAAGACCAGAAGCCACTGATTCCCAGGAGGGCACCCGAAATTTTGCCCGTTCGCCGTCCGCACCTGCGTACCCGGTCCTATATTGAGCTGCAGCGACTGGTCAGACGCCCGGAGGTTCCGGTCGAAATGATTCAGCATGATCTGCTGGTTCCTGCCAGGCACAGCCACGATCTGTGCATGATACTGTGGCGGAAAGATCAGAGGCACCGGAAGATTGCTGTCATAATATGCCACAATTTCCATCCCGCGGCGAAGCTGCCGGTTATCAATAATAAGAGTGTCCGCATTGACATGGAAATTGACAATGCCCATATCTGTACGGAGTGACACCATCTGACTGCAGCAGTCACCACCCCGTGTTACGTTTGCTATGACACCTGTTACTGGTACAAAAGCAGAATAATCCATATTTCTAAATTCCTTTTTTCTACAAAATATGCCGCCTGCCATCCAAAAGTTCTAAATTTATACTGTTATGCGGGGGCGTCAATACCAATCACGATCGTCACAGAAGCCCCGCCCTGTGGAAGATTTGCCAGCCGCAGTTCTCCGTCATGCCTTTTGCACAATATGCGGCTGATCCTGAGTCCCATCCCGATATGTTCTCCCGAACCACTGCCGCGCAGAAGCAGCTTTACATCTCTCTGCTTCAGTATCTCCCGGTCAAATCCCACACCGTCATCTGTTACAATGACAGACAATTTCCCCGGCTCAAGTGTAAAGTCAACCTGTATCTCTTTTCTGGCATACCGCAGTGCATTGACTATGATATTCTCAAAGATCCGGAACAATATCTGCCGGTCTACCACCACCTCCCCCTGCGGCAGTGACGACTGCCGCTTTAGTGTGATCCCCTTCTGCCCTGCCATCACCGAAAAATCATCGATAAGCTCTGTCAGCAGCTCCGGCAGGCTCTCTGTCCTGCGGTGAATCTCGATCTCTTCCAGTTTATCCAGATGCCGGATGGATTCCGTATAACAGGACAGCCGTTTTGCCGCCCGCTGCAGATTTACTGCAGTTTTGCGCAGCTTTCTGTCTGTCAGACTGCCTGCTTCCATGCTCAGCAAAAGATGTTCGGCATACCCCTCAATGACAGCGATCGGATTTCTCAGATCATGGGCAACCGAAGCATGCAGAAGTTTACGTTCTTCCAGCATGTTCCACAATTCCCGGTTGTTCTCATACAGTGTCTGGCGCATCTGTTCAAACGAGCGGCAGAGATCCCCCAGTTCATCCCGGCTGTCATACTCCACGGCAAAATCCAGATCCTTTCTGGCAATATGAGCAGACGCATCGGATAAGACCCGGATCGGAACTGCCAATTTCTTCCGGTAAAACCATATGGCACACAATAAAATCCCCAGGATGGAATAGAGCAGCGGAAAACCGACCATCGCTCCCTGGGAAAAACGGTAGGCTAATTTTCTTTTGGGCGACAACTGATCGACGCTGTTTTCGATTTTTTCGACCGAATCGATCCTTCCTTCTTTGATCTGTGCATCCTTTCCTTCTACTGTAAAACCAGGCACAATATGATAGTTTTCCTGTTCTGTCCCTTCTTCCCTGTCCAGGGTAATCCGGTGTACCGCCTCCAGGCTTGTCCCATCGGCAAATATTGTTTTTACTGTAATATATATCTCATCAGAGTCAGGCAGCAGCCATGACTGAAACGCCAGACAAAGCCAGATCGTAGCGGCAGACAGAACGATCATCCCTGCCACCGCACAGGATACTGCTCCAATAAATGATTTTCTTAACGATTCCATTTATAACCCATCCCCCAGACTGTCTCAATGTATTCCTCTCCGGTGGCTGCCAGCAATTTCGCCCGGATCTTGCGGATATGTTCTTTGATCACACTGCTGTCACCCTCTGCCTCATATCCCCATACCGCCTCGTAGATACGCTCTCTGTCAAAAACCTGATTTGCATTTAGCAGAAGAAATTCAATAATCTCAAACTCCCGTCTGGAAAAAGGGATTTCAATATTTTTATAAGCCGCTGTGCATTCTGACATATTCACGATCAGCTCCCCGGAAGAAAGAATCTGCGGCGCCTGCCTGTTTCTGGCCTCGCGCCGCAGATGTGCCTCCACCCGCGCCGTGAGCTCCTGCAGGCTGAATGGTTTCGTAATATAATCATCCCCGCCGATCCCCAGTCCCCGGATCTTATCCTGTTCCGTAACCCGCGCCGTGAGAAAGAGTACCGGACACACAATATGCCTGCGTATGATCTCGCACAATTCCAGACCATCCATACCGGGCATATTGATATCAAGCAGGATCAGATCCGGTCTGACCGGAAGCTTTGCCATTGCCTCTTCACTGTTGTTTGCCACATATGTGATATAACCACGATCGGTAAAATGCTCAGACAGCAGCTCCGTCAGCATAGTCTCATCGTCTATGATCAATAATTTATAAGCCATATGCATCCTCCTTTACACAGTTCATTGGCGCCAGTTTGATGCAAACCGGCGCCACCCAGCTATGTAAAAAGTATAACGGATAACGGTCAAGATTTTGTCAAGATATCTCCCGATCAGATAAAATTCGTCCGCTGTACGGGCTCTCTTTCCGGAAACTCAATTCCCTGTTTTTTTCCGGCTTCAATACACTTGAGAAGCCATGCCATGTTATTGCCAAGTGTACGCATCGTCTGCATCCCCTCTGCGTCCTTCTTTACCTCTTCCGCATTCGTCCCATGCACCTGGTTCCAATACTGTGAGGATACGATCGGCATACCGTTGATCGTAAAATATTTATTCAGCTGGTCAAATGCCGCTGATGCGCCTCCTCTCCGGCAGCTGACTACTACTGCGCCCGGTTTTCCTGCCATCTCTTTTCCCCCGCTGTAAAACGCCCGGTCCAGAAAGGATGTGATCGTTCCCGATGCCGCCGCATAATGCACCGGAGAACCAAATATGTATCCGTCTGCCTCTCCTGCCTTTGCTACAAATTCATTTACGACATCTTTTCGGAAGCATCCTCCCCCTCCGGCACACGCCCCACAGCCAATGCATCCTGCCACTTCACCGACGCCGGTCCAGAAGATCTCGGTCTCTATTCCGTTTTTTTCAAGGGCACCTGCCGCCTCCCGAAGCGCTGTGTAAGTACAGCCTTCCTTATGCGGACTTCCATTTACCAGTAATACTTTCATTTTTACCTCCATTCCATTCAACTCAACCGCTTGTAACTGGTATCGTTGAACTAATTTTATTTATTATCTTCTTTTATCTTATGATACCTCTCAGATAGGAAGAAGTAAATTATATAATTACCAATCGCCAGCTAGCTCAACGGCGCCAATTTGAACCCGCCGTGGTTCAAATTGGCGCCGTTGAGCTATGCCAGTCAGAATAATTCATCCAGCAGAACATAATATTCTCTTTTTTCTCTGTCCTCTTTTATCCCGAGCCGCTGAAAAAGCATCTCAGACGAATACCCTTCATATGCCCTGCTTCCCTGAAATATTCCTTCAAAATTGTCCCGCAGGCTTCTGTCACAGATTGCAATATCATCCCACGGATCGGCGATCCCCATTTTCCCCAGATCGATAAATCCTGTCACCTTATCCCCTTCCGCAAAAATATTGGGCAGGCAAAAATCCCCATGGGAAAAGGAGAAGGTCTCTTCCGGGCGGTGTTCCTCCAGCCAGCATAACAATTCCATCGGAGAACGAAAACCATTCTCCCCAAAAGTATCCGGCTCCACATGATCCATATCGACCAGATTATGCTCCACATTAAATCTCGCCATCTGCAGTTTGACATCCAGGGAGTTGTCACAGGGGCAGTCCCGGATCTCCACCGCCCACAGCATCTTTAGCGCCTGCACGGCAAGCTCTGTCAGCCTCTCAGGGTCTGTCATGTATTCGTCATCGCACAGCATCTTGCCCTTTATCCTTGTCATCAGGCAATATGCCTTGTCTCCACTGACAATATATTCCAGAATTTCGGGCACGGGCAGCCTCCCCGCCAGCCAGTTGCAGACGGCTGCTTCATTCTCTGTTTCCCGGGAAGCTTCCTGTATCTTCAGGACCATATCCTCAAATAAAAAGATCTGTGAACCGGACATCCCGGTCTCATCCTTCTCATATGTCTTTCCCCTGACGGCACTTCGGATCCGGTCCGGAAGCCATATATTTTTCATCTGAAATCAATCCTTTCATTCGTCATGTTCCAGAAGGTATGCCAGAAATCCTTCGCATCCCTCCACGACATCCTCGTAGGTCTCATCAAAATTTCCCGTATACCACGGGTCGGCAATATCCCTGCCGTCACTGCCAAAAGAGAGGAACTTGTAGACTTTCCCCTCTGGATCACCGCCAAAGATCCGGTTGATATTCCGCATATTCCATGTGTCCATACCGATAAAATAATCGTATTCTTCATAATCCCGCCGGTTCAGCTGGGACGCACGGTGCGGGATCATCGGAATCCCCAGCTCGTTCATCTTGCGCACCGTCCCAGGGTGTGGACTGTTGCCCAGCTCTTCTGTGCTGGTCGCTTTGGAATCAATAGTAAAATGGTCTGCAAGACCACGTTTGTTCACCATGTCCTGAAAAACGAACTGGGCCATGGGGGAACGACAAATATTGCCGTGGCAGATAAATAGTATTTTAATCATGATCTTCATATCCTTTCTTTTCCATTCAAATCCTTTTCTTTACTGGCATTGCAAGGATTTTAGGGAAGAAGCAGCCTTCTCTTTCTTCGGCAGAAATTCATATAAACTTTCAAATATTTTCCATGAAAAGGTGTAAAATACAGGTGCAAAGCCATGCACTTTGCACCTCGCATTTTTTAACCGCTCTTAGCCATTTGATGATATCCTATGCACTTCCTCGCTAATTTCCTCGAAACCAAAATGCGTATAGGTATTGAGCGTTACCCCAATATCAGAATGCCCCATAATGTATTGCAACGTCTTAGGGTTCATGCGTGCCGCTGCCATTCTGCTGCAAAAGGTATGGCGGCAGACATGGGGCGTTACCTTTGGCATCTGCACTTTATATATTTTATTGTATTTGGCACAGATATGCCTCAAAATCAATGTCCGCCTTCGTCAGCCCGACAAATTCCGAAATTCGAAGCCCTGTGTTAAATCGGTTGAACAAACATAGGATAAAATGTTGCCGCGTAGGAAGAATCTGGAAAATCCCCAAAAAAACGTCAAAGACTATATTATATGTAAATGCGAAATCAGCCCGCCCCTAAACACTTTCTTTAAGTTAGACAGTAATATGATTTTGAAGGAATCTACTACGATCTATATAAAAAAATATCCATCGGATGTCCAAGTCTAAACTTCATGCAAAAAACCAAAGAAAGGCTTCCTACATCTATAGCAGCATGGGATTCCTATTTTCTATAATCGCCTCCACTTCTTCTATGCTTTTTTCTACAAGGTCTGCAATCTGTTCAGGTGTATAGCCTTTCCTGTGCATATTCTGGATGATCTGTGCTTGCCCCACTGTTATCCCCTGCTCTATCCCTTGCTCGATTCCTTGCTCGATTCCTTGCTCGATTCCCTGCTCATATTTCTCCTGATAATTCATCTGTAATGTCATATAATCCAACCTCCATTTCTCATTCTTCCTGACAGACTGCACCGCTTCGTCTAACTCTCTGGTAAAGTCATCTTCCGGCTCTTTTCCATCAATAAAATTAAGAAGACTCTTCATTTCCGGGGTGACATCATCCATTTTGCCTTTCGTATTCAAAATAATCTTCGTTGTTCCATCCCCAAGACCTAGTTCCGAATCCTGAATACAGCGGTTTTCAAAGGTATAGATATGCCTCCCTTTGCCAAACAAGTCAAATGTACATACAAAAATAATAAAACTCTGTTTTAAATTTTTGTAGTTTTCCCCTTTTTCCAAGATATTCAGGTCTATCATTCCCTGATAATATCTTGTCCTTTTGGGTATGTTTCTGTTTTCCACGGTCTGCATCTCAATATTGTATACCGTATCTTTTTCATCTTCCACATAAATATCCAAACGCACGCTTTTTGCATCTGCTGAAATATCTATTGTCTCCTGCGACTTAGGATATTCAATGCGGTCAATCTTTATTCCAAGCACACGCTCCAAAAAGGGCTTGCAAAATTTAGGATTTCTCATGACTACACTGAACATGAAATCATCTTTTATTTGCAGTTCCTCAAAACTTTTCTCCATAAAATTTCTCCCTTCATAAATTGCGGTCTTCCAATACCTGATACGTCTGGAAAAAACGCAATCTCCCATTACTATTATATCTTGAATTTCTGTCAGGCGCAATTAAATTTTTTATAATTCTACTGCTTTCCCAGCCAAAATCAAAAGCCTATGCCCATACATGAACTTCATGATTAAAAATTGCCATATCGTAACCTCTGCGCTATCCAAAAACGGGGGCAAAGCAGGTGTAAAAATTTGCTTTTACCACCTGTAACCCCCCCGTTTCCCTGCCTTTTTACATACTATTCATACAACCGTGGCAGATGAATAGTATCTTTATCATATCGGCTTTTCCAGCGCCTTGCTTTAGCCTTCCTCCGTGGCATATTGTAGTCTAAATTGGCAAATCTTTGACCTCAAAAGTAGTAAATTGAGAGAGATCATGCCATTTTACTACTCGGCATTTGCAAGCACTCCTTTATCAGCTCAATAATTGATATTCGCTTTTCTCGCCTGACTGCACAAATCGCGGGCAGCCAAAACGTATTTCTTCCCGTCCTTGATAAAATGTGTCCCGCACTGCCGAAACTCAAAATGTACTTTACGGGCAATACATTGCTCTCGTATGGAAAGTACCCATGCATAGTCAAGTGGTCTGGCTTTTCTGTCCGATTCGCCGCCGACCACAACCAACTCAACATCATCAAGATAGGCGGTAATGTCTATTTCCTCAATCAATGGCTGGCATATAATATTTTTATGTCTGATTGGAAGTTCATTGAAAATGGAAAGCCTGTAATCAGCCCTGTCCTGATTTTCTACCGTACAGCCAACCGACACATTATCGTATCCATCGTTCCAGTCCTCCGGGACGCAATTCATAAACCGGTCAATGCGCTTTGTCAGAAACAAAAAGTGCAGGTCAGAACGCTCCCGTATCATCTGCCAGCATTCCAGACGCCATGCATCAGCCTCCTCAATCAGAAAATCCGTAGAAAAGCAAAGATATACCGTTTGCCCCGGTTTGATTTTGTAATCTCCCGATTTATTTTTAGCGACAGGTGCATAAAAATTGTCTGTTTTAACAATCTTGTCTGTATCCATCCCACGCCTCAAATCACCTTTATGAATATAACAGTATTTACACCCCTCGCTATGTCTGTGGCAGCCACGCCACGGATTCCACATTGCCATAGTTACAACCTTTCATCAGTAAATCGGGAAAATAATCCCTATTTATATTTGACAGTCCAATTCCATGCCATGTTCCTCCGTTTTTCATCCGTAATTTATGAAAAGTTTGTAAAGCTGTTGGTCTTTGAAACACTGTCCACATGAATATACACATCCATACAGGTAACGCTTCCTTTTTCATAAACATACTCAAAACAGGATAAAACATTCTCCCTGGGTTCTTCACAAAATCCATTTGCCGCTAAAAAATCCATTATTTTTTTATAACCGCCACGGATACGGTCTACCGCCACAAAAGGATGGTAAATTGTTATCACTGCATAATCGGCTTCTTTCTGGACAGCATATTCCACTCCCGGACATTTGGTCTCAAATCCTTCCGGCAGAATATAAGCTGCCACGTATCCGTGAATGCCAAATCTGGTAGTCATCTCAGGCGGGACAAACGGAAAGTCCCATCCAATTCTCATTGCATCCGGCGAAACTCTTAGCAGACCAGACCGCCGCGCCCAGTTTTCCATGTATGCATTTACATCATCTTCCGGATTCGGTGAGAGCATTACATATCTTGCCATCTGAAATGCTTCTACCTTTTTTACAGTAATTTCTGAATAAACTGCATCACCAGCGCTCATATCTTCTTTGACCATA
Source organism: uncultured Eubacterium sp. (assembly GCA_910584875.1). Classification (GTDB taxonomy): domain Bacteria; phylum Bacillota; class Clostridia; order Lachnospirales; family Lachnospiraceae; genus Eubacterium_F. Next base: position 52,480 of record CAJUDA010000022.1, read on the forward strand.
GCGTCCAGTTTACAGGCAAACAATTCGCTTAAAGCCACTATCTTATCCAGTTCGGGAATAACTTCACCTGCCTCCCATTTCGATATTGTCTGGCGGGAAACAGACATCATTTCAGCTAACTGTTCCTGTGTAATCTTCTTCTGCTTCCTCAAATGTCGAATATTTTTTCCTATATTCATAATCATTTTCCCCCATTTATCTGTTGATGACATATTTAATTTACTGTTTGAATATAACAGAGTAATAAACGAAAATCTACCATACCAAGAGCAACATTTGAGGAGATAAAGTCAACTAACGGTTTACATCACCTTTTCCCTCATGTTACGAACCCTCATAAGGGCAAAAATAAGGGAAAGAAAAACCTGTAACAAATTATAACATGAAATGAACAGTCTGCAAAGAAAAAGTCAAGCAGAAAATGAACAATGAAACTTTCAGTTTTTATTTCTCATAACAGGAAATTTTATATCTTATATAAAAAGTATTGCATAATTTAGATGTTACGCTTATATAAAAACAGAGCCAGCAAACTATGGTTTCCCATACGTTCATCGGCTCTGCATCTATGTGTCTGGCTCTATCCTATTCTGTCACACGCAGATTTTTCACCTCTATCAATCTTTCCTGCCTGCCTTTCTTTCAAAAATAATGGTACTGTTTCCGATGCCTGCATAGCAGATATATCGTCAGCAAAAGAGTGAGCAGCTCCGCAAGCGGGACTGCAAGCCATACACCCGTTACCTTTAAAAATCTCGGCAATGCCAAAAGGAACACCATAATAAATCCAAACGTCCGCAGGAAAGATATGGCTGCAGATGCCTTTCCATTCGATAACGCCGTAAATAAAGCGGATGAAAAAATATTGCATCCAGAGAACAGAAAGCTGAATGAAAAAATGCTAAATCCATTCTTTGTAATCTCAAAAACATTCCTGTTGTTCTCCGCAAATACCTTTGTAATGCTTTCTCCGCCAAACAGGGAAAATAAAAATACAAATATGGAAATCCCTGCTATAAAGCTGAAACAAATACGGACAGTCTTTTTTAGCTGTTTTACATTCCCACTCCCATAATTGTAGCTTACGACGGGGGCTGTTCCCATAGAAAAGCCAATAGTAAGCGTTGTTAAAAGGAACTGCGAATAGATGAGTACCGTAATCGCCGCCACGCCATCCTCGCCTAGCAGCTTCATCATCGTCATATTAAACAGAAATGTCGTTACGGCAGTCGAACACTGGCTTACCAGTTCCGACGCACCATTGGAGCAGCTTTTCAGCAGAACAGATGCGTCCATGTCAGGCTTGCATAAGTGCAGCTCACTTCTTTTCATCAGAAAAAATATTGTACCGATAATTGTCGGTATCATAGTTCCGATGCCTGTCCCAATAGCAGCTCCCCTGATTCCCATTTGCAATAAGACGATAAAAACATAATCAAAAACAATGTTGCTGGTCCCCGCCAGAACAGCAAGCACTAAGCCTAATGTCGGCTTCCCCGCCGTCACAAACAGATTCTGAAATAGCACCTGCATCATGTTAAAAGCGGCGAAAATGAGCTGTATCGTCAAATAATCCCTGCAATATGGGAACAATACTTTACTTGCCCCCAATCCCCAGATGATT
>CAJUDA010000023.1 GCA_910584875.1 uncultured Eubacterium sp.
TCCTGATTATCTTATGCCATAAGTGACAGATAATAAAAAGTTATCACTACTTTCCTTCTCCCTCCCTCCCAATTTCCACCAAATCACACCAAATCCACAAAAGGGCTTGCAATGAAAGGGAATACAGGGTAGAATTAAAACATATAGCTACAGCATGGGGTTTTTATCCATGGATTGGAGGTGTTGTCCATGCTTAGCGAGGAAAAGATCAAGAAGATGATCCGGCTGTCTGATTATGAGACGGGGCAGGGGCGTATTGATCTGAAGCGTGTCCGTTATCTGAAGATGGATTATGTGAGACTGCAGGTATTAAAAACGATCGTGTCGGTATTACTGGCTTTTCTATTGATTCTTGGGATCATTACGATATATAATATAGATTATGTGCTGCAGAATGCCCTGGCGCTTCCTTTACATGCGGTTGCATTCTACGGGGGAGCTGGCGTGGTGATGGTGTGCATTGTATCGATAATCGTGACATGTCGTATGGCATCCAGGGAATACGAGGAATCCCGTGCCCGTGCAGGGGAATATGAGTCTACGCTTCGGGAACTAATGGAAATTTATGAGAAAGAGGATCAGGGGGAAATACATTCATGATGATGACACTTCTCGTGCTGAAGAGCAAGATTAAAAATTTTTACGAGAAATACTATCATGTGACGCGGGCAGTCATAAAGCTTATTGGCATGTTTTTCGCCCTGCTGATTGTGACCGGGCAGCTGGATTATAGTGATTTCCTTGGGCAGTACTGGGTTCTGGCGGCGGTTTCCCTGTTGTGCGCAGTGACGCCGGACGGAGTATCTGCTGTGTGTCTCCTTTTGCTGATCTGTGGGGAGGTATCAGGGGTATCCGTGCTTCTGGGGGCGTCAGTATTGTTGTTCATTTTTGTATACATTCTTTTGTATGGGAGATATGAAAAGAGGCAGTATTGGATTATCTTTCTTATCCCTGTTCTGACTCCGGTTTATATTGGATATGCTATACCGATCGTAGCGGCGCTGCTTGGCTCGCCGGTAGTGCTTCCGGCGCTGGTCGTGGGCGTATTGCTGCAGTATACCATACAGGGAGTGAACCTGTATGCATCGGCGTTGGCGGGAGGTGCCGGATCGGATGAAATATTGTCTTCCCTGCAATATCTGATCAGATACCTGATGCAGAACCGGATGTTTTATGTGACAGTTCTTGCCTTCTGTCTGACTTTTCTCTGTGTTTATATGATTCGGAGAGGGAAGTTTAAACATGGTCCCCAGATCGCGATCCTTGTAGGGGCGATTTTGCTTATGTCCGTGCAGATGCTGAGTAATATTGCACTGGAGCTGGAGATGAACCTGGTGATGCTGACTGTACAGGTGGCAGTTTCGATGGTGATCGCCTATATTATCCAGTTTTTCCATATCACACTGGACTATCATGGGACAAAGAAACTGCAGTTTGAGGATGATGAGTATTATTATTATGTGACGGCGGTCCCCAAATTTAAAGTGGCGGTTGTAGACCGGACTGTGACGAGGATTCTGCCGGGTGAGGAAGAGGAAGATCTTGATCTGAAGCAGGAGCTGGAAAAGGCACTGCGGGAAGAAGAGGAAGAGGCGCAATCGGATGCCAGATAAATAGAAAGAAGGACGGAGAACAGATATGGATGCAATTATAAGCTTTTTTCGGAATTATGTGGTGTGGCTGACGATACCAGAATTTACGATAACCGATTTTCTGGAGATCGTGATCATTGCCTATGCGTTTTATCATATTATATTGTGGATCAAAGATACGAGGGCGTGGATGCTGCTAAAGGGGATGCTTCTGCTCGGTCTGATCTTTCTTGCCGCTGTGATCCTGGAGATGAATGTTGTGCTGTGGGTATTCCGGAATGCGATGGTCGTGGGAATCATGGCATTGCTGGTGATCTTTCAGCCGGAGCTCCGGGGAGCCCTGGAACAGCTGGGGAGGAAAAATATTCTGACCAATCTGGCATCCTTTGACAGCCAGAAGGGGAAGAATGAACGGTATACGGAAAAAAGTATCCAGGCGATCGTCAAGGCGACCTATGATATGGCGAAGGTAAAGACAGGGGCGCTGATCGTAGTGGAGAAAGAGATCCAGTGCCGGGAATATGAGCGGACGGGGATTCCGATCGATGCGGAGATCAGCAGTCAGCTCATTGTCAATATATTTGAGCACAATACACCGCTTCACGACGGCGCTGTGCTGGTGAGAGATAACCGTATCGTGGCAGCGACCTGTTATCTGCCTTTGTCAAATAATCTGCAGGTCAGCAAAGAACTGGGCACCAGGCATCGGGCAGGACTGGGAATCAGCGAGGTGTCGGACTCCCTGACGGTGATCGTATCCGAAGAGACGGGCTTTGTTTCCCTTGCATGTGATGGAAAGCTGTATCGGAAGATCGACGCGGATACGCTGCAGCTGCGGCTCAGTGAGGCGGCACGGCATAGTCTCGAAGGCAGGAAGAAAAAATGGTGGAAGGGAAGGCGTAAGAATGAAAAACAAGATAACGACTAATTTGTTTTTGAAAATCTTATCCGTCGTTGTGGCATTTCTTTTCTGGCTTGTGATCATTAATGTGACGGATCCGACGATGGCGAAGACATTTCGGAATATTCCGGTAAAAATACTGAACGAAAATGTGATCACATCGGCAAACCAGGTATATGAGATTGAGTCTGGTGATACGGTTAATGTAACGGTAAAAGGGAAAAGAAGTTTTGTGGAAAAACTTACGTCAGCAGATTTTACAGCGACGGCAGATCTCAGTGAACTGTCTAAGGTAAATGCGGTTGGCATTGCCGTTCAGCTGAAAAAGCAGTCGCGTTCCGGCGTCGATGTGGAGTGGGGAAATGCTGTTCTCAAAGTAAATCTCGAACAAAGGGAGACGAAGAAATTCCGTGTCGAGGTAGTGCATGAGGGTGAATTGAGTGAGAATTATGTGCTGGGCAATATCGTGGCGCAGCCAAATATTGTCGAAGTGTCCTGTGGCGAGTCAAAATTCAAAAAGATCGATCATGTAGGGGTTATGGTGTCACTCAATGGGGAAAGTGAAGATTTTGAGAAACGGTACAAACCGATCCTGTACAATGAGGACGGGGAGGTGATCGACAGCAGCAATGTAACTTTTAGTAATGATACGATAAAAGTATCGACACAGGTCCTTGCTACAAAAGAAATTCCGCTGTATGTGGAAGCCAAAGGAAAACCGGCATCCGGCTATCGGCTGGTGGGGACCGACTTCAGACCGGAGACCATACAGGTATACGGATCGAAGGAGGTGCTCGGAAAAACCATTTCCATCAAAATTCCGGTGAGCGTAGCAGGAGCAAAGAAAGATGTCGAGAGAGAGATCCGACTGGACCGTTATCTGCCGGCGGGATTATCTACCGTCAGCGATATGACGACGGTGTCCGTGCGCTGTCAGATTGAGAAAAACGGATCCCGGTCATTTGTCATGACCCCTTCTGACGTGGCTGTCAAGAACCTGCCGAGCAATTATACGATGGAGTTTGAAGACGAATCGATTAAATATTCCGTGGTAGTTACTGGTAAAGAGGAAGATCTGAGCGATCTGGTATTGAATGATCTGGGAGCTTATGTTGATCTGAGGGGACTTTCCCTTGGCATTCATACACTGGAAGTGAGATACAATCTGCCGGATGGAGTCAAGCTGAAAAATGGTGCGAGGGTCCGGGTGATACTGAGAAATCAGACGGGTGCCAGCGAGACGCCGCCACCGGCGACACTGATACCTTCTGCACCGCCAGAGGAATAGTGACATTAGAAAATAAAAAAACGGCGATGGGCAGTCAGCCCTCGCCGTTTTTTGTGCGCCATCTGGCGTCTGTTTTTATGAATGATACTATAATGGAATATTTCCATGCTTTTTCTGAACGCTGTCCATCGCTCTTTTGTCCGAGAGGATCATGATATCTCCGTAAATCCTTTCCCGGGTCGCTTCCGGTTTGATGATCTCGTCTACATAGCCGTGCATGGCAGCGATGCTCGGGTTCATGAACTTTTCGTTGTACTCATCAATTTTTTCCTGGCGGAACGCCGCTTTTGCTGCCGGATCAAGATTTTTCATCTGTTTGCCATAGAGGATGTCGGCAGCGCCGTCCGCTCCCATGACAGCGATCTCTGCTGTCGGCCAGGCGTATACAAAGTCAGCGCGCAGGTGTTTGCTGCTCATGGCGATGTAAGCGCCGCCATATGCCTTGCGGAGTATGATGTTGATCTTGATCGTAGTGGCCTCCGAATAAGCGTAGAGAAGTTTTGCACCGTGCCGGATGATCCCTTTGTATTCCTGCTCTTTTCCCGGGAAGAAGCCCGGTACGTCCGTCAGGGTAATGATGGGAAGATTGAAACAGTCGCAGAAGCGGATAAAGCGTGCCGCCTTATCCGAAGAATCACAATCAAGGGCGCCAGCCATAAATTTGGGCTGGTCGGCGATGATACCGATCGCAACTCCTTTGATCCGTCCAAATCCGACTACGATATTCCTGGCGAACTCTTCCTGTATCTCGAGGAAGGAATCCTCATCGACAATGCCGTTGATCACATCATGTACATCATATGCCTGATTGCTCTGCTCCGGTATGATATCCGACAGTCGGTCATTGAAGCTGACATTGCTGTTGTAGGTGGGGATGGAAGGGGCGTTGCTGTGCAGATAACCTTCTTCGTAGCAGGGAGGGATGATGGCGATCAGCTCCCGTACCCGTTTGAAACATTCCTTCTCATCCGGCATATGGAAATGTGCCACGCCGCTTCTGGCTGCATGGACATTGGCTCCGCCCAGGGCGTCTGCCGTGATATCTTCGTTTGTCACACTCTTGATCACTTTTGGTCCGGTCACGAACATCTGGCTGATGTTATCGATCACGAAAATGAAATCCGTGATGCCGGGGGAATAGACAGCACCGCCGGCGCAGTTTCCGGCAATAATTGAAATCTGCGGGATATAACCGGAAGCCATCGTGTTGTAATAGAAAATCTCACCATAGCCGGCGAGTGCATTTACGCCTTCCTGGATCCGGGCGCCACCGGAATCATTGATGCCGATCACCGGGCAGCGGCTCTCGATCGCAAGCCGGATGGCATTGGCGATCTTAAAACCATGCTGTTTGCCAAGGGTACCGCCGATGACGGTGAAATCCTCCGAATAAATAACGACCTTCTGACCGCCGATGGTTCCGTAGCCGGTGATAACGCCGTCATAAGGGAACTGCCCTTTTTTGATATTGAAAGCATCCTCCAGATTTGTAATGTTAGAACCGATTTCGCGGAAGGAGTCTTCATCCAGAAGCATGCAGATCCGCTCCAGGGCATGAAGTTTTCCTAATTTATGCTGTTTTTCCATATTATACATACCGTTTTCCTCCATTCAGCTGCATTATGGTTTTCTGCCGGTCCATAATAAAGGATGGCAAAAAATCACATATATATGATAGCATATGGGGAGAATATGTCAATAATATGTTGAAATTATTGTAGAAGAGTTGACGAACAGAGCAGTATGGTGCTATAATCAAATGATTGAAAAAGAAAAAGGACGGTTTAGAGAATGAAACAGTTTTTTTTGAATTTTAAGAAATACAGCTATCTGCTTGGACAGCTTGTCAAGAAAAATATCAAACTCCGTTACCGGAGGTCTTATCTGGGAATCCTGTGGACGCTGATCGAACCATTGCTCACGATGATCGTACTGTCTGTCGTGTTTGGCGGTCTTCTGGGAAGAAATGGAAGGGACGCCGCCTTTGAAGGTGTGCCGTTTCCTGTATATGTCCTGACGGGACGTCTGCTGTATTCGTTCTTTTCTTCCGCCACGAACAGTGCCATGAAATCGATCCGTTCTAACAGTGCCATGATCAAGAAGGTGTATGTGCCAAAATATATCTATCCCTTCTCTGGCATTCTGGCGAATTTTGTGATATTTCTCATCTCTCTTGTCGTATTGTTTGGGGTTATGGTTTTCTTTGTCACTACCGGGGCATATAAAGCACCAATGAATGGTTACATGCTTTTGTCAGTGATCCCGCTGCTGAACCTGTTTGTCCTTGCCATGGGAGTGGGGATGATCCTGGCGACGCTGTGTGTATTCTTCCGGGACATTGAATATCTATGGAGCGTTATATTGATGCTTATTATGTACTGCAGTGCGATTTTCTATTTTGTGGATAATATGGGTGACTCCACACAGAGACTGATCAAGCTGAATCCTCTTTTTGGAGTGATCAATAATTTCCGGCGCGCTTTTTTTGGACAACCGTTTGATATGACACTGCTTTTGTATACGTCGGTGTTTGCCATTGCAGCACTGCTGGTGGGGATGTTTGTTTTCTACCGGAAACAGGATTCCTTTATTCTGAATATATAGGAGGGGATAAACATGGCAAGGCAGCCAGTGGCTTTGAAAGTCGAACATGTAAGTATGAAATTTAATCTGAGTTCCGAGAAAGTGGATAATATTAAAGAATATCTGATCAAGATGATAAAAAAAGAATTGATGTTCCAGGAGTTCTGGGCTCTGCGGGATATTAATTTTGAGGTGCGCAGGGGAGACCGCCTGGGGATCATGGGGCTGAATGGTGCCGGCAAGAGTACCCTGCTCAAAATTGTATCCGGGGTGCTGAAGGCGACAGAAGGAAATGTGTCGATCCATGGCAAGATCGCCCCTCTGCTGGAACTGGGCGCCGGGTTTGACCGGCAGTATACCGGAGGCGAAAATATTTTTCTTTATGGCGCCATGCTGGGGCACAGCAAGGAATTTCTCATGGAAAAATATAAAGAGATCGTAGAATTTTCAGAACTTGGCAGCTTTATTGATGTGCCGGTGAAAAATTATTCATCAGGGATGCGTGCGCGGCTGGGCTTTGCTGTGGCAACAGTAGTAGAACCGGATATATTGATCCTGGATGAAGTGCTGAGCGTCGGGGATGCCAGGTTCAGAAAGAAATGTGAAAAGCGGATCCAGAGTATGTTTGACAAAGGGGTGACAGTGCTGTTTGTCTCGCATTCCACGCCTCAGGTACTGCGGATTTGTAATAAAGGAATACTGCTCGAACAGGGGCGTCTGATCGCCCAGGGAAGTGCAGAAGATGTAGTAAGCTTTTACGAGGCAAAGATGAGTGAAAACCAGTAAATACTATGTTGGAAAATTTTCAGGAGGAAACTAAAATGAAGAAAGTGATAACTTATGGAACATTTGATCTGCTGCATGTGGGACATATTAACCTGCTGCGCCGCGCCAGAGAACTGGGGGACTATCTGATCGTAGTGCTCTCATCGGATGAATTTAATGCCGGGAAGGGGAAGCAGGCATACCATTCCTACGAGGACCGCAAAGTAATCCTCGAGGCGGTCCGCTATGTGGATGAGGTTATACCGGAATACACATGGGAACAGAAGATCGATGATGTGAAAAATAATAATGTCGATGTGTTTGTGATGGGAAATGACTGGGAAGGCAAATTTGACTTTCTGAAAGAATACTGTGAGGTAGTATATCTTCCCCGGACAGAGGGGATATCAACGACGAAGATCAAGAATGATCTGAATGTGAAAGAATGATAGTATGATAAAGAAAGCAGGATATTATTTATTTGCTGCGTTTTTTGCACTGTTCCGGCTGTTTCCGTTAAGGGAGGACAAGGTCTTTTTTGTGGCAACCCATGACGACAGCCCGGAGGGAAATGTGGGGATCGTGGCAGAGGCGCTGCGCAGAAGAAGACCGGAAATGAAGCTGTGTTTCCTGACACGGCGGGATGGGATCCGGCATCCTATTACTTTTTTTGTCATCCGGGCATATCAGATGGCAACCTCGGGAACGATATTTATGGACAATGAATTTATGCCTATGGCGTACACACGAGTCCACCCAAAAGCGAAGGTAGTGCAGCTGTGGCACGGAACGGGGAGCATCAAGAGGATCGGGCTGGATGTGGAGACCGGGCAGGTGGCGGAGCTGGCAAAGAGAGCAAATCGGCGTATCACACATCTGATCGTCAACTCAGAACGGATGAAAAAGCAGTATGCCAGAGCGTTTGGTGTCCCGGAAGAAAAAACGTATGTGCTGGGGCTGCCGCGGACCGATCTGATCCTGGACGGGGAATGCATGGAGCAGAAAAGGGAGATCTTTTATGCGAAGTATCCACAGCTGAGAGCAAAAAAATGTGTGCTGTATGCCCCGACCTTCCGTGATGATGAGGTAGATGATCCACGGCTTGCACTGGATCTGGCGGAGTGGACGAGGCAGGCGGACCAGGACGAAGTGCTGCTTTTGCGCCTTCATCCTCATGTGGCGGCTAACTTTTCTGAAGATGTACTGGCTGCGTATGGGGATTCTGTGATCAATGTATCGGCGTATCCTGGTGTCACTACACTTCTGGCAGTGGCAGATTGTCTGATCACGGATTATTCGTCCATTATTTATGAATATTGCCTGTTTGACCGCCCTATGATCTTTTATGCCTATGATCTGCAGAAATTCCGTGAAAACGGAAGGGATTTCTATGAGGATTATGAGAACTATGTGCCCGGGCCTGTGGTGCAGAACCAGTCAGATCTTGTAAAGATCTGGCGTCAGGAGGGGGAATGGAAGGAAAAAGTGGCGGATTTTCGCAGGGAAGTTTATGAATTTCTGGATAAAAATGCGGTTAACAGACTTTTTGAATTGATTTTTCACATATAATGGTTTATAATTATTTGCGTGTTGTAGTAGGGAAGATACGATAGAGAATACGGAGGTTTAAAGTGAAAGTACTAGTACAAAGAAAATTAAGCTTAATGTTCCTGATCATACAGTTTCTGGTTTCGGCAGTTTTTTGCGGGTTGGCGATTTATGTAGGGTTTATCCCGACCAAGTATATCGCCGCGATCATTGTGGTCTGTGTCGTACTGCTGGGATATCAGATCCTCAGCCAGATCACAGATGCCAGCTATATTATCGGGCGCGTCCTGTGTGTGTTTTTCTGTGCCTTCTTTATCGGAGGCGGATTCTATATCTATGATGCCCGCGCGGCGGTAGAGGATATCGGTGGTGCGTCGACAAAGCTGGATGAGATTTCATTTTATGTGTTGAAGGACGATCCGGCAAAGAGCCTTAAGGACGCCGGAGATTACACCTTTGGCATCCTGGAACTGCAGGACCGTGAAAATACGGATAAGGCACTGCAGGAGGGGCAGAAGGAAACAGGCAAGGCGTTGAAGGTACAGGCATTTGAGGATACATCTACTCTGGTGGACGCCCTTTATGCCAAAGAAGTTCAGGCGATTGTATTTAACCAGGCGTTTATGAATACGATCGAAGATCAGTATTCTACTTTTAAGACGGATACAAGAGAGCTGGCTAAACATCAGATTGAGACGATGGTTGTGCAGCAGCAGGTAGAGGAGACGGATGTAACAACTAAGCCGTTTATCGTGTATATCAGTGGTATCGATGTGTATGGCGACATTTCACAGACCAGCCGGAGCGATGTGAATATCATTGCTGCGGTCAATCCCCTGACGAAGAAGATCCTGCTTACCAGTACGCCGAGGGATTATTATGTCGAACTGTATAAGGACGGAAAGTCCTTCTCACATGGGATGCCGGATAAGCTGACCCATGCGGGCATATACGGAGTGGACTGCTCCATTGGCACGCTGGAACATTTATATGACATAGACATTGATTATTATGTGCGTGTCAATTTCTCCAGTCTGAAGAAGATCGTTAATCTGCTGGGTGGTGTCAGGGTGTACTCAGATGTGGACTTTATCTCTGACTGGGGACCGCATGGCGCCGGTACCCATTATAAATTTAAGAAGGGCTACAATAAGGTAAATGGTAAAAAAGCCCTGGCGTTCTGCCGTGAGCGTCATCACTTTGCAAATGGAGACTATCAGCGTGGGCGGAACCATCAGCATATGATCGAGGCAATCCTGAACAAAGCAATGTCTCCTTCGGTGCTGCCAAATTTCTCAAGTCTTCTGAAAGAGGCAAAGCATATGTTCCGGACGGATATGTCCACAAAGAAAATCATATCGCTCTGCAATATGCAGCTCAGCGATATGGCACAGTGGAAGATCTCCTATGCCAATGCAGAGGGAAGCGGAGCGAAACTGACGACATATTCGATTCGTTCCCAGAGACTGTATGTGTGCCAGCCAAATTATGATTCGGTGGATAAGATATCCAAAAAGATAAAGAAATTTATGAAACAGACGCCAGAGGATACGAAGAAGGACGAAAAGAATTCAGGCGGTGGAATACAGGAAACAACACAGCCTACTCTGGAACCATAATAAAATGCAGATAGCAGCAGACGGCCGCTATAAGGAACTGTTATGATTCTCAGTCCCTTGGCGGTCGTTTGTGGCAGAATGGAGGGATAGTATGAGACAGATTCCTTTTTCTCCACCAGATATAACGGAGGAGGAGATCAATGCGGCAGCAGATGCCATGAGATCCGGCTGGATCACCACTGGTCCGCGGACGAAACAATTTGAACAGGAAATCGCGGAATATTGTCATACGAAACGGGCCGCATGCCTGAACTCAGACACAGCATGTATGGAGATGACACTGCGCCTGTTTGGTATCGGGCCCGGGGATGAGGTGATCACGACCGCCTATACATATACGGCGACGGCAAGCGTGATCTGTCATGTCGGAGCCGTGCCGGTACTGGTCGATCTGGCAGAGGATACGTATGAAATGGATTACGATGCCCTGGAGGCGGCAGTCACACCAAAGACGAAGGCGGTGATCCCGGTGGATATCGCCGGAGTGCTGTGTGATCATGTCCGTATTCTGGATATCGCTGACCAGAAAAAGGACTTGTTTACCCCGTCTGCGAACCGTTATCAACAGGCACTGGGAAGGATTCTTGTTATGGCGGATTCGGCACATGGATTCGGTGCGGTCCGGGATGGCATGACCAGTGGAGAGATTGCGGACTTTACGACATTTTCCTTTCATGCAGTCAAAAATCTTACGACAGCAGAGGGGGGAGCTGTCACATGGCGGGAGATACCAGGGATTGATTCGGATGAGATCTATCGGGATTTTATGCTGCTGTCCCTCCATGGGCAGTCGAAGGATGCCCTTGCCAAGACAAAGCTGGGGGCATGGGAATATGATATTCTGGCTCCGGCATATAAGTGCAATATGACAGACATCATGGCTGCCATCGGTCAGGTTCAGCTGCGCCGGTATCCATCTCTTCTGGCGCGGAGAAAAGAGATCATACAGCAGTATGAAGCAGGGATGGAGGGGATCAATGCGAAGCTGTCGAAATATGATCTGACCAGTCTTGTGCATTATGATAAAAAGAATTGTTCGAGTGGACATCTTTTTCTGATGCGTGTCCGGGGCGCCGGGGAAGAAATCCGTAACCGTATCATAGAGGAAATGGCGGAGCGTGGTGTGGCAACAAATGTCCATTATAAACCGCTCCCGATGTTAAGTGCTTATCGTAACATAGGATTTGAAATTTCCGATTATCCCCATGCCTATGATATGTATCAGAATGAGGTCACACTGCCGTTGCATACAAAGCTCAGTGATGACGATGTGCAATATGTGCTGCAGTGTCTGGAGGAGGTTTTGCTGAATGAGGAAATGGGAGGAACTGCCGGAGGAATTTCAGAGGGATGAGGTCCGTCCTTATTATGAGCATCTGAGGGAACACAGAGTTTCCCTTGTACTGAAACGGATCATGGATCTTCTGGCGGCATGTCTTCTGCTTCTGCTCCTGTTTCCTTTTATGCTTGTGATCGGGATCATTGTGGGAGTGACTTCGCCAGGAGGGGTATTTTTCTGCCAGGAACGTGTCACTGCTTATGGCAGGCATTTCCGCATTATCAAGTTTCGTACGATGGCAGCCGGCGCAGAGAGCAGGGGGAGCCAGGTGACGACAGAGGGAGACAGCCGTGTGACAGGTGTGGGACGTTTTTTGCGGAAGGTACGCCTGGATGAGCTGCCACAGCTCCTTAACATCATCAAAGGGGATATGTCTATCGTGGGGACGAGACCTGAGGTGCCGCGGTATGTGGCGGCATATACGCCGGAGATGCTGGCGACGCTTCTTCTGCCGGCAGGTGTGACATCAAAAGCAAGCATTGAATATAAGGATGAGGAACGTCTGCTGTCTGAGGGAAGCGATGTGGACCGGATATATGTGGAGCAGGTGCTCCCTGCCAAAATGAAATATAATCTGGCGTATATGATGGAATATTCACTGGGAAAGGATCTGCTGCTGATGCTGCAGACCGTAGTGGCGGTATGGAGGACGTGAATTGATAGGGAAATTGCAGGATTTGTTTATATCACTTCTGAGCCCATGGATCCCTTTTGTGGGGAAGCTCAGCGAGAAAGTAAGATACGGCATTATTACAGGCTGTTTTGTGGCAGACCTTGTGTTGTTCTGCATTGTGAGGTATGTGCTTCATAAGGAAAGCTATTTTTATAACACGGTATTTGGTATCTTTTTGATGATCGTCATTGCGATCTTCTCCCTGGATCGTTCGCTGGTGCGCATTCACTGGAGGAGGTCTCTGTGGATCGCCTGGTTCGGTATGTGTCTTGCTTTTTCTGTATCGGATCTGCTCGTACCAAAGAAGGCGTGCGGTCTGGGTGTGATCCTGGCACTGGTATTTACCGGTGTGTTTTTTGTGTGGCAGAACCATACAAGAAAGGATCTGCTGTGGAAATGTTTTAAAGATGCGGTGAAATTGTCCTTCTGGATGATGGCGGTGGTTTCTTTTTTGTTCCGTCCGTTGTATGAAGGGGGAAGATATGCCGGGATCTTTACAAATCCCAATACCTTTGCCCTGTATCTCTATATTATTTTTGCTGTATATATGTCTGACCTCGACTGGATCGTGGAGACTGGCAGGCACTGGCAGCGCAGTCTGATGACATATATCAGCCTGGCACTGGTCGTTTTCTATCTTGCACTGACCCAGGCACGGGCTTCTATGGTTACTGTCGCTGTGATTTTTTTAATGTGGATCGGTTTCCGGCTGTATTTTGGAAGAAAAACCCATATGTGGAAGAGCTTTTTGAAAAATCTACTGTTTACGCTCCTTTGCTGTCTGCTCCTTTTTCCCGTGTACAAGGCTGGTGTGACCTATATCCCGGGACTGGTTAAGCATCCGATCATATTTCCCGGCGAGACGTTGTATCTCGCTGACGGAAGTAAGATCGAAGACTTTGGGGAGACGATGATCGCTGAATTTAACGGGGTGGAGAGTATCCAGGTAGGACCTCCGTCTCCATTTGCTGCCGGAGGAGATAAGACCCAGACGGCAGCTCCGGATAAAAAAGCAGAAACGCCGGAGGCGGTGCACTCGGAGATCGGCATCCCGTCAAATGTGATCGAACGCTTTTTCTATGTGCTGGAGAATACAAAGGGGCTGAATGCGCTGACAAGTGGCAGGATCGATATCTATAAGGGGTATCTGGGGAAGATCAATTATAAAGGACACAAGAATGTCTCCCTTGTGATCAATGGAAAGAAGAAGGCGCACGCCCACAACAACTGGCTGCAGTTTGGTTATACATATGGTGCGGTCAGTATGTTTTTCTATGCGATCATCACGGTCCTTGCCGTGGGATTTTCCCTGAAATTCTACCTGAAAAACCGACGGAAGAACGCGACCTATGCATTTATGATCCCCGCCATCTGTGTGGGATTTGTGGTGGCGACGCTGATGGAATGCCTGTTTCTGCCGTTTGAGGTATTTCCGGCATTTGCGTTCTGGTTTGCCTTTGGCGACTTGTTTGTGAAGACGGTGCCGAAAAATAAATTTTTGCAGGAATTGGAGGAGAGAGCAGTTTCTGAGAAATAGGGAAAGAAATATTGACATAATCTATAGTTTCTAATATACTTATAATGTTAGAAGAGGATGGGAAATAGATTACTGGAAGGTGAAACAAAAGTGAAAAGAGATACATCGTTAGATGTTATTCGGATTATTGCTTTATTTTGTGTGATTTCGATTCACTTCTTTCTTAATACAGATTATTATGATGTGACGATAGAAGGAAAACAAATATATTTCATGACATTGTTTCGCTCATTCTTTAGGATTTGTGTTCCTCTGTTTCTTATTTTAAGTGGTTATTTAAAGAATCAGAAGGTTTTAAACATAACATATTATAAAAGTTTTTCAAAAATTGCATTTGTTTATATTTTAGCAAGTATCGGATGTTTGATTTTTCGATATGCATATTTATGCGAAGATATTTCAATAAATAATGGTTTTTTTAGTATTTTGAATTTTAATGCTTCTGAATATGCTTGGTATGTGGAAATGTATATTGGGTTACTTTTGTTAATTCCTTTTTTAAATATATTATGGTGCAATTTACAAAGAAAAAGTAAAAATGTTTTATTGATATCAATGCTCTTTTTAACTGCGTTGCCAGGGATCTTTAATATATATGATTTTGATGTGAACGAATGGTGGCAGGATTCCCAGGGGTCAACCTTTTATAATAAACTATTACCTGATTTCTGGGATAATCTTTATCCTGTAACATATTATTTTATCGGATGTTTTATGTATGAACAAAGAAATAAATTAAAAAAACATATTGGAAGAGATGTGATAATATTATTAGCTGCTGCTATTATTTTAGGCTCTTTTTGCTTTTTTAGGAGTTATGGATCTGTTTTTAAATGGGGCAAATGGGAATCAAGGGGTGCATTACCTGTTGTTATAATGAGTTTTTTTGTGTTTAGACTGTTAAAAAATATGAATTTTGACAAATTACCGGATTTTATAAAAAAGATATTACATTTAATTTCAGATGCTTGTTTTGGTGGTTATCTGATATCCTTTATATTTGATCAGATATATTATAATAAATTTGACAGCAATATTACAGGCAAGGCGAGCTGGTTTCGCAGTTATATGATGATCGTTCCTTTAGTTTTTGTTTCAAGTATTCTTTTTTCAATCATTATAAATTTAATATATAAAATTATATTTTATAAGATTAATGAAAGGGATAAAAGGATAATATGATATAACCAGGAACAGGTTTTTGGATATTTGGAAATGGTGAAGGAGAGTAGAAGGAGAAGTGTAAATATGTTAAATAATGTCAGGGATTGTTTAAAGTCTAATATTGTATGGATTATAACCGGTATTATTGCTTCAGTTTTAATGTTTATAATGTTTTATATGTCGCCTCTAAGGGCAGATGATTTAGTCTGGGGAAGTGAAGTAGGAATTGATCGTCTTAAGAACTGGTTTGAGGGATACAATGGTCGATATACCGGAAATTTGTTTGTTCTTATTATGACTCGGATTCCCATAGTATTGAGAGTTGTTTTTCAGATTGTAATAATGATTTTATTTATAAAGTTTATCTATGATATAATGGCTAAAAATAGTAATGCAATCGGGCTTTTTTTGATTTTATTTGTCCTGATGCCGCTTTCTGTTTTCACACAGACAATAACATGGATATCTGGATTTGCAAACTATATAACGTCTGCAGTTCTGATTTTTTTTCATATGAAAATGGTATATGGTATTCTTTTGGATAATAGAAAATATCAATTCTGGATGATAGTTTTGCTGGGCTTAATATGTTTTATCGGTCAATTTATATTAGAAACAGCAACCATTTATCTTGTTGTATTCTATTTATCTGCGAATATATTGTATATTATCCAGTCTAAAAAAATTTCAATTTGTTTATTTGTAAATTTTATCTTAACTGTTACCGGAGCGTTTTGCATGTTTATGAACAGTGCTTATTCAGCTGCACTTAAGGGAGAAACCACGACAACATATAAAGAAATAACAATAACAGACAATATATTATCTTTAATTGGTGAATGGTGGTTAAAATTTGTTGATAATATCGTCCCTAAATGGATAGCCATGAACCATTTGATTAATATTATTCTTATGGTGTTATTGCTTTTGATGTGGAGTGTTTGTGTTGGGAAAAAATTTGCAAAATTAAAGATATTTATGCAGATCACAGGGAGTTTATTATTGGGATTTTTTCTATATGATACCATTGATAAACAATGGGAAATTTTATATTCAGTAGGAAATGGGATATGGGCGGTTATTTCAATAATTTTCCTTCTTTATATAATAGTAACAATTACGATGGTGGTTTCGGACAAAAATAAGAAAATAAGGATGCTGACTGCTGCACTGTCGCAAGTTTTTTTAATGGGTCCTTTAGTTATTGTAAATCCAATCAACGACAGATGTTTTTTGATTACCTATATTTTTTGGGGAATATTAACAGCAGAGTTTTTTGCATATATCGTTTTCTATTTAACAGAGTATATTCAGAAAGAAGATTTATTATTGTCTGTCAGAAAATTTTTCAGAAGATCTTTGTCGGCATTTCTTTTAGTAATGCTGGTTCAGATGCTGCTGGGTCAAAGTTTTTCTTATAAAATAGAAAAGATTTGTAAAG
The DNA here is from genome assembly GCA_910584875.1 of uncultured Eubacterium sp. GTDB lineage: Bacteria > Bacillota > Clostridia > Lachnospirales > Lachnospiraceae > Eubacterium_F. The sequence continues at coordinate 16,451 of CAJUDA010000023.1, forward strand.
AACAAATACAGTTATGTATTGAGCAGAAATGGGACAAATTAGTTCTGCCATATGTTCCGTATTCAATCGAATATTGTTATGGTTATAATATTCTTAATGATGATGAATACTGGATTGAAAATTATAAACATTTTTATAATATTCCCAAGGATGTAGAATTATCTTTTATGGATTATAATATGTGGATATTAAGATCAGTTTCAGATTGAAAAAATTGTGAGGTATAATTAATGAAAAAGATATCAATAGTAGTGTCTGTTTACAATGAGGAACTTGCTTTGGAAATGTTCTTTAAAGAAGCGGAGAAAATTTTAGAGGATATGGATTGGGATTATGAACTGATTTTCGTAAATGATGGAAGTTCTGATGGAAGTTATGCACTTTTGAAAAAAATTGCATCAGAGAGTGAGAAGGTCAGAATCATTAATTTTAGTAGGAATTTTGGACATGAAGCAGCTATGCTGGCAGGAGTTGATCATGCCTGTGGAGATGGTGTTGTCTGTATGGATGCAGATTTACAGCATCCGCCTGAATATATCCCCAAGATTACGGAAGCTTTTGATGCTGGGTTTAATGTAGTAAATATGGTAAGGACAAAAAATGAGGATGCCGGTGTTATGAAACGAATTACTTCTGGTGCCTTTTATAAGGTGTTAAACTGGATGTCTCCGGTGAAGTTTGAAAATAATGCTTCTGACTTTTTTGCGTTTGATGCAAAGATTAAGAAGGTTATGAAAACAGAATACAGGGAGCGAATTCGATTTTTGCGTGGATTTATCCAGAATGTTGGCTTTCGTCGGACAACAATTGAATTTGAGGCTGCAAAAAGGATTGCAGGGGAGAGTAAATACAGTATAAAAAAATTGTTTCAGTTTTCAATCCATACTTTATTTAGTTTTTCAGATCTGCCTTTAAAACTGGGAGTCTATTCAGGAATTGTAACAGCACTATTTGGGATTGCCCTGATGGTGTATACAATAATTAATAAAGTAATGTATAATGTTCCGGCAGGATATTCTACTATTATAGTTTTTCTGTGTTTTATGTTTGCTGTGCTGATGGTTATTATTGGCATAATAGGAGAATATATTTCTATATTATTTACTGAGGTGAAAGAGCGCCCTATTTACCTAATAGATGAAATACTTGATGGACAAAATGATCAGGACGGTTAAAATTTTTAAAATAAGGATATGCTAAATATTTAGAAGAGATGAAGATATGATAAAGGACAGATGAAAATGGGAAAAAGATTGATGGAAATATTAAAACGTTATCAGGAGATTATTTCATATTTATTCTGGGGGGGGATGACGACAGTCGTGAGCTGGGGGTCTTATGCTCTATTTAATGGAATTTGTCATTTGGGAGTAATGTTCTCGAATTGTCTTTCATGGATATGTGCTATTGTTTTTGCTTATTTTACGAATAAATTGTGGGTGTTTAAAAGTAAAAGCTGGAAGGGAAAGGTGTTGTGGCGTGAGGCAGGACTTTTTTTATCTGCCAGAATTGTTACAGGATTATTTGAAATTGTTCTTGTCCCACTCCTCGTTGTTCTTGGGATGGATCAGAAGATAGGTGGTATTGAGGGAGCGTTGTCAAAGGTTGTTGTAAGTATAGCTGTTGTTATTTTAAATTATATATGCAGTAAGCTGGTAATTTTTAAAAATTAGATCACAGAAAATTTAAAGATATTTTATGTTATATTGCCTTTTTCCTGCCTTTTTTTTGTTGTAGCATAAAAATAGTTCAATTGTTAATGGGAGTTTTAAACAGAAAAGAGGGAAATTGAAATGAAAAAGTTTCTTTATGTAACGGGATTAATCATGTGTTGCACGATGGGAAGTGTTGCACTTAATACACACCAGTGTGATGCTAAACAAAAAATTGTATTTGATAATATAAAAAACAAAAAATTGAATATGGTGGTGGGTGACAGCTGCCAGGTGAAACTGAATAAGAAAAAGCTTGGCAAAAGGACAAAAGTAATCTATGTCAGTTCCAATAAAAAAGTTGCAACAGTAAATAAGAAAGGTAGGATTAAGGCAAAAAGATCAGGAAAGATTAAGATTATTGTTCGGATCGAAGATACAGATGTGAAGAAGACTATCCGGTTAAAAGTACGAAAACCAGTTAGGGCAAAAAAAATCCGTATTATGACTATGGAGAAATATTTATTTGTGGATGATTCTTTATTGCTTTCTACAAAAGTAAGTCCGACAAGGAAATTAGATGAAGAATTAGTATGGAGTTCATCTAATGAAAGTGTTGCTGTGGTAAATGACTTGGGAGAAGTACAGGGGATTTCCCCAGGCAAAGTGACGATTAAGGTGAAAACAAACAAGAGTCATAAATTGGCTAAGAAAAAGATTACTGTTCGCAGGAACGAGGTCAAATCCGTTCACTTTTCTTCTTCTAAGGCAGTCGTGGGGCTGGGGCAGACGCAGCAGCTTGCAATCGCGGTAACGCCTAATTATGTTACTGACAGAGCAATTGCATATACCTCATCCAATACGTCCGTGGCGGTTGTTGACCAAAATGGAAGAGTGACTGGAAAGAAGACAGGTAATGTAATAATTAAGGCCGTTTATAGAAAGAATCAGTCTATTGCTGCCCAGTGTACAGTTAGTGTCAGTAAGGTAAAAGGTATGTTGACGAAGCAGATGCTTGACAAACTTAATTTATCCGCTGTCAAGAATTTAATGATTGTAGCACATCCGGATGATGATAGTATATTTGGTGGGGCTCATCTGATATCAGATCGTTATCTTGTTGTATGTATCACAAATGGAAAGACATACCGCAAAGAAGAGTTTGAAACCGCAATGAATATCTCCAATTCAGAACGTATTATGCTTTCTTATCCGGATACACACAATGAGGGGAAAAAAATAGTGCGTGATGCTGATTACAAATGGGATGAATGCCAGCTTGCGATACAGAGTGATATCAAATTATTGCTGAATTATAAGAAGTGGGATACAATTGTGACACACAATCCAGAAGGTGAATATGGTCATATTCATCACAAAAATTTGAATAAATATACGACAGCAATATACAATAAGTCACCCAATAGTGCAAAACGTCTTATGTACTTTGCAAAGTTTTATAAGAAAAACCAACTGATTGATAAAATAAAGAATACTTTGCCAGAGATAAATCCTGAACTATTTTCTATTAAGATAAAGATGCTGGAAGCATATAAAAGTAAAAAATATACCTGTTTTACCTGGCTCTGGCATATGCAGCCATATGAAAACTGGGTATATTCTGAAGACTGGAAAAAGAAAGTTTAGTCTGTAATGTGGTGTATTGTGTTATTTTTAGCAGTTCTGTACAAAATGTGGAGCATACTTTTAGACATAGAAATGTGTGTTCCACCATTTTGACAGAGTATGAGTTCTGTTTTTGCCCAAATAGTAATCAGTTTTCTTTAATACAAATTTTGTTATAGGTGTTTCTACATAGTAGAAGACAACTCCTATAGCCAAAGAAATACCGATTCCCACTAATAATTCGATAAATTTATTTTCTATTGCTGCGTAGATATATTTGGCAAAGAACATATAATACACCATTTGTGTGAGCAAGATATTAAAGGAAGCTTTTCCTAATAGTTCTAATGGTTTAACCCCAAATTTACAGCGATTTAAAAGAATTGCTATAACCGGCATGATATACAGACATGCTGCATAAGAAGTTCTCGGCCAAAAGATAATGAACTTTGGTGTATATTCCTGATAACAAAGTGCTATTAAAAAAATAATACCACTCATAAAAGATAAAATCCCCCAGATTTTTTTAATCTGGTTCTTTTTTAAGTATAAGTAGCACCCAAAAGCGATCACAAGTATATATCGGAAGAGTAAAAGACGGAAACAGGCATATGACATTCCAAAAGGCTTGGGGATAAGTGCATAAATAATGTTAATGATTCCACAAAGGAATAAACCATAAGCGTCATATTTTTTAATAATGAAAAATATAACCGGAAATGTAAAAACAAATTGAATCATGATAGGGAAATACCAGCTTCCTGCTCCAAATCCTCCTTGCCATAACCCCCAGAAAATACTAGCCAGAGAAATTCCTTTTTGAGATACGGCAAGAATAATTATTTCCACTGAGTAAGCTATTAAAAATGGAATGGTATACCGGATTATTTTATCAATAGTAAACTGTAAATTATATGCCTTTCCTATAGAATCTATGTTCTTCCGTGTAAAAGAATTTGCATATACATAGCCTGAAATAATCATAAATATCGGAACTGCCATATCAATCCAAAATGGGAAAAAGTATTTAAGTCGTGCTGCATTACTCCAATTATAATGGGTTATAATAACAAAGATAATACAGATTCCTTTGAGTACATCAATAAATTGATTTCGTTTCATTGTTTTGCCCTTCCGTTTTTATATTGCCCACAGTATATTTTGTGCTTTTTATAAATAATATTACATGATATTATATCGCTTTTTTATATGAATTGCAATGGTAAACCACAATAATTTTGTGTTGCTAATCATATATGGATATGATAGAATTATTTGAGGAAGAATCTGTAAAAGATAAATAAAAACAATAGCGATGAAAAAATAATAGGTAAAAAGGATAATGGTGAGAGAAAAAATGTTTAAGAAGAATTTAACGAGTCGTATAAAAGCGGCAGAAAAGAAAAGAAAGGCAAATTTAAATCGTACAATCAGTTCTAATATCATGAAGACCCGTGCGTGTCAATATGCGGAATATTATAACACATGTCCGGTGGAAGAAAATACAATATTATACGAAGCTTTTTATGGACGGGGACTGCTATGCAATGTTAATGCTATTTTCCATGCTTTTATGAAACGGGCTGATTTCTCAGATTATAAACACATATGGGTGATTGACGATTTTGAATCAAATGCTGTTATATTAAAGGAATTTGAGGATATACCCAATATAACTTTTGTGGAATTTTTGAGTAATGAATACTTTAAATGTCTCGCTTCTGTAAAGTATTTAATAAATAATGTTATGTTCCCATCATATTTTGTAAAGAAGGAAGATCAGGTATATGTTAATACCTGGCATGGAATTCCATTGAAAACTCTTGGATATGATCAGGTAAATGGAAATATGGCAACGGGTAATACGATTCGTAATTTTTTGAATGCGGATTATCTGGTATCTCCATGTTCGTATCATACTGAGATCTATAAGCATGCTTTTAAGTTAGAAGGTATCTATAATGGCAAAATTATTGAAGAAGGACAGCCAAGAAATGATCTTACAATTCATGCAGACAGGGGAGTAATATTGGAGCGTATGAGGCGTAATGGAGTGATGGTTGAGAAGGATAAAAAAATTATTTTGTATGCTCCAACCTGGAAAGGACAAAATTATTCTAATCCAACTGTTAATCCAGAGGAATATTTTGAGTTTATACGGTATATTGAATCACGAATTGATACACAAAAATATCAGGTACTTGTAAAACCTCATCAGGTTGTATATCAATATATGAAAGAAGAAACTGCTGATACAGGGCAGTTTGTTCCTGCTGTTTTAGATGCAAACGAAGTGCTGGCGGTAACAGATATATTGATTTCTGATTACTCAAGTATTTACTTTGATTTTATGGTGACGGGGCGACCAATTTTATTTTATATTCCGGATATTGATTCTTATAAGGATTACCGGGGATTGTATCTGGGGCTTGATGAGCTTCCGGGACCAGTAACGGAGGAACTAAGTGAAATAGGTAATTGGTTGTGTGATATAAATAATGTTTGGGAAAAATATAAGAGTTGTTATGAAAAGCAAAGAGACAAATATGTATATCTAGATGATGGTGCTTCTGCTGACAGGGTGTTGGAAATCATTTTAGATAATGCTGAAACGTATCATGTTATTCCTACTCTTCAGAATGATAAAAAAAGAATGCTGATGTATATTGGGGTAACACATGTTAATGGAATCACAGAAACTTTTGGAAGTCTTCTAAATATGATAGATTATGACAAGTTTGACGTTTCAGTTATTGCATTGAATTCGGATAATCCATATGAACGTGAAAAACTTGAGAGTTTTAATTCAAATGCAAGGATTTTGATGAGAGTAGGAACTTACGTTATGACGTTAGAGGAAAGTCTAAAAAATTCTATCGTTGTTGACTATGGTTTACGAAAGGAAACAATGGAGTATTATGATGAGGTGATTTACGAACGAGAGCTTCGGAGAAGTGTAGGAAATGCGGATTTTGATTATGTTGTCAATTATACAGGATATAGCCCTATTTACGGTTTGATTTTTATGCAGGCAAAGGGTGCCAAAAGATATGTGTGGCAGCATAATGATTTGGAACAGGATATGAAGAAAGAAGTAAAGGGGAAAAAGGTGAATAAGCAGCCGTTGGAATCCATTTTTACACTATATCCCTATCATGACAAAATCGTTGCCTGCAGTAAAAGTGTTATGGAAATTAATCGTAGTAATCTTAGCACTCCGGAAACATATAGTAAGTTTGCATATTGCAAAAACACATTGAATTTTGAACGTGTTATTGAAGGAATTGAAAACAGAGATATATTTGAATATAAGGGGAGACGATACTTCCTGAAGAAGTCTATTCATGAGGATGCCAAAGGAGCTCCCCAAATAGCTGTACTGCCTTTGCCGGAGCCAGGAATCGTCAGTTTCGTTACGATTGGTCGTTTGTCTCCTGAAAAAAACCACGAAAATCTAATCAGTGCTTTCTTTAGATTTCATAAAAAGTACGCGAATACCCAATTATATATTATGGGGGAGGGACTTCTTAAAGAAAAGCTGCAGGAGATTGTTTTGCAGAAAAATGCGAAAGAATATATCAAGATACTCGGCAATGTTTCTAATCCTTTTGGATTATTAAAAGAATGTGATTGCTTTATCCTGCCTTCCTATTTTGAGGGACAGCCTATAGTGCTTTTGGAGGCAAGAACAGTTGGAATGCCCATTATTGTATCTGATTTTTCAACTGTAAAGGATAGTTTGATACCTGATGGTCAGTTGTTGATCGGACATTCGGAAGATGATATTTATAATGGTTTAACTGCTTTTTGTGAGGGAAATATACCAGTTACAAAATTTGACCCAGAACAATACAATAAGGAAGCGTACGAAGAATTTGAAGCTTTATTTAGGGAGGTTTAAGAATGAAAAATCTGGCAGGATTTACAGAAGATTATAAAGAATATGTTGCAAAAGAGAAAAAAACGTTTGTTAATATGAGGACATCTAAGAAAATGAATATATTATATGCAAGTGAACTGCATAAGAGTATCATTCCTAATACAATAATGTTTTATGGGAGTAATGGTTATGGACTGGGAGGAATCCCTAAGGCATTATTAAGTAAAATAGCTAAAAGTCCGGATTTTGATAATTATAAATTTATCATTTGTCTGCGCAGCAGGGAAATGATCCGACAAATGAAAGCAGAAGGGTACCGGTCTCTGAATTTTCGCTATCTTGAACTAGGTATCAGTCTGCCCGCACGGTTTTACCAGTGGATGGCAAGAGCACAATATCTTGTAATTGACGGGGTTTTGCCATCGGTTTATGTATCCAGGGAAGAACAGACATATATACAGGCGTCTTTTTTGTATTCAGGTATGAATCAGGGATATAAAATGGAAACGAGATATACAGTAAGAAGCATGGAATATATAAAAAATGTACTTGCGTCTGATTTTATTATTTCATCATCAGATCTGTATACGAAAGAAATTTTACAAGATAGTTATTGTGTAGGCAGTGCATATCAGGGGAAAATATTAACCTGTAAGTCACCAGTGATTGAAAAATTGAATCAGATGACTGTCGAAAAGGCTTGTGAGGAGACAATCCAGGAACAGGGAGTAAAAGAAAAAAAGGAAATACTTGTTATTGTTTCGGAACCAAGAACTGGAATTGATATAGCTAAAATAATATACAAAGTATCAAATACAGAAGAATTTAACGATTACATTTTTTATATAAAACCACCACAAATAGGTTATCGTGATACAAGAGAATGGATGCAGAAAAAACCTTCAGATAATGTGAGAATATTGTTAAACCAAACCGATATTCTTCGTTGGATTAAGAGGTGCGATATTGTATTGTCTGATTATGGAGCAGATCTATTTTATTCTATTTATACTGAAAAACCGACTGTGCTACTTGATTTTGCGGAAAGAAATGTTTTACAGTCTAGTAGTATGAAAGAAAATATGAAAGCACTTCCTATGGCATCAACGGCAAAGGAATTAGTGAAAATTCTTCGAAAAGTTACTCCTCTGGGAAAACAGTGCGTTGAAAAATTATTTTCTGCTGATTGTTCTTCCGATGTCATAATAGATGTACTGTTGGGAAAAGAAAAGGTAAATTCTTCTGTAGTTAGTGATAGTGATTCTGAACGTGTTTGCATCTTTGCAGCAATGGGGCACCGCAACCGAGACATACTTGTTGCATGGGAAACCCAACTGGAAAAACTTCTGAAAAAGATGATCCATGATGGAAAAGATGTTACTTTGTTTTGTGATGAACCGGCATCAGAATTTTATCTGGAAAAAATAGAGAAAATAATTCCGCAAAAGGTCAGGGTAATATATCGTGAATCAGAACGGATTATGACTAAATCTGAAATGATCGATAGCAGTTACCTGATTCGGAATTTTATTTTTAGTGAGGACATAAAAGAGGCAATACATTTGCTTGATAGAGAGTTGAATCGTCGGGATCTGAAGCGCTCTATGGGAAATTTACAGTTTGATACTGCGATTTATGCAGGACCGTTTTCGGCGAAATTTGTTTTATTATTTGCAGCGCTGGATGCTGGAAAGAAATATTATTGGGATCAACGGAATTATGCAATTGCTTTAAACGTCAATGAACGATTAGAAAAGGCAGAACTGCGATTCCAGAATCTATGCAGACTTCCGGAATTATTTGATAATGTACTGCATTGGGACGAAACGGAACTGGATGTATTGGAAAAGGCAGATTTGATATTGGATAAAAACAAGCATCAACTAATTAAAGATATAATAACTTTCGGAAATCTTTCTTCTGAAGTAAATAGAGAACCTGATACTGTGATTTTAAATGGACAGGAATATTGGGTTGTATCGGATAAAGAATTTTTAGATAATCAGCGTGATATGCAGTTTCTTATAAAATTTGCAGACAGAGAACACAGGAAAGCTTTATTTGTCACAAGTGCGTCCAGGGAAAGAATAGAAAATATATTACTTGCTGTCAGGGAATTACATGAGAGAAATCCAGAAGATGTTTTTTACATTTTTGAAGGGCAAAAAAGTTGTTATAAACAATTAAAATTGGTTCTGATTAATTTGGAAATGCAGGATTATGTTGTACTCTGTAGTAATTATCTGCCCTGGGATATATTGAATGTGTTTTCAGTGTATTATCGTACTTTTGATACGAAGGATATGTTTGAAAATATCTGTCGTGAATTTAATGTGGCATATGAGAAACTATTGTGATTTTATAAGGATAATTTCAGGAGGAAAGACTTTATGGTGTTTGGAGTGTTACTGGCAGGTGGAATTGGCAGTCGTATGGGAAGTATCGAAAAACCAAAACAGTATCTTAATATTGCTGGCAAGCCAATTATAATTCATACGATTGAAAAATTTTATATTAATGATAAGTTTGATAAATTGTATGTATTGTGTCCATATCAGTGGATTAATCATACAAGAAACCTGATTCACAAGTATATTGGTGAAACATCCCGTATTTCTGTGATACAGGGTGGAGATACGAGGAATGAAACAATCATGAATGCGATCCGCCAGATTGAGATTGAGTATAATGTGGATGATGAGACTATCATCGTAACACATGATTCTGTCCGTCCCTTTGTGACACACCGGATCATTGAAGAAAATATTGAATACGCCCAAAAATATGGTGCCTGTGATACAGCGGTACCTGCTACGGATACGATTGTGCAAAGTGAAGATAATATTGTGATATCAGATGTGCCGGAAAGGAGTAAGATGTATCAGGGACAAACTCCACAGACATTTCGTTTGAGAAAATTAAAGGAACTTTATGAGGGACTTACTGAGGCGGAGAAGAAAATCCTTACGGATGCTGCCAAGATATTTGTTATGAAAGGGGAGAAAGTGTATCTGGTAGAAGGAGAGGTTTCAAATATAAAGATTACTTATCCCTATGATCTTCGTGTAGCAGAGACACTGATTCAAAACAACAACCTGGAGGCGTAGAAAAATATGCTGAATACGGTATATCAGTTAGTTGCTCCTAGAAAATTTGAAATTGTATATCAGAATATAAGTTTACAGGGACAAGATGCGATTGTGCGTCCTACGCATCTTTCTATCTGTAATGCAGATCAGAGGTATTATCAGGGACTTCGTGAAGCGAAGGTGTTGCAGCAGAAATTACCAATGGCACTGATCCATGAAGCTGTTGGAACTGTGGTTTGTGACCCTTCTGGAACCTTTAAACCAGGGGAGCAGGTGGTGATGATTCCTAATATTCCTGTGGAGGAAGATGAGTTTATTGCAGAAAATTATTTGCGTTCCAGTCGATTTCGTGCAAGCGGGTTTGATGGTTTTATGCAGGAATATGTGACAATCCAGCCTGATCGTCTAGTCCGAATACCAGAGGGTGTGGATAAAACAGTTGCTGCCTTTACTGAAATTGTCAGTGTCAGTGTACATGCGTTATCCCGATTTGATCGTATTGCACATGACAGAAGACGACAGGTCGGTATCTGGGGAGATGGAAACCTTGGGTATATTACGGCGCTGTTTTTTAAATATATGTTTCCAGATACAAAACTATATATTTTTGGAATAAATAGAGAAAAGCTTTCAGATTTCACTTTCGCTGATGCCGTATTTACGGTGGAACACATTCCGGATGATCTGTATCTGGATCATGCATTTGAGTGTGTTGGTGGTGCTGGTTCGGGAAAAGCTATTGATCAGATTATTGATCGAATTCAGCCAGAAGGGACGATATCTATATTGGGGGTATCAGAGTATCCAGTTTCTATTAATACGCGTATGATATTGGAAAAAGGACTTAAAATTTTCGGTAGCAGCCGGAGTGGTAGGATGGATTTTGATAGAACAGTATTGTTATTTGAGAAACATCCAGAAATTTTAAACTATCTTTCAAATATCGTTGGTGGAGTTTTTCCTGTCCGTTCTATATCGGATATGAAAAGAGCCTTTGAGGCAGATATACAAAAATCTTTTGGTAAGACGATCATGTTATGGGAAAAATAATATATCAAAGAGGAGCAGAATGAAGAAACTGGTGAAGTGGATTAAGGGATCATGAAAGTGATCCTGAAGAGTATTTATAAGCTGCTGGGTAAGGAACTGACGGAAGAACAATGGGCGGTCTGGCTCCAGTTTGTCGGTTTTGCCATTGTGGGCGTTTCGCAATAAAAAGACAGAGCAGCAGGGGGAATGCTGATGGAACATCGATATACACTGATGCACAGGGAGGTTCCTGTGGCAGAGGTCACGCTGAATCCGGCGAACGGCTGGATCCAGAAGATTGGGTTGGTATATGAGGCGGCTCATGTACCTGTCGGGATCACAGTAAAAAAAGGGAAGATTGACCGCGCCGGACTCAATGAGTGGTGGCGGGGGAGAGGGATTCCGGCGAGCCGTGATGCATTTTATGGTGTGCTGGAAGAACTCGGTATCGCTACGACGGAGCTTCTGGCGGAGCGGTGCTATGGACTGAGCCTGTCGGACCAGTACTGGCTCTGTCCGGCAGAATCCGGACTGAGATGGTCTGAGGTGAATTTTTTTGAAAATCACTTTACCGAAGATGTGGGAAATATTCTCTTTGGGGAACCGGCAGCAGGACAGTCTCTCAGTCTGGTCTCACCGGATAATACATCGGATGGGTGGCTGAAGAAAAAGTGGAAGATTGTAGAGGGAAAACGGTGTCTGATCAAAGGGGGAAGCGGGCTTGCCCAACAGGAACCGTTTAATGAGGTGCTTGCTACCCGAATCGCAGAGCGCCTTGGCATCCCTCATGCGGTCTATGGTCTCTGCTATGAAAAGGGATATCCCTTTAGTATCTGTGAGGATTTTATCACCCCGGAGACGGAGCTTGTGACAGCATGGTATCTCATGCGGACAAAAAAGAGAGAGAATCATGTCTCTGTGTACCAGCACTATATCCATTGCTGCGAAGAGCATGGTGTGCCAGGGATACAAAGGGCACTGGATCAGATGATCGTGCTGGATTACCTGATCCTGAATGCAGACAGGCACCAGAATAATTTTGGTGTGATACGGGATGCTGTGACATTAGAGTATCTGGGGGCGGCCCCGGTCTATGACAGTGGGACGTCATTCTGGTGGTCCACTCCTACGAGCCGGATCGGCAGTCTGGAGCGGATCCAATGCAAGCCTTTTAAGAAATGGCATGAAGAACAGATCAGACTAGTGAGTTCCTATGACTGGCTGGATCTGTCAAAACTGCGTGATATTGATGAGGAATTCCGGGAGATCGTGGGAACTTCTGAATTTATTGATGAAAAGCGCAGGGATCGTTTATGTGTCGCATTGAAGGGCAGGGTTGACTCCCTTCAGAGGATGATGGATGCCTCAGTCAGCTATGCGGTAGTGGATGATCTGTCCATGGATGTGAAAGAGGATATCGCATACCATGGTAAGTAACGGCGGATCCAAATTGGCGCCGTTGAGCTATATCGCAGAGAAATCTTCTGCGTGGAAACGCCCATCCAGAATCAGGTCGATGGCTTCCCGGACCGGGCAGTCACCGGCTTTTTTTGTAAGAGGGAAGTCGATGAAGGGCAGGATCTGGCGGGCGCAGTCTGCCGGTGCAAACGTGGCACCTGCCTCCCGGATGGCGCTGAGATCGTTGATATCGTCACCGATATAGGCGGTTTCTTCCGGCGACAGATGATATTTATCCATCAGGGCACGAAGGACGGTGTCCTTTTTTTTGACTCCCTGGTGGATTTCAGTGATGCCGATCTCCCGGCAGCGGTTTTCTACGATCAGGGAGCGGCGTCCGGTGATAATGGCAGGAATGATGTTCTGCGCTATCAATAACTTGATGCCAAGTCCGTCTTTTACATCAAAAGACTTCATTACTTCTCCGTTTTCACCCATATAAATTTTTCCATCTGTCAGGGTACCGTCTACATCCATGGCAAAGAGCCGGATTTTTGATAGATCTTTATTCATTACTTCCTCCTTCCAGAACGGATTCAAAGAGAGACGGGGTGAGGAACATCACGGGGCATTCCAGCGTCCGTGTGTTCATATAATCGGTCAGCATGCTGCGGATATCATTATTTGCCTCTTCGGCGTTCAGGGTATTTCTCGTCTTTTCCATTGCTTTCTGCAGATAGTTCTGAGTGCAGGCATTATGGCTGTAGCCGTCAAATCCGGCGATGGCGATACTTTTTATGTCAAGCTGGTCCAGCAGGCGCAGAAGGAGGATGCCAGAATTATCAAGCTTTTCCCATCCGCATTTCACCAGACGGGTAAAATCAATGATTAGCTGGTCCTGCTCGGAGCTGGTTGTGACATTGGAGGTTACGATTTTTTTGTATTCTTTGAAATGCGTAGCGCTTTTCCAATACTGATAGCGGTTTTTGTTGCTGAAATAGACATAGTCTATCGGGTACTCATGGGATAGCAGATTGACACTGATCACGACAGGGTGATGCTCTGCATGATACTGAAGGATTTCCTGCTTATGTGTATCAATGGAGTGTCCCGGCAGAAGCATCAGAATGTCTTTGCCAGCCAGGATGGAGCGCAGCCTGCTGATCGCATCCTGATCGTCACAGATGGTGCCCAGATATTCCAGATATGTTTTTTCCAGCAGATCGTAATCATACCGTTTGCGGGCTGCGGCGCCGATCCGGTTCAGCAGATAGTTGATATCCCTGCTGGCGATCCCTGCCTTTGTGGAGAGATAGGAAATGTTATTTACATGGGCGCTGTAGGAACCGGCGAGAAAATAGGGGATGGAATAGCCCCATTCGTACTGACTGTGGAAACCGTCTACGTAGTTGTCAATGAGATCCAGAACCGTGTTGATGTCATAGCCGCTGTTGAATTTGCGGTTCATGTACTGCATGACAAGCTCCGTATTGGTATTGCCGGCACCGCGTCCCATACCTGCCATGGTGCAGTCTACCGTAACGGACCGGAGTCCCTGTGACATTTCGATAAATTCCTGGGACAGGGCAAAGGACATTTGCAGATTGTTGTGGGAATGAAATCCGATTTTGGCACTGGAAATAAGGTTGTGGTGTACCAGATAAAAGACACGCTGTAAATCCTCTTTATACAGCGATCCGAAGGTGTCTACAATGGAAAAAGCATACGGTTCCAGATCGTTTACCGCTTCAATCAGATCCAGTAATTCAGCGTCAGTATAACCAAGGATATCGACCGGCTGTACATAGAGCCGGTAGCTTTTTTCCTTAATAGTACGGCAAAAGTCCAACACATCATATCGTTCCTTTTTAAAAAAGCAGGCACGGACTCCATCGATGGATGTTCCGTCAAAAGGTTCGAGCTGACGGATGGTGTAGCGGCTGTAGTCGGCAAGGCAGACATAAGAGGCATTTTTGCGGTCCTCTGGTAGGAAGGGACGGATCTGGGAGGCATTGTTAAATATCGTACTCCCGTCATGGTGCGGTTCGTCCTTTAGAAATCCGCATTCGATCACATCGATGCCACTGTCTGTGAGACCCTGTATGATTCCCTTGATCGCTGTATTGCCGAACTGGCTGTCGATCAGATACCCTCCATCACGCAGCGTACAGTCCAAAATATTTACCCGTTTCATAATTCCCGTTCACCCCTTATCACCTGTTCCACTTTTTGAATGTGTTCCGGCAGGTCCACACCGATGGAAGTATATTCTGTTTCTTTTAAACGCATTTTGTAACCCTTTTGCATGGCACGGAGAGGTTCAATGCCCTCGCCAAGTTCCAGCTCTGTCTGTACCATGGCAGCGAATTTCAGCAAAAATTCTCTTTTGTAGGCATAGATGCCTACATGGCGGAATACCCGTGCCAGTCTGCCGTCTTTCAGATTGGAAGGTATGACGGAACGGGAAAAGTACATGGCATCCCCATTGTCATCGGTGACAACCTTCACGGTGCTGGGAGCATTGATCTCATCCGGATCTGTGATCTCTTTTTTCAGGCTGCCAAAGTAAACAGAATCGTCTTCGGTAAAGATAGAGATCACCTGCCGGATCATTTCCGGGTTGATGACAGGTTCGTCTCCCTGTACATTGACAAAGAGATCCCCGTCCACTTTTTCTGCTACCTCTGCCACGCGGTCAGAGCCTGTTTCATGCCGGTCTGATGTCATGATGACATTCATGGAATAGGCTTCACATGCCGCTTTGATGCGCTCATCGTCAGTGGCAACATAAACGCTGTCAAATTCAGGCACTTTTTTTGCCTGCTGATACACCCACCAGATCATGGGTTTACCGCAGATTTCTGTCAAAGGTTTGCCGGGAAAGCGGCTGGATTTGTAACGTGCAGGGATCACTCCGATTATTTTCACACGATCCCTCCTTTCTTTTCCAATACTTCTTCTAACCGGACCCGCGGAAAGATCTCCAGATTGCCCCCGCGGGTTGCATTGTATATTTTTACACCATGTTTTGCTGCATATTCATGTAACAGGGAATAAACTTCCATCGAACGGTCGATAATGTGTTCCCCGATCTGTTCTGTGGTCAGTGATTTTGTCTTCATGCGGGTTTTAATGCGGTTGATATCCGTTTCTGCCACTTCTTTTGTCGTATAATTTTCTGTGAAATGCCCGCCTTTGGTATGAGGATTGGTACAGTCCACACCGATCAGGTAGATTTCGCTAAATCCCATATGGAATGCGATCTCAGCGGCGAGGGAGAGTACGGTTGCCTTGACCATACAGTATGCCTGGATATTGCCCCGGACCCGGTATCGCTCACTCTGTAGTGTGTGTACATAGGTAGTGTTGACGGGCTTCAGCTTCATCCTGCGGTAAGTGCGCTCTGTTGTAAAGAGCGGGGCTTTTACTTTCTGGGATAATTCCAGACCGAGCTTGGATGCATATATTGTATCGGAAACACAGTGGAAGGAAGGACGCCACTCTGTGCTGTCAAATATCTTGTATACCATATTTGTTCCAAATGTATATTCGTCCTGCAGCAGATCCAGATCGCTGCCGGTCAGGCTGGGCCCGTTGCCGATGAGGAAACATCTTTTGCCTTTGTGGATTCCCTTCATGCGTTCCAGACGGAGGCTGTTGTTATTATGAAAAAGACCATGGGAGCGAAAGAATCCGATTCCATTATACCAGCCCATCAGAGAGAGGAGACGCATCCGGTTGAGCATTTTTTTGCTATATTTAATAAAATGTTCATAAGGAGAAGCAGAATGTGGCGCTGTCTCGCATATGCTGTCGATCAGGGACTGCCATACGGCGTCAGACTGCAGCGTGATGTGGGACTGTTTGCTGGCCGGTTTCAGATAATCCGGCATAGGCTGATCACTGATCCAGTGGGATGCTGAGATGGCACATTTCATGTAAGCAGCGGTCCCGCGGCGTACCAGCATCGTGTGATGCCGTACAAGAAGATCCGAATGTTCTTCCGGATTTTCAAAAGACCATATGAAATAAAAGGAACGGTACCGGTCATCCTTTTGCAATGCTTCATAGAGAAGCCGGACACTGCCGCTGTATTCTGCTCCGCCGGAGACCTCAAAGAGAATGGTCTGGTCTTCGATCGTCGTAGTGAGCCGGTGAAGCCGGTATCGTATACGGGATTTTTTTAATATACTGATTGACATAGTAGTTACCGGGTGATCCGTTTCCTTTCTGTTTGCTATATATAACTATAGCGAGTTACGGGAGAAAAGTCAAATTATATTGCAAAAAAAGGGGGAATGCGGTAAGATGAAAAAGACATTTGATATACAAAACAGGAGAAATGGACAATTCTGAAAGGAACAGTTCCTAAGGGAAAGGAGATAATATGACGGATAGTACCGTGTTGTATATGGTGGTGCCCTGTTATAATGAGGAAGAGGTTCTGGATGAGACAACCAGACAGCTGGTGCCGAAACTGGAATCTATGGCAGAACAGGGGAAGATCAGCCGGAAAAGCCGGATTCTGTATGTGAATGACGGTTCGTCAGACCAGACATGGATGGTGATCAGCAGGCTGCATGAGGAATATGACATGGTGAGCGGACTGAATCTCTCGCGCAACCGCGGACACCAGAACGCCGTGCTGGCAGGGCTGATGTATGCCAAAGATCACTGCGATGCAGCAATCTCCATGGATGCGGACCTGCAGGATGATATTGATGCGATTGATAAAATGGTGGATAAGTTCCGGGATGGAAAAGATGTTGTCTATGGCGTCCGCAGCAGCCGGAAAAAAGATTCGCTTTTTAAGCGTTTTACGGCAGAGGCATTCTATAAACTGATGACCTGGATGGGCGTTGAGATTGTTTTTAATCATGCTGATTACCGGCTGATGAGCAGGAGAGTGCTCATGCAGCTGGAACATTATAAAGAGGTCAATCTTTTTTTGCGGGGTATCGTTCCGCTTATCGGATATCCCTCAGACTGTGTGTATTATGAGAGGCAGGAGAGATTTGCCGGAGAAAGTAAATATCCGCTAAAAAAGATGCTGTCCTTTGCCCTTGATGGTATTACGTCCTTTAGCGTAAAACCGATCCGTTTTATCATGGTACTTGGAATCGTTATCTTTTTGATTAGTATTATGATACTGGGTTATTCTGTGGTGCGGTTTATACTGGGACGTACTGTGCTGGGGTGGAGTAGTCTGATGGTATCCATCTGGGCGCTGGGCGGGCTTCAGCTGCTCGCGATCGGAGTGATCGGGGAATATATCGGGAAAATGTACCTGGAGACGAAGGAAAGACCCCGGTTTGCCATTCAGGAAGTGCTGAATGATGCCGGGGATGAGTGATAAGCGTCCCGCTATTTTTGATTTTTGAAAACCCATTCCCGCTGGATCTGGAAACTGACCGTAAATAGGATGGTATCGATAATACATTTGCGCACCGTGCGGTATGTGATGAAGCCCAGGAAATGATCGACCAGCAGCCAGGACAGGATCAGCTGTACGATGCACAGGATATAATACCGGACAAAGATCACCGGTGATTTTGAGTCATTTCGAAAGACCTGCTTTTTGTTCATAAAGAAATTATATAAAGAGCTGACCAGCCGGGAGATCACAGTTCTTACCAGCGTCAGAAGAGAACCGCCAAAGACTGCATTCCGGAAGATCAGCACATCATCCGGGATGACCGGGCGAAGCAGGAAACCAAGCAGTGAGAACAGGGCGATATCAATGATAAAGCTGGACAGGGACGTGAGCATAAATTTCAGAAATACTTTATAGATGCGGATGGAGTCCCGGAAGGGATTGAAATGGGAACTTTCATTTCCCTCCAGATAAATGGTCTGGATAGGAAATTCCTTTACCGGGATCTGATATTCTCTCGCTGTGATCAGCATATTCATCTCATATTCAAAACGTTCCCCTTTGGTGGCAGCAAAATGACTTGCCAGCAGAGGCACAGGAAGTCCGCGCAGCCCTGTCTGTGTATCGGATACATGGATACCACAGAGCATACGGATGACATTGCGGGTAAGCTTGTTGCCAAAGCGGCTGCGCCAGGGGATGGCGGTATCGTGGAACTGCCGGCAGCCGAGGATCAGCTTGTCCGGGTTTTCGTAAGTCAGACGGGCACAGTTGTCAATATCATTCAGGATATGCTGTCCGTCGCAGTCTACGGTAACGGCGCCAGTGATATCCGGGCAGTTGTCCAGGATGTGGTTGAAGGCAGATTTAAGAGCCATGCCTTTACCGAAGTTGACTACATGGCGGATGATTTTGCAATGGTACTGTTCTTTGCATTCTTTAAAATATTTGCGGTTTTCTATCATGCTCCCGTCGTCGACAAGGATTATATTTGCATAACCGTTTTCATACAGTCCGCGGACCAGTTCTACCATGCGCTGGTCCGGGTCAAGTGCCGGAATCACGATGGCGGTCGTTTCTTTGTAATTCCCCAATATACAGCCCCCCCTGAAAATAATCATTTATTCCCAGTATAATCGTTTTTTGCCTCTGATTCAAGTCTTTTGTTGCATGTTCCCCGGACATTGTGATACAATAGGCAGGAAAGGAATGGAAAAAATGAATGTATCACTTTGTGTTGTGGCTTACAATGAAGAGAAGAGTCTGCCGGGACTTTTGAAGGATATTGAAGGGCAGACATATTCTCATGACAGGATGGAAATTCTTTTGATCGACAGCTGTTCTGAAGACCGGACAAAGGAGATCATGCAGCAGTTTGCCAGAGAAAAGGGAAATGAATTTCTGGCTGTACGGGTTGTGGACAATCCGGGACGGATCCAGAGCTGTGGATGGAATGTGGCGATCACCCATTTTACCACAGAGGTGATCATCCGGGTGGATGCCCATAGTCATATACCGGAGCAGTTTGTTGAGAAAAATGTAGAAAATCTTGAGACGGGGGAGATGATCTCAGGAGGCGTCCGTCCGGTACTGGCGGAGCAGGAAACACCATGGGGCAGGACACTCCTTCTGGCGGAAGCGTCTATGTTTGGCAGCAGCGCATCCTCTTTCCGCAGAAAGGGAGAGCGGGCTTACGTGAAATCTTTTTTTCACGGGGCATACCGGAGGGAAGTATTTGAGAGGGCAGGTGGATTTCGGGAAGACCTGGGACGGACCGAAGATAATGAGCTGCATTACCGCCTGCGGCAGTGCGGATACCGTCTGTGTATGTCGCCGGATATTATTTCATATCAGTATATCCGCCCGACACTGAGGAAGATGTGCCGCCAGAAATTTGGAAACGGGTACTGGATTGGTCTGACATTAGGTGTGTGTCCGGGATGCCTTTCCCTGTATCATTTTGTGCCGGGAGCATTTGTCGGTGGGATTCTGCTGACTACTGTTCTGGCAGCGGCCGGGTTTCCCTGGCTGGCAGCGCTTATGTGGGGGGTATACGGACTGCTTGCTGTGGGCATGGCTTTGCTGGCGGTGAGGGGCGAAACAAAAACCGGATACCAGTTTCTGCTTCCTGGTTTGTTTTTCCTGCTTCATGTCAGCTATGGAACAGGGACTCTTTTGGGGATTCTGAAGATGCCGTTCTGGTGCAGGGGACACAAATATTGCGGATCGGTAGAACGGGTAAAGGAGCAGATGAGGCATGGAACAGCGACTTCATAACTATACGGATGAACAGTTGAAGGGGATGCAGAGGGTAAATCTGGAGATGGCATCCGTTTTCTTTGATTTTTGTAAAGAAAAGAAGCTGACCGCATATCTGTGCGGCGGCGGATGTATCGGTTCGAGGCGTCATGGCGGTTTTGTCCCGTGGGATGATGACCTGGACTTTTTTATGCCGCGGGAGGATTATGAAACATTTGTTTCTGAATGGGAAGACTATGAGCCGGGAAGGGATCTGGCGCTGTCCGTCCAGAGCCGGGATTATACCGATCACAATCTTTTTGCCACCCTGCGGCACCGGAAGACGACTTATATTAAGCCATATCAGCAGGATCTGGATATCGTGCACGGTGTACAGCTGGATATCCTGCCGCTGGACGGGTATCCGGATTCCCGGTGGCAGAGGAAAAAGCAGTGTATGTGGGCGATGGTATATTCTCTTTTCTGTGCCCAGACTGTGCCGGAGAACCACGGCGGGCTTATGGCACTGGGCAGCCGGATCCTGCTTGGTATTTTTTGTGGGAAAGGGATCCGCTATAAAATATGGTCTCTGGCAAAACGGAAGATGACCAGATACAAGATCGCGGACTGCCGGGGGATCACGGAACTTTGTTCCGGACCGGGCTATATGAAAAACTGGTATGATAAGGAATGGTTTGCCAGTTATCTGGAAGTGCCGTTTGAGGACCGGACGATGCCGGTCCCTGTCGGATACGATGCCTATCTGAGGACAGTATTTGGCGATTATATGGAACTGCCGCCGGAAGAGGCAAGAGTGGCTCATCACGACTGTGTCTATCTGGATCTGGATAAGCCGTATACCGAATATAAAGGAATTTACTATGGCAGGAAGTGAGGGAATATGGAACAAAAGGAAGAAATCGATCTAAAGCGGCTGCAGCAGAAGTGTCTGGAGATCACTCTGGTATTCAGGGATTTTTGTGAAAAACATGGTCTGCTCTTTTATCTGTGCGGCGGGGGGTGTATCGGGGCAGTCCGCCATAAGGGGTTTGTCCCATGGGATGATGACCTGGATGTCTTCATGCCCCGGGAAGATTATGAAAAAATGTGCCGCCTGTGGGTACAGGAGATGGATCAGGACAAGTATCGTCTGAGCCGGTCCGGACCGGAGAACTTTGAGCGGTCCCAGCTCACCGCCATCACAGATGAGGACACGACTTTCATCAAGGAACGTCAGGCAGATCTTGATGTGGCGCATGGAGTCCGGCTGGAGGTACTGCCGCTGGATGGCTGTCCGTCCGGGAGGTTCCGGCGCAAGTGCCAGCTGTTCTGGGGGCTGGTGTATCAGATTTATATCAATCAGGAACCGCCTACCAGCAAAGGGCGTATTCTGGAGTGGACCGGCCGGCTGATGCTGGCGCTGCGGCCCGGCTGGAAACGCCGATATAAGATGGCGATGTTTGCACAGCGGAAAATGACGAAATATCCGATCGCGGAGTGTGATCATATCACGGAACTCTGTGTGAGGTACAATTATATGGTAAATGAGTACCCGAAGGAGATATTCGCTTCGGCGGTTTATAAAGAATTTGAAGATGAGATGCTGCCTGTGCCTGTGGGATATGACGAATACCTGCGAATGGCGTTTGGCAATTATATGGAACTGCCGCCCGAAGAGGCGCAGGTTCCTTCTCACGATGCAGTCTTTATAGATCTGGAGAATAGTTATAACGTATATCGGGGAGTCTATTATCCAAGACAGCGGGAAACAGGAGGATTATATGGATCGTAATAAGATGGTTAGAAAATATATTGAAAATGGACATATGTCGACACTTTACCGGGTTCTCCTGGTCATATGGGATGCTGTCTGTATCAATGCCTGCTCCTATATGGCACTTTTTCTACGGTATGACCTGAATATGGGGCGGTTTTTGCGCAGTGGTATCACAGATGATTATCCATTGGGTTATGTGGCGACGCTACAGGAACTCATGGTATTTAATACGGTCATGACCCTGGCGGTTTTTGCGCTCTTCCGGTTGTACAAAAGTCTCTGGCGCTATGCCGGCATCAATGAAGTGCTGAGTATCGCCCTTGCCTGTGGAGTTTCCGGCGTCCTGCATTTTCTGACTGTGTTTGGGACATACCGCCGGATGCCGCGGTCCTATTTCCTGATCTATATGCTGCTATTGTTTATCCTGACGCTTGTGGTACGCTTTTCTTACCGGATCGTGCGTCTCATATACAAATCCAATATTCATGGCAAAGGAATGCGCACGACACTGATCATCGGTGCCGGGGAGGCCTGTAATATCGTGATCCGTGAGCTGAAAATGAGTGATAACCTGGATAGTCATATCTGCGGCATCATTGATGACGACAAAGCAAAGCACGGGACATATATCCAGGGAATCCGGGTACTCGGGGGAAGGGATGAGATTGTCGCTGTCGCAGAAGAAAATGAAGTGAATGAGATTATCGTTGCCATGCCAAGCGCTTCCCGGAAGCAGATCAGTGAGATACTGGAAATCTGCCAGCAGACGGAAAGCGATCTGAAAATCGTACCAGGTGTGTATCAGTTTGTAAACGGGGAAGCTGCCATAGAAAAGATAAGACCCGTCCAGATTGAAGACCTTTTGGGGCGGGAACCGGTGAATATCAATCTGGATGCTGTGATTAACTATGTGAGGGACAAGGTGATCCTGGTGACGGGAGGAGGAGGTTCCATCGGCAGTGAGCTGTGCCGGCAGATCGCTGCCAATCATCCCAAGATGCTGATCATTTTTGATATTTATGAAAATAATGCCTATGATATCCAGCAGGAACTCCGGCGCAGATATCCGTCCCTGCATCTGGAGGTGCTGATCGGCTCTGTGAGGAACAGCAGCCGGATCGACAAGATCTTTGCTGAATACCGGCCAGATATCGTCTATCATGCGGCAGCACATAAACATGTGCCGCTGATGGAGGACAGTCCCAATGAGGCAGTGAAAAATAATGTGTTTGGGACATATAAGACAGCACTGGCAGCAGACCGGTACGGCGCAAAGAAGTTTGTACTGATCTCCACGGATAAGGCGGTAAATCCTACCAATATCATGGGGGCGACCAAAAGAGTCTGTGAGATGATCGTGCAGGAACTGAATAAGCGGTCTGCGACAGATTATGTGGCAGTGCGTTTTGGTAATGTGCTGGGAAGCAACGGCAGTGTGATTCCGCTATTTAAAAAGCAGATCGAAGAGGGGGGACCGGTGACAGTAACGGATAAGCGCATCATCCGTTATTTTATGACGATTCCGGAAGCAGTTTCCCTGGTGATCCAGGCAGGCGTCCTGGCAAAGGGAGGAGAAATCTTTGTCCTTGATATGGGAAATCCGGTGAAGATTGATGATCTGGCAAGAAAACTGATCAAGCTTTCGGGCTATGTACCAGATCGTGATATCAAGATCAAATATACCGGGCTCCGACCAGGAGAGAAGCTGTATGAGGAGATGCTGATGGATGAAGAGGGGCTGCAGAGTACGGAAAATTCGCTGATCCATATCGGCAAACCTCTTGTTTTTGACGGTGACGCCTTTCTGGAGCGGCTGAATGGACTCTATCAGGAGGCATATTCCGAGACGGAGGATATGAAAGAGCTGATCGCAGAGCTTGTACCTACGTATCATATTAAAGAGGAGGACCGCGAGAGGGAGAGGCAGAAGATTGATGAAAAATACCATGAATATTACGAGGAAGAGCCGGAAGGACTGGATGGTGCGCAATGACAGGATTTACCAGTGATCACTACCTGTCAAGGGAGACGACAGTCTCTGTAAACGGGTTATTTATAATAATCGTATTTTTCAGCCATATACAGTCCTATATTGCGCTTCCCCCTGCCGTGCATGGTGTGACATCCGGGCTGGGGCAGCTGATGGTGGCTATGTTTCTTTTTTATTCTGGTTATGGCGTTGGGCATTCTGTCCGGCAGAAAGGGATGCCTTATGTCCACACGATGCCGGTGAAACGGATCGGCAAAGTATCAGCAGGTTTTATTCCGGCAGTGCTGCTGTATGCGGTACTGGATCTTGCCTGCGGGATTCCGTTTACGGCAAAGGAATTTTTCCTCTCACTGACTGCGTGGGAAAATCTGGGTAATAGTAACTGGTACATCTTTGTGATCCTCTGTCTGTACTTAATCACCTGGCTTGCCTGTGAGATCAGTGGGAGATGGATGTCGGAGAAAAACTGGGAGACGTGTTCTTTTATTATCCTGTGCTTTTTGGGGATCCTTCTGTTTTTCTTCCTTCATGAGACAAAAGAAAGCTGGTGGTACAATACGATGTCCGCCTACTTTCTTGGGTATTTTGTATCTTTTACGAAAGATAAGTGGGATGCGGTTTTCAGCGTCCGGGGGATGTGGCTGGCAGCTGCCATGCTGTCACTGGCTGCTGTGATCTGGCTCCGGCCCCTGTCCCGACATGCCTCTTTGTATCTTGTCATGACCGTGATGTACTGCATCCTGATCCTGAGTTTGACAAAAAAAGTACCGGTATATCATCCGGTACTTTACTGGCTGGGCAGCCATTTGTTTGAAATCTATATTCTGATGAGGATCCCCATGATCCTGCTCTTGTACATCCCCGTGGTATGGGTGAGGGAACCTGTTATTTATACAGGTATAAGTGCCGTGGTAACCATGGTATTCGCCTGGCTCTATCATGAGTTTTTGGCATCCCGTCTGGCACGGTAACGCTCTGTCCCGTCCAGTATCTTTTTGCGGATGCGCAGGCTTTCCGGCGTCACTTCCAGAAGTTCATCGGTATCAATATAATCCAGTGCCTGTTCGAGACTCAGTTCTTTTTTTGGCGTCAGGCGGAGTGCTTCGTCTGCGCCGGAGGAACGGGTGTTGGTCAGGTTCTTTTTTTTGCAGACATTGACTTCAATGTCGTCGGATTTGGCATGCTCTCCCACGATCATGCCGCCGTATACTTTTTCACCGGGACCGACAAACAGGGTGCCCCGTTCCTGGGCGTTGAACAGACCATAGGTGATGGTCTCGCCTGCTTCAAAGGCGATCAGGGAACCCTGTTTGCGGTAAGGGATCTCGCCCCTGAACGGACCATAACCGTCAAATTCCGTATTGATCACGCCGTTTCCTTTGGTGTCCGTCATAAATTCACCGCGGTAGCCGATAAGACCACGGGAGGGAATGATAAACTCAAGCCTTGTGGTGCCGGCGTTCAGCGGAGTCATGTTCTGGAGTTCTCCCTTGCGCTGGCTGAGACGGTCAATGACATTGCCGGTGAATTCGTCCGGTACATCGACATAGGCGCGTTCCATTGGTTCAAGCTTTTTGCCATTTTCGTCTTCTTTGTAAAGGACTTCTGCTTTGCTCACGGCAAATTCATATCCTTCACGCCGCATATTTTCGATCAGCACAGACAGGTGGAGCTCCCCTCTGCCGGATACTTTATAGGCTTCTGTGGTGTCAGTATCCTCTACCCGCAGCGATACATCGGTATTCAGCATCCGGTAGAGCCGGTCTCTCAGATGGCGGGAGGTCACATATTTGCCCTCCTGCCCGGCAAGGGGACTGTCGTTTACCATGAAATGCATGGCGATGGTAGGTTCTGAAATTTTCTGGAAGGGAATTGCCTGAGGATGCTCCGGGCTGCACAGGGTATCTCCGATGTGGATATCCGAGATACCGGAAATGGCGACGATAGAACCGATTCCTGCGCTTTCGACTTCAATGCGGTTCAGACCTTCAAATTCATAAAGCTTGGAAATTTTCACCTTATCACATTTTTCGGGGTCATGATGATTGACGATAACGGCTTCCTGACCGACCCGGATCGTGCCGTTGTCAACTTTGCCGATACCGATGCGCCCGACATATTCATTGTAGTCGATCGTACTGATCAGTACCTGGGTATCTGCCTCCGGGTCGCCTTCCGGCGCAGGGATATAGTCGACGATCGCATCAAACAGAGGCTTCATATCCGTACCTTCGCCGGAAAGATCTGTCTTTGCGAAACCGCCTTTGGCAGAGGCAAAGATAAAAGGACAATCCAGCTGTGATTCATCTGCATCGAGATCGATGAAAAGCTCCAGGATTTCATCGACGACTTCATCCGGTCTTGCTTCCGGGCGGTCGATCTTGTTGACACAGACGACGACCGGAAGTGACAGCTCCAGCGCTTTTTTCAGGACAAATTTGGTCTGGGGCATGGCACCCTCAAAAGCATCCACGACAAGGATGACGCCGTTGACCATTTTCAGCACGCGCTCTACTTCACCGCCGAAATCAGCATGTCCCGGAGTGTCGATGATATTGATCTTTGTATTATGATAAGTGATCGCTGTATTTTTGGATAAGATCGTGATACCGCGTTCCCGTTCGATCTCATTGGAATCCATGACACGCTCTGCAACTTCCTGGTTTTCCCGGAATACACCGCTTTGTTTGAGCAGCTCATCCACCAGAGTCGTCTTACCGTGGTCGACATGGGCGATAATAGCAATATTGCGGATATTTTCCTGTTTTGTTTTCATATATAACCTCCCAATATTAAACCGGACGGACGGTATCTGCCCGGTTGGATTTCAAACACAAATGTAGATTATAGCACGAAGAATAAAAAGTTGCAAGAACACGTTGGATTATCAAAAGCATAAAAACAACACCACCCGGCATACGGGTGGCGTCATTGTTTTTCTTTTCTGGTTTACAGCTCGGAATATCCAAATCCGTTTACGATGGCGTCGATCTTTTCTTTGTTCTGGCAGTGTGGACATTCTTCAGGACTGAAGGTCTGGTAATCCGGCAGATCGTTGGCGCCAAAAATGTGGTGGACCGGTTCTCCATAGATTTCTTCGGCAGCGCTGAAGATGGCGGAGATGCCCTGGATGATACCGCCATAATAACGGATGCACTCCAGACTTCTGGCGATCGTGCGGCCGGTAGTGGCGGATGCCAGCAGCAGAAGGATGTTTTTGCCACGGACCATTGGCTGCAGATTGTCACGGAAGATCATCTGGCCGTTGCTGTCAAATTCAGGAGTGATAACATACAATGTGTTGTGCAGGTTTAATGACATGATACCGTTTTTGGTCAGTTCCTCGGCAAGACAGGAGCCAATCATCTCACAGCCGTCCATACAGATGATCGTATCAACAGGCTTGCTGTACTGGTACTCCGCAGCCATCGTCCGCGCTACTTCCATTGCCTCTGAGTGCCGCACCTTCAATGTAGTCATGTCCATATAAAAATTGATATGTGAATGAGTTGTGACAAAGTGACCGGGTACTACTTTGAGATTGATTTTTTTGTTTACCTTGGAAGGTATTTTGTATTCACGATCCAGTAACATAATGCTACCCCCTTTAAAAAAGTTAATAAATATCTGCTTCTGCGTATAGTTTACCATATTTTTCCCGGGACGCATAGCATTTTTTCGTAAAGTCTGACTTGCCATATCAGGCAGGATTGAGTATAATGGAATATGGATTTACCATGTAATTGACAAAAAATTGTCTTATCATGGGAGATAAACAGGACGATATATACTATATATTGTAACAAAAAAAGATACATACGGCAAATGGTGCATAATGAAATATAAAGGAAAGGTAGGATAGTCATGAAAAAACGGAACGGGATGAGAAAAAGATTAAAATATATGGTGATGCTGGCGCTGGTCATGACGCTGGGGATCTTTGGCTATGTAGGAGACTCAGTACATGCGGCGGATGAGATCTGGATCGTTGACAATCTGGGAAATATTGTGAATCCTGCCTCGTTTATTGAGATGAAAACAAAGAGTATGCAGCTGACGCTGCAGAGTGCAGGGGACATTTACCAGAGTGATGATTATAAAGTCACGTGGGTGATTGAGGATGCGGACCAGCGTAAGATCGCCACGGTAGAACAGGGTTCTTCCAAGAATATAGGTATTGTCCGGGCGCTTTCTCCCGGTGATGTGACGGTGACGGTGACTGTCGTAAATGACAAGAGTGGTCAGACAGTGGCAACAGCTTTTTGTAATATCAAGGTTGTGTTTGCTGTGGATACATCAACGGATGATTCCATCTATAAAATTGTAAATGAAACAGATACCGAGCGTTCTCTCGTGCTCTATTCCAATGATAAACCGGTTGATCTGAAGCTGAACTTCGGTGATAACGATCCGGATAAGCCAAAGACAACACAGTGGACCAGTATCAATGAGGAGGTTGTGATCGTAGATAAGGATACCGGCAGACTGACCCCGGTGGGCGCCGGCAAGACGCGGATTGAGGCGACTTATACGGTGCCGGAGCAGCCGGCTGTGACCTATACTGCCACGCTGGATGTCTATGTCAATCCCCGTGTATCATTAAAAAAGGATGCCGTGCCTGGCACGAACGGGGCAGCCGATGATTTTGAAACGATTCTGGATGCCAGTATGGAATCAGGAGGGTTTCTCTATACTGATACAAATTTTACCAAGAACATGGAAGTGATCCGCGGCAAGGTGATCTGGGTTGTGACCAAAGATGTGGGAAATGGTGTGGATCGGGTGATCGCCAATTCCCTGGGGATGGAGTCGGATCTTATCACGCTGACTCCTTCCGGCAGCCGGAGTAACGAATTACAGATTACAGGTATCGCCGGTGAATATAAAATTTATTTCTTTCCTTATGGCAGCTATGAGGCAGGGCTTGACCCAAGCAATCCTGACTGGCCCAAGCTGAATGGCCGTACCTGTGTAAACCTTACCCTGCTGGGGCGGATCGAGGATAAGGAAGAGATCCTCAATGTCGGTGACCGCTATAATTTTGCTGAGGCATATAATATGACCAGAGAGGATTTCCTCAGTGCTTTTGAGGTTTCACTTAAGACAGAGAGCGGGGATGTCATTGAAAACTATGGATCCTATGCTTCAGATACGGGTATACTGAGTACAAAGGCGACAGGAAAGCTGATCGCCACGATTACCGTGAAAAACGGGAAAAGTGATTATGTGAAAAAGCTTCTCGGTGACAATGCACTGCCGCCGGATGGTAAATTTACCACGACGATCGAGATCGTTGACCGGATCTATCTGGACCGCAGTAACATTACTTTGTCCAGAGGGCAGGAATATCAGTTGAATCTGGTGGCTAGCGGCACCTATACCGGGACCGTGCAGTGGGTCAGTTCGGATCCCCGAAGCGTTTCTGTTTCTGAGGGTGGTCTGATCAAAGGTCTCCAGGTCACAAAAGAGGATGTGACGATCACGGCGACGCTGAGTAATGGCGATGGTCCGGTGAGGACGGCGACCTGTATCGTCAAAGTGGAAGAGGCGGTGAACGGGTTTACGCTGAGTCCGAATGATGCCCAGACGATGCTGGTGGGTGATCATATAACGGTTGTGGCAAATATCAGGCAGACCGTTTCTGTGGCACCGCTGCGCTGGAAATGTTCGGAGACGAACAATCCGGTTTTCCGTGTGGATGTGGCGGCAGACGGCAAGAGCGCCATTATCACGGCACTGCGGACAGGAACAGCGGATCTGGTTGTTGAGAATCTCCTGAACGAAAATGACCGGCGTTCGATCCGTATTACGGTACGTTCTGCGATCCAGACGATTGCGTTCAATCATTCAGAATTGTCATTGGAACTGTATAAAGAGACATACAACATGAAAAAAGAAGTGCGTTATACGCCAGCAAATGCCACTGACACAACGATGACATGGGTGAGTTCGGATACTTCGGTGGCTGAGGTTGACGAGGAAGGCGTTCTGACCTTTAAGAGCGGCGGTACGACACTGATCAGTGTATACCCCACATACAATCCGTATAATGTTATGGCGTCCTGTATTGTGACGGTGATCGGTTCTGCGCAGGAGCTGGTGCTGGATAAAACGGATATAGTCATGAATGTAGGGGATACGGAGACGATCGCCGTGGATTATCTTCCTAAAAATACAACGGCACAGCTGACATGGAAAGCATCAAAGGATAACCTTCTGAATATTACGTGGGATGAAGAGAGGAAGCTGGCGATCCTGAATGCGAAGGCGCCAGGGGAGACGGATGTCAATATTACTTCACCTCAGGTGGGCGTCAGTACGATCCATGTGGATATCCGGCAGCCTTCTTCTGCCATTGCGATCTCGCCGCGGTCTGTGATCGTGCGGACGGGAAATACAGAGAAGCTTACTGCAGTCCTCACTCCGTCGAATTCCACGGACCGGGTAGTATGGACCAGTCTCGATACTTCTATCGTGCGGGTGAATGAAACGGGTATTGTGACAGGTATCAAGAGTGGTACGGCCTTTGTCCGTGCCCAGGCATTTAATGGTACGATGCAGGGACCGATCGAGATGATACAGGTAATCGTGCGCGATGGTATCACCGGAGTGAAACTGGATTCTGCCGAGAAGGTGGTGAATGTAGGAGGTACCATTACGGTGGCGCCGATCTTTACCCCGGAAACGGCATATGACAAGACGATGACCTGGACGATCGCCAATTCCGCGATCGCCAGAGTGCAGGCAGACGGGGTCTCTAACGCGAAGGTGACCGGCGTTGCCGTAGGGACGACGATGCTGGTGGGGACGGCGAAGGACGGCGGCTTTTCAGTAGCATGTCTGATCCGGGTAAATCCCAAACCGGCTGCCAATGATACAAAGGTGACTGTGAAGCCTACGACCAAGTTTATAAAAGTTGGTAAATCCTTTTATGTAAAGGCAACAGTGACAGGTTCTTCCAATAAAAAAGTAAAGTGGAAATCAAGCAAAAAGTCAGTAGCTACTGTAAGTTCTGGAGGAAAGGTCAAGGCGAAGAAGCTTGGGACGGCTTATATCACGGCGACGGCAAGAGATGGAAGCGGAGCTTTTGCAAGATGTAAGGTCCGTGTTGTACGGATGGTTAAGAAACTGAAATTAAATAAATATTCAGCGACAGTACTGGTTGGCGATACATTGAAGCTTAAGGCGAAGGTGACGCCGAAGAATGCTACCGTCAAGAAGATCAAATGGAGTACCAGTGATAAAAAGATCGCTGAAGTAAGCTCGACCGGACGTGTACTTGGCGTGGCAGAAGGTCTTGTGAAGATCAAGGCAAAGACGACGGATGGTTCCAATAAAACGGCAACCTGTATCGTTAAGGTGCGCGAGCCCGTAGAGGCAACTGGTGTATCGGTGGCAAACAGCGAGATCACACTGGCGAAAGGCAAGGCAAAGCAGTCTGGTATTGTGGCGGAGCCGGCAAATACGACCACGAAGATCCGTTACTATTCTGATAATAAGAAGGTGGCTACTGTGGATAAGCGGGGCAAGATCCGTACAAAACGTGTGGGCCAGGCTACGATCTACGGTGAGACCAAAAATGGAAAACGTGGCTACTGTGATGTGCTGGTGGTGGATCTGAACCGGAAGGGCCTGAAGATGCGTCAGTATGATACAGAGCAGCTGCGTGTCAATGAGATCAGTGATGGTGTGACATGGTATTCCAGGAATATCAATATTGCCACAGTGAGCCCGACTGGACTTGTAACCGGACGCAGAAAAGGCACTACGACAGTATATGCCATTGTCAATGGCGTCAAACTGGGATGCCGTGTCAGGATAAGAAAGATTAAATAGTTTAGCAGCGACGGGAGGAAAGCTTGTTAGCAAATTTACACGTAAAAAATTTTGCCATAATAGATGAGATTGACGTGGATTTTGGGACCCATCTGAATATATTGACAGGCGAGACAGGCGCCGGTAAATCTATTCTGGTGGGTTCCATCAGTATTGCCCTGGGTGCCAGGGTATCTTCAGAGATCATTGGTAAAAATGGGGATCACGCTATGGTGGAAGTCGTTTTTCAGATTTCTGACCAGGCGACACTGGACCAGATCAGGGAACTGGATGTGGAACCGGAAGACGGACAGATCGTGATTTCCCGTAAAATCACAGAAAACCGCAGTATTAACAAGATCAATGGGGAAAGCGTGCCGGTAAGTGTGATCCGCAAGGTAGCTGCCTTGTGTATTGATATCCATGGGCAGCATGAACACCAGTCTTTGCTGGATCCGGTCAGACACCGCGAGATCGTAGATGAATACAGTGGAGACAAATGTATCCAGATACGGGAAGAAGTCCGCAGTCTCTATCATTTGTTTAAAAAGAAGGAAAAGGAATTACAGCAGGATTCTCTTTCAGCAGAAGAACGGGCGCGCCAGCTTGGTTTTCTGGAATATGAAAAGGAAGAGATCGAGGCAGCTTCCCTGAAACCTGGTGAGATTGAAGAGGTTGAAGAGAGCTATCGGCGGATGTCTCATGCAGGTGCGATTGCAGAGGTGCTGGGTGATGTACATGAGCGGAGCGGGGAGACTGCCGTCAGTGCGGTGAGCCATGGGCTCAGGCGGTTACAGGAAATCCGGGGACTGGATCCGGCTTTGGATGACCTGACAGAAGAATTGATGCAGATCGAAGGTCTGTTGGGGGATTTTAATCGTGAAGTGGCGGATTTTATGAGCGATTTTTCTTTTGATGAAAACGATCTGAATGAAACACAGCGCCGGCTCGACCTGATCCATACTCTTCAAAGTAAATACGGGGAAACTTATGAAGATATCATGGAGCATCTGCAGGAGATCAATGAAAAAATCGAACAGTATGCCGATTATGAGACATATCTGGAGAAACAGCGCTCCGAATTTGAGGATCTGAAACAGAAATTACGGGAACGGAGCCGCCAGCTGACCTCATGCCGCAAAAAATCAGCGGCAGTTCTGGAGGAAAAGCTTATGGATGCCCTGCAGGATATGAATTTTGCCCAGGTGGATTTTACTATACAGATTTTACAAAAGGAGATGTTTGGTCCGGATGGAATGGATGAGGTGGAATTTATGATCGCCACCAATCCGGGTGAACCGGGAAGAAGTCTTGGCAGTATTGCATCAGGCGGCGAACTGTCGCGGATCATGCTGGCGATCAAATCTGTTTTTGCAGACAGCGATGCGATTGAAACGCTGATTTTCGATGAAATAGACGCCGGCATCAGTGGCCGCACAGCGCAGAAGGTGTCGGAAAAAATGAGTGTACTGGGGAAACGGCATCAGGTGATCTGTATCACGCATCTGCCACAGATCGCTGCTATGGCGGATGAACATTTTGTGATTGAAAAGGATGTGACGGAGAGCGCCTCTACCACGAAAATCCGTTTACTGGACCGCCAGGAGGCGGAGGAGGAACTGGCGAGGCTGCTGGGCGGTGTGGAAATCACAGAGGCAGTGAGGAAAAGTGCAAGAGAGATGAAAGAACTTGCCGACAGCCGCAAACAATATTCATAATAAAATTGAAAATGGTCATACTAAGATGGAGTCTGAAGCTTGCTTTGAGATTCCATTCTTTTTTGTATGGGGTGATTGATATGGTTAGACAAAGCCGTATTCTCCGATGCTGGCGCCGCTGGCTGGTTCTTTTTCTTATCGCAGATCTTTTTGCTGTGGGATTTTTTTTATATCAGTATATGGATGCTTCCCTGCCGGACAAGCTGTATGCTTTTGTTGGCGAGACGGAAGATATATCACTCCCTCCCGGATTTGGGACAGAGGAATCAAAGGAGGTTCTTCAGATCACCAATAAAGACAGTGGATTTTCCATGGTTTCCAAAGAGACAGGAAGCTATCAGGTACCGGTAAAACTCTTTGGTGTAGTACCGGTAAAAAATGTGGATGTACAGGTAATCCAGAAAATGAAGGTAGCGCCCAGCGGGGAACCGATCGGTATCTATGTGGAGACAAATGGACTTCTGGTGCTGGATACGGCAGAAGTACAGGGACAGGATGGGCTGACATATGCTCCAGGTGAAAATATATTGAAAACCGGAGACTATATACTGAAATGGAATGATAAGGCGGTCCCTACGATTGCAAAGCTGAATCAGGCGATCCAGGACAGCGGGGATAAAAAAGTACCAGTGACGATCCGCCGGGGCAGCGAGCAATTAAAGGTAGCAGTGAAGCCAATCCAGGCAACGGATCATTCGTACAAGATCGGCACCTGGGTCAGAGAGGACACGCAGGGTATCGGAACGCTGACTTATGTGACAGAGGATGGGAATTTTGGAACTTTGGGACATGGTATTACAGATTCTGATACAGGGACTCTTCTGAATCTGCATGGCGGTGAATTGTATAAGACGAGGATCCTGGGGATCACGAAAGGAGCCAGCGGAGAACCGGGTGAGCTTCAGGGATATATTAATATGGTGGCGGACAATGTGATCGGTGAGATCACGAAAAATACAGAACTGGGTGTTTTTGGGAAAATGCGGAAGGCATCAAAGAACAGTTATGCCGGAGAATATATGCCAGTGGGAAGGAAACAGGAAATCCGCCAGGGTCCCGCTTACATTTATGTTAATCTCGATGGAACGGCAAGAAAGTATAAGATCAGGATAGAAGAGATCAACATGAATAGCAGGGATAATAAGAGTATGATCCTGCGTATTACGGACTCCCGGCTGCGAGCCATGACAGGCGGGATCGTACAGGGCATGAGCGGCAGTCCCATTATACAGGACGGGAAAGTGATAGGAGCTGTAACACATGTCCTTGTGGACGATCCTGCCCAGGGGTATGGCGTATTTATTGAAAATATGCTGGCGCAGGGGTAGGCGCGGATGCAGCTGGAAAATACTTCTATTTTTTTTAGTGTGCATCTTTCTCGTCTCCTGCTTTTTATAAATTTGTGCAAGAGGGAGTATTGCTCCATAATTTGTAGAGCAATGCTCCTATTTAACAATTCTATATAAAGTTTATTATGCTCCCGGGGCACTGTAATGATAAATCCATCGCGGAGCTGTTTCAAAATAATGTTTGGATTCTTTAACAACTTTCCATTCTGCTTTTTGAAACAAGAAAATTAATTCTACATATTCTCCACCACCATCACCACTGTTAAGTACAAATTTAATACCGTAACTATCGTAATTAATTTCCATAAATCCAGGGAAAGAGTCAAGAACCTGATATAGTTGTTTTTCAATTTTCTTATAATCAATTTTTCCTTGCGTATTCTCTGTTACCACATGGTTTCTTCCAGAATCCAGCGAAAACTTTATTTCATGTTTTTCTTTATTATACACTGCTTTATTTTTCTCAAAAAAGTCTGCGATATCTTTTAAGTTTTCCCCATGTTGTTGGATAAGTTTTACTATATCCTCCTGCATCACATCCATACCATCAAACTTTTTAGGTCTGGCATATGCTGTCACCTTTACCCACAGCCAGTCGCTGTCACCATTGTGGGCACGGGCATAGACTTTACAGGTACCGGATTTTCCCTGAGCCGTGATATTTCCTTTCTAATCAACCTTTGCCACGGATGGATTGGTGGACGACCAGCGGATCGTTTTATCATATACTTTTGCTTTTTTGTTTCCGGCGTGGTGGCTTGGTTTCACCTGTGCGGACACCTTCTTTTCCTCGTAGGAAGAAAGTGATACACTGGAACGGCTGACTTTCACCCTTCCTGCATTAACTTTTTTCGCCATCTTTTTGTAGGGAATGGCAGTGACTTCATAGCTGAATGGGCTGTATGTTTTTTTGCTGCCTTTTTTCTTGTAAGCGCGGATTTTAAAGGTCTGCTTTTTCGATGTTTTCGCGCTTTTCCATAAAAGAGTTTTTTCCCCGACAGAAGCTGTTTTAACAAATTTTTTTACTTTTGCTTTGTACTGGTAAATCTGGTAGCCGGAAGCACCCTTTACTTTTTTCCATGTCAGTTTTAATCGTTTCTCCTGGCAGCTTTTTGCCCGGACTTTGACAGGGGCAGGAAGAGAGATTGATTTTGCCTGGGAGTATGAGGTAGCAAACATTCCGGTTGTCAGTGTTATAAAGCATAAAACAAGGGAAGGTTTTAATTGATTCATTTTATTTTTCTCCATTCTTGATTACTTTTGATATAAGAAACAATTCCTCGTTCCAGTAGTGGTTGCGGTAGTGCTGAAAAAACTTTTTTTCTTTTTAATCCAGGGACATAGCTGATTCTGTATGCCAGTAACATCATTTTAGCATCATTTGGACGTAAGAGACTCCATTGGCTGTATATTTTCTTGGGTTTACGATATTTTTAGGGAATTGTTGTTCCTCATATGGTCAAGTAAAATGTTGCAAATACCTTTATTCTAATACCTTTTATGTTCATATTCCTAGTTAGAATGCATACTACTGTAATAAACCTGTATTATCCTTCTGGTCTATTATATTCATAATACCAGCGAGGTGCCGGTGTGAAATATTCATTGGATTCTTCTGTTACAACATTGGGATTATCGCTATCTTCGGCACTGGTATCCTCAAATAAAAATGAAAGCTGTACA